>NZ_JBHIWJ010000023.1:35615-52194 GCF_041987595.1 Sphingobium sp. | reverse complement strand
GCCACCCGCTCAAGGGTCCGATCGACACTGACGCAACCACCCGAAGAAGAAGTTTTCATCCCATGACCATGCTCCCTGACCCCTCGGTCAAATATAGCGCCTTTCCGCAGGTTCCGCTCGCCCACCGCGAATGGCCCTCGCGCACGATCACCCTCGCCCCCATCTGGCTGTCGACCGACCTGCGCGACGGCAACCAGTCGTTGATCGACCCGATGGATGCCGAGAAAAAAACGCGCTTCTTCGACCTGCTGGTGAAGGCCGGGTTCAAGGAGATCGAGGTCGGCTTTCCCGCCAGCGGCGCGACCGATTTCGACTATATCCAGGGCCTCGTCCGCTCGGGCCGCATCCCCGACGATGTCACGCCGCAGGTGCTGACGCAAAGCCGCGCCGACCTCATCCGCACCAGCTTCGACAGCCTCGCGGGCGCCCGCGCCGCGATCGTCCACGTCTATAATGCGCTCGCACCGGCGTGGCGCAAGATCGTGTTCGGCATGGACAAGGCCGACATCAAGGCGATCGCGATCGAGGGCGCAAAGCAGCTGCGCGACAATGCCGCGCGCCTGCCCGGCACCGACTGGCGTTTCCAGTACAGCCCCGAATGCTTCTCGACCACCGAGCTCGATTTCAGCATCGAGGTGTGCGAAGCGGTGATGGGCATCCTCGCCCCCACCCCCGACAACCCGATAATCCTCAACCTCCCCGCGACGGTCGAGGCGGCGACGCCCAACATCTACGCCGACCAGATCGAGTATTTCGCCAAGAACCTGCCGAACCGCGACCGCGCGATCATCTCGCTGCACACCCACAACGACCGCGGCACCGGCGTCGCGGCGGCCGAACTCGGCCTGCTTGCGGGCGCCGACCGCGTCGAGGGCTGCCTGTTCGGCAATGGCGAGCGCACCGGCAACACCTGCCTCGTCACCATCGCGCTCAACATGTACACGCAGGGGGTCGACCCCGGCCTCGACTTCTCGAATATCGACGAGGTCATCGCGACGGTCGAATATTGCAACCAGCTCCCCGTCCACCCGCGCCACCCCTATGGCGGCGCGCTCGTCTACACCGCCTTTTCGGGCAGCCATCAGGACGCGATCAAAAAGGGCTTCGCCGCGCGCGAGCGCCAGAATGACGAACGCTGGGAAGTCCCTTATCTCCCCATCGACCCCGCCGACCTGGGGCGCAGCTATGAAGCGGTGATCCGCGTCAACAGCCAGTCGGGCAAGGGCGGCGTCGCCTGGGTGCTCGAACAGGACAAGGGGCTGAAACTGCCCAAGAAAATGCAGGCGAGCTTCAGCCACATCGTACAGGCATTGGCAGACGAAACGAGCCGCGAACTCGGCGCCGAGGACATCTGGCACGCCTTCGAGCGCGCCTATCTGACCACCGACGCCAAACGCTTCCAGCTCGTCGACTGGTCCGAAAGCCATTCCTCCCCGGAACGGGGAGGGGGGCCACGAAGTGGTGGAGGGGCACCCACGGCCAGTCGCATCTTTGCTGGAGTCCTCCGCATCGACGGCCAGGAACGCAGCGTCAGCGGCCGCGGCAACGGCCTGATGTCGAGCGTCATCGCCGCGCTCGCCGAATCGGGCGGCCCGGTCATGGACATCGTCGATTACAGCGAGCACGCGATCGGCCAGGGCAGCAATGTTCAGGCGGCCGCTTACGTCGAATGCCGCACCGCCGACGGGAAGAGCCTGTTCGGCTGCGGCCTCGACACCGACGTCGCGACGGCCAGCGTCCGCGCGATCCTCAGCGCCGCCAACGGCGCCTGACCAATCCTCCCTGTGGCGAAGCCATGGGGAGGTGGCAGCCGCAAAGCGGCTGACGGAGGGGCCGAGCGCGCAGCGCTCGTCTGCGCTTGCGGCCACCTTTCCCTCGCGGCCACCCCGGCCTCGCTCGATGCCAGTGCCACCCGTACCCCGGCGAAAGCCGGGGCCCAGGGCGGGCAAAAGCCGCGCGTTGCGCACCGCGCCCCTGGACCCCGGCTTTCACCGGGGCACGGATATTTGCCCGAAAGATAAAGTCCCAAATAATCCGCCTTTATCGCGGCCTCCCGCCAAAATAATTCCCGGCCCCCGCATCAACTTCATCATCACACACCCAGCAAAATCGCCGCGCCGATCCCGCATCCATCCGCCGCAATTTTGGACGCCACCTTGACTTTTCGGGAAAAATCCTCCATATCGGCCTCGCTAACGTCGCCTGCGACGGAATTTGACGGCCTTTCGGGGCAGACTTTTCCCTTCACATGCTGCCAGCTCCGCCGGTGCTTTTGCCGGAGGATTTCCCGTTTTCGTGAAAGGAAACACTCTCATGCCGATCGGCACCGTAAAATTCTTCAACAATGACAAGGGCTATGGCTTCATCGAAAATGAAGACGGCTCGGGCGACAGCTTCGTCCACATCACCGCGGTCCAGGCCGCGGGCATGGACACGCTCAATAAGGAGCAGCGCGTCTCCTACGAGCTCGAAACCGGCCGCAACGGCAAGGTTTCGGCGATCAACCTCCAGTCGGCCTGATCTTGGCCAAGGAGGAGCTGATGACCTTCGACGGGCAGGTCGACGAAGTCCTGCCCGACGGGCGCTTCGGCGTCCTGCTCGAAAATGGTCATCGGGTCGTCGTCTATACGGCCGGCCGGATGCGGCGTTTCCGCATCCGGACGGTCGTTGGCGACGCGGTCCGCGTCGAAATGACGCCCTATGACCTCAGCAAGGGGCGCCTCGTCTACCGCGAACGCGGCGGCGGGCCGGCCACTCCCGGACAGCGCCGTTCGCGCTGACCGGGCATATTCACATAACGCAGAAATCAAAGATAAAGATGATGACTCTATTCCAGACCAATCCCTCGATCATCCCCGCGCTGCCTGCGCTGTCGCTGGCCGGAAAGGCCATGACGGCGAATGCGCCGCGCCGCCGCCCGACGCTGTCGCGGCGCGAACTCCGGCGCCTGATCGCCGATATGGTCGACTGACCCGCCACCTTACAGGAGCAAAGCCCCGTGTCGGCCACCACCGAATTTTATCTTGCCCAAGCCGAAAAATGCACCGCTGAGGCCGATGCCTCGGCGCTGACCCAGGTTCGCGAGCGCAACCTGCGCGCCGCGGCGGCGTGGCAGGCGATGGCCGACAAGCTGCTCCACACCGAAAAACTGCGCGCCGAGAAGGTTCGGATCGCCGCTCAAACGGCCGAATGATCGCGCGGCAAGGCCGCCGCGACCTGGCCCATCAATCGACGACCCAATAACGCGCCGCGCCATCAGGCTCGCCGCCGCAGCGGCAGAGCGTCCTGCCGTCCAGCGACAATTCGGCCCAACGCCCGATCGGCTCATGCTCGACCATCGCCAGCGCGGTAGCCAGATCGGGGGCCTCGAACGCAACCTGCTTTTCGATGCCGAACCAGCGATCCTCATATCGCAGGACAAAGGCGTTTACCGACCGCTCGGCGGGCGGATCGTCGCGTTCGAAGCGCCGCCGCGAAGGCAGGCATTCGCAGCCGCCAGCGGCCGCGTCGAGGGGAATGGTCATTTCCGATCACCTTC
The DNA here is from genome assembly GCF_041987595.1 of Sphingobium sp. Lineage (GTDB taxonomy): Bacteria > Pseudomonadota > Alphaproteobacteria > Sphingomonadales > Sphingomonadaceae > Sphingobium. The sequence continues at coordinate 48,656 of NZ_JBHIWJ010000023.1, read as the reverse complement.
GTGGGGGAGGAAGCGAAGGGGCAACCGGCACGATCTGGTCCACCGTGAAAGCAGCCGGGCGAAGCGATAAACTCCTGAACTGAAAGGCGGCGTTCGCGGCACCGCGAAAAGCCACCACGACCATGGCGCAGAAACAAAGCATTCTAGGTATTGTTTCGACCGGCGGCCTTCTATCGTCGACGAGCGACGGGGCGACAGGCGAAATGTTACGACACAATTACCGATAGTTAGCGCATCGGTCAGTGCTGTCCTGTCTCGCGCCTCAGCCGCATTCCGCGGCGCGGGCGAGCAGCCATTCGCGTTCGCGTTCATTGGTCGACAGCGCCGCCGCCGCCTCGAATGCGCCGCGCGCTTCGGCCTTTCGCCCGGCCCGCAGCAGGAAATCGCCGCGCGCCGCGGGCAGCGGGGCATAGTTGCGCAGCGCCGCTTCGTCGGCGATCGCGTCGACCAGCTTCAGTCCCGCTTCGGGACCGAACGCCATGCTGTGCGCGACCGCACGGTTGAGCTCGACCACCGGCGATGGCGTCACCTGCCCCAGCCGGTCGTAAAGTGCGGCGATGCGCCGCCAGTCGGTGTCCTCGGCGCGTAGCGCCCTTGCGTGACACGCCGCAAGCGCCGCCTGCAACGCATAGGGTCCGTCGGCGCCGCCCAGCGCCTCGACCCGCGCCAGCGCATTGAGGCCGCGGCGGATCAGGAGCTGGTCCCAGCGGGCGCGGTTCTGCTCGGTCAGCGGCACGAACCTGCCGTCCGGCGCGGCGCGCGCCGCCAGCCGCGACGCCTGAATCTCCATCAGCGCCAGCAGCCCCAGCACCTCCGGTTCGCCCGGCATCAGCGCCGCCAGGATACGTCCCAGCCGCTGCGCCTCGGCGCACAGCGGGGGCCGCACCAGCGACGGCCCGCTGGTCGCAGCATAGCCTTCGTTGAAGATCAGATAGACGACCTCCAGCACCGAGGGCAGCCGCGCCGCCAGCTCGGCGCCGCGCGGCACCTCGAACGCCACGCCCGCCCTGGCGATCGCCTTCTTGGCGCGGGTGATCCGCGCCGCAATCGCGGCCTCGTTCGACAGGAAGGCGCGCGCAATCTCCTCGACCGTCAGCCCGCCGACCAGCCGCAGCGTCAGCGCGGCGCGCGCTTCGCGCGAAATCACCGGATGACAGGCGGCGAAGATGAGGCCGAGCAACTCGTCGCCCAGCGGATCGTCCAGCGCCGCTTCCATGGCCTCCGCACTCATGCCCTGCTCCTCGTCGAGTTCGCGGGCGATCTCGGCATGCTTGCGTCCCTGCATCGCGGTATGCCGGATGCCGTCGATCGCGCGCCGCTTCGCCGCGGCCATCAGCCAGGCGCCGGGATTGGCCGGAACGCCGCTTTTCGGCCATTCGGTCAGCGCGACGAGCAGCGCATCCTGCGCCAGCTCCTCGGCGCGGTCGACGTCGCGGGTCAGGCGGGCAAGACGGGCGATCAGCCTGGCCCGTTCGATCCGGAAAACCGCCTCGATTGCCCGGTGGGTATCGTCCACTGCCATGCCCGCCTTGTCCGGGAAACTCGCCGACGAGGCAAGCCTGGCAGCGGACACAGGCGTCATTCGCCGGCGAGCCTTTCGCGCAGGCGCTGTTCCTGCTCGGCGATCTCGGGGGTCACCGCGTCACCGAAATCCTCCATTTCATAGAAGGGGCGGATCTCGAGGTCGCTCGGCCCCATCATCGGATTGGGGCAGCGCTTGGCCCAGGCGACCGCCTCGTCCATGTCCTTGACCTCCCAGATCCAGTAACCGGCAACCAGTTCGCGCGCTTCGGCGAAAGGACCGTCGATCACCGTGCGGCTCGGGCCGTCGAAGTGGATCCGCTTGCCGTGCGACGACGGCTTCAACCCGTCGCCCGACACCATCACCCCGGCGTTGACCAGTTCTTCGTTGAACTTGCCCATCGCCTCGAACATCGCGGTCATTTCTTCGGTCGGCGGCAGGCCCTTTTCGCTGTCCTCGGTCGCCTTTACGAACACCATCACACGCATTGGTCATCTCCTTGTTAGCGGGGCCAACAGCGGCCTCCTATGCTGACGACGAACGAGCCCAACCGGAATCGACACATGGGCGAAAAAAATTGTCGGCGCTTCACTGGCCGTTATCGCGAACCTTCGCCGCCTCGGCGATTACCTGCCGGATAGTCGCCGCCGATCATGCCGCTTCGGTCAGCGATCCCGGCGTCGAAAAGCGCTGGCGATAGCCGTGCGGCGACAGGCCGATCAGGCGGTGGAACAGCTTGCGGAAGGCGGCGGCATCCTCATAGCCGACGCTCCAGGCGATCTGATCGACCGGGCGCCGCGTGAACTCCAGCAGCTCGCGCGCCTTGCCGACGCGCAGATGCTGGACATATTCGACCGGCGTCATCCCCGTCGCCGCCTTGAAGCGCCGCTGAAAGGTCCGCTCTTCCATCCCGGCCTCACGCGCCATTTCGGCGACCGTGACCGGACCCGCGCGGCGCGCCTGCAACCAGTGCTGGACCTTCAGGATCGGCTCGTCGCCATGCGTCAGCCTCGGTGCAAAGCTCGCATAATTTTTCTGTTCGCGCCCCGCGGGGTCCAGCAGCAGGAAGCGCGCAGTCTCGATCATCACCGTCGGACCGAGCAGGCGCTCGACGATACGCAGGCCGAGGTCGGTCCACGCCATCATGCCGCCCGCGGTGACGATGTCGCCATCGTCGATCACCATCCGGTCGGCCTCCATGCGGACGTCGGGAAAGCGGCGCCGGAACTCCTCGGCAAAATACCAGTGGGTCGTCGCGGGCCGCCCCGCGAGCAGCCCCGTTGCCGCAAGAAAGAAGGCGCCGCCGCAGTTCGACGCCAGCACCGCACCCTGCGCGTGCCGGTCGAGCAGCCAGCGCGCATAGGGTTCGGCCTCGCCGGGCTCGATCAGCTTGTGGAGGCTGCCTGGCACGACGAGCACGGTCGGCGAATTGCCCGCCGCTTCGTCCGGATGGCTGTCGCGGCAACGCGCAAAGCCCCCGCCCTCCTGCAACCGCCAGTGGCTGACGCGCACCGGACGCCGACCATTGTCCACCGCAAAGCGGCCCGCGACGTCGAACAGGTCGGTGATGCCGTGGACCATCCCCATCTGACAGTCGGGATAGATCATCAATCCGACTTCGATCAGCGGCACAATGGCCGCGTCGGGCAGCGTCGGCGTGGGCATATCGGCTCCTTTGTCGGAATCGGCCCGCATAATGTCGTGTCCGCCAATCCCGCGCAAGGACGGTCCGCCCTATCTCCCGTGCATCGAGACGGACATCCCGCCCCTCCAGACTGAAAGGAACCACGACATGACCCGCATCACCACCAAGGACGGCACCAACATCTTCTTCAAGGATTGGGGGCCGAAGGACGCTCAGCCCGTCGTCTTTTCCCATGGCTGGCCGCTCAGCGCCGATGCCTGGGACGGGCAGATGCTGTTCTTGCTGAGCAAGGGCTATCGCGTCGTCGCCCATGACCGCCGCGGCCACGGCCGTTCGGACCAGCCCGCCACCGGCAACGACATGGACACCTATGCCGACGATCTGGCCGCGGTGATCGAGGCGCTGGACCTCGGCAACGCGGTTTTGGTCGGCCATTCGACCGGCGGCGGCGAGATCAGCCATTATGTCGGTCGCCATGGCACCGCCCGCGTTGCCAAGATGGTGCTGGTCGGCGCCGTTCCGCCCCGCATGGCGAAGAGCGAAGCCTATCCGAACGGGCTGCCGCTCGATGTGTTCGACGGCATTCGCAAGGGCGTGGCCGACAATCGCTCGCAATTTTATCTTGACCTGACGACGCCCTTTTACGGTTTCAACCGCGAGGGCGTGGCGGTGAACGAAGGTTTGCGCCAGAGCTTCTGGCGGCAGGGGATGCAAGGATCGATCCTCGGCCAATATCTCTGCATCCGCGAATTTTCCGAGGTGGACTATACCGATGACCTGAAGGCGATCGACGTGCCGACGCTCGTGATTCATGGCGCCGACGACCAGATCGTGCCCATCGGCAATGCCGGCGAACTGAGCGCGAAGATCGTGAAGGACGCTGAACTGAAGGTCTATGACGGCGCAGGCCATGGCCTGACCGCGACCCATCAGGACCAGTTCAACGCCGATCTGCTGGCCTTCATTCAGGCCTGACCGTCATCAGCTCCCCTACCCTGTGCGGGAGGGGAGCTTTTACACGTCCGACATCCCCTCCAATTCCTTATCCTCACGCCCCATCGCCACAAACTGCTCCAGCAGCCAGCTTGCCGCCGGTCCCGGCGGCGTGTCCCGCCGCCAGATGCCGGAAAAGCGATAGGTCCCGCCCGGATGATCCGGCATGACCAGCCGCACCAGCGTTCCCGCCACCAGATCCGGCTCGATCATCGGCAGCGGCATATTGCCCCAGCCGATCCCCTCGCGCAGCAACGCATGTTTCGCGCCCAGATCCGCCAGCCGCCACGTCTTGGGGCTGCTCACCGAAAAATCCTGCCCCTCGGTGAAGCGCGAGCGGTCGGTCAGCACCAGCTGCGTATAATCCCGCCCGGCGCCCGGCGAGATCGCTTCCATGCGCCCCAGCGGATGATCCGGCGCCGCCACCGGCACCATCGCCACCGATCCCGCGCTTATGCTTTCAATTCCCTCGACGCCCGCCGAGAGAGGTCCCGACAGCCCGATCGCCGCGCCCCGATCCAGCACCATCGCCGTGATCGCGCCCAGCGCCTCGACATGCAGCCGCAACTGCACCGTCGGAAATTCCTTTGCAAAGGTGCGCAGCACCTTCCCCAGCCGTTCCGCCGGCAGCATGACGTCGACCGCCAGATTGACCTCCGCCTCCAGTCCGTCGAGCAGTCCCTTCACCTTGGCCCGCAGGCCGTCGATGCCGTGCGAGATCGATCGCACCTCCGCCAGCAAAGCCCGTCCCGCAACCGTCAGCTGCGGCTTCTTCGTCCCTTCACGGTCGAACAGGGTAAGGCCCAGCTGCGCCTCCAGATTGGCGATGCCATAGCTGATCACCGACACCGCCCGGTTGAGCTTGCGGCCCGCGCCCGCGAAACTGCCCGTATCCACGATGGTCAGGAAGATGCGCAGCTGGTCGAAGGTCGGTATGCCCGGATTATTCACTTTTCGATTTCCTGGAACGTTTTGGCAGATTTTATCTCTCTGACCGATAAAGCGGGTGAGGTCTAGAAGCATCTCCAACAGGGACGGCCCACCTTCCACCGGCGCCGTACCGCAGGAGACAAGACATGATCGAACTTCGCCCTTTCGACAGCCTCGGCGGCGCCAACCATGGCTGGCTCGACGCCAAGCATCACTTCTCGTTCGCGGGCTATCATGATCCGGCCCGGATGCACTGGGGCAATCTGCGCGTGTGGAACGATGACACGATCGCGCCGCAGACCGGCTTCCCGCCGCACCCGCATCGCGACATGGAGATCATCACCTATGTCCGCGAAGGCGCGATCACCCATCAGGACAGCCTGGGTAACAAGGGTCGCACCGAAGCGGGCGACGTGCAGGTGATGAGCGCGGGCACCGGCATCCGTCATTCGGAATATAATCTGGAGGATGTGACGACCCGGATTTTCCAGATCTGGATCATCCCCACCCGCGACGGCGAAGCGCCGAGCTGGGGCGCGCGGCCCTTCCCCAAGGGCGAGCGTTCGGGCCATTTCGTGACGCTGGCGTCGGGTTATGAGAATGACAATGATGCGCTGCCGATCCGCACCGATGCGCGGGTGGTAGCGGCCACGCTGAAGGCGGGAGACACGGCGGAATATGCGATCGGAAAGGAGCGCAAGGCCTATCTGGTCCCTGCTACCGGCGCGATCCGGATCGACGACGTCCGCATCAACGCCCGCGACGGCGCTGCGATCAGCGATATCGATGTCATCCGCGTGACCGCCATCGAGGATAGCGAAATCGTCATGGTCGACGCGGCCTGACGACGGAAAGGGCTGGGTGCGTCCCCCGCACCCGGCTCTTTTCGAAAAATTCGAACAGTCTGAGCGATATTATCCTCATGATCCTTAAAGCAAACCTGCGCTAAAAGGATTTCATCGAACGACAGGGAGCCTTACCATGCTGAACATCGCCGCCCCGCGCCTCAGCCCCGCCGAATGGCAGGATGTGAAGGCTGCCCTGAATGCCGTCGCCGATTGCGGCTGTGGCGAACCTGCTGGGCGTGGCGCGTTTCGCTCGCGCATCGGGCATGCGCTGGACGCCCTGATCGGCCCGAAAAAGACGCCCGCAGCGCTGCCCGAACAGATGCGCCCGATCCGCGATTTCCTCTGCGAATCCGGCCGCACCCGCCAGATCGCGGAGCGCCATATTCCCACCCTCACCGCGCAGGGCTTCTCCCGCGCCCAGATCGAAGCCATGGCGCTCCTCGGCGCCTGATAAGGAAAAATTGCCATGTCCATCCGCTCCTCAGACGTCGAAGGCGTCGATCTCGTCATTCTGCCGCCGGTCCGCGATCTGGGTGACGGCTTTCAGGTTCGCCGCGCACTCCCCTCCGCGCATCGCCGCATGGTCGGCCCCTTCATCTTCTTCGACCAGATGGGCGAGGCGACCTTCAACAGCGGCGAAGGTCTCGACGTCCGCCCGCACCCGCATATCGGCCTTGCGACCGTAACCTATTTGCTGGAGGGCGAAATCCTGCACCGGGATTCGGTCGGCTCGGTCCAGCCGATCCGCCCCGGCGAGGTCAACTGGATGACGGCGGGCAGCGGCATCGTCCATAGCGAGCGCACCAGCCCGGAAATCCGCGCGTCGGGCGGCAAGCTGTTCGGCCTCCAGACCTGGGTGGCGCTGCCCAGGCAATTTGAGGAGGTCGACCCCGGCTTCGCCCATCACAAGGCGCAGGAAATCCCCACGACGGAAGCCGACGGCATCCGCCTGACAGTGATCGCGGGCACCTCCGACGGGCTGATCTCGCCGGTCAGGACTTTCTCCGACATGGTCTATGCCGACATCGCGTTGCAGGACGGTGCCCGCTATCAGCTCAAGGCCGAACATGTCGAACGCGCCATCTACGTCGTCGGCGGCGAGGTGGAGGTGATCGGCCAGAGCGGCGCCTTCGCGACCAACGAACTCATCATCTTCAAGCCCGGCGCGGAAATCATCTTGCGCGCCAAGGGGCCGGCCCGGCTGATGCTGCTGGGCGGCGAGCCGCTGCCCGAACAGCGTCATATCTTCTGGAACTTCGTCTCCTCCTCGCCGGAGCGGCTGGAGCAGGCCAAGGCCGACTGGAAGGCCCAGCGCTTCGCCCCCGTGCCCGCCGAACATGAATTCATCCCCCTGCCGGAGTAACGAGCATGGCCCAAGGCACCGCCCATATCGGCAAGGACCGCTACCGAACGCAGGTCGAGGTCGGCGGCCATGCCCTTACCGCCGATGAGCCGGAAAGCCTCGGCGGCGGCAATCTTGGCCCCGCGCCCTTCGACCTGCTGCTCGCGTCGCTGGGCGCCTGCACCGCGATCACGTTGCGGATGTATGCGGAGAAGAAGGAATGGCCGCTCGAATCGCTCGACGTGGCGCTGAGGCTTTCGGGCGGCAAGGATGATCGCCGTATCGACCGCGCCCTGACGATCAGGGGTCTGGACGAAGCGCAAAAGGCAAAGCTGGCCGATGTGGCGGAGCGCACTCCGGTCACGCTCACGCTCAAGGGTGGTTTGCCGATAGAGACGCACCTGGCCTGATTACCCGACCTCTCCCCGTCCGCCCGAACGGAGGTCGGGAAGGACGAGGAGGAACGGCTATTTTCCCAACCGCTCCACAATCGCCCTCGCCGCCTGCGTCACATCGTCCCAGGTCACATCGAACCCGGCCTCATCGCCAAAATAGGGATCGGTCACGCCGCTCCCCTCGCGCCCCGGCACCAGATCCATCAGCAGCCGCAACTCCGCCGTTCCGTCCGAGGGGCGCACTCTTCGCAAATTCTTCAGATTCTCGCCATCCAGCGCGAAGACATGGTCAAACCGCCGGAAATCCGCCGCCGGCACCTGCCGCCCGCGGTAGCCCGAAATGTCGATGCCGTTGCGTAGCGCCACCGCCTGCGCGCGGCTGTCCGGCGGGGACCCGACATGCCAGTCGCCGGTGCCCGCCGAATCCACCTCCACCGTCAGCCCGGCCTTCTCCGCCTCGGCCCGCAAAGCCGCCTCCGCCAGCGGCGAGCGGCAGATATTGCCCAGACAGACGAAGAGAACCGAAACGCTCATCCCTCGGCCGCCGCCGTGGAAAGTCCCAGTTGCGGCACGCCGATCGAGCGCCGCCCGCCGAAATCGGTCCGCGCCACGATCACGCCCAGCTTTTCCATATAGTCGATCAGCCGCCGCACCCGTCCCGGCGAACTGGTGCCATAGGCCCGCGCCAGCGCCACATCGTCCGGACAGGGCAAGCCCTGCATCGCTGCCCGCGCAATCAGCAGGAAGGGCGCCAGCATATCCTCCGGCACCGGCTCGGCCGCCCGCATGGCATCGGCCCAGCGCGGATCGTCGGCGTCGAACATCCCCGCCTGCGCCATGGCGAAGCGCCTGCGGAAAGCGGGCAAATCCAGCGGCGGGGTCTTCAACCCCTTCATCCGGCAGCGCACCCCGAAATCCTGGAAGAGCGTCGACACGCTGGGCTGCGCTTCGCCCAGATCGGCGACGATTTCCTCCAGCACGGCGATCACCACCGGCTCATTCTGTCCGAAGTCCAGCTCCGGCGCGGCGGGCTTGGCCGACGGCGCAGCCGCCAGCGCCCGCATCAATTCCTCGGCGGGCAAAGGCGGCGGCTCGGCCCGCGGCGGGGGAGGGGGCAGGGCGTCCTCTTCACCCGCACTGGCGAACAGCAATTCCTGCAAATCCCCTGTCGCTGCGACCGGCGGCGGCATCAGCTTGTGCGTGCCGCCCCGCGTCCCGGTCTTGACCGCGCCGATCTTCACTGCCACCGGCCGCCGCGCGATGGCGGGGCCAAGCCCCAGAAAGCGCCCGCGCTCCAGATCGCGAATCTGTTCGGCCTGCCGCCGCTCCATGCCCAGCAGGTCCGCTGCACGCGCCATGTCGATATCGAGGAAGGTGCGCCCCATCAGGAAGTTCGAAGCCTCCGCCGCGACATTCTTGGCGAGCTTCGCCAGCCGTTGCGTCGCGATCACGCCCGCAAGCCCGCGCTTGCGCCCCCGGCACATGAGGTTGGTCATGGCCGCGAGGCTCAGCCGCCGCGCCTCGTCCGACACGTCGCCCGCTGCGACGGGCGCGAACATCTGCGCCTCGTCCACCACCACCAGCGCGGGATACCAATGGTCGCGGGGCGCATCGAACAGGGTCGAGAGGAAGGTCGCGGCGCATTTCATCTGCGCCTCCAGCTCCAGCGACTCGAGGCTGAGCACCACCGACGCGCGATGCTCGCGAATCCGGCTCGCCATCTTGACGATCTCGCGCTCATTATAGTCGCCCGCGTCGATCACCACATGGCCATATTCATCGGCCAGCGTGACGAAATCGCCCTCCGGGTCGATCACCACCTGCTGCACCAGCGCGGCGCTTTCCTCCAGCAGACGACGCAAAAGATGTGACTTGCCCGACCCCGAATTGCCCTGCACGAGCAGCCGGGTGGCAAGCAATTCCTCGACGTCGACCAGAACGGCATTGCCGTTGCTGTCACTTCCTATGCTGATGCTGGCGGTCACGATAGTCCTTTGGCCCAGCCTGTGGCCCAAGCGCAACCCCGCTATGGGCGAAGCGTCGCCACGGGAACGATTTCCTTGACCAGTCGATTGTTGCAATGCAGCATCGATCATATGGCGACTCCTGCATCCTCCAACGCGCCTGCGATCACGCAGAACCCCGATATCCGTTATCTCGGCCGTCTGCTGGGCGACGTTATTCGGGCTTATGGCGGGGACAAGATTTACAAGCAGACCGAATATATCCGTTCCGCCTCGGTCGACCGGGCGCGGGGGCTGCATGGCGCCGATGTCGTGGATACGGGGCTCGATGCGCTCAGCCTCGACGATACGCTGAGCTTCGTGCGTGGTTTCATGCTCTTTTCCATGCTGGCCAATCTGGCGGAGGACCGGCAGGGGGTGGCGGCGGAACCGGGCGCCGACGTCGCTTCTGCGGTGGAAAAGCTCGAATCCCACGGCATCGAGCGCGACGCCATCCTCGACCTTCTGTCCCACGCGCTGATCGTCCCGGTCCTCACCGCCCACCCGACCGAGGTGCGGCGCAAGAGCATGATCGATCATAAGAACCGCATCGCCGACCTGATGCTGCTCAAGGACGCTGGGCGGGCCGAAACGGACGACGGCGAAAATCTCGACGAAGCGATCTTCCGCCAGATCGCCCTGCTCTGGCAGACGCGCCCGTTGCGCCGGGAAAAGCTGTTCGTCGCGGACGAGATCGAAAATGTCCTCGCCTATTTCCGCGACGTGTTCCTGCCCGTGCTGCCCGCTCTCTATGCCCGGTGGGAACGGGTGCTGGGCGCGCGTCCCCAGAGTTTCCTGCGCGTCGGCAACTGGATCGGCGGCGATCGCGACGGCAATCCCTTCGTGCAGGCGCCGCAATTGCGCCTTGCGCTGGCCAAGGGCTGCGAAGCGGCGTTGACCTACTACATGGATGCGCTCCATGCGCTGGGCGCGGAACTGTCGCTCTCGACCGAACTCGCCCATGTACCGCAGGCGGTGCTGGATCTTGCCGACGCCAGCGGCGACAATTCGCCCAGCCGTCAGGACGAACCCTATCGCCGCGCCATTTCCGGCATCTATGCCCGGATCGCCGCCACCTATCGCGCGCTGACCGGCAAGCAGCCCGCCCGCGCCTCCGCGCTCGGGGGCGAAGCCTATGCCAGCCCCGCCGATCTTCGGCGCGACCTTGTCACCGTGGCGCAGGGGCTGGCGAGCGAGGGCGACGGCGCGCTGGCCTCGGGCGGCGCGCTGGGCCGCCTGATCCGCGCGGTGGAGACGTTCGGCTTCCACCTCGCCACGCTCGACATGCGGCAGAACAGCGACGTCCATCAGCGCGTGGTGGCGGAACTGCTGAAGGTCGCGGGGGTCGAGGCGGACTATGCCGCGCTCGACGAATATGCCCGCATCGCGCTGCTGCGGCGCGAACTGGCGAGCAACCGGCCGCTGGGCACGCGCTTCTCGGGATATTCGGAGGAGACCGCGTCCGAACTGGCGATCGTGCAGGCCGCGGCGGAGGCGCATCGTGTCTACGGTCCGCAATGCATCACCCATTATATCATTTCCAAGGCGGAAAGCGTGTCCGACCTGCTGGAAGTGAACATCATCCTCAAGGAAGCGGGCCTCTGGCGAGTCGGCGAGAATGGCGCGCCGCAGGCCGCGATCATGGCGGTGCCGCTGTTCGAAACCATCGCCGATCTGGAAGCCGCGCCGTCGATCATGACCGCCTATTTCGGCCTGCCCGAAATTGCGGGCGTGGTGCAGGGGCGCGGCCATCAGGAAGTGATGATCGGCTATTCCGACAGCAACAAGGATGGCGGCTACATCACTTCGACCTGGGGGCTGTTCCAGGCGAGCAAGGCGCTGGCGCCGGTCTTTGCCGATGCGGGCACCGCGATGCAGCTGTTCCACGGCCGCGGCGGCGCGGTCGGGCGCGGCGGCGGCTCCTCCTTCGCGGCGATTCAGGCGCAGCCCAAGGGCACGGTGCAGGGTCGCATCCGCATCACCGAACAGGGCGAGGTGATTGCGGCGAAGTTCGGCACGCGGGACGTCGCGATGACCAATCTGGAGGCGATGACCAGCGCGACCCTGCTCGCCAGCCTTGAGCCCGAAGCCATTTCCGACCGCGACGCGGCCCGTTTCGCCGCCGCGATGGACGAACTGTCGAGGACCGCGTTCGCCGCCTATCGCGATCTCGTCTACGGCACGGAGGGGTTCAAGGAATTCTTCCGGCAACTCACGCCGATTCAGGAAATTTCCGGCCTCAAGATCGGGTCGCGCCCGGCCAGCCGCACCAAAAGCACCCGGATCGAGGATCTGCGCGCCATTCCCTGGGTGTTCAGCTGGGCGCAGGCGCGGGTAATGCTGCCGGGCTGGTATGGCGTCGGACATGCGCTCCATGCCTTCGAGGACAAGGCGCTGCTGGCCGACATGGCGCAGCATTGGTCCTTCCTGCAATCGGCGCTCGCCAATCTGGAGATGGTGTTGGCCAAGTCCGACCTGGGTATCGCTGCCCATTATCTGCCCCTCGTGGAGGATCAGACGCGAGGCGCGGAGATTTTCGACCGCATCCGCGAAGGGTGGGACCAGACCCACGACGGTCTGCTAGCCGCCACAGGCCAGTCGCGCCTCTTGGAGAAGAATCCGAAGCTCGACAGCTCGATCCGCCTGCGCCTGCCCTATATCGAACCGTTGAATCTGCTTCAGGTCGAGTTGATGAAGCGCCACCGCAGCGGCGAGGACGACCCGCGCATCAAGGAAGGCATAGAATTGTCGATCAACGCCATCGCGACGGCGCTGAGGAATAGCGGCTGACCTGGCCTCCCCTTCCGGGGCCGCCGGCCAAGTCGAGTGGCAAAGCGGGGCCGACCGCAATTGCACCCTTTCACCCTCATCCTTTCGACGCTAAGCCGCACCCTCTCCGGTGTGGAGAGGAAAGCGCATCCGCATTGGCTAAAACCGGCTCTTTGCTGAATGAGAAAAGTCCGGCCCCTATCGGCGGTTTCGGGGAATTCGGGACGGCCGCAGTCCTAGCCGCCCCGAACCCCAATCCTCCAACGGAGGTTTGGACAGAAGGACGGGCCGCCAAGGGGGCGTCCCGCCCGGTCCGGTAAGATCAGAATTTCGCGACCACGCCCGCCATCGGTCGGATGGAACGGAAGTTGCCCATGGTATCGGCCTGCAGCCGCAGCCGGATATTGCTGCTCTGGGCTGATCCACCCATGTCGGCCGGCGAAAGTTCGACGCCCGCGCCATAGGTCATGCCATGATAATCGCGGCTATCGGGACCAAGCGCGTCGAAATTCACCCATTTATAGCCGACCTTGGTGAAGATCAGACTGTCCTTGCCCGCCTTTACGCCTGCGCGTCCCGCAACACCATATTCCC
>NZ_JBHIWJ010000023.1:0-35605 GCF_041987595.1 Sphingobium sp. | reverse complement strand
ATTCCCAGTCGACATCGCCGCTGACGCCCTTGGACGCCGTGCCTTCGACGCCGAGTACGATCGGTCCTGCGACATTGGCATTCACGCCCGCCACGCCTTCGACGATGCGGCCCTTATAACCGACCGGAGGGATGCCTTCCTTCCCGGTTTCGCTGTCGAAATTGTGGATGCCGCCCATCACGCCGACATAGGGTTCGATGCGGCGCGATCCTCCGTCCTGCCCGGTCCCATCCTGCGCCATGGCGGCGACGGGAAGCAGCGACGCGGCGGCAGCCGCTGTGAACAGCAGAGTCTTCATGGGGTTTCCCCTTCAATTGTTGGAAAATATGCAGCCGCAGGTTTGGACCCTCCGGCGTCGCGCAGGCTGCTGCAAGCGGCTCAGGCGACACCCAACCAATCCCCGTCCGCGGGTGAAGGTTGCATGAACCGGACTGGAATTATCCGGCAAAGCCCAGTTTTGTGACCACAATACAACGGTTTCTGTCGCCAGGATGAACCGATGTGCGCTTGTCTGAACCCCAGCTAAACGCGCGCCATTCACAACCAATTCAAGCAACTCGCGTTATGGGTGGGAAGGATGCAAGGATAAGGAGAAAGGCGATGGCCTGGACCGGACAAAAGTTTCTGGCTGCGGTCGGCCTTGTTGGCGCGCTTGCGCTTGGCGGCTGCGCCTATGACGATGGCTATTATGGCGGCGTCAGTGTCGGGACGGGCTATTATGGCGGCGGCTATTATGACGATTACTGGGGTTCCGGCTATTACCGGCCCGGCTATTATGGCGGCTGGTATAACGGCTTTTACTATCCCGGTAGCGGCTATTATGTGTACGACCGCGGGGGGCGCCGACACCGTTGGAATGACGGGCAGCGCCGCTATTGGGAAGGCCGCCGCGACTACCGGCGCGACGATGACCGGCGCGGCGCATGGAATGGCGGCACGTCGCGTCCGTCGTGGCGGGAACGGTCGGATGGCGATGGCAGTCGCTGGAACCGGAACGGGGGCGCTCGGTCTAATGCGCAGCCGCCCCGGCAGCAAAGGGGGCAACAGGATATGACGGCACCAAGGTCGGGATGGAATCAGGGATCGGCGCCGCGCGCCCGGTCTGACGGCGGCGGACATGGCCGGCGTGATGGCTGGCGGGGCCGGCGCGACTGATGCGTTTTTCCGCTGGTGCGACCCTTTGCATGAGCCTGCTCCTCCTGTCGGCCTGCGACGGCCGGGAGGAGAGCGCGATCGACAATCTTGCCAACGGCGCCAATGCCTCGCAGGTCGAAAACAGCATCCGGGCGGAGGCGCAGGCGGTGATGGAGCCGCTGACGCCGCCCGCACCCGGTACGCCGGGTGGCCTTCCGGTCGATCCTCAGCCCGTGATCGAGGAAAATGCCGTCGATCCCAAGGGTGCTCAGGGTGCCGCGCAGGTGGTGCAGGGCTATTATGGCCTGCTGGAGGAAAAACGCTACGGCGACGCGCAGGACCTCTGGAATGACAATAGCGCGATGGGTGCGGAGGATGATGCCCATTTCGCGGCGCGTTTCCGCAGCTTCAGCGAGATTCACGCCAATATCGGCGCGCCGGGCGACGTGGAGGGGGCCGCCGGATCGCTGTTCGTCACCGTGCCGGTGCAGGTTTATGGCCGTTTGGCGGCCAACGGCAAGCCTTGGTATCGGCTGCGGCAGGTAACCTTGCGCCGCGCCAACGACGTGCCCGGCTCCAGCGAGGCGGACCGCCGTTGGCACATAGAAAGCATAGGTCCCTACGAATCGCCCGCGCAAGAGGTGGCGGAGACGGCCAACGCCATCTCCGCCACCGATCAGACGCTCAGGAAACAGTAGCCTTCAGGATCTTGCCGGGGGTCTTCGGCGGCTCGCCCTTGGGCAGCGCGTCGACATGCTCCATCCCCGACGTCACTTCGCCCCAGACGGTATACTGGCCGTCAAGGAAGGTGGCGTCGTCGAAGCAGATGAAGAACTGGCTGTTGGCGCTGTTCGGGTTCATTGCGCGGGCCATGGAGCACACGCCGCGGACATGCGGCTCGCGGCTGAATTCGGCCTTCAGGTCGGGCAGCTTCGATCCGCCCATGCCAGTGCCGGTCGGGTCGCCACCCTGCGCCATGAAGCCGGGGATGACCCGGTGGAACACGACGCCGTCGTAAAAACCGTCCTTGGCGAGTTCGGTGATGCGCTCGACATGACCGGGCGCAAGGTCGGGGCGCAGCTTGATGACGACATCGCCGCCGCTGTCGAGGGTAAGGGTGAGGGTGTCGTCGGCCATGGAAAATCCTCTCTTGCCGGGGGAAACGGGAAAGATCGTTCATATAGAGTGTTGGGACGGGGATGGAAGCGCCTCATACGTTTCTTGGGGCATTGCATTTGTGACGATCATCGGCAAAAGCGGGCACATGCTACAGGAACCGGACAGTAGGGGACGCGATGAGCGAACGAGCCGATACGGCCGAACCCCGGCCGGACGAATTTGACGACATTGCCGCAGAGCAGGCCGAATCCCGCCATGACGAGGATGACCGGCTGAAGGGCGAATTCGTCTCTGCCGTGCTGGACGCGGTGGAGGAGGACGACCGCGAACGCGCGCGCGAGCTGGTTTCGCCCCTTCACCCGGCCGACATCGCCGACCTTCTGGAGCTGACCCCGTCCGAACGACGCGGCGAGGTAGCGGCTGCGCTGGGCGATCTGGTCGGCGCGGAGGTTCTGTCCGAGCTTAACGACTATGTCCGCGAGGATATTCTCGACGCGCTGCGGCCCGAACAGGTGGCCGAATTCGCCGCCGAACTCGACACCGACGACGCCGTCGCCATCATCGAGGATATGGAGGAGGCCGATAAGCAGGCCGTCCTCGATGCGCTGGACCCGGAAGACCGCGCCGCGATCGAAAGCGCGCTTTCCTATCCGGAGGAATCCGCCGGGCGCCTGATGCAGCGCGACCTCGTCGCGGTGCCCGAACATATGACGGTCGGCCAGGTCATCGACTATCTGCGCGACAATCGCGATCTGACGAGCGACTTCTGGGAAATCTTCGTCGTCGATGAAGCGCACAAGCCGATTGGCACCTGCCAGCTCAGCTGGGTGCTGACCTGCCCGCGCGCGATTGCCATGTCGGACTTGATGAAGCGCGAACAGACGCTGATCCCGGTCGACATGGATCAGGAAGAGGTCGCGCTGCGCTTCCAGAAATATGCGTTGATCTCCGCCGCCGTGGTGGACGCCACCGGGCGGCTGGTCGGGATGATCACGGTGGACGACATCGTCCACATCATTTCCGAGGAAGCCGGTGAGGACATCCTGCGGCTGTCGGGTGCGGGCGAGGGCGACATCAACCAGCCGATTCTGGAAACGGTGCGCACCCGTCTCCAATGGCTGGTGGTCAATCTGGGCACGGCGATCCTGGCCGCATCGGTGGTCGGACTGTTTCAGGCGACCATCTCCAAATATGTGGTGCTGGCGGTGCTGATGCCGATCGTTTCGGGCATGGGCGGCAATGCGGGAACGCAGACCATGGCGGTCGCGGTGCGCGCGCTGGCCACCAACCAGCTCACCAGTTCCAACACCATTCGTCAGATCATCCGCGAATTCCGCATCGCCAGCGCCAACGGCACGGCGCTGGGTATATTGATCGGGGTCGCGGTGGGACTGATCTACGGCAATCACGATCTGGGCATAGTGATTGCGCTGGCCATGCTGATCAACAATCTGGTGGCGGGGCTGGCGGGCATATTGGTGCCGGTGACGCTTGATCGCCTCAACATCGACCCGGCCGTGTCCTCCGCCGTGTTCGTGACGACGATGACCGATGTGATGGGCTTTTTTTCCTTCCTCGGGCTGGCGACCGTCTGGGGCCTGTAGCGCCCCTTGACCGGCCGATTGGACGACCCATCTTCGCGCCATGCCCCTGCTGCACCTCACCAAGATCGCCTTCCAGAGCGAAAGCCCTGCAACGCTCCGGGCCTGGCTGGAAAGCCATGCGGAGGAAGCGCGGCTCACCACCCGTTACCTCCCCAAGCGGATCGACGAGATGGAGGGCGGCTCGCTCTACTGGATTCACGGCCATCAACTGGTGGGACGCAGCCCTATCCTGGGCTTTCAGGAAACCGGGCAGGGCCGCTACTGGATCAGGCTGGAGCCAAGACTGATCGCGGTGCGCGCCCAGCCCAAGCGCGCCCATCAGGGCTGGCGCTATCTTGAAGCGAAGGATGCGCCGCCCGATCTGGGCGCGGGTGAGACGAACGCGCTGGACGCCATGCCCCCCGCCATGATCGGCGAACTGGCGAGGCTGGGGCTGATCTGACGGTCAGGCGAGCGCCCTCACCTGTTCGCCGATGACCCGCAATTCCCGGACGAAGCGCGCCCGCTCCTCGGTCTTGCGCTGCTCATCGGGCAGGCGCAGCAGAAAGCTGGGATGGATGGTGATCCAGCCCTGCGCGCCGCTTTCCAGAGGGATGGGTGCGCCACGCATCCGGCTGATCGTCACGGCCTTGCCCAGCAGCGCCCGCCCGGCGGTTGCGCCCAACGCCACGATGATGCGCGGCCGCACCAGATCCCATTCCTGTTCCAACCACCAGCGGCAGGCCTTTATCTCCGGCGTTTCGGGAGTCTGGTGGATGCGCCGCTTGCCGCGCCGTTCATGCTTGAAATGCTTGACCGCGTTGGTGACGTAGGTGCGGGTCCGGTCGATTCCGGCCTCTTCCAGAGCGCGGTCGAACAGTTGTCCGGCGGGTCCGACGAAGGGCCGCCCGGCCAGATCCTCCTGATCGCCCGGCTGTTCGCCGACGAACATCAGCGGCGCACTGACCGGCCCCTCGCCAAAGACCGTCTGCGTCGTGTCGTGGTAAAGGGGGCAGCGGGTGCAGGCCATCGCCTCGCCCCGCAGCGCCTGCCAGGCGGCGTCGGCATTGCCGGGCCGGGAGGGCGGCTTGGGCGGCGTGGCGATCATGGCCGCTTCACGCGCCTGCGCGCCCGCGACCAGCCCCGGAATGAGCGACGCCTCCGGCAGATTGCGCCAATATTTTTTGGGCATTTCGGACAGCATCGCGCCGGTCTTGAGCCGGGCCGGATTGAAGATCGCGGCATAATAGCCCTTCCAGATGTCTTCGACCGGATCGTCGGCGGGGGCATCGCCCCGATGGGCGCCCGGTCCTTCCGATACCGTCTCGCCATCCCAATGGATGCTGCGTTCCGGCGTCAGGATCGACCAGCGCATCGACGCGAAACGCCGCACGAAAAACCCGGCATTGGCGCGGACGATATGATGTTCCGGCTCGAACCACGCAACGAAACGGGAACCGTCGTCGTCCGCCAGTTCCCGGAAGCGGACGAAGGCTCGCATCTTGTGCATGTCGCGCCGCACCGCCTTGGCCAGCGCTTCGACGCGCCGCACCAGCGGATCGGCGCGATCCTCCAGACTGCCCGGCCGTTCGCGCAACTGCGCCAGCAGGGCATAAAGCATTGCAAAGCGTTCCGGATCGCGGTGCAATATCGCGGCTTCGGCCAGCTGGACAAAGGCGCGGGGCACGGAAAAGGCCGCTCCCTGCGAAGGTGAGGGCGGCGGCAGGCTTTCCGTCGCGAACAGATCCCGCTCGCCCCCGATCTGCCAGACGATTTGGGATGGGGTGATCCCCGCCAGGGCAAAGGCCCTCGCGGCCCGGCGCCAGCCTTCGAAATCATCCGGACCGCTCAAGGGCGCGCAAATCATGGTGCCCGATTTTCGGCCTCCGCCCGCTGCAACTCGGCCGGTTTGCGCCGGGCGAAGAGGGCGGCCAGCTTCTGCTCCTCTTCAGCCGTCAGTTCCCTGGCCGCATCGGGGAACATCTCCTCCTCTTCCTCATCGATATGATGCAGATAGCGCTTTTTCATGTCGGCGAACTTGCGGTTCCAACCATCGCCGTTGAAGGGAAGCTCGCCCAACTCCTCCAGATAGTCGTCGATTTCCTTATGCTCGGACACGCTATGCTGGGCATCTCCGCGAAGGTCCGGCCGGGCCAGCATGGTCGCGTAGAGCGTTTCCTCCTCCGCCGCGGCATGGGCGGTCACTTCCACCCTGAACTGTTCGAACAGCTTTTCCAGCCGGTCCGGTTCGTCCTTCGCGTCAGCCATTTTGTCGAACAGCTGACGATGCGCGTCATGATCCTGCTTCAGACGATCGAAAATCGTGGCGTCGGCCATAAACATGCTCCTCCTCATTCGGAAGGAACAACGACGCATCGGCGAATTTGGGTCCGGCGATTCAGCCGAACAGGGCGCGGAAGATGATCGCGACGGGTATCCAGAGCAGGCCGCCGACAATGCTGGCCGACCAGAGTTGCAGCAGATCGCGACGGAAGCGCACGGCCAGCCCATGGGCAGAAAGGCCGCTCCGGTCCAGAATTTCCCAGCGTCGCTCCAGTCCACGCGCCGCGACGGCAAAGCCGCCGATGGCGACGATGATGCCCAGATGCAGGAGCAGCGAACCGCCCATTTTGGCGACGATGAAAATCTGAAGCAGGCAGAAGACGACGAGAGCGGCGGCCAGATGCGTACTCATTCGCCTGGCATGACCTGTTCGGCCGCCATGCGTTGCACCATCCTTCCACATCGTCGCCAAATGCCCGGCCCTTTCCCTTCGCCCGACAAGCAAAACATGAACGGCGGCATCGATCAACGGCAAAATGCGCGCGACTCATCGAAAAAGCTCATATTGGGTGGGTTGCGGCGTCAGCGACTGCCGCAGGTCGATCCGGTCGGCCAGGCCAACGGGGCGCCAGTCGCTGGCCACCAGAAAGGGCCGGATCTTGGCGAGGGAGCTTGTCAGCCGCGCCACATCGTCCAGACGCAGCCGCCGGTGGCGGCGGCTGGCAAGGATGCGATCGACGGCCTTCACGCCCAGACCCGGCACGCGCAGCAGGGCCTCCCGCGGTGCCCGGTTGACGTCCAGCGGAAAAAGGTCGCGATGGCGCAGCGCCCAGGCGAGTTTGGGATCGATGTCAAGCGGCAGGCAGCCCGTTTCCGGATCGGTCGCGCCCTGCAGCTCCTGCGCCGAATAGCCGTAGAAGCGCATCATCCAGTCGGACTGATAGAGCCGGTGTTCGCGCATCAGGGGAGGGCGCTGGAGCGGGAGCACGCTGCTGGGCGAGGGGATCGGGGAGAAGGCGCTGTAATAGACCCGACGCAGGCGATGACGGTCATAAAGCGCGCTTGCCCGTTGAATGATGGCGCGGTCGTCGGCCTTGTCCGCACCGACGATCATCTGGGTGGACTGACCGGCGGGCGCGAAGCGCGGCGCATGGGCATAGCGGCGGCGCGCATCGGTGCCGTCCTCGATCGCGGCGCGCATCCCCGCCATCGCGGTTTCGATCCGGCTGCCGTCCTTTTCGGGCGCGAGACGCTTCAGTCCCGTCTCGGTCGGCAACTCGACATTGATTGACAGCCGGTCGGCATAGAGCCCGGCCTGATGCGCCAGTTCAGGATCAGCGTCCGGGATCGTCTTGAGATGGATATAGCCGCGAAAATCATGCTCCGCCCGCAGGCTGCGGGCGACGGCTACCAGCTGTTCCATCGTATAGTCCGACGAGCGGATGATGCCGGACGAAAGGAACAGACCCTCAATATAGTTCCGGCGATAGAAGCTGATCGTCAGATCCACCACCTCGCGCACGGTGAAGCGCGCACGGCGGACATTGCTGGACCGGCGGTTGATGCAATAATGACAATCGAAAATGCAGCTGTTAGTCAGCAGAATCTTTAGCAGGGAGATGCACCGCCCGTCCGGCGCATAGGCGTGACAGATGCCCATCCCCTCCGTCGATCCGATACCGCCTTTCTGGCCTGAGCGGCTGTCGCGTCTGACCGTGCCGGAAGATGCGCATGAAGCATCATATTTCGCGGCGTCGGCGAGAATCTCGAGCTTCTGACGGGTGGTGAGAATGGGCATGTCGTTCATGATATGTTCTAGATGCGATCATGTCTACAATCTGCATCAGTTTTGGATCAGGCTTCGACCTGACCGGCGTCGAGCACCTGACGGACTTTCATGGCCAACTGATCGAGGGTGAAGGGTTTGGCGAGGAAGGACAGGCCGGGATCGAGCATGCCGTTATGAACGATGGCGTTGCGGGTATAGCCGGTTGTGTACAGGATCTTGAGATCGGGGCGGGTTTCGCGTGCCCGATCCGCAAGCTCGCGCCCGTTGATGCCGGGCATCACGATATCGGTGAAAAGCATGTCGATGCGCGGCTGGATCGCCAGCATTGCCAGCGCCTGCTCGCCGTCCGATGCCTGAACGATGGTGTAGCCCAGCTCGCGCAGAGAATCGACCGACATGTGCCGGACGCGCTCCTCGTCCTCCACCACCAGGATAATTTCCTCACCGCGGGCGCGGGGCAGCTCGGCTGGAGCGGGCACAGGGATTCCGACGGCTGCTTCAGGGCCGTAGTGGCGCGGCATGTAAATCTTGATGACCGTGCCTTCGCCCGGTTCGGAATAGATTTTCACATGGCCGCGCGACTGCTTTATGAAACCGAACACCTGGCTCAATCCCAGGCCGGTGCCCTTGCCGACGCCCTTGGTGGTGAAAAAGGGATCGAAGGCGCGTTCCACCACATCGGGCGGCATGCCGGTGCCGCTGTCGGTCACCGATACCATGACATATTGTCCGGCCGCGATGTCCCGCTGCGCGGCGGCATAGGCGTCGTCGAGATGGGCGTTGGCCGTCTCGATGGTCAGCCGCCCGCCCATCGGCATGGCGTCGCGCGAGTTGACGCACAGGTTGATGATTGCGGATTCCAGTTGACCCGCATCAATGCTCGCCCGCCACAGGCCGCCGGCGAGGACGGTTTCGACCCGGATGCTCTCTCCGATGGTGCGGCGCAACAGTTCCGACATGCCGCCGACCAGCTTGTTGACGTCGATCGGCTGGGGGTCGAGCGGCTGTTGCCGGGAAAAGGCGAGGAGGCGCGCGGTTAGCTGTGCGGCGCGTTGCGCGCCTTCCGTAGCGTTGCCGATGCTCTTTGCGACACGCGGATCGGAGTCGGCCGACAGCCGTCGCCGCGCAATGTCCAGCGACCCGATGACGATGGCCAGCATATTGTTGAAGTCATGGGCAATGCCGCCGGTAAGCTGGCCCAGGGACTCCATCTTCTGCATCTGGCGCAACTGCGCCTCGGCCGCTTCGCGCTCCTGCCCTTCCGCGATCAGCCGTTTGTTGATCGCGCCAAGGGCCTGCTCGCTTTCGGTCGCCTCGGCGGCCCGGCGATAGGCGGTGCGCAGGGCGAGCGCCCCCAGCAGCGTGATCAGCACTGCCGAAACCGCCATACCGATGGACACCATCATGCTGAGCCGATAATCATTGGCCGTGCGGGTTTTCAGCAATTGCGCTTCGCGCGCCCGCATGGCGGCCACCACCGCGCGAATCTTCGTCATCGTGACCCTGCCGGCGTTGAAATCCCCCGCGGCGATGATTTCGCCCTTGCGCCGCCGCTCGATCCCGGTGCGCATCAGGAACAGGCGGTCGTCGAGCAGGGCCTCCAGCGTCTCGATCGATTGAGCCTGCTGGCGATTGTCCCGCACTTCGGCTCGCAGCGCGGCCAGTTCCCGCCGCCATCCGCTGCGAAAGGCTTCATAAGGTTCGAGGAAGCTGTCCTCTCGGGTCAGCATGAAGCCGCGCTGGCTGCTTTCCGCCTCCTGAGCGTGGAGCAGCAGCATCGAGAGCTGATTTTCGACCCGCAGCGTGTGTTGAACCCAGCCATTGACCCGTTGCTGCACGGCATAGAGCCAATAGGTGCTGCCCACTGCCACCACGACGATCAGCAGCGCCAGCAACAACAGGACTATCGACCGTTCGGGGCGGAGCGCGGACATGGGGGCCAAGATGCTGAAATATGGGGCAGGGGGCAAGGGTGATGCGCGCCCTCGCCCCAAATGGCGCTCAGTTCCGCCAGCTGGGATCGATCCGGTCGATCTTGCGGACCATCGCCTCGAAATCGGGAACGCCGGGACCGGCCGGCAACTGGACTCCGGACAGGTCCCGCTGGTGCACGGCGATGACCTCCGCCGGAATCTCGACCGGCGTGCCCGCCGACCCGGTCGCCACCTGAATTTCGCAGGCTCGCTGGAGCAACCACTGGGTTAAAAAGGCTTCGGGCAGGCTTTTGGCCATGACCAGCGTGCCATGGTTGCGCAGCATCATGATCCGCCGCTCGCCCAGATGGGCGATCAGCCGCTCGCCTTCGTCCGGCCGAATCGTGACGCCTTCGAAATCGTGATAGGCGATTCGGCCGGCAAAGGCGGCGGCGTAGAAATTGGTCGGCCGCAATCCTTCGCGGGTAGCGCTCACCGCCATGCCCGCGGTCGTATGGGTGTGAATGATGCAATGGGCATCGGGCACATGCCGATGGAAAACGCTATGCTGGGTAAAACCGGCGCGATTGACCGGGTAGGCGCTGCCGTCCAGCACATGGCCGTCAATGTCGATCTTGACGAGGCCGGATGCCGTCACTTCGCTGTAAAGCAGCCCGAAGGGATTGATCAGGAAGGCATTTTCCTCCTCCGGCACGCGCAGGGTGATGTGGTTGTAGATCAGTTCCGACCAGCCCAGATGGTCGAAAATGCGGTAACAGGCGGCCAGTTGCTGGCGCGCGGTCCATTCCGTGGCAGACATGGGCCTGTTTTGAGCGTGGTTTCCGGCAGCGGTTGCCATGACGATCCTCTTCCCTGTTTATGAAGCCACTATCAGCTTTGCGCCGGCCCGTGTCGAGATGGGTTGAATTTGCGCGACTCTGCTGGTAGGGCGCGCCCCACACGGCGCAGGGTGACCTGCGACGACTCACCGCTATTTTCTTCGGGTGGCCCGTCGGGAAGGGTTTGTTTCCTGGCGATTCGCTCGTTTTCGACTGGAGTTTGACTGGCTTATGCAAATCATCGTTCGCGACAACAATGTCGACCAGGCCCTGCGCGCGCTCAAGAAGAAGCTGCAGCGTGAGGG
Source organism: Sphingobium sp. (assembly GCF_041987595.1). Lineage (GTDB taxonomy): Bacteria > Pseudomonadota > Alphaproteobacteria > Sphingomonadales > Sphingomonadaceae > Sphingobium. Next base: position 24,640 of record NZ_JBHIWJ010000023.1, on the reverse strand, counting down.
CGTGTATCGCGAGATGAAGTTGCGCCGTCACTATGAAAAGCCGTCGGAAAAGCGTGCCCGCGAAAAGGCTGCGGCTGTCCGTCGCGCCCGCAAGCTGGAGCGCAAGCGCGCCGAGCGCGACGGCGTCCGGTAAGGACTGCCGTTTCGGGGCGGCCGGTTGACCGCCCTTTCTTCTGCTGAAAATCTACCCGCACCAACTGCGAGGCATATCCCATGTCCACGACGGCCGTTCCCCTTCGTCCTATCGCCAAGGGGTCGCTGACGCGCCTTTGGGTCGGCATTGCCGCAGTAGCGCTGGCAGCTGGCGGCCTGGCCTGGGCCGGGCAGCAGGGTGTCGAGCCGTCGCCGGCCAGCTTCCTTGCCCATAACGGGCATGAGGCAGGCGTGGTGACGACCGAAACCGGCCTGCAATTCAAGATATTGGAAGAAGGTACCGGTCCCAGCCCGACGGCTGCCGATGTGGCGTTGGTGGGGTATAAGGGGGCGCTGCTTGACGGCACGGTGTTCGACGAGAATCCGCAGACCGCGATGCCGGTCGACGGCGTGGTTCCCGGCTTCTCCGAAGGCCTGCAGAAGATGAAGAAGGGCGGCAGATACCGCCTGTGGATTCCGCCGCAGCTTGGCTATGGCGAGCAGGCGGCGGGTCCGATCCCGGCCAATTCGGTGCTGGTGTTCGATGTCCAGCTGCATGATTTCAAGTCCAAGGCGGACATCATGCGGATGCAGCAGATGATGCAGCAGCAGGGTGGGATGCCTCCGTCCGGCCGCTGATCCGGTCAAGATAGTCGAAAATGGAAAGGCCCGCTTTGCGGGCCTTTTTTCTTATGCGTTCACGTTTCTCATGCGTTCACCGGCACGGTTGCGGTCATGTCAGCCTTGGCCTCCAGCGCTTTGGATCGCTCCTCCAGATAAACCTTTATCATGGCAACGATGGGGTCGGCGAGGAACAGCCCCATGATGCCAAAGAGCGCGCCGAAGAGGATCTGCGCGGCCAGAACCAGTGCGGGCGCCAGATCGGTGGCGCGCTTGGCCACCATGGGGACGATCAGATAGCCGTCGACGATCTGGACCGCCAGATAGACGCCCAGGGCATAAAGGCCTGCATGGGACCCTGCTGAAAAGCCCACCAGCATGATCAGCACGCCGGAGATGATCGAACCGATATTGGGCAGGAAAGCGAACAGGCCGGTCAATATCCCGAGCAGCCCTGCCATCGGCACGCCGCCCGCCCAGAGCAGCAGCCAGACGCCGACGCCCTCCACCGCCATGCCGATCAGGCGGCCGAACATCAGCCGCCGCAGCGTCCAGCCCATCTTGTCCGCAATGGCATAGAAATGGGACCGCCTGTCCATCGGCAACATCCAGGCGACGCCGCGTTCGTAAAGTTTAGGCTCGATCGCGATGAAGATGGCCAGCACCAGCATCATGACGCCGCTGGTGATCGCACCCACCGCCGTTCCGACCGCCGCCGTAACCCGGCCGAGCGAACTCATGGCCTGACTGGCGAGGCTCTTGAAATCCTCCGGCGTGGTGGTGACGCCCAATTGCTGCAACCAGCCGCCGATCCGGCTGATCTGGGATTCGACGATCGTGCGCATGGCCTGCGCCTGCGCGGCGAGGCTCGATCCGGTGAGGTAGAAAGTGTAGATCAGGAAGGCGAGGGCGGAGAGCAGCACGATGGTGAGCCGCCAGCCACGCCCGATCGGCAGCAGCCTCCCCAGCAGGCGTGTGCCGCCATCCATCATCGTCGTCAGCACCAGCGCGCCCATGATGAGAAGGATCGGCTGGGCAAGCAGCACCAGCAGCGCAACGGCGATCCCCAAGGTAAACCACACCCCAGCCCGCTTGATCTCATGCTGGACCAGGGGGCTGTGCATTTCGCTGGGACCGGGTTGCTCGATATGGACCTGCTTGCCGTTCAACCCCTGTCCCCTTGCGAACTCAAAAGCTTATTTCGGGGGAGTAACGCTTGCGGGCCGCAGGCTGTTCCCGGCCCGCCCGGAGCGGAAAGCATGCAGCCAACTCAAGGGATTCCAGCCTGAATCGCCATCGAGCGAGAAGGTGATGAACTCGGCCCGGCCGCCGACGGCTTCCCACGGAACCGGCCCGCCCAGGCCATTTTCCTCCAGCGGCGCGCGGCTGTCGGCGCTGTTGTCGCGATTGTCGCCCATCAGGAAGACATGGCCTACGGGAATCCGCACCGGCCCATACCAGTCGAGCGTGCTGGGGCCCATGTCGATGGTGACATAGGTTTTGCCGTTGGGCAGCGTCTCCTGCCGCGCGGGCAGTTCGCACCAGCTCCTGCCGTGGGCATCCGTCGCCAGCGCGCCGGGGAACTGCATGGGGGGGCAAGGGGCGTTGCCGTCGACGGGAATACGGATCGGCTTCAGCACCTTTTGCGGCACCGGCACGCCGTTCAGGATGATCTGGCCGCCGCGCACCTCCAATATGTCGCCGGGCAGCCCGATGACGCGTTTGATATAATCCTCGCGCTTGTTCTGCGGCGAAACGATGACGATGTCGCCCCGCTGAGGCATCCGTCCGAAAATCCGGCCCTTCAGGAAGGGCAGGGGATGGAAGCTGGGCGAAACATAGGACCAGCCATAGGGATATTTGCTGACCACCAGCCGGTCGCCCTTCAGCAGCACCGGCATCATCGATTCGCTGGGGATGTAGAAGGGCTTGGCGATGAAGCTGTGGAAACCCAGCACCGCCAATATCAGCAGGCTGATGCTTTTCGCTTCCTGCCACCAGTTGATCGACGCCTTGGGCGGCTCTGCGGCGGGGACGGCAGACGGCTCTTCGGTGGAATGATTCTCGGTCATGTCGGCTGCCGTCATGGATGGATTTCCGGCTGGTGAGGTCCTGCCGTCATAGCGGCAGGGCTTCAATGATCACAAAGGCTTGCGCCCATGGATGATCGTCGGTGAGCGTCAGGTGAACAATCGGCCGGTGCCCGGCGGGAACCATCGATTCCAGACGCGCGAGCGCCCCGCCCGCGAGTGCCAGCGTGGGTGCGCCGCCTGGGCGGTTGATCACGCCGATATCCTTCATGAACACGCCCTGTTTGAAGCCGGTGCCGACCGCCTTGGAAAAGGCCTCCTTAGCGGCGAAGCGCTTGGCGAGCGTGCCCGCCTTGGTAAAGGGACGGCGATTGGCCTTGGCCCGCTCGATGTCCGTAAAGACGCGACTCTCGAATCGCTCGCCGAACCGGTCGAGCGAATTCTGGATCCGCTCGATATTGCAGAGATCGGAGCCGAGGCCGATGATCACGATCCTGCTGCTTTCACCGGACCAGATCCATTTGCCGCCGCATTTCGCGGATGCTGCCCTCCAGCCCGCCGAAAATGGCTTCGCCGATCAGGAAGTGGCCGATATTGAGCTCGGCGACTTGCGGGATGGCGGCAATCGGCCCGACATTGTCGAAGGTCAGGCCGTGGCCCGCATGGGGTTCGATCCCATTCTTGGCCGCCAGCGCGGCAGCATCGGAGATGCGCCGCAATTCCTCGGCCCGCTCGGCCCCCGTCACATGGGCGTAGCGGCCGGTGTGCAATTCGACCACCGGCGCGTTCAGGCGGATCGCCGCCTCGATCTGGGCCGCATCCGGCTCGATGAACAGGCTGACGCGCACGCCCGCCTCGCCCAGCGCGCCGACGATCGGCCGCAGCGTTTCGATCTGTCCGGCGACATCCAGCCCGCCCTCGGTGGTGCGCTCCTCGCGCTTTTCCGGGACGATGCACGCGGCATGCGGCCGATGCCTGAGCGCGATGCCCAGCATTTCCTGCGTCGCCGCCATCTCCAGATTGAGCGGCACGCCCAGCGCCGCCATCAGCGTCGCGATGTCTTCGTCGCGGATATGGCGCCGGTCCTCGCGCAGATGCGCGGTGATGCCGTCGGCGCCCGCCTTGACCGCCAGCAGCGCAGCCTTGACCGGGTCGGGATGCTCGCCTCCCCGCGCGTTGCGGATGGTCGCCACATGATCGATGTTGACGCCCAGACGCAGGGGAGCGGGGGTGTGCGGCATGATGCTACTGCTTTCGGCTGCCGGGCTTGGTCGCCGGGATCGCGGCCAGTTCGGCCGGGACCTGATCGGCGTCATAAACCGGGAAATTGATGCTGACGAGCGGATAGAAAGGCACGCCCAGATCGACTTCGCCCGCGGAACGGTCGACCAGCGCGACCTCCCCCACGACGATGCCGCCCTCGGCCTCGACCGCCTCGATCGCCTGGCGCGAGGAGAGGCCGGTGGTCACGACGTCCTCGACCATCAGCACTTTCTGACCCGGCGTGATGGCAAAGCCGCGCCGCAGTTCGAACGTCCCTTCGGGGCGCTCCAGGAACACCGCATCCCTGTCGAGCGCGCGGCCGACCTCATGGCCGATGATCAGGCCGCCCATGGCGGGCGAGACGACCAGGTCAATCTCCTGCCGCAGTTCGCGCGGCAGTTTCTGCACCGTGGCGCGGGCCAGCCGGCCGGCGCGCTCGGCGTTCATCAGCACGCGGGCGCACTGGAGATAATTGGCGCTGCGGCGGCCCGAGGACAGAATGAAATGCCCTTCCAGCAACGCGCCTGCCGCCCTGAATTCCGCTAATACTTCCTCGTCGGTCATCCGTATCTTCGATCCATTCGCCCATGCCGTCCGCCTGACAGGCGGCCCGGCATGCAATTCCCGGTCATGGCCAGCCCCTCTCAAGGCTGTCCCATGATCCTGCCCCATGTCGCGTGCCCCATCTTACCTGCTGCGCGCGCGGGGAGCGAGATAGGCTCACCAACTAGGCGTTGCAACAGCGAAGAAAATCTGGTTGTGGAAGGTTGAGGCATAAAAAAACGATGCTTATAAGCCGCGGCAGACCGAAATAGCGGGGGGAGGCGTATTCTCATGCGCATGTCTTCGTTGCAGCGGCGCCAAGGGGTTACGGGGTAAGAAGACGCTATGAGAAAGGTGAAATCGCTCGTTCTCGCCGGGTTGTTGGCTTTTGCGCCTGCACTTTTGCTGAACGGTCCGGCGCTGGCTCAGGACAATGCCGCGGTCGCGGCGCCTGCTGCCGGTAATGAGAGTGCAGCCGCTGATTCGGCTGCCAATGCAGCGGCTCCTGCCGCGCAGGCGGCGCCTGCCGAAAAAGTGGCCGCTCCGCCCCGCATGAAGCCCACGCCGGGCATCGGCATGCCGATGCCGGGTGAAATCACCCTCCAGAAGCAGTTTTCGCCGACCGGGCACACCGCCCGCTGGCTGCACGACGTCCTGCTGCTGCCGCTCATCACCATCATCTCGATCTTCGTTCTGGTCCTGATGCTCTATGTGATGGTCCGCTTCCGCCGGAGCGCGAATCCGACGCCGTCCAAGACGTCGCACAACACGGTGATCGAAGTGATCTGGACCGTGGTGCCGGTCGTCATCCTGCTGGTCATCGCGGTGCCCTCGATCGGGCTGCTCGCCGATCAGTACAAGCCCGCGCCCAAGGATGCGCTGACCGTCAAGGTCACCGGCTATCAATGGTATTGGGGCTATGAATATCCTGACAACGCCATTCCGGAATATGTGTCCAACCTGCTGCCCAAGGACAAGGCGGAGGCCAATGGCGAGCCTTATCTGCTTGCGCCCGACAACCGCATGGTCCTGCCCGTCGGTCGTCCGATCAAGCTGATCATCACGGGAGCGGACGTCATCCACAGCTTTGCGGTGCCGTCGCTCTGGGTGAAGATGGATGCGGTCCCCGGACGCCTCAATGAAAAGACCTTCACCATCGAAAAGCCGGGCGTCTATTACGGCCAGTGTTCGGAATTGTGCGGCGCGCGCCACGGTTTCATGCCGATCGCGATTGAAGCGCTGCCTCCGGCCCAGTTCGACCAGTGGGTCCTGTCGCAGGGCGGCAAGCCCAAGGGCGCGGGTGCGGCCGCGCCGGCCCAGGCCGCCGCGCCGGCCGCCGCTCCTTCCGCCAAGCTTTGATCTCAGAGGCTGATACGCGATGACGACGATTACCGCAGACCATCATGGCGATCATGCTCATGAGCATCATGACGCCGATCACAAGCCGGCCTTTTTCCAGCGCTGGTTCATGTCGACCAACCACAAGGATATCGGCACCCTCTATCTGATCTTCGCGATCATCGCCGGCATCATTGGTGGCGGGATTTCCGGCCTGATGCGCGCCGAACTCGCGCAACCGGGTATCCAGTATCTCCAGACCTGGGCGCAGTTCAGCGATGGCCCGACCGCCACGCTGGACCAGGCCTATCATCTCTGGAACGTGCTGATCACGGCCCATGGCCTCATCATGGTCTTTTTCATGGTGATGCCCGCGATGATCGGCGGCTTCGGCAACTGGTTCGTACCGATCATGATCGGCGCCCCCGACATGGCCTTCCCGCGGATGAACAACATCAGCTTCTGGCTGCTCATCCCGGCTTTCGCGCTGCTGCTCGGTTCGACCTTCGTTCCCGGCGGCACCGGCAATGGCGCGGGCACCGGCTGGACGGTCTACGCTCCGCTCTCGACCAGCGGGTCCGCGGGCCCGGCGGTCGACATGGCGATCCTGTCGCTGCACATTGCGGGCGCCAGCTCGATCCTGGGCGCGATCAACTTCATCACCACCATCCTCAACATGCGCGCGCCGGGCATGACCCTGCACAAAATGCCGCTGTTCGTCTGGTCGGTGCTGGTCACCGCCTTCCTGCTGCTGCTCGCGCTTCCCGTGCTCGCCGCCGCGATCACCATGCTGCTGACCGACCGCAATTTCGGCACCACCTTCTATGATGCCGCCGGCGGCGGCGATCCGGAACTGTACCAGCATCTCTTCTGGTTCTTCGGTCACCCTGAAGTGTACATCATGATCCTGCCGGGCTTCGGCATCATCAGCCAGATCGTCTCAACCTTCAGCCGCAAGCCGGTCTTCGGCTATCTCGGCATGGCCTATGCCATGGTTGCGATCGGCGTAGTGGGCTTCGTCGTCTGGGCGCACCACATGTTCACCACGGGCATGTCGGTGAATGTGAAGATGTATTTCACCGCTGCCACGATGGTGATTGCGGTGCCGACCGGCATCAAGATCTTCTCCTGGATCGCGACGATCTGGGGCGGGTCGATCACCTACAAGACCCCGATGGTCTGGGCGCTGGGCTTCATCTTCCTGTTCACCGTGGGCGGCGTCACCGGCGTCGTGCTGGCGAATGGCGGCGTCGACGACGTGCTGCACGACACCTATTATGTCGTCGCGCACTTCCATTATGTGCTGTCGCTGGGCGCCGTGTTCGGCCTGTTCGCAGGCTTCTACTACTGGTTCCCGAAAATGTCGGGTCGGATGTACAATGAGTTTCTCGGCCATCTGCACTTCTGGGTGTTCTTCGTTGGCGTGAACATGCTGTTCTTCCCGATGCACTTTCTGGGGCTGTCGGGCATGCCGCGCCGCTATCCCGACTATCCGGAAGCCTTCGCCTACTGGAACAAGGTTGCCAGCCACGGCTATGAGATCATGGCTGCAGGCATGCTGATCTTCTTCGTGAACCTCATCTGGTCACTCGTTGCGGGCAAGAAGGCCGAGGGCAATCCCTGGGGTGAAGGCGCCACGACGCTGGAATGGACACTGACCAGCCCGCCGCCCTTCCACCAGTTCGAAACGCTGCCGGTCATCGACTGACCGCAAACAGGGCATTCCGATTTGCCGGAATCCCAGGGCTGGCGTAAGGGCGGCCAGAACCCCAATCTGGAACAGACCCGGCGTGGCCAACACGCCGGGCTGTCGCATGAGGAGAATATGGCAAGTTCGCCGATCCGGGCCGAAAGCACGGCTCCCTCGATTCCCGCGCATTGGCGGGATTTCGTCGCGCTGACCAAGCCGCGGGTGATGACGCTGGTCGTCTTCACCGGGCTCTGCGGTCTGCTTGCGGCGCCGGGCCATATTCATCCGATTCTGGGCTTCACGGCCATTCTCTGCATTGCGCTTGGCGCAGGGGCTGCCGCGACGCTCAATCAATGGTATGAGGCCGATATCGACGGCAAGATGAAGCGGACGGCCAATCGCCCCATTCCCGCCGGACGGATGGATCGCCAGTCGGCGCTGCATTTCGGCGTCGGCCTCTCCTTCTTCTCGGTGCTGCTGATGGGTGTCGCGACCAATTGGCTCGCGGCGGCCGTGTTGGCGGTGTCGATCCTCTTCTACGTCTTCATCTACACAATCTGGCTCAAGCCGCGGACGGTACAGAATATCGTAATCGGCGGCGCGGCTGGCGCCTTCCCGCCGGTGATCGGCTGGGCGGCGGTGACGGGCGACATCAGCGCGTTGCCGGTGGCGCTGTTCATGCTCATCTTCTTCTGGACGCCGCCGCATTTCTGGGCGCTCGCCCTGTTCGTGAAGACCGACTATGCCGCCGCCGGCATCCCGATGCTGCCGGTGGTATCGGGCGAAGTCGTAACGCGCCGCCAGATCTGGTTTTACACTGCGATCATGGCGGTCGCGGCCATGGCGCCGGTGCTGCTGCATCTGACCGGCCCCATTTACGGGACGGCGGCGCTCTTGGGGACCGGCCTGTTCGCCGTCTTCGCTTTTCAGGTGCTGCGTCGGCGCGAAAGCGATCCCGCCCGCATGGCGCCTGAAAAGCGGCTGTTCAAATATTCGATCCTCTATCTTTTCCTGCTGTTCGGAGCGGTCGTGGTCGACCGATGGATGTTCGCATGACGCCTGACGAAGACCGGCAGATCCGCGCCCGCCAGAAATCCCGCGCCATCGTGACGGGCCTGCTGCTGGGTGCGCTTGTCATCCTGTTCTATGCCATCACCATCGCCAAGATCGGCGGAAGCCATTGATGGCGAGCATCCCTCCTTCGCCCTTTGATCGGGATCGCCGCAACCGGCGCACGATGATCGGCATGGCGGGTGTCGGTCTGGCCATGCTGGGCCTCGGCTTCGCATCGGTTCCGCTGTACCGGATTTTCTGTGAGCGGACCGGCTTTGGCGGGACGACGCAGCGCGCCGCCGCCGATGCGCAAGTCCGCGAGGCGGCCGGGCACCTTATGTCGATCCGCTTCGATTCAAACGTCACGCCCGGCATGCCCTGGCAGTTCCGCCCGGAGCATGCCACGCAGACGGTGACCGTCGGAGCGCGCAACATGGCGATCTTCATTGCGAGGAACATGTCGGACCGTCCGGTCACGGGCACGGCCAGCTTCAACGTCACGCCGCTTCAGGCCGGCGCCTATTTCACAAAGATCCAGTGCTTCTGCTTTACCCAGCAGACCCTGCAACCGGGGCAAGAGGTACGGATGCCGGTGATTTACTATGTCGACCCGAAGATATTGACGGATGCCGACAATAAGGACACGCAGGAAATCACGCTGAGCTACACTTTCTATCCTGTTGAGCAGGATAAAAAGCCAAGCTAAGCAACAATCATAACGCGAACGGGGATGAGAAACGTCATGGCAGGCGCCAAGAACCACGATTATCATATTCTTCCGCCCAGCATCTGGCCCTTTTTCGGGTCCATGTCGGCGCTGGTCATGGCCTTGGGCGCGATCATGTGGATGCACCCCGATGCCATGCCCGCGGGCGGCGGCTGGGTTTTCCTGATCGGCGTGGCCGGCGTCCTGTTCACCATGTACAGCTGGTGGGCGAATGTGATTTCCGAAGCGCATGCGGGCGATCACACTCCCGTTGTGCAGCTTCACCTGCGCTACGGCATGATCCTGTTCATCGCGTCGGAAGTCATGTTCTTCGTGGGCTGGTTCTGGTCCTTCTTCGACTTCTCCCTTTTCCCCAGCCAGTTGGCGCCGATCGATGGCATGTTCCCGTCGAAGGGCATCGAGGTCATCGATCCCTTTTCGTTGCCGCTGCTCAACACGCTGATCCTGCTCTGCTCGGGCACGACCGTCACCTGGGCGCACCATGCGCTGATCCATGGCGACCGCGAGGGGATGAAGAAGGGGCTGACGCTGACCGTGATCCTCGGTCTGCTTTTCTCGTCGATCCAGGCCTATGAATATGCGCATGCGCCCTTCCCGTTCGGCAAGACGCCCTACAGCTCGGCCTTCTACATGGCGACCGGCTTCCACGGCTTTCACGTTCTGATCGGCACCATCTTCCTGCTGGTGAACCTGATCCGCGCGCACAAGGGCCATTTCACCCCCCGCCAGCATTTCGGTTTCGAAGCAGCGGCGTGGTACTGGCATTTCGTCGATGTGGTGTGGCTGTTCCTGTTCGCTGCCATCTATGTCTGGGGCGGCTGGGGCGCGCCGGTTCACGGCGGCTGATCCGTCGCCCATGATGGCAACCAAGACGGCCGGACCTGTTCCGGCCGTTTTCTTTTCGGAGAGTGGGCATTATGCCTGACGCCATGCCATCCGCTGATCCCGCTCCCGCCACGACCGACCCTCTTCTGGTCGCCGCTGTGCGAGGGACATGTCCGCAATGTGGCGCTGCCACGCTGTTCGTGGGGCCGGTGCGCTTCGCATCCTCCTGCCGTGCCTGCGGCCTTGATTATGGGCAGTTCAATGTTGGCGACGGACCGGCCGCCTTCCTGACCCTGATCATCGGCGCGGTCATGGTGGCGATGGCGCTGGTGCTGGAACTCAAGGTCCATCCGCCGCTCTGGCTTCACATCCTGCTATGGACGCCGCTGATCATTTTGGCGGTAATCGGTTGCTTGCGCGTGGCCAAGGGCGCGCTGCTGACGCTGGAATATCGCAACAAGGCGCGCGAGGGGCGGCTGATCGCGCAGGAGCGCAAGCCATGAAGATCCGCCTGCCCCTGATCCCGACACTCATCGTCGGCATGGCAGTGCTGGTGATGATCGGCCTTGGCGTCTGGCAATTGCAACGCCGGGCAGACAAGGAGGCGATGCTGGCGCTGGTGGCGACCAATCCTGCCAAGCCTGCCACCGCCTTCCCTGCTTTCCCGCCTGTTCCCGCCGAATTGCTGTTCCGCCGTTCCTCCGTCCATTGTCTGCATGTCCTGCGCTGGCGCAGCGAAGCGGGACGCGCTGCCGACGGATCCACCGGCTATCGCTACATTGCCGAATGCACGACTGGGGCGGAGGGGCCGGGCGTGCTGGTCGCTGTCGGGGTCGCCCGGACGCCGGACGCCAAACCGCAATGGTCGGGCGGCCAGATCAGCGGCTGGATCGGCGAGGAGCCGGATCATCGCTCGCTCCTCTCGCGGATCGGCGGCAAGGCCATGCCGCTGCGGCCCATGCTGATCGCGGGAGAGACCGTGCCGGGCCTTTCCCGTCTTGCGCGGCCGGGCGCCGCGGACGTGCCCAACAACCACCTGGCCTATGCGGTGCAGTGGTTTTTCTTCGCGGCGGTTGCGGTCGTCATCTACCTGCTTGCCCTGCGGAAACGGGCGACGCCGCCTTAAAAGCTTGCTCCAAAGTCCGTCCAGCGCTACCGGGCTACCCCATCATGCAATATGTGAGCACCAGGGGGAGCGCGCCCGCGCTCGGGTTCGAGGATGTGACGCTGGCGGGGCTGGCGTCCGATGGCGGACTCTATCTGCCGGAAAGCTGGCCAAGCTTCTCCGCAGATCAGATTCGCGCGCTTTCGGGCCTGTCCTATGTCGAAACCGCGGTGCGGGTCATGGCCCCCTTCGTCGCCGGCTCGCTGAGCGAAGAAGAGCTGCGGGAACTTTGCACCGCAGCTTATGGCCGGTTCAGCCATGATGCGGTAACGCCGCTGGTGCAGCTCGACCATCGGCACTGGCTGCTCGAACTGTTCCATGGCCCGACCCTGGCGTTCAAGGACGTGGCGCTGCAACTGCTCGGCCAGTTGTTCGAGCGCTTCCTTTCCCGCCGCGACGATCATCTCACCATCGTCGGCGCGACGTCCGGCGACACCGGCTCGGCGGCGATCGATGCGGTCGCTGGCCGCGAGAAGATCGACATCTTCATGCTGCACCCCGAAGGCCGCGTGTCCGACGTGCAGCGCCGCCAGATGACCACGGTGCTGGCGCCCAACGTCTATAATATCGCCATCGATGGCAGCTTCGACGACGCGCAGGCGCTGGTGAAGGCGATGTTCAACGACGCGGAATTCTCGCGCCGCTTCAATGTTTCGGCCGTCAACAGCATCAACTGGGCGCGGCTGATGGCGCAGGTCGTCTATTATTTCTACGCCGGCGTGCGTCTGGGCGCGCCGGACCGGGCGATCGCCTTCTCTGTGCCGACAGGCAATTTCGGTGACGTGTTTGCAGGCTATGTCGCCGCGCAGATGGGCCTGCCCGTCGCCCGGCTGATGGTCGCGACCAATGTCAACGACATCCTCCATCGCGCTCTGGCCGAGGGCGATTACAGCCAGGGCCAGGTGGTCGCGACCGCGACACCCAGCATGGACATTCAGGTCAGTTCCAATTTCGAACGGCTGCTGTTCGATGCGGGCGGCCGCGACGGCAAGGCGTTGGCCGAGCAGATGAAGGGCTTTGAGACGAGCAAGGCGATGCGCCTGACGAACGCGCAGCGGGAAGGGGCTTCGAAGCTCTTCACCTCCGCGCGGGTGGATGCCGACGGCATGACCATGGCGATGCGCTGGGCTTATGACGCGGCGGGTCAGGTGATCGATCCACACAGCGCCATCGGTCTGGCAGCGGCGCGGACGGTCGACCTTGATCCGGCGATCCCGGTGGTCACGCTCGCGACGGCCCATGCGGCGAAGTTCCCCGCGGCGGTCGAGCGCGCTACGGGCATCCGTCCGGGCCTGCCTTCGCGCGTCGGCGATCTGTTCGCGCGGGAAGAGGCCTATGCCAAGCTGCCCGGCACATTCGAAGCGGTCACCGCCTATGTCGCGGAGCGGGCGACCCCGAGGAACTGAGGCTTGGACCTTCAGACCCTCCTTGGCGAGCCTTGGGCCGATTATGGCCTGATCGATTCGGGCCATGGGCGAAAGCTGGAGCGCTATGGGCGCTTCCGTTTCATCCGTCCCGAGCCGCAGGCGATGTGGGGCCCCGCGCAGGACGATTGGAAGGCCGACGGCGAATTCATTCCCGGTTCGGACGAGGAAGGCGGCGGGCGCTGGTTCTATGAGCGGCCCGTCCCCGTGGAGGGCTGGCCGCTGCACTGGAATGACGTCACCTTCCAGTCGAGCTGCACGCCCTTCCGTCATCTGGGCTTCTTCCCCGACATGGCGCCGGTGTGGGACTGGATGCGCGGCCGGATCGCGGACAAGCCCGACGCGCAGGTGATGAACCTGTTCGGCTATACCGGCGTCGGCACGCTGGCGATGGCGGCGGCGGGCGCGCAGATGGTGCATGTCGACGCGTCCAAGAAATCCGTGGCGCAGGCGCGGGCCAATGCGGCGCTGTCGGGACTGGAGGACCGGCCGGTGCGCTGGATCGTCGACGATGCGGCCAAGTTCGTGGCGCGCGAGGTGCGGCGCGGGCGGCGCTATGACGGCATTCTGCTTGATCCGCCCAAATATGGCCGCGGGCCGGATGGCGAAGTCTGGCGGCTTGAGGAGGATCTTCCCGGCCTGATCGCCAACTGCCGCCAGTTGCTGGACGCCGACAGCCGGTTTCTGTTCCTCACCGTCTACGCCGTGCGCATGTCGGCTCTGGCGATCGGAGAGCTGTTGAAGCAGGCCTTCGCGGATCTGCCGGGAACCGTGGAAGCGGGCGAACTGGCGGTGCGGGAGGAGGCGCGCGGGCTGGAATTGCCGACGGCGATCTGGGCGCGCTGGAGCTGCTGAAGCGCGTCAGCTGAAGGGATTGGGAGGCCCGTCTTGGCCCCTTGCCGCCAAAGTCCGCCTCTCTTTAGGCGGGGGAATGTCGGCTCCCCACCCATCTCCGCTATCCGATCCTGGATGCCGTGTCTTTTTCCCGGGCCTTTGCCGTTCGCAATCGCGCCTTTTTGCTTCGCGCCAGCGCCTGTTTCAGCGCGTCCGGGCGGGGAGCGATGAGGAAGCCAAAGCTGACGCAGCCCTGCTTGCTTTCGACCGCATGATGCAGATGGTGGGCCTGGACGATGCGTTTCATATAGGGCGACCGCGGCACATAGCGGTGCGTCACGCGGCGGTGCACGATGATGTCGTGGAAGCCGAGATAGATGGCGCCATAGGCGGCGATGCCCGCGCCGGTCGCGGTTGCCCAATCCCCCCAATGCCATTGCACGCCGCCCAGCAGCAGCAGGATTGATGGCATGGCGAAGATCACGAAATAGAGGTCGTTCGCCTCCCAATAGCCGTTGCGCGGGCGATGGTGACTGGCATGCAGGAACCAGCCCGGCCCGTGCATGACCCAGCGGTGCATGGCGTAGGCGAAGCCCTCCATGGCGGCGACCGTGGCGAGGAAGATCAGGATCAGCAACAGGGTGGACATGGCTCCTCTATAAGGCGCGGTCCCGCGCTGCGCGAGCCGTAAAGGAAAAAAGGCCGCGACCCTTGCGGATCGCGACCTCTCCCTTCCATCACGAAAAAGGCGATCAGAAGGACGCGGTGATCGAACCGACGACGCCAGCCTTGCTGATGTTGCGGCCGCTCGGGCTGTAGAGCGACTTGTCGGTGTCGACATAGCTGACGCCGAAGGTCAGGTGGCTCCAGGTGTAGGTCGCGCCGACGTTCCAGTCGGTATATTCCTTGCCGATCGTCAGATAGCTGGGGCCGAAGCTGTGGCCCAGATGCGCCGACACGCCCAGCGGGGTGTTCGGGATGCTGGTCGACAGATCGCCGGCCAGATAGAGACTGTCTTCCTTGCCGTTGCCGACGGACAGGGCCTTCGCCTTGGGCGCATAGTTGGCGGTCAGCTTTGCGGTCGCCGGACCGAAGGTGCCCTTTATCGAGGCATAGGGCTCCACGAAGTCGGTGTTGGCGCCGCCCGAACCGGGATAGTAATAATAGAGCACGCCGACGTCGACGGTGGCCGCGCCGATGGTCTTCGAATAGCCGGCGATCAGGTCGAGTTCCTGGTCGCTGCCATTGGCGACATAATCATCGATCGAGCTGCCCCAGGTCGAGACGTAGAAGCCCGACGAGTGGGTCACCGTGAGGCCGCCCTGAAGAGCGAAGCGCTTGTCGGTCTGTGAAATGCCGCGGAAGCGATAGTCGGTGACGACCGCCGCATTGCCGGTCACGGTCAGTTCGGAAGCAGGTGCGTCCTGAGCGGATGCCGGTGCCGACATCGCGGCAACAGCGAGCGCCGAGAGGCCGAGAATGGACTTACGCATATAGGTTTCCCCTTGATGTTGTTCTGCGATTCGTCCCGCCTGCGTCATGGTCCCCGGTCTCTATCGCCCTGAACGGGATGGACGGGGTTGCCTCAACGAAGGAAGGGATGCCGTTCCTCGTTGCGGCGCACAAGATTTTATTGCCAATACGTGTCGGTTGTTTCCATAATGTTGCTGTTGGGCAACAAAATCAGGCATGGATGTAGCGCCGGGGGCAGCGAACTGCACCGGCTTTGCCGCATTTGCCAACGTCTGGATATTATTGCGGGCGCGGGCGATCGATGGACGAGTGGATGACGCGCTGCGGATAGGGGATGGCGATGCCATGTTCGCGGAACAGCAGCCAGAGACGGTTGAGGACGTCGGACTTCACATTGCCCACGCCACCTTCCGGATCGCTGATCCACACCAATATGTCATGTTCGACGCGGTTCTCGCCAAAGGCGGTCAGCCAGACATTGGGCTTGGGATTGCGCAGCACGCGGGGGCTTTCCTGCGCGGCGCGCAGCATGAGGTCCTGCGCCAGCTTCAGGTCGCTGTCGAAACTCACGCCCACCGGAATGCGGACGCGGACGTTGCGGTCGGAATAGGACCAGTTCTCCACCTCCTGCGTCATGAGATTCTCGTTCGGGATCAAATGCTCCTTGCCGTCGCGGGTGATGACGGAGACCGCGCGCACGCCGATCTTGTTCACCCAGCCGAAGCTGTCGCCCACGACGATGACGTCGCCCGGCTTGATCGAACGGTCCATCAGCAGGATGATCCCGGCGATCAGATTGCCGAAGGTCTTTTGCAGGCCAAAGCCGACCGCCAGACCCAGCGCGCCGGAAAAGACGGTGAAAGCGGTCAGATCGATGCTGAGCAGGTCGACGCCGATGAAGAAGGCAGCGACGATGACGGTGATGGCGGCCAGTTTCTGCGCCAGCAGCTTCTGCGTGGCGTCCAGCCCATGGGCGCGGGTGATGCTGCGCCCGACGATGCGGTTGGCGAGGCGCACCAGCGCGAACAGCGCGACGCAGGTGGCGGCCATGCTGACGAGGCCGAGCAGGGTGATGCGCCGTTTACCAAGGCCGATGCCTACGCCGTCCAGCATGTCGGCGACGGGCGCGAAACCGCCGCTGCTGCCTGACAGGACCATCACGAACAGCAGCACGGCGATGGGCAGCACGGCAAGGCGCGGGATGGCGAGGCTGCGCAACAGGTGGATGGCGAGCAGGGACAGGGACAGGGCCAGCGCCGCGCCCAAGATCAGATGGGCGAAATCCCCGATGGGCCAGAAGGCAAGGGCGGCGGCCATCAGCGCGGCGGCGATGGCATGATGCAGGATCGGGCGCATATGCCCCGCCAGCGCCTCCCCCAGCGCGCGGAAGCGGCGACGCAGGCGGGGCGAGGCGAATCGGGCAAGGGCGCTGGCGATGAGCGTGATGGTGACGGCCATGGCCAGCGCGATCAGGGGATGGACGATGGCGGGATCGCCCGGCAGCCGGGAGAGCAGTTCGGGAAGGCCCGGCGTCATCCGCGCGCGGTCCGGAAGCGGGCGAGACCCGCGTCGAGATCGGCGATCAGGTCGTCCGGGTCTTCAAGGCCGATCTGGAGTCGGACAGCGGGGCCTTCGGCCTGCCAGAGCGTGGCGCTGCGGTAGCGGGCCGGGTCGACGGGCAAGGCGAGGCTTTCAAAGCCGCCCCAGCTATAGCCTATGCCGAAATGGGCGAGGCCGTCGATCAGCGCGGCGCGCGAATTCTCGTCGCCGCCCCTGAGGATGAAGCTGAACAGGCCGCTGGAGCCGGTGAAGTCGCGTTGCCAGAGATCGTGGCCGGGGCAGCCGGGCAGCGCCGGGTGCAGGACGCGGGCGACATCGGGTTGATCGGTCAGCCATTGCGCGATTTTGAGGGCGCTCGCCTGATGCTGAGCCAAGCGGACGCCGAGCGTGCGCAGGCCCCTTGCGGCGAGCCAGGCGTCATCCGGGCTGCTCATCTGGCCGAACAGATAGGCGGCCTGACGGATTTTCGGAAAGAAGGCCGGGGTCGCCGTCACCGATCCCATCATCACGTCGCTATGGCCGACAATATATTTGGTGCAGGCGAGGATGGCGATGTCCACGCCATGGGCGAGCGCCGGGAAGAAAAAGGGCGTGGCCCATGTGTTGTCGATCAGCGTGGCGATGCCCTTTTTCCGGGCGATGGCGGCGATGGCGGGAACGTCCTGCACCTCGAAGGTCAGGCTGCCGGGGCTTTCCATGAAGATGGCGCGGGTATGGGGGCCGATGAGGTCCGCTATTCCCGCGCCGACGGCCGGGTCATAATAGCGGGTCTCGATGCCGAGCGGGCGCAGCATCTGTTCGCAGAAATTGCGCGTGGGGTCGTAGGCGCTGTCGACCATCAGCAGCTGGTCGCCGGGCTTCAGCACCGCCATCAGCGCGCAAGCGATGGCGGCCACGCCCGAGGGGTAGAGCATCGTGCCCTCCGCCCCCGGCTCCATTTCGGTGAGCGCGTCGGCAAGGCTCCAGCTCGTCGGCGTGCCCTTGCGGCCGTAGAAGAGGCGCTCATGCGTGCTGCTGCGGGCGGCGTTGCGCAGGTGCGCGACGTCGTCATAGAGGATGGTCGACGCGCGCCAGACCGGGGGATTGACGATGCCGCCGGGCTGATCGGGCATGCCGGTCCATTCGGGCTTGCGGCCCGCCTGCGCGAGTTGGGTGAGGGGCTTGCGGTCCCCCTGCCGGTCAGAATCCTGGCTCATGCCGCGCCGGTCGCCTTGGGCGTGTCCGGGTCCATGCCCCATTCGGACCAACTGCCGTCATAGAGGGTGACGTCGGTCTTGCCGAGCAGTTCGAGGCCGGCGAGGATGATCGCCGCCGTGACGCCGCTGCCGCAGCTGGTGATGATGGGTTTGCCGAAATCGGTGCCCGCGTCGAGGAACAGGCGGCGCAGGTCGTCGCCCTGCTTCATGCTGTTATCGATATTGTAGAAGGCCGAGGAGGGGATGTTGCGGCTCCCCGGGATATGGCCCGATGCCATGCCGGGGCGGGGTTCCTTTTCCTCCCCGGTGAAGCGGGCGGCGCCCCGGGCGTCGAGCACCTGTTCAGCCTGACTTTCGAGATTGGCCAGCAGGTCCCGTTTGGTGCGGACCTTGCCGGGTGCGCGTCGGGCGATGGCGTTGCCGCGGGAGGGCGCTGGGATGCCGCTTTCGGTTGGACGGCCCTCGGCCAGCCATTTGATGAGTCCGCCATCGAGTATCGCGGCGCTCTTGCCCACGCCATAGAGGCGCATCATCCACCAGCCGCGCGCGGCACTGTGGGTGGGGCTGTTGTCATAGACGATGATGCGGCTGTCGGCGTCGATGCCAAGCTGCCGGCAGCGCTCGGTCATGAAAGCGTCGGTAGGCAGCATGCCGGGGCGCGGATCATCCGGGTCGACGAGCGTGGGCAGGTCGAGGAAGGCCGCGCCGGGGATGTGGGCGGCTTCAAACTCGGCTTTCGGATCGCGAGGGGTGCCGGGGAGGAAGAGGCTGGCGTCGAGGATTCTGAGGTCGGGCCTGCCCAGCTGTCCGGCGAGCCAGTCGGTGGAAACCAATATGTGCATGCGCCTCTTTTCCCTTTGTGCTGGCGTCCTTTTTAGGAGCGGCAGGCGCGGGTGGGAAGAGGTTTAGCTGGCAAGCGAAAGCGCGGTGGCCCGGCTTCCGGGTGTGCGATATTGGCGGGGGCCGAGATCGAGGCGGAAGGGCGAGAGGCGCTCGACCGGCGGCGTCTGTTCCTCGCCGATGATGAAGGCGCGGCCGGTGCGGCCGGCGCCCTGCGTCTCGCCCGCTTCATTGGTCCAGCGATATTGCGCGTCGAACGCGATCAGCGGGATCAGCAGCGCGCGCTGGCCCATCGGGATGGCCGCGATCTGCTGCGCATCGAGGCGAAGCTCGCCGCGGAGCGACTGGGTTTCGCCGGGCGCGATGGCAACGGCGGAGTGGATCGGCAGACCAACCGCTCCAGCGAAGAACTGTTCGAACAGGGCCTGTTGCCGGGCGTCGGCATTGGCGATCAGGCCGCGGATCAGAATATCCTCGGCCGGGCGGAGGCCGCGATTATGGACCTTGAGCGTATAGCCGATGGTCGCGCCCATCAGCGTCAGGCGGGCGGCCTGCACCTCCATGGCGAGGTCGAGCCATGGCCGGTCGGTGGCCACGGGAGCCGGTTCGGGCTTGCGCGCAGGAGGAACAGGGGCGGGGCGCGCCTTGGGCTGCGGGGCTGGTGCGGGTTCCGCCGCGCGTTCGTAGGCCTGCTCCTCGACTTCCGCCGGCTTGCGGCGGCGCAGCCAGAGGAAGCCGCCGATCAGGGCAGCGGCAGCCGCTGCCGCGGCGATCCATGGCCAGGGGAAGGCGGGACCTTCGGCGGGTGCCAGCGGGGCGGGTTCGACGGCAGCAGGTTCGACAGCGGCGGGCGCGGTAGCGTTTTCCGTGGGCGGTAGCGTCTGATTATCGACTGCCGGGGCTGCGGGTTCGGCTGGTGCGGCGGCTGCGGGCGGCGTCTGGCTCTGGGGGAACGGGGTCGACTGGAGCGTGCGCGGCGGAGCGGCCGGAGCGGCCCTTCGTTGCGGTTGTTGCGGCGCGGGCTGCGGGGCCGGGGTGGTGGCCGGCGGGGCGACAGGCTGCGGCACCTGAAGCGTTGGCAACACGATCGGCGGCGGCGTGACCGTGGTGGGGGTGCCCCGGAACACATCCAGCTCCGGACCTTGCTTGTCGGTGTCGGTCTGCGGCTTGTCGCGGGGCAGGTTGAACACCGGCTCCGCGCTGTTTTCCTGTTGGGCGAGGGCGGGTGTGGCCAGCAGCAGCGGCGCGGCGAGCAGGAACGAGAAACGGGACCCCATGGGGTGCAGCCAAGGCATGGCGCCTGTTGAACC
This sequence comes from Sphingobium sp., assembly GCF_041987595.1. Taxonomy (GTDB): domain Bacteria; phylum Pseudomonadota; class Alphaproteobacteria; order Sphingomonadales; family Sphingomonadaceae; genus Sphingobium. The sequence goes on along the minus strand of NZ_JBHIWJ010000023.1, from coordinate 4,616 downwards.
TGCCATGAACGAAAGGCAAGAGAGGCGTGACGATGACATATGGCGTGCAATCGCGTAGATGGCCTGCCCATGACTGATACGCCGATTCCCCTCCATCTGGGTCAGACCAGCGCCCTGCCGTCACGTCCCGAAGATGCCGTGCTGGACTATGTGCCCAATCCCCGGCCCGGCAAGCCCTATCTGGTGCGCTTTACTGCGCCGGAATTCACTTCGCTCTGTCCGGTGACGGGGCAGCCGGACTTCGCGCATCTGGTGATCGACTATGCGCCTGCCGCCACCATCGTCGAGTCGAAGTCGCTGAAACTGTTTCTGGGCTCTTTCCGCAACCATGCGGCTTTCCATGAGGATTGCACCGTGGGCATCGGCGAGCGGCTGTTTGCGGAGATGAACCCGGTCTGGCTGCGGATCGGCGGCTATTGGTATCCGCGCGGGGGCATCCCCATCGACGTGTTCTGGCAGTCGGGCGAGCCGCCGGCGGGGCTATGGCTGCCGACGCAGGATGTGCCGGGCTATCGCGGGCGGGGGTGAAAGTCCTTTGTTTGACAAACGAACAATAGGGTTCGACTAACGACATCCGGGACAGGGCGCCCGGCTTGACCGATGGAACGAAAGGGGCGATCCCCCTGTCATCCAGGCGTAAGGCTTTGTCCTTGGCGCCGTTCCAACGTGTCGGAGTTGTGAACCTCATGTCCTTTTCGAAAATCGCGTCCCTGATGCTCGCGGCTGCGCCCCTTGCCATGGCTGTGCCGGCTCTGGCGCAGACGGCGGCGCCTGCGGGGCCTGCGGCGGGTGTGACCACCCAGCTGCCGCGGGGCGCTGCGCCCAGCCATTATGCGATTCAGGTGACCCCGGACGCCGCCAATCTCAAATTCACCGGCAAGGCGGCGATCGACGTCACCGTTTCGCAGGCGATGCCCGCACTGGTTCTGAACGCGGCCGATCTGACGGTGAGTTCGGTGACGCTCACGCCTGCGAAGGGCGGTTCAGCGAAGGGTGGGGCAATCAAGGGCACCGCCAGGATCGACGCCGATGCGCAGACGGTGACCTTCGACTTTGGCACGCCGGTCCAGCCGGGCAACTATACGCTCGCCATCGACTATGCGGGGATCATCAACACGCAGGCGAATGGGTTGTTTGCGCTCGACTATACCGACAATGCGGGTCAGGCGAAGCGCGCCCTCTTCACCCAGTTCGAGGCGCCGGATGCCCGCCGCTTCGTGCCGAGCTTCGACGAGCCAAGCTACAAGGCAACGTTCGATCTCAGCGCCGTCATCCCGGCCGATCAGCTCGCGGTCAGCAATATGCCGGTGAAGAGCAGCAAGGACGCTGCCGGGGGCAGGAAGCTGGTGACGTTCGGCACCAGCCCGAAAATGTCCTCCTATCTGCTCTTCTTCGGCCTCGGCGAACTGGAGCGCGCGACCAAGATGGCCGGCGCCACCGAAGTCGGCGTGATCACCGGCAAGGGCAACACCGGCAAGGCGCAGCTGGCGCTGGACGCGTCGGCGGCGATCCTGCCCTATTATAACGACTATTTCGGCGTGCCCTTCCCGCTGCCAAAGCTGGATAACGTGGCCGGACCGGGGCAGAGCCAGTTCTTCTCCGCCATGGAGAATTGGGGCGCGATCTTCACCTTCGAACGCGCCTTGCTGGTCGATCCGCGCTTCACTTCGGAAAGCACGCGGCGGACCATCTATTCCATCGTCGCGCATGAAATGGCCCACCAGTGGTTCGGCGATCTCGTCACCATGGCGTGGTGGGACGATCTCTGGCTGAACGAGGGTTTCGCCAGCTGGATGGCCACCAAGGTCACGGACAGGCTCAACCCGGAATGGGAAATGCTGCTTTCCCGCGTCAATGGCCGCGAGCGGGCGATGAGTCTCGATTCGCTGGTGACGACCCATCCGATCCTGCAGAAGATCCGCACCGTTGATGAGGTGAATCAGGCCTTCGACGACATCACCTATGAAAAGGGTGAGGCGGTCATCACCATGCTGGAGGGCTTTGCCGGGGAGGACGCGTGGCGCTCGGGCATCCGCGCCTACATGAAGCAGCATGCTTATGGAAACACCGTTACCGACGATCTGTGGAAAGCGGTCGAGAGCGCAGGCGCCAAGGGCGTAGTCGGCATCGCGCATGATTTCACCAGCCAGCCGGGCATTCCGCTGGTGAAGGTCGACAGTGCGCAATGTCAGGGCGGTTCGACCATATTGTCGCTCAGCCAAGGCGAGTTCAGCCGGGATCGCAAGGACAAGGCGCCACTCAAATGGAACGTGCCGGTGATGGCGCAGAGCATCGGCGGGGCGCAGCAGCGACTGATCCTCAACGGCTCGGCGCAGGTCACGCTGCCGGGCTGCGGCGCTTACGTCATCAATGCAGGGCAGACGGGCTATTATCGCTCGCTCTATCCGCAGGCGAACGTGAAGGCGCTGGCGAAGGACTTCACCCGGCTGACCTCCATGGACCAGATCGGCCTGATGGCGGACAATTTCCAGCTGGGCCTCGGCGGCTATCAGCCGATGGGGCTGGCGCTTGATCTGATCGATGCCGTGCCCGCCTCGGCCAGCCCGGCCGTGCTGGCGGAAGTGCCGGGCTATCTCGACAGCGCCCACACCATGCTGGAGAGCGACAAGACTTCGCAGGCGCGGGTTGCCGCCTATGCCTCGAAGAAGCTCAGCCCCGTTCTCGCCCATGTCGGATTTGACGCCAAGCCGGGCGAAAATCCTCAGGTGCCGGTGCTGCGGTCGGCTTTGGCGTCGACGCTGGGCGGCATGGGCGACAAGGCCGTGGTGGCCGAGGCGAACAGGCGCTTTGCGGCGCTGGCCACCAATCCGGCGGCGCTGGACGGGCCGCTGCGGAATGTCTGGCTGCGGATCATCGCGGAAAATGCCGATGCCGGAACCTGGGAGAAGCTGCGGGCGATGGCGAACGGCGCCAAGTCGGACCTCGAAAAAAGCACGACCTTCGCGCTGCTGGGCGTAGCCAAGGATGAAAAGCTGGCAGCCAGGGCGCTGGACCTCGCCATGACCGACGAGCCGGGCAAGACCACCAGCGCGGCGATCATTTCCGCCGTGGGCGGGGAACATTCGATGCTCGCGGTCGACTATGTGCTGGCGCACCGGCAGCAATATGAGGCGATGATCGATGTGTCCGCGCGCTCTCAGGCGATTGCGCGGCTCGGCGGCAATTCGGCCGATCCCGCGATGGTGACGAAGCTGGATGGCTATGCGAGCCAGTATCTGACGCCGGAATCGCGTAAGGTGGTGGATCGCTCCATCGCCGCGATCAAGACGCGGATCGAGACCCGGGCACGGTTGAAGCCCGCGCTGACCCAATGGTTTGCCAACAAGTGAGACTGTAGCGCCCCTCCCGCTTGCGGGAGGGGCTTGTCGGGTCAGTTCGGCAGGCCCAGCGCCCTGGCGATATCATCCCATGCCACCAGCTTGAAATTCTGGGCGGCCGTGGCGTTATGGCCATCCTGCGCCACGAACAGGCCGCCCGGATAGTCCGGCCCGAAATCGCCCAGCATCAGGTCGATGCCGTCGGTTTCCTCCGATCCGCCGACGTCACCGGTCTTTGGGCCGTCGACCACGCGGAAACGGCCCGCATAGCTGTCGTCGCTCAGCCGATAGGCGACATAGCCATTGTCGCCCTGGCTGGAGACGAGGACATAGCCATCCTTTTCCCCGATCGGGGCGATGGCGACGCCCTCCGCGTCCGCGACAAGATTCCTGCCGTCGGCGGCGGCGATCTTCACCGGCACGGTCGATCCTGTCGCATGGGCGTCGAAGCGCCAGAGGCCGACATCTTCCTCCGCCACATAAAGGATGCCCGTGCGGTCATCGACGGCGCAGCCTTCCGACTGGGTGCCCAGTTTCATGCTGCGGACGATCCGGCCCGCGGGCGCGCCCCCGGACGCGTCGAGCGCCACCTGATTCACCGTGCCGTCCTTCAGCACGATGAAGGCGTAGGTCGCAGCAGCCTCGCGATAAAGGCAGACGCCATAGGCCTCGCCCTTACCGGCATCGACCTTCCCCAGCGTGGACAGCCTGGCGGTGGCGGGGTCAAGCCGGAAGAGGGCGAGTTTTGCGCTCGCCACGTCGTTGCGGTCGCTGGCGACGACCAATATGCCGCTCTGGCCGTTGATGGTGACGCCGTCGCGCAGGTCGACATTGTTGACCCGGCCCGCGTCCAGAAAATCGCGGGTCTTGCCGTCGAGGCCATAGACGTAAAGCCCGGCTTTCTTGTCGGTGCCGACGATCAGGCTCTGGGCCGGATCGGCCGCGTTGCGCCAGATCGCCGGATCGTCCGCCGCGTCGGCGTTGGGGGTGCCGACGGGGGCGGTTTCCCCCCGCGCCGTCACGGAAACGGCGGGGGTGGCGTTGGCGATGCGGACGGCGACCGGAACTTCCTTCCCGCCTGTCGCACAGGCGGCCAGAGAAAGAAGGGGAAGCGCGAGAAGGGGAAGGGGGGAAAGGATCGCCTTCATCAGAAGCTGGCCGACATGCCGAACTTCACCGTCCAGTTATACTCCTCATATTGGAGCAGGCGGCGCGAACCGCCGAAATTCTGGTAAGCGAAATATTTGGCGTTGTTGACGTTTACCCAGTCGGCGAACA
>NZ_JBHIWJ010000022.1:0-53292 GCF_041987595.1 Sphingobium sp. | reverse complement strand
GGGAAAGCGCAGCCCAAAAGCAGCCTCGAAAACCGATCGCTCCAGATCATGATCGTTGCGCTGATGGCGCGGCAAAATAGGCAGTGCGCCGGAAAGGATCGTTCTTCCAATCAGCTGTCCGATGCAAGCCGCAGGCTGGCGGCCAGATGATCGATGAAGGCGCGCACCGCAGGAGGAAGGCCGCGCCGCGTGGTGAAGACGACATGGACGATGCCCACGCTGGTATGCCATTCGGGAAAAACGCGCACCAGCCGCCCGTCGACCATTTCCGGCTGGCAAACATGGTCTGGCAAGAGGGCGACGCCCAGTCCCGCGACTGCCGCAGTCTTCAGCGCTTGAAAATCGCCGCACGTCATTCTCGGCTCATGCCGAACACAGATGGTGGTGCCGTCGGGGCCGGTGAGGTCCCATTCTATCGCTCCCTGATCGTCCGATGAACTCAGCGTGGGTAGGTGGGCAAGGCGATCGACAGGCGAGCCGGTACAGTGGTTCAGAAGATGGGGCGACGCCACAAGAATGCGCTTCGAATAGCCCAGTGTCCGCATCGTGAGGGCTGCATCCGTAACGAGGTCTGTCCGCACGCGCAGCGCCACATCGATACGTTCCCCGATCAGGTCCACCGGCCGGTCCACGGCCAATAGCTGAAGCCGAACTTTGGGATAGCGCGCCAGAAAGAGCGGCAGGGCATCGTACAGGGAGGCAAGCAGGCCCGTGGGGCAACTGAACCGGACAAGGCCATGTGGTTCCGCCTTCGCCTCCGCCACGACCGCCTCCGCCTGTTCGGCGTCGAGGACGATGGCCCTGCAGCGTTCATAAAAGGACCGACCCACTTCCGTAACCCGGAAACGGCGCGTCGACCGTTCGATCAGCCGGACGCCCAGCCGCTCCTCCAACAGAGCGATCCGGCGGCTGATGGTGGACTTGGAACTCCGCAGGATGCGGCCGGCGGCCGCAAAACTGCCGCAGTTCACGACTTCGACGTAAAGGGCATAGTCGTTGAGATCGCGCATCGTTCCATTCATGAGACAATGAGTGCCATAATGACCGTCTACTGCAAGGATAGTTCCGAAAATATCTCTTCTGATGTGGCAGGCATTGCCACGGAACGAAAGGCACAGGAGACAGAAGATGAGCAGGAAATTCGAAGGAAAAGTGGTGGTGGTCACCGGCGGCACCAGCGGCATCGGCCTCGCTTCGGCGCGGCATTTCGCCGAGGAAGGTGCGACGGTCTATATTTCCGGACGTCGCGATACTGAACTGGCTGAGGCGGTGAAGAGCATCGGCGGGGATGTGACGGGCGTGCAGGCCGACATGTCGAAGCTGGCCGACATCGACCGGCTCTATGACACGGTTCAGCAAAAGCACGGTCAGATCGACATTCTGTTCGCCAACGCGGGCGGCGGCTCGATGCTGCCACTGGGCGCGATCACGGAAGAGCATTATGAGGATATCTTTGGCCGCAACGTGAAAGGCCTGATCTTCACCGTACAGAAGGCGCTGCCGCTGCTGCGGGACGGGGCGGCCGTGGTGCTGACCGGATCGACCGTCTCCATTCAGGGCACAGCCGCGTTCAGCATCTACAGCGCCTCCAAGGCGGCGGTGCGCAATCTGGCGCGCAGTTGGACCGTCGACCTCAAGGATCGCGGCATTCGCGTCAACGTCATCAGCCCCGGTCCGGTCCGCACGCCGGGTCTCGTCGAACTGGCAGGTACTGATGCAGCCGCACAGCAAGGCCTCGTGGACTATATGGCTGCTCAGGTCCCGCTCGGCCGCGTTGCTGAACCGACGGAAATCGCAAAGGCAGTGGCCTTTCTCGCGTCGGACGATGCCAGCTTTATCGCCGGAGCCGAGCTTTTCGCGGATGGCGGGATGGCGCAGATCTGACAAGGCTGGCATGCGGCAGGCCTGCCATCGGAGCGGCGGGGAATCGCCGCTCCCCTTGAGTTGCGGCATTTGAACATGCGGCAGATATCCGCTTCCGCATGGCCAAAATCCGCGTACCCACCGGGTTGTCGAGGTTGCTAAAGGCGAAATTGACTTTGGAGGGCGGCAGCCGATGCGTAATCAGTTCGTCGAGCTTCACGATCACGGCCCCGGCTGCTGCCCGTACAGGAATTACTTCATCGTCGGAATGACGAAGCTCTGGTCGATCACCGCGCCGCCGGTGGGCCAGCGCTGCGTGATCTTCTTGGTCCGGGTGTAGAAGCGCACGCCGTCCATGCCATATTGGTCGAGATCGCCGAAGCCCGAACGCTTCCAGCCGCCGAAACTATGATAGGCGACCGGCACCGGGATCGGCACGTTGATGCCCACCATGCCGACCTCGACCTGCGTCGCGAACTTGCGGGCGGCATCGCCGTTGCGGGTGAAGATGGCGACGCCGTTGCCATATTGATGCTTGGTCGGATAGCTCAGCGCCTCCTCGAAGCTCTGGGCGCGCATGATCTGAAGCACGGGGCCGAAGATTTCGTCCTGGTAGCTTTTCATTTCCGGCGTGACCCGGTCGATCAGGGTCGGGGCCAGATAATAGCCCTCCTCATAGCCCTGAAGCGAGAAGCCGCGACCGTCCACGACGATTTCCGCGCCTTCGTCCGCCGCCATCTGGATATAGCTTTCGACCCGTGCCTTGTGCTGGCCGGTGACGAGCGGACCATATTGGGCGTCGGGATCGGTCGGGATGCCGGGGCGAAGCGTTTCGATGGCGCTCACCAGCTTCTCGCGGAACGCGTCGGCCGTGGCTTCGCCGACCGGCACCACCACCGGCAGCGCCATGCAGCGTTCGCCCGCCGAACCATAGGCGGCGCCGACAATGTCCGCGACCGCCTGATCCATGTCGGCGTCGGGCAGGATGATGCCGTGATTCTTCGCGCCGCCCATGCACTGGGCGCGCTTGCCGTTCGCGGCGGCGCGTTGATAGACATAGTTGGCGATGTCGGAGGAACCGACGAAGCTGACCGCCTTGATGTCGGGATGGTCGAGAATGGCGTCGACGATTTCCTTGTCGCCATGGACGACGTTCAGGATGCCCGCGGGCAGGCCGGCTTCCAGTGCCAGTTCGGCGAGGCGCACCGGCACGGATGGGTCGCGTTCCGAGGGTTTGAGGATGAAGGCGTTGCCGCAGGCGATCGCCATCGCGCTCATCCACAGTGGGATCATCGCCGGGAAGTTGAACGGGGTGATGCCCGCCACGATGCCCAGCGGCTGGCGCATCGAATAGACGTCGATGCCGGGACCCGCGCCTTCGGTATATTCACCCTTCAGCAGATGCGGGATGCCGCAGGCGAATTCCACGACTTCAAGGCCGCGCTGGATATCGCCCCTGGCGTCGGCGATCACCTTGCCATGTTCGGACGACAGCAGATGGGCGAGCTCGTCCATATTCTGCTCGATCAGTTCCTTGAAGCGGAACATCACGCGGGCGCGGCGCTGCGGGTTCGTCGCGGCCCATTCGGGCTGGGCCTCGCGTGCGCTGTCGATCGCCTTTTGCAGATGGGCCGAATTGGCCAGCTCGACCTGCGCCTGCACGGCTCCGGTCGCGGGATTGAGGACGTCCGACAAGCGCGCTCCGGCGAGCGGGGCTGCTTTGCCGTGAATGAAATGGGTGATGGAACGCATTTTCTCGCTTCCTCTCCTGACGAAATACCGGCGAACTATAGACGGCCCGGCTTTGCAGCGATACCTGTAGGATGACACATTGGTTGTGCGGAAATGCCTATGCTCAATTCCGATGAACTGCGCCTCTTCCTTGCCGTGCTGCGGGAGGGCAACATGCTGGCCGCCGCCCGGCGCGTGGGGGTGGATCATAGCACTGTCGCCCGCCGCATCACCAGTCTGGAGAATGCGCTGGGCGCCCGGCTTTTCGACCGTTCGCCGCGCGGGGTCACGCCCACGCCCGCCGCCTTCGCGCTGGTTGCCCATGCCGAGCGGATCGAGACCGAATTGCTCGCCGCCGCCGCCAGCGTTGCGGGCCGCGACCGGGAGGTGGAAGGCACGGTGCGGCTCGCGACGCCGGAAGCCTTTGCCAGCCATATGGTCGCGCCCCACGCCGCCGCCCTGCGGACGCGGCATCCCCGGCTGATGCTGGAACTGGCCTCGGAGAGCCGCGCCGCCAGCCTGTCGAAGCGCGAGGCGGACATCGCCGTCATGCTGAAGCCCCCGCCCAAGGGGCGGCTTGTCACCCGCAAGCTGGCCGACTACCGGCTCGGCCTCTATGGGGCGAAGGACTATCTGGAGCGGGAGGGGGTGCCCATGTCCCGTGCCGACCTCAACCGTCACATCTTCGTTTCCTATATCGAGGAACTGGCCGGATTTCCGGAGATGATCGCACTCGACCAGATATTGCCCGGCGCCACCATCGCCTTTCGGGCCAGCTCCAGCGCCGCGCAGCATGCGGCGGTCGCGTCAGGCATGGGACTGGGCGTGCTGCATGTCTTTGCCGCCGCGCAGGACGATCGGCTGGTGCCGATCATGCCCGGCCAGATGGAGGTGTGGCGCAGCTATTGGCTGGTCATGCATGCCGATCTGCAACGCCTGCCGCGGGTGCGCGCCGCGGCGGATTTTCTGGATGAGGTCATGCGGACAATGCGCGACCGGCTGTGACGAGCGATTTTCCTATCGCCGCCCGTTGAAGATCGAGATCCGCCTGGGCCGTTTCAGCTGAACCGGCTGTCCCAGTTCGCGCTCCAGCATGGCGAGCATCCAGCTACGGTGGCGGGCAAGATAATCTGCGAAACCTTCTGGCTGGGCCGGATCGAAGACGGGCACATCCCAGTCGGCTGGCTGTTCCAGATAGGGGAGGATCGTTTGCCCGGCGCCGTCGTCCGGCAGATCCACATGGCGGCCGGCATAGCTGTTGCGTTTGAAGCGGATCGACCGGACGGGCAGAAATCCCGCCCGGATCAGATAGTCCGGCCCGCTGCGTCCCGTTTCGCTGCCATAACGCGCGGTGCCTGCGACCCTGAAGACATTGCGCTTGAACCGGACATTGCGCGCCCAGCCGTCCCATTGCGTGGCGACGATCATCTGAACATCCATGGCTTCGGCAACATGGATGACATTCCGTTCGATCAGCACATCGGACACATTGCCCGCCAGCTGGAATATCCGGGTCCCGTCATTGCGGCTGACATTGAAGCGGGCGACGGTTCCCCTGTTGCCGAGATTGTCCTTCCCATGCCGGGGGGAACAGACCAGCAGAAAGCCGCCCGCATTGTCATGGCTGTAATTGTAAAGAAAGGTCGTGTGCCGGGAATTGAAGTCGGAATCGAACCCCTGACCGTCATAGCGCGTGCGCGTGAAGGCGGCTTCGTTCAGCTGGATCAGGCTGTTGTCGGTGCTCCACTGCCAGATCGCGGCGGTATAGCCGGGCGCCCGGCTGCCCGCACGGCGCACGATATTATGCTCGATCAGCGCCCCGTCCGTGCCCCTGGGCACGATGCCGTCGCCGCCAATATCCTCCAGAAAATTGTCGCGGATGACGACGCCGCTGCTGGGAAACCAGTTCTGCGCCGTCACCCGGTCGCTGATCCCGGCAATGCCCGATCGGTCGGCCCGCCAGATGATGTTGCGTTCGATCAGCAAGTCCTGAAAGCGCGTGGGCACCTTTTGCCCGATGGCCCGAAAGACGATGCCGCCATTGTCCTTGCGGTCGTTCGTGCCGCGCACATCATGAATGTAAAGGTCGCTGATGCGGATGCCGCGCGTGACGCCCCTGTTCTGCGCCGACACCAGCACGCCGAACCGCGGAGCCGGTTCCGGGCCGTCATTGGTCAGTTCCAGCCCGCTGACGGTCACATGATCGGCGTTGATGATCGCCACCGCATGAGGGGATATGCCGCCTGCATCGATGCGGGGCCGGGGGCCGCCTTCGGCAGCGCGGACGCTGATGGGCGCGCCGTTCGTGCCCGATCGCGTAAGGGTAAGCGGTTCCCGCCATACCGATCCCGCCGCCAGCAGAACATGATCGCCCGGTTTCAGGGGAAAATTCCCGACCCTCCCGAGCGTGCGCCAGGCGCGATCCGCCGCAGCGCCGTCGAGGCTGTCGTCGCCCGTCACGGAATTGACGTAATAGGTTTCGGCCCTGGCGGCCGGAAGAAAGGCAAGCGCCAGAGCAAGGGAGCAGAATTTCACGGCCGCACCGAACATGGATGCAGACTATTTGAGACGGGCGCTGCCGAATGCAAGGGAAATGGCGGGAGCGACCGGCCTGGCGGGGTGCATAGGGCATCCCCTCATTTGATGACGAAGGGGACCCGCAGGGTCGTGCGGAGATCGGCGGCGTCATCCGTGGCGCCGACCTCGACGATCCAGTCGAGCGTTGTCCGTTGGGTCGCGCGATAGCTGATACCCATCAGCAGGCGCCCGATCTGAAGGTCGCGCGTCTTGCTGGTGATGGGCGCGCCCATCGTCTCCACGCCGTTCATGATGCTGATCGGGCGGATCCGGCTTTTGGTCGCGAACTGCCAGTTATGGGCATAGGCGAAACTCATCGACAGTCGCGGGTTGAGCGAGAGGCCGATGCCGATCGTCGCATTGGGCGCGCCGCCCGGTTCGACCCGGTCGATCTGGGCGTCGCCGATCCGCGTGTCGACGTTGCGGCCGAAATTATGGGTATAGCCCAGCACGCCGAACAGGGTCGCAGGATCGCTGGGCATCAGCAGGGTCAGGCTGGGCTGAATGCCCCAGAACCCCGATCCGGTCGCCGATTTTTCCGCATTGCCCAAAGCGTCGCGGCGCAGGCCGAAGGGGTCCGATCCGGTCGGCGCGATCAGTTGCAGCCCCGCAATCATATAGGGCCAGCCATTATGGCCGTCGGTCAACTGGTAACGGGCCTGCAACTCGATGTCGCCCAGCCCCGACCCATGGGTGGAGGTATCGATGGTCCCTGCGCCCGACTGCGGCGGGTTCTGCACCAGCGGCACCAGCACGGCGGTATCCCGGCGATAGACCCAGGGCAGCCGCGCCGAGATTTCCAGCCGGTTGGTAAGGCCCAGACGCGCCGTCGCGGCGGCGGTCAGTATGTCCTGCCTGCTTTCGTTGATGTCGAACACGCCGACCAGCACCGATTGCGGAATTTCTATGCCGCGGAAGACGAAGCGGTTGCGGTCCGACCGGATATATTCGACCGACGGTTCGATCACCAGCCGACGGGGTCGCGACAATATCCCGCCCTGATCGGCCAGCACGGCGACACGCGGCGTGGTGTCGCTCTCGGGTGGCCTGATCCCGACTTCAGGCGCGGGCGGCTGATTGCCGACGAACTGGCTGCCCTCCACGATCGGCAGAAGCGGCGCGGTCATCGGCAGGCCTTCGGCCCGCATCCGGTCGAGCAGCGCATCCTCCAGCAGGTTGAGGCGCTGCCTTTGCGCGTCGAGCGCATGCTGCTGCGCCTCCACCGCGCTGCGTTCCTGCGCGATCTGGCGCCGCAACAGCAGCAGATCGGTGCCGGGCGGGTCGGGCGGCAGGGGATCGGCCCGCGCCGCGCCCGACAGGGCGATCAGACCATATGCGCCCAGCCAAAAGCCCTTGCACCGCATTTCAATATCCCCCTCTTGCCGCAGCGCCCGCCAGTAAAGCGTCGAGCCGGAGCATCATTGCGCTGGTGGGTATCGCCGAATGGCGGATGTCCAGATCGACCGTAACCATGGTGTCGATCACCCGGTCGCTGACCGTGTTGGCGACCAGCGCGCCGGTGACCGACCCGATCATGTGCCGCAATTCGATGCCGTCGCCGGTCAGGAGGACGGTCGATTGCGCGTCAGACTGGCTGAGCTGGACCGTGCCCCACCGCGTTGCGACCGGCGCGCCATTGGGCAGGAGGGCGATGGGCTGCCCTCCGCTAACCGGCGACGGCCCGGCGCCCTGCGTGATGCGGACGAGGGACGATCCGTCCGGACCCGACACCCGGATGCCGGTCACGCTTGCCTGCCGCCGCATGTCGCCGCCGGTATAAACGGTCAGATGCGATGTATCGTCAATGCTCAGCATGGTGCTGAGCGCGAGGCGGCCGTCGATCAGCGTGTCGACCGTGACGCCCAGCCCGATGTCCATCCCGTTGGGCAGCAGGAAGCCGCCGCGGATATCGCCGAGCCGGGTGTCGGCCACGATCGGTGCCTGCGCGAAAGGTTCGGCATGAGCCGGGGCCGGCGCAAGCGAAAGCAGCGCCATGATGCCGGGGAGAAGAGTGAGTGCACGCATCGCCGCCCTCCTCGCTACATTTCGACCGGGAAGGGCGGCGCGCGGACCAGCGCAAGCGTCTGGATGCTGACCGGCTCCATCGCCGGGGTTGCGCGGCTGCGCGCCACCAGCGCCCATTCGGAGTCGCGACCGAAGCTCTTCTTGCCGTCCTCGACCGCGTCGACCAGCGCGAACAATATGCCGTTCCACATGGATCGGAAGCTTTTGACGTCGATCAGGCGGATGCCGAGCGACGGGTCGCCGACCAGCACCTGCCCGTCCTCGACGCCCTTGACCACGACGAAGTGGCGATAACCCCGGACGTCGATCAGCGCGATGCCGGGAACGCGGGTGCGCGCGACATCCTCCAGCGTGACGACGTAGCCTTCCGCCCGGACGCCGCGCGCGCCCAGATAGCGTTTCATATCGAGCAGCGAAAAGCCCAGCCTGCGGATCTGGGCGCGGTCGCCATTCTGCCACATGCCCATGAACACGGACTGTTCGCTGGCATCCTCGCCATAATGAAAGCGCAGCAGGGTTGCGAGCGCGGCCGAACCGCAGCTGAAGTCATAGCGCTGGTGCACCACGGTCAGGAAGCGCCGCTCCGCCATGCTATGGACGGGCACGGCGACATCGCCCGCCGCCAGCGGCACGGTGCGTCCCGGGGTGTCGATGACGGCAGGGCCGCAACTGCCGAGCGCCAGCGCCGCGCCGGTCGCCGCCGCAGCATTGACTATCCGCGATTTCCGGGTCGTCGGACCTGTCGCCCGACCTGAAATCGCTTCAGGGCTGAATCGCGACATTGACCGTCATCGCGCTGTTGATGGCGACATTATTGCCGGTGTTGATGTTGAACAGCGCCAGCCCGTTGAAATTGTCGAGCGCGCCCGTGCCGATGTTGACCAATCCCGTGGTGAAATCGCCGGTGATGCTGTTGCCCTCGACCGTGCTGGTGGACGAGACGGTGGTGCTTTGTTCGACCAGCCGGACGTCGGCCATCCCGCGCGCCTGCGCCAACAGTCTGTCAGGGACGGGGGCGGCGGCTGGTTCGGCTTGCGCATGCGCAGGCAGGACGGCCATATGCAGGAAGGCGACGCCAAGCGTCGCCGCGGTAAAGCGGTTCACGGCTGATCTCCCTTCACTCCGGCGCCGGAAGCAAAGCCGGCCGCCCCAGGGGGACAGGGCGGCCGGCGTACGCCTTACGGCGTCAGGGTCAGCGTGCCGATCGATGCGCTTACATTCACGCTGGCATTTTGCGACGCGTAGAAGCCGGTATTGACGTTCATCGCGCTCAGGCCGGCGAAGCCCGAGAAGGCGCCATTGTCGAAAGTGGCATCCCAACCCATCAGTTGCGATCCGGCGCCGGCTCCGCCTGCGCCACCCGCGCCGCCTGCTCCGCCTGCTCCGCCGGTCCCGCTGGAACCGCCCGCGCCGCCCGCGCCACCGCTCGTGGCGCCGCCATTGCCGCCGTCACCGCCGGAATCGGAACCGCCGGAGCTGCCGCCCCCGCCCGAACCGCCGGAACCGGACGAAGACGAGTTGGTCAGATAGACCTCGCCGCCTGACACCGTCGCGGCCAGATTGGTCGGCGTGGTCATGCTGGTGTAGCTGTAGGTGGCGGTGCCGCCATTGTTCGCGGACCCCACGCCGCTCGCATCGCTGTTGTTCGAACTGTCGGTCCAGGTCGAGCTGTCCGTCCAGCTGGAGCTGTCGGTCGCGGTGGTGCTGTTGCTGGCCGTATTCGTCGAGGTCACCGTCGCGCCGTTATTGGCGCTGATGTCCGACTGATTGCCGGTCTGGGCCAGACCAGGTGCCGTTGTCAGCGCCAGCGCGCCGAACGCAACGCCGATATACAGGAAGCGCTTCATGACATCTCCTCCATGCGAATTTGGGCGGCCACGGAGTTTCGCTGATGATCCGAAGCGGGAGTTTTCGGCCGGGCGGCGAAATCGTGACGGAAGCTATATAAACCCCGTCGCGGCTCTGCGCTTAGCCCCAGACGGGATCCTGTGCTCTCCTCAAATGCGGAAAATCGCTACCCTCAAATGGGGAGGCGGCTCATGTCGCGATCAGGGATCAGCCGATATGGACAAGGCCGCTCAGAATGGAGCGGACCAGTTCAGCCTGACGATGCGTGCCGGTCTTGGCAAAGACCTGCTTCAGATAGGCGCGGGCGGTTTGCGTCTGGATGTGCATGCGGCTGGCGGCGTCCTCCACCGTGGCGCCCTCGGCCAGATGCGCGGCCAGCGCCGCCTCCGTCGCGGTCAGGCCGTGCGCCCGGCATAGCGCGTCCACCATGGCTCGCGATTCCCGGTCGGGATCTATCATGTAGAGCGCCAGCGTCGGCTCGCTGAACAGGTCGGGCGGACTGCCCAGAGAGGTCACGACAGCGATCAGCGGGCGGGCGCGTGCCCGATGCAGCAGCAGGACACGGAACCTGTCCCCGGAGCCGTTATCGTGCCGGATCGCGGTTTGTAGCCGCACGGCATCGTCGAAGTCGGAGGCCGATATGGCATGACCGGCGCGTCGGATGCCGTCCCCCGCATCCAGCAGGCGCTGCGCCCGCGCATTGGTGAACCAGGGCACGCTGTCCGAATCCAGCAGGACAAGGCCGAAATCGCAGCGGTCGATGGCTCGCGCCAGCAGTTCGCGCTGCGCCGCCTCCCGTTCGGCCTGGCAGAGCAGCGCGAGGAACGGGTCGACCCAGTCGCTGAGCTGCGTGCGGAGGTTTTCGTCCCAGCCGTTCGGGTCTTGGCCGGCACGGCACGCCGTCAGCACGATAGCGTGCGACGGCGCTGTGCGGCAGGAAAAGGACAGGCGCGCCAGCCCGGTGCCGTCGCACAAGGCTGCCCTGGGCCATTCGATTCCGTTGTCGTTCCGTTGTGCGCCCAGATCGTCATCGATCGACGATGTTATGGCCGCCCTCAGGCTGTCGGGCATGTTGAGGGCTGCGAGGATATGGGGCGGACGGCTTTCCCCGCCATGCAGCGTCACCATCCCCATCGGTGCGTCCAGCCGATCGGTGACCAGCCTCAACAGCGGCTCGATCTGCCCGCCATTGCGATGCGTGGCCGCAATCTGATCCACGATTCACCCCTCCAATCGACCAGCCGGTGCCGGGAGCAGCGCAAAATATGCGCGGGGCCGCTCAAAATGCAGGGTTCATTCGGCTAATGGCTGACTTTTGCGGCGTAGCCTTAGAGACGGAAGGGACGAGGGGCCGTCGGTCAGTGCCCGCTCGTCTTTCCCTTGCGCGCGAAGCGCAACACGGCAAATCCGGCCAGCGCAGCGATGGTGGAGCCAAGCAGAATGCCGATCTTGGCTGCGTCATTCTGCAGGGTCCCGTCACCGAAGGCGAGTCCGCCAATGAAAAGACTCATAGTAAAGCCGATGCCGCACAAGAGCGCCACGCCATAGATTTGCGACCAACTGGAATCGCGGGGCCGCTCCGCCAGCCCGCAACCGACCAGAAGGCGCACGGCTGCAAAAATACCCAGCTGCTTGCCCAGAAACAGGCCGAGGACGACCCCGAGCGGCACGGGCTGGAAAAGGTCGCCGGGCGAAAACCCCGCCAGCTGCACGCCTGCATTCGCAAAGCCGAAAGCAGGTACGATCGCATAGGCGACCCAGGGATGCAGGCCATGTTCAAGTCGGTAGAGGGGAGAGGTGGCAGCGTCCGGTCTGCCCGGCGTGCGCGTCAGCGGGACGGTCATCGCCACGGCCACCCCCGCCAGAGTGGCGTGAATGCCGGACTGGAGGACGCAAAGCCACACGCCGGCGCCGATCAGCAGGTAGGGCCAGAGCGCCATGACCCCGCGCCGGTTGACGATGACCAGCAGCGCAAGCCCCAGACCCGCGCCGCCAAGGGCCAGCAGATTGATCTCATCCGTGTAGAAAAGTGCGATGATGAGGACGGCGATCAGATCGTCGATGATCGCAACGGCGGTCAGGAATATCTTCAGCGAGGTCGGAACCCGCTTCCCCAGCAGGGCCAATATCCCCAGCGCAAAGGCGATGTCCGTAGCGGTCGGTATGGCCCAGCCGCGAAGATTGGCGGGGTCGTGCCGATTGATCGCTGCGTAGATCAGGGCGGGCACGGCCACCCCCGCGGCGGCGGCAAGGCCCGGCAACAGACGATCGGACCAGCGCGCCAGTTGCCCGTCGATGGCTTCGCGCTTGATCTCGAGGCCGACGATCAGGAAAAACAGCGCCATCAGGCCGTCATTGACCCAGTGTAGCAGGCTGAGGCCGCCCCATTTCTCATGCAATGTTCCGAAATAGGCGCTCGAAAGGGGAGAGTTCGCCACCGCCATGGCTGTCACGGCCGCTGCGATCAGCACGAAGCCGCCAGCAGCTTCCGTGCCGAGAAAGGCCCGCATCATGGAAAATGGGCGGGTGACAAGTTTCGAACCATCCATGGACCGGGCATAGCGCAAAGCCTTTTTCCCGGCCAGCCAGACGGTTATCGGAAATGTCGGGACGGCGCCATGGTCCATGCGCGCTCTAGGCGGGCGACAGGCGCACCCAGAGCGGAGCATGATCGCTGGTCCTCTCCCAGGCGCGGGGCGCGGTGTCCACTTCCGCTTCCACCAGCCGGGACAGGGCCGCCGGGTTGACCAGCACATGGTCGATTCGCAAACCGGCGTTGCGTTCGAAAGCGCCACGCCAATATTTCCAGAAGCTGTAGACCGTCTCGTGCGGATGAAGGCAGCGGATTGCGTCGCTCCAGCCCTGATCGAGCAGATGCTGCCAGCCAGCCCGCGCTTCGGGCGCGAACAGCGCGTCTTCGCGCCAGCGTTCCGGAGCATAGACGTCGAAATCGGTGGGAATGACGTTGAAGTCCCCGGCGATGACGACCGGCGCATCAAGCGCGACCAGACCCGCCAGATGCGCGTATAGCCGGTGCAGCCACCGCAGCTTGAAATCGAACTTCGGCCCCGGTCGGGGGTTGCCGTTGGGCAGATACAGACACGCGACAAGGACCCCGCCGACGGCCGCTTCGATATAGCGGCTTTGCTGGTCGTCCGGTTCGCCCGGCAACCCGCGGCGGGTTTCATGAATATGCCCGATGCGGCTCAGGATGGCCACGCCGTTCCATCGGCTCTGGCCATGCCAGATGGCGTCATAGCCGGCGTCGCGGATGGCTGCCTGAGGAAAGCGATCCTGCGGTACCTTCAGCTCCTGAAGACAGACGATATCGGGTTCCGCCATTTCCAGCCAGCGAAGCAGCACCGGCAGGCGGCCATTGACCCCATTCACATTATAGGTCGCGATTTTCATGGAATGGCGCCATGGGCCGGTGCCGATTCCCTCATTGGCTGCCATTGGCCTCCGCCGCATTCGCCATATGCGATTCGTCCGCGCCGGTTCTGCTGGTGTCGAAGAAGCCGGTCGCCAGCACCGCCGCAAAGGCAATGACAACCAGAATGAGGCTGATCGCCAGCACATAGCGGACGATGTGGGGCGATGCGCCACTGCGAACCTCTTCCCGGGACATGTGGGTGACGACCTTGCCGTCCTCCTCTTCCTTGTGCATCAGCATCTCCTTTCGGAAGGACAACATGCATGGCGGCGGCCGGTTCCGGATCGGGGCGCCGTGACTGACGCTTGCCAAGGCATGTGGGGCTTGACATCAAGGGCGTCATGCGGGGCGAAATCCATCATTCCATCCGGCAACAACTGTCGCAGCATGCCGCGCTGGCGCTGGAACGCTGTTCGGATCTGCTGCGCGATGACCCCCTTGACGCGGAAGCGCATCGCCTGGCGGCGCGTGCCCTGCGCGTCCTGAAGCGGGATATGGAGGCTGAACGCCACGAAATCGCGGCCATCGACGTATCGGCGAAGGATGCGGCGTTGCAGGAGGCTGCCGTCGCGCTGCTCGAAAACCGGCTGGATCTGGCCGAGCCGATCCTGCGCGGCCGCCTCAGGGACAATCCGTTCGATGTCGCGGCGATCCGCATGCTGGCCGAACTGGCCGGTCGGCTGGGACGCAATGCCGATGCGGAAAGTCTGCTTCGCCGCGCTCTGGAGCTCGCCCCGGCCTTTACCGCCGCCCGCGCCAATCTGGCCACGGCCCTTCATCGCCAGAACAAGACGGCGGAGGCGCTGGCGCAGCTTGACCAGCTTCAGGATCAGGCCAATCCCGCTCACGCCAATCTGCGCGCGGCGGTGCTGGGGCGGCTGGGCGATTTTGACGAAGCCATCCTCCTTTACGAAAAAATTCTGAAGCAGGCGGCGGGCCAGCCGAAAATCTGGATGAGCTATGGCCATGCGCTCAAAACCGTGGGCCGCATGGCCGACAGCGTGACTGCCTATCGTCGCGCGACGGCGCTCCGGCCTGCCTTCGGTGAAGCCTGGTGGAGCATCGCCAATCTGAAGACGGCTGAATTTGATGCTGCCGATATCGCGGCGATGGAAGGCGCCCTTTCCGACCGTCAGGCGAGCGCCGAGGACCGTTTTCATCTGCATTTCGCGCTGGGCAAGGCGCTGGGCGATCAGGATGATCCGCATGCCGCGTTCGGCCATTATGCGGAGGGCAACCGCCTGCGCCGCATCGTGCTACCCTATGAGGCCGACCGCACCGGCCGGCAAGTCGATGCCGCGATCCGGCTGTTCACCGCCGATTTTTTATCCGCGCATGGGAAAAGCGGCTGCCCGGCCCCTGACCCGATCTTCATCGTCGGCCTGCCGCGTGCCGGGTCTACGCTCATCGAACAGATTCTCGCCTGCCACAGCCAGGTGGAAGGAACGATGGAACTGCCCGACCTGCCTGCGCTGGTTTCGCAATTGCGGCAGGAGGGGCGCTGGCCCGATCTGCTCCACGATGCCGGTGCCGCCCGGTTGCGCGCACTGGGCGAAGCCTATGTCGAGCGCACGCGAATGTACCGGCGCGAAGGACGGCCCTATTTCATCGACAAGCTGCCCAACAACTGGCTCCATGTCGGATTGATCCAGCTGATCCTGCCCCAGGCGCGGATCATTGATGCGCGGCGCCATCCGCTTGATTGCGGCTATTCCAATTTCCGTCAGCATTTTGCGCGGGGGCAGGCGTTCAGCTATGATCTGGCCGACATTGGCCGCTATTATCGCGATTATGTCAGGCTGATGGCGCATTTCGATGCGGTGTCGCCCGGCCGCATCCATCGCGTCATTCATGAGCGATTGCTGGACGATCCGGAACGCGAGGTCCGGGCGTTGCTCGCTGCCCTGGAACTCCCGTTCGAGGATGCGTGCCTGAACTTCCATGAAAGCCGCCGCGCCGTGCGCACCGCGAGCAGCGAACAGGTTCGCCGCCCGATCAATCGCGACGGTCAAGGGCAATGGCGCGCGGTCGAGGCGCAGCTCCAGCCCCTGATCGCGGCCCTTGGCCCGGTGCTGGAGCGCTACCCTGACGCGCCGTGAGCGCCTCCGGCAAGCAGGGCCAATCGGCCCCGGTCAGGCCGCTGCCAGATTGACCGCAGCGGGTTTGGCAGGGGGCAAACCGTCCGATTTGGCGCGAGCGATCAGCTCCTCCTTGCGCGCCAGCATCTGGTCGCGCAGCATGACCAAATCCACGTCCGCTCTCCGGCACTGCGCGAACATGCCTTCAGAGGGCATTTCCTCTTCATGGACATGGTGCTTGATCTCTTCCGAAAGCACCTTCACCTTCGCGTCGTAAAAGGCATCTTCAGGCGACCCGGCCTCAATGTCGTTGATCAGCACCTTCGCGCCGTCATGCTCGACATAGGCTTCGTCGAGTACGTCTTCTTCGATTTTTCCGCGGAAGGCGGGATAGAAAATCTCTTCCTCGATCATGGTGTGAATCTTCAGTTCGACACATATTTCGTGCGCGATCGCCTGTTTCCGGGCCGTTGCACCCGTCTTTTCAAATTTTTCGAAAAGGTCTTCGACCTTCCGATGATCCGCTTTCAACAGGGCGATTGCATCGGTGAACTGATTAGCCATCATTATCTCCCGGCGTGAATTGATAAAAGCCGCGCTAGCGACCGATCTGACAGGATCAGATCGGTCGCTGCATCTTGCGCCTTACCGCGATTTCCTAATTGTCAGATGATGTCATCTGACTGGAAATCGCTCCAGGACGGCTATCCACATTGAATGAGGTCAGCGCTGCTGGCCCTGATCGTCGTCGCGCCGTTCCTGCTGGCCGCCGCCCTGCTGCCGGCGCTGTTGATCTTCCTGATTCTGCTGACCCGGCTGCTGGTTCGGCTGTCCGCCCTGCTGGGCGCGCCCTGCATCCTGTTGGTTCTGCTGACCGCCGCGCTGGCCGTCATAGTCGCCCTGCTGTTGGCCACCCTGAGGGTTGCCCTGATTTTGATCCGTCATGTTCTGAGATCCTCTCGAAATGCACCATAGGAGTGCATCGGTTCAACAGTCTGACGGGTCGGCCGTTCCGTAAAAATCATATTGATGGAGATCAGCTTTCGAAGCGGTGAAACCGCATCCCGATGGATCGATCATCTTTGCCGGCTGTTGTGAAGACAGGATGGAAAGGGACGCTATGCCGTCGATACACTGGCCCCGGCAGCTTATCATTGTCAGACATGGGCAGAGCGCGGGAAATGTCGCGCGCGATGCCGCCGACCAGGCGGCGATCGACCGGATTCCCCTCGACGAACGGGACGCCGACGTTCCGCTCAGCGATCTTGGCCGCAGGCAGGCCACGGCTCTGGGCCACTGGTTCGCCAGCGAGAAAGAGGGGAGCCGCCCGGAAATATTGCTGTCCTCTCCCTACAGGCGCGCCTGTCAGACGGCGGAGCTGTTCCGGGCTTCGGGGGGGGGCCGGCCGGACGAGCCGATCTGCTTCGATGAGCGCCTGCGGGAAAAGGAATTTGGCATATTGGATGGCCTGACCGTCACCGGCATCCATAGGCTGGAACCGCAACAGGCAGAGTTCCGCCGTGTTCTGGGCAAATTCTACCATCGCGCACCGGGCGGCGAGAGCTGGTGCGACGTCATTCTGCGGCTGCGGTCGGTGATGGATACCATAGCGCTGCACTATGCGGGCCGCCGGGTGATGATCTTCACCCATCAGGTGGTGGTGCTATGCCTGCGCTACATTATCGAGGGCATGACAGAGGCCGATATTCTGGCGATCGATCGCGCCGGCGACGTCGCCAATTGTGCGATCACCGATTATCGTTTCGACCCCGGCGCCGGGCGTGATGGCGGGCTGGTCCTGACGCGTTACAATGTCACCGCGCCGATGGAAGAGGGGGCTACGCCTGTTACCAGAGCGCCCGACGCGATTGCGGGAGCCAGGGGATGAACGGAGGCATGAGCGGCAGGATACTCGATGCGGCATGGCTTGCGCGGCATCCTTTGCCGCCCATGGACGAGGCGTCGGACAAAAATGGGCGGGGCCGGGTGTTGGTAGCCGGCGGCGCGGAGTTCGTGCCCGGCGCCCTGCGGCTGACCGGGGAGGCTACGCTTCGGGCGGGCGCGGGGAAGCTGCAGATGGCGACGGTGCGCTCCGCTGCCCTGCCGCTGGGCGTTCTGGTTCCTGAAGCCGCGATGATCGCGCTCCCTGCGCAGGAGGATGGAGAGATAGCAGCCGGAGCCGCCGGACTCCTGATAGACGGCGCGCCGCGTTGCGACGCGCTGATATTGGGACCGGGAATGAGCGTGAGTTCGCAAACCGACGAGCTGGTCGCGGCGGTTCTGTCCGGCGTGAAGGCGCCGGTAGCCATCATCCTCGATGCCGCCGCCCTGACCGCCGCCGCCGATTTGCAGGCTGTCATTGCCCGCCACCAGCGGCGGGTCATCCTGACCCCCCATCATGGCGAAATGGCGATACTGGCGGGCATGACGCAGGAAGCCGTGGCTGCCGATCCTGCGGCGGTCGCGCAGGATATCGCATCGCGTTTTCAGGCGATCGTGCTGTTGAAGGGCAACGCGAGCGTGATTGCCGATCCGGCGAAGGGCCTGCTGCGCCATGAGGGCGGATGCGTCGGCCTTGCGACGGGCGGCTCGGGCGACGTGCTGGCGGGCATAGTCGGCGGACTGGCTGCTCGAGGCGCTTCGCCCCGCGATGCGGCGGCCTGGGCGGCATGGGTTCATGGTCAGGCGGGGCGCAGGCTGGAAAGGCGCGCCGGTGGCGTCGGCTTTCTGGCCCGCGAGCTTCTGCCGCTCATTCCGCAGATACTGAACGATCCGGCCGGGGCGGCGCAGGAATGAAGGAATCGCATCCTGGCCTCAGCGAAGCGCGCGACCTGCGCGCCGGAACGGTGCCGTGGCGCGCAGAGGACTGGCGCCAGCGCCCCGCCGATCCGTTGCCCCGCCGCAGGGTGGACGTCGCCATTTTGGGGGCCGGAATCATGGGCGCGATCCTTGCCGAGCGTCTGAGCGCCCGGACAGCTCAGGTCGCGCTGTTCGATCGCAGGCCGCCGGGTTGCGGCAGCACGGCGGCCTCCACCGCCGAAATCATGTGGGCGATGGATGTGCCGATGATCCATCTCGCCCGGACCCATGGCGAAGCGGAAGCGGCGCGACGCTGGAAACGCGTCTTTGCCGCCGTGCGCGGACTGGCCGATCGTCTGGACGGGCAGGGGATCGAGGGCGACAGGGCGGACCGGCCGACCCTGTATCTGGCGGGCAGTCTGCTGGACGAGCGGGCTCTGTCCGAAGAGGCGGTCATGCATCGGCGGCATGGCCTGCCGTCGCGGTTCCATGACGGCGCGGCCGTAGCCGAGCGGTTTGGCATCAGTGCAAGGGCCGCCATCCTTTCCGAAGGCGGCTTCGAAGTCGATCCGGTGCGCCTGACGCATGCATTGCTTGATCGCGCAGCCAGCCGGGGCGCGACGATCAGCTATCCGGTCGATATCGCGGCGCTTGAACCCGATGGCGAGGGCGTTCTGCTGGCAACGGCCGACGGCCGGACGGTCCATGCGCGAAATGTCATTCTGGCGACCGGCTATGAACGGCCGCGCCTGTTCCTTCCTCCTGCATTCGGCCTGATGTCGACCTTCGTCATCGCAACGCCGCCTGTAACGGCGCCGCTCTGGCGGGAAAATGCGATGATCTGGGAGGCTTCCGATCCCTATCTCTATGTGCGGACCAATCGCGAGGGGCGGATCATCGCGGGTGGGGAAGATGTCGGCCAGTCCGACGAAAAAGCCCGCGACGCGATGATCGAGGCCAGAGCCGGAACCATCGCTGCCAAGCTGGAGCGTCTGCTGGGCCAAGGCCCGATCGTCATCGACCGCCAATGGGCCGCCACCTTCGGCACTTCGCCGGACGGGCTGCCCGCCATTGGCCGGTCTTCGCTCATGCCGCATGTCTGGCTGGCGGCAGGCTATGGCGGCAATGGCATCGCCTTCGCGGCGCTCGCTGCGGAGTTGCTGGAAGGGGAGTTGTTCGGCTCGTCCGATCCGGATGCGATCTGCTTTGATCCCTATCGGTTCGGCTGACCGGGAACTTCCGGCAGATTCGGAATGTTGAAGGTTCGCAATGAAATATCCGGCCATTCTTGCGCTTTGCCTGCTGTCGGCCTGCGATGCCCTGCCCCGCGATCCGGCGGACACATCAGCGCGCATCGCTGAACGGAAGGTCTTTACGGTCGGACTGTTCGAAGCCGGTCTGGCGCAGGACAGGGAGGTAAAGGCCCTGATCGCGCTCCTGCAACGGCGAACGGGCGCCCGCGCCAGCTGGCAGCAGGGGTCAGGCGAGGCCCTGCTCCAGCAACTGGATGACGGCCGCCTCGACCTTGCGCTTGGCCGTTTCCGCAAGAATAGTCCCTGGAAGACGGAGGTTGCATTCGGGCCGCCCCTGCGCCCGGCCGGAGCGGGCGACGACCCCATCGAGTTGAAGGCCGCGATGCGCAATGGCGAAAACCGCTGGATCATGACGGTCGAGAGCGCCAGCCGCGCCATCGCGCGGGGGGCGGGCAAGTAATGAGCGAAGACAGCCTGCCGCGCGAGCTTGAGCGCCCCATGCGCCAGGCCATCCGGCTGGAATATTGGAATATCTTCTGGACGATCACCGTCATCGGCGCGATGGGTCTTGTTCTGGGCCGGAGCGAGACGATGAAGACCGCCTGGATCGAGGACAGTCTGGGGCTGGTGCCCCCGATCATGTTCCTGATCGCTGCGCATATGGAGCGCAGGCTCAGCCGGTCGGAGCGGTTTCCCTTCGGCTTTGAGCGCGTCAATGGCCTTGGTTTCTTCGTCGCGGCGGTGGCGCTGACGGCTGTGGGGGCTCTGCTGCTCTGCAATGCGCTGACGGCCCTGTGGGCGGCCGAACATGCCACGGTGGGTTCCGTCCTGTTGTTCGGACAGGAAATCTGGCTCGGCTGGCTGATGCTCGCCGCCCAGCTTTACTCGCTGGTTCCACCCATGATCATCGGCCGCAGGGAGTTGCCGTTGGCGGAAAAGCTGAACGACAAGCTGCTGCATACCGACGCGCTGATGAACAAGGCCAACTGGCTGACCGGCGCGGCGGGGCTGGCGGGCGTCATCGGCCTTGGACTTGGCTGGTGGTGGGCGGACTCGGTCGCTGCCGCGATTATCTCTATCGACGTGCTGAACGACGGGATCAAGGCGTTGCGATCCTCCACTGCGGAACTGGTCGATGGCGCCCCGCGCGCCCTGTCCAGCGCCGACCTGTCCGAAGACGCCCAGCAGGTGGGGAAAAAACTGCTTCAGAATTTTCCCGGCGCCACGGTGCGGCTGCGCGAGACGGGGCGGCTGATCCGGGCCGAGGTGCACGACACCCATGCGCCGCAACTCTGTCGCCACCCGCGCGATTACTGGCCGGGCGAGGATGAGCGGGCATGGCGGCTGGCACAGGTCAGTTTCATCCCGCCTGCACAGGGGCGGGATCAGGATGGCCGCGGCTGATTCAGGGTGCCCTGTCCATGGAGGAGCAGCCGGTCAGCGCCGAGCGATGAACTTGGCGACGGCCGTTCGCGGATAGGCGTTGGGCCTGGATGGGCGTTGGGAACGCCATGAGGACGATATTTTCCTTCAGATGGGCCGCGCGACTTCGCCCCGTCACATGGCGCAATCCCGCCGTGCCCGCACGATGGTCGTCGCAATCCCGACGCAATCCATCTTTTATCTCCTTTTGCCAGAGAACTCCTGAGCAGGAGAGGAGTTGTCGTTCGGCGAGAGGAGATTTTGCCATGGCGCAAACGCAGGGCATGATAAATGAGGACGGGCTGCCCGGTCATGAGAGCAGGCTGAATCCCAGTCCCGAATGGGAACCGCGCTACCCTGGATCCGGCCGGCTGGCCGGGAAGGTTGCCATCGTCACCGGCGCGGACAGCGGCATCGGTCGGGCGGTAGCCGCTCTCTATGCGCGGGAGGGCGCGGACGTCGCGATCCTCTATCTCTGCGAGCATGATGATGCGGAAAAGACGGCTGCGATCGTCCGGGCGGAGGGGCAGCGCGCCCTGACCATCGCGGGCGATCTGGGCGAGCGCGATTTTTGCGAACGCGCTGTCGCGCAGGTTGTCGAGCAGTTGGGCGGCGTCGACATTCTGGTCAACAATGCCGGGGAGCAGCATCCCGACAAGGACATTGCCGACATTAGCGAGGAGCAGCTGCGCCGTACCTTCCAGACCAACATCTTCGCCATGTTCTTTTTGACGCAGGCCGTCCGGCCGCACCTGAAGCGCGGCGCGGCGATCGTCAACTGCACATCGGTCACCATGTATCAGGGTTCGAAGGAACTGCTGGATTATTCCAGCACCAAGGGCGCGATTACCGCCTTCACACGGTCGCTGTCCGAAAATCTCGTCAGTGAAGGGATCAGGGTGAACGCGGTGGCGCCGGGACCGATCTGGACCCCACTCAATCCGAGCGGGGGCGCCACCCCCGAAAAGCTGGAGCATTTCGGGGAAAATACCCCCATGGGACGGCCAGGACAGCCCAATGAGGTCGCGCCATCCTTCCTGTTCCTCGCTTGCGAGGATTCCAGCTACATGTCCGGTCAGGTGCTGCATCCCAATGGCGGAACGGTCGTCAACGGTTGATCGCCGGTTCCGGCTGTCCGCAATTACGTCCGAGGAAAAAGGATGTTTCCATGGGACGAAGCTGTCTGCTCTGGCTTCTTGGTGTACCCCTGCCGCGGGTTTTGCTGATCTGGCTTTTCTTCTTTCGTTGATCGCGCCTCATTGATCAACGTCATATCCTGCGCGAAAACCTGCTACGCGCATTTTGTTGAAGAAGCGGAACTATAGGAACGTTCGATCATTTACTGGAAGGACTTGGCGCGGTTCGCGCCATTATTTCGAGCGGGCCGGCTTTCTTTCTTCATGGCTGATCCGATTACGCGGCGGCAAGGCAAAGCAGGGCGGCTCAATCGTTCGGGATCACAGGAGGCCGAAATATGTTGTGGACCATCCTTCTCATCATTCTGGTGCTATGGGCGCTAGGGGCGTTCATCGTGCCCGTAGGTGGCAGCCTCATTCACCTGCTGCTGGTGCTGGCCGTGATCGTGATCGTCTTTCAGTTGGTCAGCGGACGGCGCGTCCCCTAGCCCGGCAAAGCCCTAAACACAGGAAATATCATGGATCATTCACCGAAATTTTGCCGGGCTCAGGCCGCGTTTCACCAGTCGCGGGCCGATGCGACGTCGCTGCCCAATGTGCGCGTGATCGAATATGCAGCCGCGCAGGCGTGGACGCGTGAAGCGGAACTCGCCGAAATGGTGGACAGACGTCGCGCCAGAATGGGGCTTCCTTCCTAGGAGTCGTACAAATATCTTACTGATGATGTCGGATGCAGAAACCGCGTCTCGAATTAACGAGACTCTCTAAATCCATATATTATGAATTATTTTCAGAAGAGCGATCATCCGTGATCGATTGCCGCCTTCAGGCGTTTGAAGAAAACAGTCGAGAAGGAGCTGAATGATGACGATGACGATCTCAGATATTTCGGAGATGATGAGGGATATTGATTTCGCGATGCTCGCTACGCATACGAAGGGCGGCGCGATCGGCGCGCGTCCCATGAGCAATAATCGCGAAGTAGACTATGACGGTGACGCATGGTTCTTTGCCGACGACACGACGCTGATGGTGGAGGATATCGAGGCCGATGCCCGCGTCAATCTGAGCTATCAGGGCAAGTCCGGTCTGCTCGGGATGCGACCCTTCTTTCTCGCGGTCGAAGGGCGAGCCGTCATCATCCGGGACAGGACCAGCTTCGCCGATCATTGGACCAAGGGTCTGGAACGCTGGTGGCCGGACGGCATCGACACGCCGGGGCTGGTTCTGATAAAGGTCAGCGGCGAGCGCGTGCATTATTGGAACGGCGAGGAAGAAGGCGAATTGACGCTTTCGCCTGCAGGCGCGGTAGCGAGGTAACGCCGGGCCATTGAGAAGCCGTCCCCGCTAAAGGAACGGCGCGGAGGCTCGCGACGAGCGGCGTGCATCCACACCCTATAGCGGCGCGGATTCTGTTCCCGACGGGAGCAGTGTCCGTGGCCGTTCCTTTCTTTTGCGTTCCTTTTCATCCGCGCCTTCCGGCCAGACGCCACTGTCCTCCTCCTCGGCACGGCACGTCATCGTGCGCGGATTGGAATTAGAGGCGATGGCGCCGCTGCTCAGCGGGGCAGGGTCGAAGCCCGATCAGGCGCGTTGCTTGGGTGCCGGGCCGCGCCTTCGGGCTGGCTTTCTGACGATATTGGGGGCTTGCGTCCGGAGCGTCGGCACTCCCCATATGCTCCGGCCCCGATCCTGCATCATGTTTCCTCCTCGCTGCCGTCAGGCGAGCTTCAGCCCTTCCTGATTCATCCGGCGCGTAAGCCGGGCAGTGGCGTGGGGGTTAAGCGCCGCCTTGAGCTTCGGGAAAAGCTCATTCTCCTCCTGCGCCATGTGCTGCTCTATGTCGGTGCGGAAAGCGGAGAGCTTTGCGCGGAAGGCGACGGCATCCTTCACCAGATCCGTCAGTTCGTAGAGATATTGCTTTACATAACCATGATCGCTGTTGAGCGCGTCCGCTTCCGCTTTCATGCCTGCCTCGCGCATTGCGGGGTAGATGGCATTTTCTTCCTCCAGCGCATGTTTGCCCAGAGCATGTTTGAGCTGGATCAGCAAGAGCGAGCGCCGTCCGCTGGCTTCGCTGTCCCGCAACCGGTCGAACAGGGCCAACGCGGCCTTATGTTCCGCCGCCAGCGCCTTGTCCCAATCGCCCGCCAGCGCAGTGGGTGCCTGCACCGCCAGCTTGCGGCCGACCATGCCCAGCAGGGCGATCCCGGCACCGATCCCGGCGCCTCTCAACGAGGGCATATGTGAATGTCCCATGGTGTTTTCTCCAATGAATTTCTTCGTCAACGAGGCAGGAGCGCAGGCGTTCCGGAGGCCGTCGCGTCATGGGACGGCGGCAGGATATTGGTGACGGGGTCGATCGCCGGTTTCATGCCGGGCACGTTCAACGCGGTCTATAACGGGACCGAGGCGTTCGTCGACAATTTCACCGACGCGCTCCGCAAAGAGATCAAGGAGGCGAAAGGGGTGACGCTGACGACGCTGATGCCCGGTCCCGTCGAGACGGAATTTTTCGAACGCGCCCATAGGGGCGATACGAAGGTGGGGGCCGATCCTCACAAGAGCGATCCGGCCGATGTGGCGAAGGATGGCTATGCCGCGGTGATGAGCGGCAAGGCTTCGATCGTATCGGGATGGAAGAACAAGATCCAGCAGGCCGTCGCGAACGTCACGCCGGCATCGGTGCTGGCGGAACAGCATCGCAGGATGGCCGAGCCGGGCAGCGCGGACCCGCGCCGGGACTGAACTTTCCGCGCGGCATCAGTTGCGCCAGCTCCGACGGCCGCAATTCGCCATGAAGCTGGTCGCATCCGCATTGGCCCGGCGCCTTGTGGGATCGGCAGCGCAGGAAACGCCCGCCCGTCACCTGATCGTGGGCGACCTCCGCTATCAGTTCGGGCCGCAGCGGCTCCCATGGGTTTTCCTCACCCCCGTTCCGGCAGCTGGGTCCGCGGGGCGCCTTTCCGGTAAAGCCGGGGCCAACCGAGGGCCGGAACGCCAATCACCCTGTCAGCAGTGCCGGGTCCTCGATCAGCGCCTTCAGCGTCCGCATGAAGTCGGCGCCGACCGCGCCGTCGATGGCGCGATGATCGCAGGACAGCGACATTTCCACGATCGTCGCGAAGGCCAGCGCATTGCCGATCTCCACCGGCTGGCGGGTGCCGGCGCCGACCGCCAGTATCGCGCCCTGGGGCGGGTTGATGATCGCGTCGAACTGATCGATGCCGAACATG
Source organism: Sphingobium sp. (assembly GCF_041987595.1). Taxonomy (GTDB): domain Bacteria; phylum Pseudomonadota; class Alphaproteobacteria; order Sphingomonadales; family Sphingomonadaceae; genus Sphingobium. Next base: position 27,891 of record NZ_JBHIWJ010000022.1, on the reverse strand, counting down.
CCGAGATTGCTGACAGAAAAGCTGCCGCCCTGAAATTCCTCGGGCTGGAGCTTGCCGGTGCGCGCCTTTTCCGCAAGCGTCTTCACCTCGCGGGAGATGGCGGCGACCGACAGCCGGTCCGCGCCCTTCACGATCGGGGTGATCAGTCCCTTGTCGGTGGCGACCGCGACGGCAACGTCGGCACTGCCGAAGCGATGAATCTCCTCGCCATGGACCTGCACGTTGACGTCGGGATGCCGCACCAGCGCCAGCGCGCAGGCGCGCACGATATAGTCGTTGATGCTGGGCGCTTCGCCCGTCGCCGCCTTGGCCTGCGCGCGCAGGCCAAGGATCGCATCGATCCGCACCTTCGACCGCAGATAGAAATGCGGGATGGTCGATTTGCTATGCGACAGCGCCCTGGCGATGGCCTTGCGCATCGGGGACATTTTGACGACCTCTGCCGCGCCGGCGGCCGGGCGGGCGAAGGTGGGCGGCGGCGTGGGGGCAGGGGAGGGGGCGGGGACTTCCGCCGGTTTCACTTTAGCCAGCACATCGGCCTTGCAGATGCGACCCTTGGGACCGGAGCCGGTCATGCCGCCCAGATCCACGCCATGCTGGACGGCGAGCCGCCGCGCCAGCGGGCTGGCGAAGACCCCGTTCAGGCTGTTGCCGATGGGCGTCAGATCGACCGGCGCGCCGCCGCCGACGCTAACCGGGGGCAGGCTGGCCTGCTGCACGTCCTGGAAGGTGATGCGGCCATTAGGTCCCGACCCGGCGATCCCGGAAATGTCGACGCCCTGTTCCTCGGCAAAGGCGCGGGCGGCGGGGCTGATGTTCGCGTCGGCGGCGATGGCGGTAATCTTCGCCGGAGCCGCCGTCTCCGCCCTGGGTGCAGCAGCAGGCGCAGGCGGGGGAGGCGGGGCCGCCCCGGCCCTTGACGCCACCTTCGTTTCGGCGGGCCTGAACCCGGCGACGAAGGCGTCCACGTCCTCGGCGCTGGGGCTGTCGTCCGGCCCGGCCAGCACGGCGATCAGCTCGCCAACCTGATAGGTGCCGCCCTTTTCCGCAAGCAGGCGCGGGAACATGCCGTCTGCCTCGGCTTCGACCTCATTGGTGATCTTGTCGGTTTCGATGAGCGCGAGCAGATCGCCCTTCCTGAACGGCACCCCTTCGGCGACCATCCATTCGGCGACCACGCCCTCGGTCATTTCTATGCCCCATTTGGGCATGGCGAATGCGCGCAGATTGGCCATGATTGCTTATCCCCGCCGGTAGGACATGAGCTTCACCGCCGCCGCCACGATCTTGTCGGGCGAGGGCAGATAGGCGGTTTCAAGTTCGCGGGCGAAGGGCACCGGACTATGCGGCGCCGTCACCATCTCGATCGGGCTTCTGAGCGAGGCGAAGGCCTTTTGCGCGACCAGCGCGGACAGATCGGTGGCGAGCGAGCAGCGCGGCGGCGCTTCGTCGACGATCAGCAGACGCCCGGTGCGCTCCACGCTGTCGAGGATCGCTTCCTCGTCGAGCGGGCTGGTGGTGCGCAGGTCGAGCAGATCGCAGCCGATGCCGTCCTGCGCCAGATCGGCGGCCGCCTTTTCGGCAAAGCCCACCATCATGCCGGTGGCGAGGATGGTGAGGTCGTCGCCCTGTGTCACCTGCCGGGCATGGCCGAAGGGGATGACATAATCCTCGTCCGGCACTTCGCCCTTCACGCCGTAAAGCGCCTTGTGCTCAAGGAAGATCACCGGATCATCGTCGCGGATCGCCTGCGTCAGCAGCCCCTTGGCATCGGCGGGCGTGGTCGGCATCACGACCTTCAGGCCCGGCATGGCGGTGACGAGCTGGTGGATCGCCTGGCTATGCTGCGGCGCGGCGTTGAAGCCCGCGCCGTATGGCATGCGGATGGTGATGGGACAGCGCGACTTGCCGCCGAACATGTAGCGGAACTTGGCGACCTGATTCCAGATCTGGTCCATGCAGACGCCGATGAAGTCGGCGAACATGATTTCGGCGATGGCGCGCTTGCCGGTCAATGCCGCGCCCGCCGCCGCGCCGATGATGGCGCTTTCCGAGATCGGCGTGTCGATGACGCGGTCGCCGCCATATTTGGCCCAGAGGCCTCCGGACGTGCCCCAGATGCCGCCGATCGCTTCGGGACCGCCGGCGGACCCGTTGCCGCCGACAATATCCTCTCCCAGCATGATCAGGCTGTCGTCGCGCGCCATTTCCGCGTCGATCGTGTCGCGAATGACGTCGCGGATCATTTTCATGGCCATGATAGTCGATCCCCCAGGCGTCAGTAGTTGATGTAGACGTCTTCAACGACGTCGGCGGCGGTCGGCCGGGCCGCGCTCTTGGCCTCCGCCACCGCGCGGTCGATAAGGTCGGCGACCTCGGCATCCACCTTGTCCAGTTCCGCGCCGTCGAGCAGCTTCGCTTCGGTCACCTTGCCGCGGAAGGTCTTGAGGCAGTCGCGTTCCTCGCGAATGCGGTCCAGCTCGCCGGGGCCGCGATAGCGCTGCGGATCGCCCTCGAAATGGCCATAGAAACGCTCGCAGTCGAGTTCGATGGAGGCCGGGCCGTTGCCCGCCTTGCAATAATCGATCAGCTCGCGCATCGCCTCATAGACCGAGAAGAAGTCGATGCCGTTCGCCTTGATCGCCTTCATGCCGAAGGCGGCGGAACGGGCGGTCATGCTTTCCGCGCCGACGGCATAGGCCTCGCCGGTATGTTCGGAATAATGATTATTCTCGAACACGAAGATGACGGGCAGCTTCAACACCACCGCCATGTTCATCGCCTCGAAGGTCGTACCCTGATTGCACGCGCCGTCGCCCGAAAAGGCGATGGAGACGGTGCCGTTGCTCCTGGCCGTGATCCCTGCGCCGACCGCGATCGGCGCGCCCGCGCCCACGATGCCGTTCGCGCCCAGCATGCCCACGCCGATATCAGCAATGTGCATGGAGCCGCCCTTGCCCTTGCACAGCCCGTCCCGTGACCCGTAAATTTCCTTCATCATGTCGATCACATCGCAGCCCTTTGCGATGCAATGGCCATGACCGCGATGGGTGGAGATGATGTAATCCTTCGGCCCCAGATGCTCGCACACGCCCACGGCGCAGGCTTCCTGCCCGGCATAGAGGTGAGTGAAACCCGCAATCTCGCCCAGTGCGATCTCGTCGTGCAGGCGTTCCTCGAACATACGGATGGTCTTCATCTGGCGATAAGCCCGGATCAGCGCTTCGCGGCTGAGTTGCATGTCTCTCTCCGTACTTTCCTGTTTTATGGGGGTCAGAGACCCAATACCGTCTTGGCGATGATGGTGCGCTGGACTTCGTTCGTACCACCGAAGATGGTCCAGGCGAGACTGTTGAGATAACGGGGCGCCGCCAGCTGCGCGGCCTTGCCGTGGATCGGCGCGGGCGCGGCCTCGCCATAAAGCGGTCGTCGTGGCTCCAGCTCCAGTCCGGCATAGCCGTAGAGCCGCACCGCCATGCCGTCGACCTGCTGGCGCAGAGTGGAGGCGATCATCTTCGACAGCGAGGTTTGCGGGCCGGGCGGCAGCCCCTTGGCGATTTCCGCCAGCACGCGCAGCTCCGTCATCTCCAGCGCCTGCGCGGTCAGCTCGATCCGGGCGAGGTCGGCCATGAACGCGCCGTCGTCCGCCATGGTGCCGCCTTCGCCATCCGGCTCCAGCGCGGCATTGCGGCGCAGTTTCTGGATGTCGGACAGCAGCTTGGGCGCATGGCAGGCGCCGCCGCGCTCATTTTCGAGCAGGAATTTGGCGATGGTCCAGCCCATGCCCTCCTCCCCCACCAGATTTTCGACGGGAGTCATCACCTCGTCGAGAAACACTTCATTGACCTCATGGTCGCCGGCAAGCCCCCTGATCGGCCGCACTTCGACGCCGGGCTGGTCCATGTCCACGAGCAGAAAGCTGATGCCGCGCTGGGCCTTGGCCGCCGGATCGGTGCGCACCAGACAGAAGATCTTGTTCGCATGATGGGCGTGGGTCGTCCACAGCTTGCGGCCGTTGATGACATAATGGTCGCCGCGCCGCTCCGCCCGCGTTCGCAGGCTGGCGAGGTCGGACCCGGAGCCGGGTTCCGAAAAGCCCTGACACCAATAGTCGCTGCCGTCGAGAATCCGGGGCAATATGCGAGCTTTCTGCTCCGCCGTGCCGAAGCGGCAGATGACGGGGCCGAGCAGCTTGAGGCTCAGCACCGGCAGGCTGGGCGCATCGGCCAGCGCGCATTCCTTCTCGAAAATATAGCGCTGCACCGGGGTCCATCCCGTGCCGCCGCAGTCCACCGGCCAATTATAGGCGAGCCATCCCTTTTCATGCAGGATGCGCTGCCATTCCTGGCCGATATCGGGTTCGACGAAGACGCCGGGCGTCGCCGCCATGCCTTCGCGCAGGTGCCGGGGCAGATGCGTATCGAGAAAATCCCGGACGCTCTGGCGGAAGGCTTCATCCTCTGGAGTGAAATGCAGGTCCATCTCTCTTATCGTTCCAAAATGGTGACGCCCGAAATGCCCGGCGCTCCATAGACATGGGTATAGGCCGTGCGGGGATTGCCGGGCACCTGGCGCCCACCGCCCGCGCCGCGAAGCTGCACGACATTTTCATAGACCTGCCGCAGCCCGGACGCGCCGATCGGCTCCCCGCAGGCAAGGCAGCCGCCATCGGTGTTGACCGGCAGCCGCCCGCCGATCCGGCTCCAGCCTTCGGCCAGCCATTCTTCCTGCTCGCCATCCTTGCAGAAGCCGTTTTCGGCCATGTGCATGATCTCGGCGCCCGACTCCGTGTCCTGAAGCTGGGCGACGTCGATATCCTCCGGCCCGATGCCGGCCATGGCAAAGGCGGCGGAGGAGGCGAGCAGGGTCGGCGCCCCGCCGCGCTCGATCGACAGGCTGGGGGAGAAGACCTCGAACGACCCCGGCGGCCGGGTGCGCGTCACCGCCGCCTTGATCCGGATATTCGCCCGCCCCAGTTCCCGCGCCTTCTTCTCGCTGGCGAGGATCAGCGCAACGCCGCCCTCGGCGGGCGAACAGAACATATATTTGGTGAGCGGATCGGAGATCATCGTGCTGGTCAGGATCGTGTCCAGATCGACCGGCGACCGGCGCCACGCGTGGGGCGCATGGACGCCATTGTCGAATGCCTTCTGCGCGACCCGGCCCAGCGCCTCATGGCTGATGCCATAATGCGCCATATAGCGTTGCAGCTTCATGGCGAAAAACTGCGTCGTCACCATCATGCCCACCGCGCCATACCAGTCGGGCAGGCTGTATTCGGCGGGCATGGCGTTGAAGGCGCCGCGCGGATGCTTGTCGAAACCGAAGGCGACGCCCAGATCATATTGGCCCGACGCCACGCCCTGCCACGTCCCGATCAGCGACGATCCGCCGGTAGCGCAGCCATTGCGGACGTTGATGATCGGAATGCCGGTCAGGCCCATTTCATTGACGACGGTGTCGGCATTGCCGCTGCTGTCGGAGCCGCCGAAGCCGAACTGCATGTCGGTCCAGCCAAGGCCCGCATCCTCCAGCGCCTTGCCGATCGCATAGGCGCCCTGCTGCAACCCGGACAGGCCATCGGTGCGGCCGAAGGGGTGGATGCCGATGCCGACGATGAAGACGTCCGCCATGGCTCAGCCCTTCCTGACCGGGGCGAAGGCGAAGGTGCGGATCGTGCGCCCCTGCGCATCTTCGTTCAGCGGAACGAGGACGGTTTCCATTTCCATGCCGATCCTCAGATCCTCGAACGCGACATCGGTGAAGGGCGCCTCCACGATCACCGCGCCGGGCAGCTCGACATAGCCGAGCGCAAAGGGGGTGAAATCTTCCGGCCCCGCATAGGGCGGGGTCTTGGGACGAAAGCGCTGCACCGTCCAGGACCAGAGCGTGCCCCGGCGCGGCAGGACGACCGGTTCAAAATCGCCGTTGCCGGTCGGGCACGGAAAGACGATGCGTCCTGTCGCCTTGTGCCGTCCGCCCACCAGCGCCGGCTGAGGCTCTGCCACGAACAGTCCTTCCGCAATGTCGATGACCTCACCCATGAACGGCCTTTCCTTGTCTGACCCGACTATGGAAAGAGTGGCGCGCCATGGCTTCTGTAAGAAAGAATAGGTTGGGAATAGTAAGAGGTCGCCACGGGACGGGCGCAAAGCAAAAACCTCCGCCCGTGGCCGGGCGGAGGCATCAAGGTGCACCGGCAAATCCTGTTTACGCGTGCTGGTGCTGGGGACAGGAGGGGACCGCGGCGACGCTGCCCAGATAGCCGAGCTGGGTCGCCTTGAAGACCGTCTGGCTGCGGTTGACCGCCTCCAGCTTGATCGCGGCATTGTGGATGTGGAACCGCACCGTGGCGCAGCTGCGGCCAAGGATCATCGCGATCTCGACGTCGGTCTTGCCCAGCGCCGCCCAGCGCAGACATTCGACCTCGCGCTTGGACAGGCGGCAGTTGCGCGGAATCCAGGGGCGCTGGCTGGTGACGCGGGAATAGCCGTTGATGAAGCGGCGGCTCTGATATTCCAATATGTCGGCGTAAAGATCGAACTCGCGCGACAGGTCGCTGCGGCCAGAATCGATCGGCGAGAAACTGACGACGCCGATCTGGCCGAAGGGCAGATGGACGGGAATGACAATGACGGAATCCGCATTCACCTCATCGCAGAAATGCGACATGTCGATCTGGTCGAGCAGGGGATTGGGTGCGCGGGTATGGATACCCTCCGCATTGGCCCAGAAGGGCTCGCTTTCATAACGGCAGGCGAAGGTGAGGGGGGAACTGAGCGCGAGCAGCGGCTTTTTCCACCACTGGTCCTTCGATCCGGGCCAGCCGAAGATGCAGGACGCCAGCGCGTTCCCGTCGGCATCGGTCATCGGCGTTTTCGAAGCGATGTTGGCGCAGGCTGCGACACGGAAATTGCTAAGCTCCCTAGCAAGATCGCGTAAGCCTTCAGCCGCAGGTCGAACATCGTCGATCGACGCGATGAAGATGGTGCCCTGCCTGCGGGATCTAAGGTCGACCGGGCTTGCGCTCTGTTGGTCGACATGATCCGTGCAGGCGACGAATGAGTCGTCTGATCTCTCCATGGGAGAAAGGCTACGCCCCGCGGGATGCTTAGACAAGCGTTCAAAACCTATGACTAGTGACAGGGGCCGGAACCCCGCCCCGCGCGCGGCTTTGGGTGACGAACTAGTGGAAAGGGCAGTCGGCTGGAGCGCCGTCGTCATGCTTTAACATGATCGGCACGCCGGCCTGCGGCGTGAACCGGGCTATGGAGAGTAGGGGACGTCAGCGTGGACTTCGATCTCAACGAAGAGCAGCGGCTGCTGCGCGATCTGGTCGAAAGGTTCGTCGCGGATCATTATGATCCGATCCGCCGCCTTTCCTACATTGCCGAACCCTGGGGCTTTTCGCGGCAGGGGTGGGCGATACTGGCGGAAACCGGCCTTTTGGCCCTCCCCTTTGCGCAAGAGCATGGCGGGCTGGGCGGGGGCGCGGTCGAACTCATCACCGTCGCGGAGGCGCTGGGCAAGGGCGTCGCGACCGAGCCGGTGCTGCCGGTCATCCTGACCGCCGCTTCGCTGATCGAGCGGGGCGCGACGGATGCGGTGAAGGCCGAACTGCTGCGGCGCATCATCGCGGGCGAAAGCCTGCCCGCGCTGGCGCATCTGGAGCGGGGGGCGCGCTTTCTGGCGACCAAGCCGCAGACGCGGGCGTCGGGCAGCGACGGGCAGGTTCGCGTCGATGGCGCCAAGAGCTGCGTGTTGGGCGGCGGCTATGCGGACCTGTTGCTGGTGACCGCCTGCGACGAGGATGGGGTGCCCGGCATCTATCTGGTCGATGCGGATGCGCAGGGCGTGACCCGGACCGACTACCGGCTGGTCGACGGGTCGATCGCCAGCGACATCCAGTTCAGCGATGCGCCCGCGGCGCTGCTGCCGAAGGGGCAGGACGCGCTGGAGGGGGTGCTCGATCAGGCGCGGCTTGCCATCATCGCCGAACTGGTCGGGCTGATGGGCCATATGTTCGACGCCACGGTCGATTATGTGAAGACGCGCCAGCAGTTCGGCCAGCCGATCGGCCGCTTCCAGGCGGTGCAGCATCGTCTGGCCGACGGCTATGCGATGGTCGAACTCAGCCGATCGCAACTCTATCGCGCCGCAGCCCAGAATCCGGGCACGGAGGAGGCGCATGCCGCGATCATCGGGGCCAAGGCCTATATCAGCGGCTGCGCGATGAAGATCGCGGAAGAGGCGGTGCAGTTGCATGGCGGCATCGGCACGACCGAGGAACTGATGGTGGGGCAGGCGTTCAAGCGGACGATGCTGCTGGCGGCGCTGCTGGGCGATGCCGACTGGGACCTGCGCCATTATGTGCAGCTGACGGCGGCGGCCTGACGGCCATGTTCACGCGGGTCACCCTGCTGAAGCGAAGGCCCGGCCTGACGGTCGAGGCCTTTCGCGATCATTATGAACGCCATCACCGGCGGATCGGGGAGCGGGTGCTGGCCGGCCATGCGCTGCGCTATGTGCGCCGTTATGTCGCGCCGATCGATGCCGGTGCGCCCATGCCCGATTTCGACGTGGTGATGGAGATCGGCTTTGCCGACCGTGCCGCGCATGACCGTTGCCTTGCCGCGCTGGCCGAACCGGCGGTGGCGCAGGAAATCGCGGAGGACGAGGAGCGGCTGTTCGACCGAACCGCCATCTTGTCTTTCACCGTCGAGGAATGCGAAAGCAGTTTAGGATCGCGTGATGCTTGACCGGACATCTTCAATCAGGATCGAAACAGGAATGTCGCAGAATTTCTACCGGGTGACCAGGGCGGAGGAGATTGCCGACCGGTCGTTGCAGGCCTTCATCGTCAATGGCTGGCCGGTGCTGATCGTGCGGGACGAGGGCAGGTTGCATGCCCTCATCAACCGTTGCTCGCATCAGGCGGCGAGCTTCGCGCCCGACGGGCGGGTGCGGCGCGGCGCGATCATGTGCCCGCTGCACGGCGCCCGGTTCAGGCTGGAAAATGGCGAATGCATGGGCGGCGCGGATTACAAGCCATTGATGCGCTTCGACCTGCGCGAAGATGGGGAAGGCTGGATCGAGGTGGCGGTGCCCGATGAAGCGCCCGGCGCGGAACATCTGCCGGTGACGCCGCTGGGTTGAGGGGAAGGTCAGCGTCGGGCAAAGAGGGGCGGGGTTTATTCTCCGCCCTTTTTCCTGTCCTTCGCCCATGCAATACCCCGGCGCAGCAGGTCGTAAAAGACCGGCAGGTCCCAGGCGCAGCGGTCGACCTGCGGCCACCAGTCCAGCGCCGGCTGCATGTCATAATGGCCCCGGCAATGGCCCAGCGTATTGTAGAGCACGGCGCCCGCGCCCTGCGGCTTGATATAGAGCACCGGATGCCGGTCGTGCGCCCAGACATGCTCGTCAAAGCCGGTGGCTTCGCCCTCGAATTCGGTTTCCAGCAGGACGTGCAGGTCGCCATGCCGCTCCATCAGATAGAGTTCGTCCGTCGTCTCGAACGGCTCCACCCCCTGCGTCAGCGGATGATCGGGATCGGCGACCGTCACCTTATAGGGCGCGATCGGCGGATGGGCGATGAACTGCGTCCCCAGCGTCTCCATCATCAGCGGCGCCCAGCGCGGGCTGCCGTAAAGGCCGTTGTCGAACAGGCGCAGCACCGAATTGGTGCCATGCAGCGCATACCAGCGCCCGCCATCCTTCACCCAGTCGCGCAACGCCTCCTGCACCTCCAGCGGCGGGATGACGTCGCAGGTGTAGGTGATCAGGAAATCCGCCTCGCGGATCGCGTCGATATTCGCATAATCCTCAAAAACGCGGGTGCGCACGCGGGGGTCTTCGCCGAGCAGTTTCAGCAACTCCAGCCGGGCGAAATCGAAATCGTGATACAGCCCGCCCGCGATCAGGACGCAGTTGATGCGCGCCGGTCTTTCCTCGCTCATTCCATGCTCTCCGGTCAGAACTGCACCCGCTTGGTCAGGCCGCCGTCGACGACCAGGCTGGCCCCGGTCATGAAGCGGCAGGCGGGCGATGCGACGAAGGCGATGGCGCGGCCGATCTCTTCGCCGGTGCACATGCGGCCCATGGGAATTTGCGAGAGGATGCTGTCGTAAAATTCCGTCATATTGGCCTTGATCGCGGCCCATGGACCGTCATCGGTATAAATGGGACCGGGGATCAGGCAGTTGACGCGTATACCCTCCGCCGCATGTTTCTGCGCCAGCGCATTGCTGTAGTTGATGACCGCAGCCTTCAGCGCATTATAGGGCTGTGGCCCCATGAAATCCTCCACCGCGCCGGTCGAGGACAGGGTGACGATCGACCCCGCATCGGACTGTTGCAGGAAGGGAAGCGCCGCCCGGATGCCCCGCGAAAGGGGCAGGATGTCGGCGTTCATCACGGCCTGCCATCCTTCGTCGCTGTCGACGCCCAGATTGGTGGAGACGAAGGAAATGAAGATATCGCATCCGCCCAGCGCATCCGCCGCCTCCTCGATGAAGGCCGGCAGGGCGACCGCGTCGCTGGCGTCCACCGCCTTGCCGAAGGCCTGCACGTCGAATCCCCTGACCGTCTCGACCACCCGGTCGACCTTTTCCTGCGTGCGGCCGCACAGGGCGACATCACAGCCCTCCTGCGCCAGAACCTCCGCCGCGTGGCGTCCGACGCTGGCATTGGCGCCGATCAGGATCGCCTTCCTGCCCTTCAGTCCCAGATCCATTGCACTCTCCCGACCGTAAAACCGTTTGTCGCCCGGCAGCATAATCGCCCTGTCACGGGAGGGCACTGACGATTTCGCCAGTATAAGCGTCAAACCATGGAAATTGAGAGGGGCCGAAACCGACATGAAGCCTTAAGGAGGGGAAGAGGAAGAGGAGGCATTGCTTCGCATGAAGACGATCGGCGGATATGTGCGGGACCATGGCGCCCGGCGGAGCAGCGCCGTCGCGCTGGTCTTTGAGGGGTTGGAAACCAGCTATGGCGAGTTGGACCGCCGCGCCAGCCGCATCGCCAACGGCCTGGCGGCGATGGGTCTTCAGCCCGGCGCGCGGGTCGCCTATCTCGGCAAGAATCGGGACGTTTATTTCGAATATTGGATGGGCGCGATCCGCGCAGGAATGGTGCTGGTGCCGATCAACTGGCGGCTCGCCCCGCCGGAGGTCGCCTATATCCTGCATGATTGCAGCCCCGTGCTGCTGGTGGCCGATCCCGAATTTCTGGCGCGGCTCGATCCCGCGCCCGGCTGCCCGGTGCTGCTGACCGAGGCGGGGGAGGGCGAACTGTTCGCGCAGTGGCGCGACCGGCAGGCCGAGGGCGATCCGCAGGCCGACGGCGGCTATGAGGATGTGGTGCTGCAACTCTACACCTCCGGCACGACCGGCAATCCCAAGGGCGCGATGCTGACCAACCGCAGCCTGCTCGCGCTGCGGGACGCGGTTCCGGCGGAGGCGCTGCCCGACTGGTATCGCTGGAGCGCGGAGGATGTGGCGCTGGTCGCCATGCCGATCTTCCACATCAGCGGATCGGGCTGGGGGCTATGGGCGCTCCAGCATGGCGCGAAGGCCATTGTGGTGCGCGACTTCGACCCGCATCAGGTGCTGGACCTGCTCGTGCGCTATCGCATCACCAAGCTGATGATCGTGCCCACCGCGCTGCGGATCGTATGCGACGATCCCAAGGCGGCGGATACGGATTTCAGCTTTCTGGAGACCATCTGCTATGGCGGCTCCGCCATTCCGCTCGACCTGTTGCGGCAGGCGATCGGCGTGTTCGGCTGCGGCTTTGCGCAAATGTACGGGATGACCGAGACGGCGGGCACGATTACCGGCCTGCCGCCGCAGGATCATGATGTGGACGGCAACCCCCGCATGGGCAGCGTCGGCCTGCCCCTGCCGGGCGTCGAGATCCGCATTCTCGGCCCCGACGGCGCGGAACTGGCGCGCGGCGAGGTGGGCGAGATCGCGATCCGCTCCGACGCCACCATGACCGGCTATTATAACCGGCCGGAGGCGACCGCCGAGACGATCGATGCCGATGGCTGGCTGCGCACCGGGGACGCCGGGCGGATGGACGCGGACGGCTATGTCTATCTTGCCGACCGGATCAAGGACATGATCATCACCGGCGGCGAGAATGTCTATCCGGCCGAGGTCGAAAATGCGCTGTTCAGCCACCCCGACGTCCATGACGTCGCGGTGATCGGCGTACCCGACCCCAAATGGGGCGAAGCGGTGAAGGCGATCGTCGTGCCGGTGGAGGGCCGCCAGCCCGATCCCGTCGCCATCATCGCATGGGCGCGTGAGCGGATCGCCGCCTACAAGGCGCCCAAGTCGATCGCCTTCTGCGAAGCGCTGCCGCGCAATCCGTCCGGCAAGGTGCTGCGTCGCCTGCTGCGCGAACAATATCGCTGACCTGCGATTTTCAGGAGTATTGGAGCAACGCGAAGCCGCTTAGCCTGCCTGTCAACGAGAAGAGAAAGGAGAGGCGCGTGAGCCGCAACTATTCAGGACCGCTGGAAGACCGCATCGCCATCCGCGAATTGATGGAAAGCTATGCCGACGCAGTGAACCGGCACGATCGGGAGTTGATGACCAGCCTCTGGGCCGAGGACGGCCATTGGGACCTGTCCCACTATCCGGAACTGGGCATCGTGTCGGGACGCGACAGGGTGATGGAGCTTTGGGCGAGCGCGATGCCCGCCTATCCCGAACTTTCCTTCATCGCCATGCCCGGCATGATCCGCGTCGATGGCGACACGGCGGAGGCCCGAACCTATTTTTCCGAAGTCTATACCGACCCCGAAAGCGGCCGGGATAAGCGCGCCCGCGCCTGCTACAACGACAGGCTCGTGAAGCGCGACGGCCAGTGGCAGTTCAAGGAACGCATTTTCGGGATCATCCATCAGACCTGATCGCGGTCGCGCCCAAGCCCCATCGTTCCAGCAGGAGATATTGGCCCATGATCGTCGTGACCGGCCTCATCCATACCGACCCTGAAACCCTGCCGCGCCTTTACGCCCGTCTGAAGGCCCTGTGCGAACCCTCCCGGGCGGAAGATGGCTGTATCTTCTACCATATGGGTGTGGAGGACGAGCAAAAGGGAACGATCATGGCGATGGAGGCGTGGCGCGACATGGATGCGCTGACCGTGCATCTCGCGCAGCCTGCGATCGTCAGTCTGCTCTCGGATTTCGAGGGCCAATATAGCAACGACGTATCGGTGCACATGGTCAGCGAAACGCAGAAATTCGGCGCCTGATCGCTGTCGGGAAACCGCCGGCTTCGATCTCTCCATAACCGTGCCGGCGGCGGGGAGGCCCGGATTGCGCGCGCGATCCGGGCCTTCTTGGATGGAAATGCCCTCCCGTGCCGGGGGACTGGCCTTCGCCCTTGTCGCGAAAGGGCTACACTGCCTTCCGATCCGGGCTCGCCAGATGACCGTCCGCGATGAACGTCCGTTCCTTCCGGTCCGAAATCGCTCTAAGGCCATGACGACAGACATGGAAAACAGGGGAGTCGGATCATGGCTATTGTGGCGGTAACCGGAGCGGCGGGCGCCTTGGGGCGCGAGACGGCGGCGCGGCTGGGCGCGGCAGGATGGCAGGTCGTCGGCATCGATCTGGGACAGGTGCCGCAGGACGGGCTGGCGCTGGCCCTGAGCGGCGTCGACCTTGCCGACGAGGCTGCCATGGCGCAGGCCGCCGGGCGGATCGAACAGGAGTTGGGCGGGCTGGACGCGCTGGTCAACATTGCCGGGGGCTTTGCCTGGGAAACGGTGAGCGACGGTGCGGTCGCGACATGGGACCGGCTTTACCAGATGAACGTCCGCACGGCGCTGATCGCGACCCGCGCCCTGATGCCGCTGTTGCGCGTCAAGGGCGGCGCCGTCGTCAACATCGGCGCGGCTGCCGCGGTCAAGGCCGCCGCAGGCATGGGCGCCTATGCAGCGTCCAAGGCAGGCGTCGCCCGGCTGACCGAAGCGCTGGCGGAGGAACTCAAGGATGAGGGCGTGCGGGTGAACGCGGTGCTGCCGAGCGTCCTGGACACGCCCGCCAACCGCAGCGACATGCCCGACGCCGACTTTTCGCGCTGGGTGTCGGCGGGGCAGCTGGCGGAGGTCATCGCCTTTCTGCTTTCCCCGTCGGCGGCCCCGATCACCGGCGCGCTGATCCCTGTGACCGGGCGCGTGTAAGCACGGGAATCACCGGCGCGGCGCCAGCCCGCCGGTGACGATCTCTACCAGCGAGGCCGCAATTTCGTCCGCCGGTTTCGGTCCGGCCGGATCATGCCAGCGCGCAGGCCAGTTGAGCGCGCCCGCCAGCGTGAAGGCGGCCATCTGCACATCGACCGGCGCGATCGATCCGTCGGCAATGCCCGCCTCGATCAGTCCGCGCAGCGCCAGATCGATGTCCCGCTTGCGCGCCCGGAACTGGGCGGCGGCCTCTGGCGAGAGCGCTTCGTCCCCGGTGCGCACGACGCAGCGTCCAAAATCATCCATGTTGATCTGCGCATAATGCAGCAGGAACCGCCGCAGCCGGTCAAGGCCGCTGCCCGGCTCGTCCTTCGCCGCCTCGGCCGCCATACGCAGCGGCTCCAGCCCCCGACCTTCCTCGCTTTGCGCCTGCTCGGCTGCGATCCGCAGCGGCTTTAGCCCCCGCGTCACGCATTCGATCAACACCTGCTCCTTATTGCCCAGATAATGGTAGATGGTCGGCTTGCTGATCCCCAGCGAGGCGGCGACGTCATCCAGCGACGTTGCATGAAAGCCCCGCGCATTGAACATGCGGACCGCCGCCCGCAGCACGGCTTCGCGCTTTTCCGCCCGTTCCCTGATTTTCTCCTCGCGACTCCGGAACGGGGAGGGCGGGTTGGACGCGTCGGGCCGGATGGAGGCAGGGCTGGGCAATGAAAACTCCTTACGCTCCCCTATTGACAAGAAACGCAGGTATAAGCAATCTACTCATCAGTATAGGATAGACGAGCGGGTTTACGCGCTCCGGAGGAACCAGCGATGCAGAATGATCCTGTCGTCATTGCGGGCTATGCCCGGACCCCCATGGGCGGTTTTCAGGGCGCTCTCTCGCCGCTCAGGGCCACCGATCTGGGCGCGGCGGCGGTGAAGGCCGCCGTGGAACGCGCCGGGATCGCCGCGGATGCGGTCGACCGCATCTATATGGGCTGCGTCCTGCCCGCCGGACTGGGGCAGGCCCCGGCACGGCAGGCGGCGCTGGGCGCGGGGCTGGGCCTCAACACCGAAGCGACGACGGTGAACAAGATGTGCGGATCGGGCATGCAGGCGGCGATCATGGCGCATGAGGCGCTGGCCGCCGGGACGGCCGATGTGGTGATCGCGGGCGGGATGGAAAGCATGACCAACGCCCCCTATGCCCTGCCCAAGCATCGCGCGGGCGCGCGGATCGGCCATGACCGGATCATCGACACGATGATGATGGACGGGCTGGAGGATGCCTATGAGCCGGGCAAGGCGATGGGCGTCTTTGCCGAGGAAGCGGTGCGCGACTATCAGTTCAGCCGCGCCGATCAGGATGATTATGCGATCCGCTCGCTCGCCCGCGCCAACCAGGCGATCGCGAGCGGTGCCTTCGCCCGCGAAATCACCCCGGTCACTGTAACGGGCCGGGGCGGCGAAACCGTCATCGACACCGACGAGCAGCCCGGCAAGGCGCGCCCGGACAAGATCCCGGCACTCAGGCCCGCCTTCGCGAAGGACGGCACGATCACGGCGGCCAATGCCTCCTCCATATCGGACGGGGCGGCGGCGCTGGTCATGACGCGTCGGAGCGTGGCGGAACGGCTGGGTCTGCCCATCGTCGCGAAGGTCGTCGCGACCGCCGCGCACGCGCATGAGCCTGCCAAATTCACCACCGCGCCGGTTCCCGCCATGCGCAAGGCTCTGGAAAGGGCCGGATGGTCGGTGGAGGATGTCGATCTGTTCGAAGTCAACGAAGCCTTTGCCGTGGTTGCGATGATCGCGGCGAAGGAGCTGAACATTCCTGCCGACAAGCTGAACGTCAATGGCGGCGCGACGGCGTTGGGCCACCCCATCGGCGCGTCGGGCGCGCGGATTTTGGCGACGCTGATCGCCGCGCTGGAAAATCGCGGCCTCCGGCGCGGCGTCGCCAGTCTCTGCATCGGCGGCGGCGAAGCGACGGCTATGGCGATCGAACTGGTCTGAGATTTTTTGAGAATGCGCCTATCGGCGCCTGGGAAATCGCTCTTCCGCGATTTCTAAAACGGACTCTGACAGGAGCAAGGCAGAATATGGACATCAAAGGGGTAGCCGCCATCGTGACCGGCGGGGCGTCGGGGCTGGGCAAGGCCACGGCGAAGATGCTGGCAGACGCCGGCGCGAAGGTCGCGATCTTCGATCTCAGTGAAGAGGCGGGCCGGGCGAGCGCGGCTGAAATCGGCGGCGTCTTCGTCAGCGTCAACGTCGCGGACGATGCCAGCGTCGCGGCAGGGCTTGATGCGGCGGAGGCCGCGCATGGGGTTGCGCGCCTTCTGGTCAACTGTGCAGGCATCGCCCCGGCCGTAAAGACCGTGGGCAAGGAAAATGCGCCCCATCCGCTCGACATCTATCGCAAGACGATCGAGGTCAATCTGATCGGCACGTTCAACGTCATTTCCAAATTCGCCGCCCGTCTGGCGGCGGCGGATGACAGGGACGGCGAACGCGGCGTCATCGTCAACACCGCGTCGGTCGCCGCCTATGACGGGCAGATCGGGCAGGCCGCCTATAGCGCGTCGAAAGGCGGCGTGGTGGGCATGACGCTGCCGGTGGCGCGCGACCTGGCCCAGCACAAGATCCGCGTGATGACGATCGCGCCGGGCATCTTCCTGACCCCGATGCTGGAGGCTTTTCCCCAGAATGTGCAGGATGCGCTGGGTGCGCAGGTCCCGCATCCCAGCCGTCTGGGCAAGCCCGCCGAATATGCGCAGCTGGTCGAATCCATCATCCGCAATCCGATGCTGAACGGAGAGGTCATCCGCCTCGACGGCGCGATCCGCATGGCGCCGCGCTGAAGGGCGGCCGGCGCTGAGGGCCTGAATCTGGCCCTGAGCGTCAGCCTATCCCCTTCAGGAATATTCCCGTGACCAGCTCGGCATGCGCGGCCATTTCCGGTTCGGTCATGGGTCCTGCGCCGAACAGCAGGCGGCGCTGCCATTCGCCGAAGGCCATGGCGACGAACTGCGTGGCATAGCTATGGCACCGTTCGGCGGCGATTCCTTCGCTGGCCAGGATGGCGGTCACCGGCGTGACCTGATAGCGCTCGAACTGGAGCCGGGCGATCTGCCGCACTTCGTCGAACTCGCTGCCTTCCCGGTATATCAGCCGGGCGATTTGCAGGCTGAGCGGCGAAAATAGCTGCCGCTGCATTTCCGTCGCATAGGCCACGAGCCGCGAATGAAGATCGCCGTGCAGGTCGGGCAGGTCGGGCTGGATCTGGCGCCCGGAATATTCCAGGCAGGCTTCGAACAGGGCCAGCTTGTCGGGAAAATGATTATAGAGGGTGCGGCTCGAAACCTGCGCCTTGTCGGCAATGTCGCGCAGCGAAGCGGCATGAAAGCCCGCCCGCGCAAATTCCTCCAGCGCGGTGACAATCAGAAATTGCCGCTTCTGTTCGGACTCTTCCGCACTCGGACGCCCGGCCCGCCTCTTCAAACCCCGCTCGGTCATATTCGTCATCGTTTGCCCAGCAAGGCAGCAAAAGCAAGGCCATGCAGCCGCATTTGACTAATTACACGTATAACTGTAATTAATGACCATGAGTCGGCAACAGCCCGACCATTGGATGGAGGATTTCACATGTCCCTTGCGGGAAAGGCGAAAGCGCCCGAACTCGACGCCGCCATCGAGGCGCTCGATCCGATCATGGCGCTGATGGCGTTGATTCAGATCAACGGGGACCGCACATTGCTGCATCGCTATTGGGACGTCCTTGAAGGAAAGCAGGAATCCGTCGTCGAAGCCTTTCGGGACATCGATGCACATCAAGTCCGGGAGCCGATCGACCCAGTCGTCGCGAAAGAGATACGGAATGCGCTGCGGGATGCGGTCAAGTCCGGCAGGCCCCCGGTCATGCCCCACATCGACATGCCGATGTTCCGCAAAATGTCCCGGCTGCTGCTGGGCAGGGATCTGCCGGAAATGTCGGTCGAGGTCGCGTTTCAACATGCCGGCTTCACCACCGACACGCGCAGGCGACAGGCGAAAGAAGTGCCGCCTGCGGATTTCAGGGTCATCGTGGTCGGCGCCGGCATGATGGGCATCAACGCCGCGGTCAAGCTTCAGCAGGCCGGTTTCGATTACACCATACTCGAAGCGCTGGACAAGGTCGGCGGCAACTGGTTGACCAACACCTATCCGGGCGCGGCGGTCGATACGCCCAGCCGCGTCTATTCCTATTCTTTCGAGCCCAATGCCTCCTGGACGCAATTTTATCCGCGAGGACCCGAATTCCTCTCCTATCTCGAGCGGGTCGCCCAGAAATATAATCTGCGCGAGCACATCCGGTTCGGTACATGGGTGGAGGGCGCCGAATGGGACGAGAAGCGCAAGATGTGGATCGTGAAAGCCGTGCGCGACGGCAGACCGGAAACCCATGAATGCCATATGCTCATCATGGCGGTGGGACCGAACAACAATCCCAATTACCCGCATGTCAGGAACCTGGACAGGTTCAAGGGGCCTGTCGTTCATTCGGCCGCATGGGATCACGGCGTCGACCTCAAGGGCAAGAAGGTCGTGCTGGTCGGCACGGGCTGTTCGGGCGTTCAGGTCGCGACCGCCATTGCGGACACCGTTGGCGAATTGGTCATCGTCCAGCGCCAGCCTGAGCACATCATTCCCAATCCTCAGGCCCATGCGCCCGTAGCTGCGCTGGAACGCTGGGCGATGGAGCATATTCCCTTCGTCGCGAACTGGAAGCGGCTGCAAAGCCTGGAAAGCCAGATGGGCGACATGCATGGCATGGTGATGAAGGATGAGGAATATGCGAGGCGGACCGGCGGCTTTGGTCCGATTAACGACGGCATGCGGCTCTATGCGGAAGCCTATCTGAAAAGCCATTTTCCCGACGACCCGAATATGGTCGAATTGTTGACGCCCCATTTCCCGGTCTTTGCCAAACGGCCGATCCTCGATTGCGGCTTTTACGACGCGTTGAAGAAACCCAATGTCAGCATCGTTCGGGGCGAACTGGCTGAAGCGGACGAACAGGCCGTGATTCTGTCTGATGGAACCCGGATCGAATGCGACGTTCTGCTCCTTTCCACCGGCTATAATCTGCATTTCGGCCGCCAGTTCGACATCCGCGGCAAGGGCGGCAGGACACTCAAGGACGCTTTCGATCCGCATCCCTTTTCCTATGAGGGCTTGCTCATCACCGGCTTTCCCAACTTCGTGTTCATGGGCGCGCCTTATAGCTATCTCGTCGCAAACCATGCCGTGGTGAGCGAGCAGCAGGTCCACTACATCATCGAACTGCTGCAATGGATGGTCGACGATCACCTGTCCTCCATCGATGTGTCGGCGCAGGCAACCAGGGCCTTTGTCGATGATGTCGACGCCGATCTCGCCAGAACCGCCTGGGTCCAATGCGGCAGCGCACATGGCTATTATCGCGACAGGGGCGACGACGGATCGAAGAAGGTCATTCTGGCCATTCCGCGCCACAATTCTCGTATTTGGCACGATCTGCGCACGCCCCGTGAAGAGGATTTCATCGTGACCCGGGAGGAAGGATCAGCGCCGATGCCGTCACGCGAAATGACCATGCTGACGATCTGATACCGCCCCTGATCCAGTGGCGCCAAACATTAATTGAAAAATGGGAAGACTATGGCCGATCAGATTGCTCCCGCATCCAATCATGGAATGTCCTATATTTTCGGTAAGACATTTGTGCATGATCTTGATGCCATGGCGAAATTCTATGAGGAAGTGTTGGGTGTGGTCCCGCACAACCGGCATAGGGATGTGATGCTGGGCCGGGAAATTGACGAAATCACCTATTGTCCGGCTTATCCGGGTGGGCCTGCGCTGACGCTGATCAAATATCTGGACTCCACCGGCCCCGTTGCAGGGGAAGCCGTGCAGGGCTTCCTTTCGCACGATCTGGAAGCGACGGTCGACCGGGCCTTGGCTGCCGGCGGAAGCGTGCCTGATCCCATTCGGGAAATTGCTGCTTTCGGACTGCGGGTAGCCTTCATCGTAGATCCCGAAGGGCATGTTAACGAGGTGATTCAGATGCTGGACTGACTTCTGACCTGGGGAACCTCAGAATTCCCTTGCTGAGAATTTCCCCCCGGTGCACGGCCGGTGTGTTCGCGAAAGCCTGCGATATGGATGATTCAGCCAGCATTCCGCCTGATGCTCTGGATGAGGATGCCTGAAAGGGATTGGCGCAGCCCTCTAGCTGCGCCAGCCTTCATACCCCGAAGCCGCCGGAGACGGAAATGCGCTGTCCGGTGACGTATCCGGCCTCATTGGACGCAAAGAACAGGCACGCATGGCCAATCTCCTCGGCCGTGCCCCAGCGTTTGAGGCAGAGCAGGCGATGGCTGTTGTCGATCCAGCGCTGGTCGATCTGCCCGAGCCGCGTCAGTTCATGGAGTTGGCCGGCATCGATGACGCCGACCAGGACGGAATTGGCGCGGATGCGATGGCGTCCTTCCTCCTTGGCGATGCCCTGCACCAGTTGTTCATTCGAAGCCTTGACTGCCACCGACATGCCGTCGCGGGCAGGCCACCAGTCATGACCGGCCGATCCGAGCGTCACGAAGCTGCCGCCGCCCAGATCCCGCATGTGCGGAATGATCCGCTGAACTACGCAGAGGAAGCCGTGGACTTCCACATCGAAGGCGTGGCGCCATTCTTCCATTGGTGTGGATGAGAGGTAGCGCTGGTTGACGAGCGGTCCCGCCGCCCAGATCACCGTGTGAATACGGCCGTGCGCTGCGATGACATCTTCCACGACTGCGTCGATGTCGCCGGCCCTAGTCACATCCGCAGCATGGATTGTCGCCATGCGCCCTGCTTTCCGGGCCTCCGCGGCGACCTGTTCCGCGCGATCAGCATTGTTCCGGTAGGTGATGGCGATGTCGCACCCGGCCTGCGCAAAGACTTTGGAGATTCCACTGCCAATTCCGCCGCTGCCGCCGAACAGAAGGGCACATCCTTCTGGAAATGTCGCCACAATATTTCCTTTCTTCTTGATTGTTTCCCTCAGGAGGAAGACGCGGGATTTTTGCCTCGCCACTCGGATGTCATTTCGCCAATATCAAGCGGCCGCACCATCATCAGCACGCCGCTCCATTCCTGTCCTTCCAGACGAGCCGCCTGCTCCTGTTCTCCGATCAGGTGGATGTCCTCCCGCAGCGCTTCGAACAGGGCATGGACGCGGGCGCGTCCGCTCTCGCTCATTGGCACCATGTCGGACACGTAAAGGGCATCGGGCGATCCAAAGTCCATCGACAGAAAAAGCGGTTTTACCGTTCGTTCGAACGCGATCGACAGAGGACCGCCGCGGCGCCATCGGACCGATCGGCGTAGCTTGGGGCGGATGCGCCCTCGCGGCGCGCTATCGATCAGGCCCAGCCGTTTCAGACGGTCGAGGTGCGTGTCCAGCCGCTCGCCGGGCAAACCGAATTCCCGCTCAATGTCGCGCCGTTGCGCCCCGTGCAGGATAACGAAGAAAACGAGCGCGAGCGCGCGATCGGCTGCAAGAACCCGCTCCTGCGCCAGCGTGAAATGTTCCAGCCGTTCGTCGTCGCCGCGGCCGAGCAGATCGCGCAGGTCGATATCCGCGATCGCGCAGATTTCATCCAGACGGTCGAGCGTCAATCCGTCACCGCGCAGCCATCTCCAGACGGTAGGTTCCGCCACATCCAACTCCTCCGCGAGACGGATCACGCGCAGTCCACGCGCTTTGAGTTCCCGCCTCAGTTCGGAAAGGACGGTAGCTATGCCGGGCCTTCGCGTCCTTGCCATTTTTTCGCATCCTTTCATAAAATGATAGGATAATATTATTAAATGATAGATATGCGCACAACCCGGTTGCCAGCCGACCAGCCCGAAGACATCTTCCGCGAAGAAAATTTGGAACGGTGCCAGCGCGCCGCGGGAGATGGACGATGGCAGGGACGGCGGATTATACTCTGGGCGAATTTACGTTTCCGCGTGGCTGGCTGATGGTGGCGCGGGCCAGCGATGTAAAGGACGCACCCCTGTCGCTCCGCCTGTTCGGAAAGGATCTGGTGATCTATCGCGGCGAATCAGGCCGCATCGTGCTGATGGGCGCCTATTGCCCCCACATGCAGGCCCATCTTGCCGCCGAGCAGACTTCGGGTGCCGCGGCGCACAGGATCGAGGGCGATTCCATCCGCTGCCCCTATCATAGCTGGCGCTTCGGCCCTGATGGCCGCTGCGATCATATTCCCTATTTCGATGGCGCCATTCCCGCGGCTGCGAAAGTTCGCGCCTATCCCGTCGAGGAACGGTTCGGCTGTGTCTTTGCGTGGCACGATCCCGAGGAGGGCCTGCCGGACCACGCGCTTCCCGACCTGCCGGAATGGGACGATCCGCAATGGATTTGCGGCGACTATGACGATCTGGGAACATTGCCTGTCCACCCGCAGGAGATACTCGACAATCTGGTCGACACCCGCCACTTTGGTCCGATCCATGGACAGAAACTGGCCTATTTCGACTCCGTCTTCGACGGTGTCGTGGGCAGACAGGTGTCGGGTGGCGGGCACGAAACCATGACCAGCGAGGAAGGCATTCTGGACGTCGATGCCTTCTATACGGGGCCGGGAATCCTGATCGCCCGCTATTCAGGGGAAACGGATGCGGTGCAGATCATCTGCCATACCCCTAAAGAGGATGGCGTGACGCAGGTCTGGCATGGCATCATTACCAGGGCGCGCCATCTGCCGCCGGGACCTGACGATGTGGAACTGCGCGCCCAATATCATCAGGCTGGACTGGCGGCCTTTTCGCAGGATTTTGCGATCTGGAAGACCAAAGGGCCGGCCATCACCATTCTGCGCCTGCCCACTGATGGGCCGTTTCACCGAAGCCGAGCCTGGTATCGGCAATTCTACAATCCCCGCGCCCGAGCGGCGGAGTATCAGGCCCGCGCCAATGGCGTGCATCATACGGCGGGCATGGCGCCCGCGCCCAATCTGGCTGACGCGGCCGAATGAACAAACGATACAGCATAGGAAGGAATAGAATGAGCAGGCAATTTCCTGAAGGCGCCGTCGCCGTCTTTGGCGGCAGCGGGGGCATCGGCAAGGGCGTCGCGCTGGAGTTCGCCAGGGCCGGGACCGATGTGGCGATCTTCTATCGGTCCAAGCGGGACAGCGCTGAGGCCACCGCCGAGGAAATCCGTGCCATGGGCCGCAAGGCCAGCATCCATCAGGCCGACGCCCGCCAATATGAGGAACTGGAGGCAGGCTTTGCCGCCGCCGTCGAAGCTCATGGCCGCGTTCACAGCATCGTGTGGGGGGCGGGACCGATCGTCGCGCAAGTCAACATTGCCGACTGGACGCTGGAACAGTTCCGCGCGTCCATGGAGATCGAGGCCTTCGGATTCTATTATGCGGCGCGGATCGCCATTCCGCATTTTCGCGCACAGGGCGGCGGATCTTTCGTTCATCTGGGATCGGGCGGTCACGATTGGTGGCCGCATCTGGACGGCCTGTCGGTCGCCCCGAAGGCGTGCAATGAGTCCCTCGTCAAGGGTATCGCCAAGGAGGAGGGTGTGCACGAAATCCGTGCCAATTCCGTGCTGGTGGGCGTGATCGACGCCGGACAGTTCAAGGTCGGTCAGGAACAGGGCTATTTCGATGAGAATTGGGAGCGGGAGGTCAAGAAGCTGCTGCCCATCAAGCGTTGGGGCAAGGCCGAGGACATCGGCAAGGCCGCCGTGTTCCTGGCCTCCGATGATGCCAATTACGTGACCGGCCAGACGTTGTCCGTGGCCGGCGGTTTCGGTGTGTAATGCGGCTTGGGGGGAGGATCTGACGTCCTCTCCCCTGCAAGCTCGGCCTGACGGTATGAGCCTTTTTGTCATGGCCTTTGAGCTATTCCGACATTCCTCAGGACGCTTTTCCGGGCGAAACAGAAGGCCCCAAGGAGAAGGATGAGAGAATGGGCGACGAAAGCCTGATGGCTCGTATCGACCGGCTGGAATCGCTGGACGCGATCCGCCAGTTGCCGGCGAAATATGCTCTCGCGCTCGACATGCGCGATTCCGATGCCTGGGTGAGCCTGTTCCCCGAAGATGTGCGCGTGGGCGGCGGCAAGTCCGGACGCAAGGCGCTGCGCGACTGGTTCGACGAAACCCATTCGATGCAGTTTGACGGCACGTCGCATCATATCGGTGGGCACATCATCGACTTCGACGATCCCGACCATGCGCAGGGCGTCGTCTATTCCAAGAATGAACATGAGTGCGGCGCGGAATGGGTCATCATGCAGATGATGTATTTCGATCAGTATGAACGGATCGAGCGACGCTGGTATTTCCGCCGCCGTCTGCCGCTTTACTGGTATGCGACCGACCTCAACAAGCCGCCCATCGGCGACCGGAAGATGCGCTGGCCCGGAGTGCCGCCCTATCATGGCAGCTTCCATGACCTGTTCCCCAGTTGGAAAAGCTATTGGGAGCGGCAGGGTCAGCCCCATGACGGCCCGGTCGAGCCGCCCGCGCCGCTGGAGAAATTCATCGAGACGATGCGCCGTGGCGCGCCATTGCCCAAGCCCCGCGTGCGGAGCTGAGCGTCGTGACCGTCACCGAGCGCAACGTGGCCGCCGTGCAGAGCATGTTTGGCGGCTATTTGGAGGCGTGGAAAACCCGTCGCATGCCGGTTCCGCCCCGCGGGATGCTGGTCTGGGCGCCGGGCGCGGTGGCGGAAATCGGCGGGCACGTCCTGCCCGTTGAGCCGCATGACGTCGCTGACGATCCTTTCTTCCTCCAGATCGAAGCGGACTATTATTGGGCCGCGATCCCTGACTGGCGGGTGACCGAACTGGATGTGGCCGGCAGCGGCGACACCGTTCTGTCCTTTGCGAAGTTCGAAGGCACGGGGCCAGATGGAGCGCTCGATCCGGTCTGGCTGGCGGATCGCTGGCATTTCGACGCCGATGGCCGCATCGTTCGCTGGCAGCAGATGACGGATCTGGCCGCATGGGCGCGGTGGAGCGCGCTCACCGGTCAGGACTACCCCACCTATATCGCAGCGGCCTTCGCCAAGGCCGGTCAACCCCCAAGGTTCGTTCCATGACTGACATATTCTCCCCCGTAACGCTGGGCGACATCATGCTTGCCAACCGCATCGTCATGGCGCCGATGACCCGCGATCGGGCCGGGCCGGGCGATGAGCCGACCGACATCATGGTCGAATATTATCGCCAGCGCGCCGGCGCGGGGCTGATCGTCACCGAAGGGACGCAGCCCTCGCCCACGGGCAAGGGTTACTGGCGCACGCCGGGTATCCATAGCGATGCGCAGGTCGAAGGCTGGCGCAAGGTGGCCGACGCCGTGCATGGCGAAGGCGGGCGGATCGTCATGCAACTCATGCATGTCGGGCGCGCCGCCGTGCAGGCGAACAAGGATGCAGGCGCCGACACCGTCGCTCCGTCCGCAATCCCCTGCGCCGACAAGATCCCCGGCCCCGACGGCGTGCCGGTCGATACCGTCATGCCCCGCGCCCTCGCCGCGAGCGAGATACCGGACGTCATCGCCGAATATGTCGCAGCGGCGCGCAACGCGATCCGCGCGGGGATGGACGGGGTGGAACTGCACTGCGCCAGCGGTTACCTGCCGATGCAGTTCCTCTCGTCGAACAGCAACCAGCGCACCGACGCTTATGGCGGGCCAGTCCAGAACCGCATCCGCTTCGTCGTGGAAACGCTGTCGGCACTGGCGGCGGCAGTCGGGCCGGGCCGCGTGGGGTTCCGCATCTGCCCCGGCGTCAGGTTCAACGGCATGGACGATGCCAACCCGCATGAAACCTATGCAGCGCTGCTGAAGGCCGTAAATGGCCTTGGCCTCGCTTACTGCCACCTGATCCACATTCCTCTCGACGGACAGGATGCGCTGGATCTGGTGCGGCAGCACTGGAACGGCGCGGTCATCGAGAATGGCGGCCTGACCTTCGAGAAGGCAAAGGCCGTGCTGGCGGAAGGCAAGGCGGAGGCCGTGTCCTTCGGCTATCTCTACATCGCCAATCCCGATCTGGTGGAGCGCTTCCGCACCGGGGCCGCGCTGGCCAAGGGCAATCGCGCCAATTTCTACACGGGCGAGGGCGACGATCGCAAAGGCTATACCGATTATCCCATGCTGGGCGCCTGAGCGGGCCAGCGCCAATATCCAAGGAGAGAGAGATGGTGAAGCTGCTGGAAGGGCGCACCGCGCTCGTGACCGGAGGCGGACAGGGTGTGGGCCAGGGCGTTGCCCGCGCTCTGGCGCAGGCGGGCGCGAACGTCGCCATCGCCCAGCGCAAGGCCGATCAGGGTGAGGAAGAGGCGAAATATCTGCGCGACACCTATGGTGTCGATGCCTTCTTCATCAAGACGGACGTGACAAACCGTGCTGAGGTCGAAGCGATGGTCGAGCAGGCGCATGAGCGTTTCGGCCGCCTCGACATCCTCGTCAACAACGCAGGCGCCAGCTTCCCCAAGCGGTTGGAAAAGCACACGGACGAGGAGATGGAAGGTTCCTTCGCCCTCAACTATTATGCCGTCTTCTGGGCGATGCGGGCGGCGTTCCCGATCATGAAGGCGCAGGGCTATGGCCGCGTCATCAACATGGGGTCGCTGAACGGGGTGAACGCCCATATGTTCACCGTGGCCTATAACGCCAGCAAGGAAGCGATGCGCGCCCTGACCCGCACCGCCGCGGTGGAATGGGGTCCTTTCGGCATCACCTGCAACACCATCTGCCCATCGGCGGTCAGCCCGCAGGCGAAGGACTATTTTGCCGCCAATCCGGAGATGACCGCGGCGATCCTGAAGCAGGTGCCCGCTGGCCGCTTTGGCGACGCGGAAAAGGATATTGGCCCTATCGCCGTTTTCCTGGCGAGCGAAGGCGGCGGCTATATGAGCGGCAACACGCTGTTTGCCGATGGCGGCGCGCAGGTGAACGGCGTCGCCTGGCGCCCCGAAGTCGAGGATTGAGCTTTATGGAAAGGCTGAAAGGCAAGCGCGCTGTCGTTACCGGCGGCGCGCAGGGCATCGGTGCGGCCATCGCCCGGCGGCTGGCGGCGGAGGGCGCGACCGTCGCGGTGCTCGACATCAATGGTGATGGCGCGGTGGCGGTATTGCCCGCGCCGCATATCGGCCTTGCCTGCGACGTTACGGACAGCGCTTCGGTGGACAGGGCCTTTGCCGCCATCAAGGCAGCGATGGGCGGCGTCGACATTCTGGTGAACAATGCCGGGCGGGGATCGGCGCCGGGCGACGGCATGGACAAATATTACGCCGCGCAGGCGCAGCAGGCGGCGGGCGAAAAGGTCTTTGCCGACCAGACCATATATTGCGAGGACGAGGGTTGGGACGCCGTGCTCAACCTGACGCTGACGGGCACCTTCCGCTGCACGCGGGCGGCCGTGCGGCTGATGGCGGCGGACGGGATCGGCGGGTCGATCATCAACATCGCCTCCACATCGGCGGTGAATGGCGTTGGTCCCGTGCCCTATTGCGCGGCCAAGGCGGCGGTGATCGGCATGACGCGGGCGATGGCGCGGGAACTGGCCGGGCGCGGCATTCGCGTCAACGCCATCAATCCCGGCGCGGTGGAAACGCCGATCTATGCCGGCCTGCCCGAAGAACTGAAGCAGAGCCTGGCCA
>NZ_JBHIWJ010000021.1:0-54722 GCF_041987595.1 Sphingobium sp. | reverse complement strand
CCGAGCCGAGGCCAGTTGCTGCACCTCGATCTGCGCGGGCAGCCCGGCGGGCGTGATGAAACCGTCCGGCCCGTTGCGCTGGGCATACCAGCCGTTCAGCATCATCCCTTCCTTCAGGCGGGGGCCAAAGCCTTGCTGCGCCCGCGATTGATCATCAACACCAGCGCCGCGCCGATCAGGCACAAAATGCCTGCCGCGACGAAGGCGGGCATATAGCTTTGCCACACCGTCCGGGAAAGGCCGCCCGCCAGCGCCGCGCTCGCCGCGCCAAGCTGGTGCCCGGCGAAGATCCAGCCGAACACGATGTTCGCCCGCTCCGCACCGAAACGCTGGGCGGTCAGCCTGACCGTCGGCGGCACGGTCGCCACCCAGTCCAGACCGTAGAACATGGCGAAGATCGACAGGCTGTAGAGCGAGAAATCGCTGAACGGGAGATAGAGCAGCGACAACCCGCGCAGCCCGTAATACCAGAATAGCAGCCAGCGATTGTCGAACCTGTCGGACAGCCAGCCAGACCCGAGCGTGCCCGCAAAGTCGAACAGCCCCATCATCGCCAGCATCGATGCCGCGCCCACCGCAGCCAGCCCATAGTCACCGCAAAGCGAAATGAAATGGGTCTGGACGAGACCATTGGTGCTGGCGCCACAGATAAAGAAGGAAAAGAAGAGGATCCAGAAAGTCGGCACCCGCGCAGCGTCCCTGAGCACATGCAGCGGCGTCATCAGGAGGGCGCCCAGACTGGCGGGCTGGGATGGCGCGGGGTGAATCTCCGCCTCGCCATAGGGCGGCAGGCCAAGGTCGGAGGGGCGATCGCGCATCAACAACAGGGCCGCCACCGCCGCCAGCAGGATCACGCCACACACCAGCATCACCGCCGCGCGCCACCCGAAATGGCCGGTCAGGCTGGCCAGCAGCGGCAGGAAGGCCAGTTGGCCCGTCGCCGTACTGGCCGACAACAGGCCCATGACCAGCCCGCGTCTCTGCGTGAACCAGCGCGTCGCGACCGTCGCGCCCAGCACCATGGCGGTCAGCCCTGTGCCTATTCCGATCACGACGCCCCATAGCAGCACAAGCTGCCACAATCGGCTCATGCCCAGCGACAGCAGCAGGCCGATGATGATGATGCTCAAAGAAATCAGCATCATCCGCCGCACGCCAAAGCGATTCATAAAGGCGGCGGCGAACGGCCCCATGCCGCCAAAGAGCAGGAATCGGATCGCCAGCGCGCCGGAAATATCGGCCGCGCTCCAGCCGAATTCCTTTTCCAGCGGCACGATGAACACGCCCGGCGCGCCGACCGCGCCCGCGACCACCAGCATGGTCAGGAAGGTCGTGCCCAGCACGGCCCAGCCATAATGGACATGGCGCGCCGCCAGCCTGCGCGCGATTAGGTTGGACAGCATGACATCCCTTTCGGCGAAAATCGGACTGGCGTTAAATGACGATTATCATATATAAGATCAAGAGGCCAATCGGAGCGATATGGATATGAAGGTCAGCAGGGAACAGGCGGCCCGCAACCGGGACAAGGTGGTGGAGACGGCTTCGCGGCTGTTCCGGGCGCATGGCGTGGACGGCGTCGGCATCAATGAAGTGATGCGCGAATCCGGCCTGACGCATGGCGGCTTCTACAATCAATTTCCTTCGAAAGAGGCCCTCGCAGCCGAGGCCTGCGCCGCATCCCTGGCGAAAAGCGCCGATAAATGGCGCGCCATTGCGGAGGCGGCAGGTCCGGAAAAGGCCGCGGCGGCCATAGCGGCCAATTATCTGAGCGCCCGCAATCGCGATGCGCCGGAAACGGGCTGCGCCCTGATCGCCCTGGGTCCCGACGCGGCGCGGCGCGGCGGCGGGCTGGCCCACGCCTATCGGGACGGGTTCGAGGTGCTGACCGGCATCATCGAAACCATGTCCAGCGGCCTGTCCCGCGAGGAGGCGCTGACGCGAATGGCCCAGCTGGTCGGCGCCATGGTGCTGGCACGCGGGGTCGGCGATCCGGCGCTGTCCGGCGAGATCATGACGGCGGCGCGCCATGCCCTGGGAACGGAGCAAGCGGAGTAATTCCTTCGCGCCCATGACGCGCCGTCCCAAGCTGCCATAGCATGCCGTCATGAGCGACCGGCAGGATCATTTCTGGCGCCTGACCTTAAGGCCCGGCCTGCGCATCGCTCTGCATTGCGGCGTCGGCGCCCTGCTGCTCCTCCTCTTCCTGTGCCAGATCGACTGGCATGCCGCCATGGCGATGCTGCGGCGCGCATCGGGCCTGCCGATCATCATCGGCCTTCTCGCCTATGGACTCGATTTCCTGCTACGGTCAGTGCGTTTCTGGATGCTGTTGCAGGCCGTCGCCGGCCGGAAACTGCCCTTTCGCGCCGTCCCCGCCCCTTTCGTCGCCAGCTTCGGCATCAGCGACCTGTTGCCGCTGCGCGCTGGCGACCTGTTCCGTCTCGGCTGGTTCCAGCGATCGATGGCGCTGCGGACCGGCAGCGTGCTGGGAGCGATGGTGATCGAGCGTTTCTATGATCTGGCGACGCTGCTGCTGCTCTGCGCCATGCTGCTGGGCCGGCACCTTCCCGCGCCCGGCGGCTGGCTGCTGACCGGCGCGGCCATGCTGGCGATCGTCGCCGCCCCCCTCGCCCTCGGCCGCCTCCCGCCATGGCCGGTGACGCCCGCCGCCAAAGGCCGGTTGCTCCACCGCATCGGGCACGGGCTGCATGACATGATGACGGCCTTCCGGGTGCTGCGCTCCTTCCGCCGGATCATGCTGCTCACCGCCGTCTCCCTGACCTGCTGGCTGCTTGAAGCGCTGCTGTTCCTCGGCGCCTGGGTGAGCCTCAGCGGCGCGCCCGGCCGGTGGATCGCGCCCATGGCCGCCTTCACCGCCAGCACATTGGGCACGCTGGTCCCCGGCCTGCCGGGCCATTTCGGCACGTTCGAGCTGTTCGGGCTGGAGGCTTTCACCCGCAGCGGGATCGCGCCGGACATGGCAGCCGCCGTGCTGTTGCTGGCGCATCTGCTGCTCTGGGCGCCCACCGCCCTGTTCGCGATCGTCTGGCTGCCCTTTTCCCGGTCGGGGCGGCCTGCGGTTCAGCTGCCGCTATAGATGGCGCCGTCGGCCCTGCGCGCGACGAGCCGCAGGTTCAGGCGCCGCACCAGCTCGGCCTCGCCGGCCATGTAAAAGCGCCAGTCGACGCGGTTCAGAAACACGACATAGGCATGACCCTGCGCCAGCGCCGACCGGGCTTCGGCCAGTTGCGCGGCATAGGGGAAATCCGGGTCCTCCCGACCCGTGCGCAGCATGATCGGCGCGGGAATGTTGCGCGCAGGACGACGCAGGACATAACCGATGGCATCCGGCCCGTTGCTGTAGAGAATAGCTCCCTGCGGCAAGGCTCCGACCGCCGCCAGGGTCGGCGATCCGGTCCATTGCAGCGAGGCATAGCCCACGCCTTCCCGCCAGGCCTGCCGGGTCCGCTCGGCGGTGCGCAGCATATGGCTGACCATCATGCAGAGCGCGAGGCCCGTCAGCCCGGCATGGGAAATCCGCGCCCACCCGGCACGGGGCAAGCGCCGTGCCATAACGATGGTCATCGTCATGATGCTGGTGCAATAGATCGGAAAGGCATAGCGGCTGTTGAGATGCAGATTGGCCTCGATCGAGGTCGCCAGCACAATGAAGCCCAGATAGGCGAAGAAGAAAAACCCCAAGGGAACGGCCAGCGCCGACGCATCCACCCGGCTTTCGGCCAGCATGGCCCGCACATGACGCACCCATAGCGCCACACTGGCTGCCAGCGCGGTCAGGAACAGCGCGCTGCGGAGCGCAAAGGGCACATTGTCCGGCGCGATCCAGGCGGTCAGCGCGTTGAAGCTGGTGAGCCAGTCCTGCGCGGTCATATTGCCATACCATTCGAGCGGACGGCCGGTCGACCGCCCGACCAGCCATTCGCTAAGCGCCGCCCAGCCAAGAAACAGCAGGGCGGAGGGCGCCGCGACGGTCAGGACGTCGCCGATCCGCCGTCGCATCGGCCAGCGCGGATCGATCAGCAGGAACAGGCCGATCGCCGCCCCCAGCGGCGGCCCGGTAAAGCGCGCCAGCGACGCCAGCCCCACCCCGCATCCCGCCGCCAGCAACCAGCGCCGGTCGTCCGTCCGCACATAGCGCAGCAAGGCCAGCATCGTCGCAAGGATCATCGTCAGAAACAGCGGCTCCGACATGGCGAGCGCATGCAGCGCCACGCTTTGCGGCGCGATCACGATCAGCACCGTGCCGAGCGCGGCGGGGCCGGGGCGCCCGGCCGCCTGCCGTAACAGGGTCCAGACCAGAAAGGCATTGAGCGCGCTCAGCACAAGACCCGCGACCCATGCGGCCCTGGCTATGTCCACGCCGGTCGCGCTCAGCCCGAACAGCAGCGCCGGATAGAGCGGCGCATCCCAGGGTCGGGCCGCCAGTCCCATATAGCGGGTGCTGTCCGGCAGGATGCCGATGCCATGGCGGGTCGACAGGATGAAGAACAGCGCCGCCACCAGCGGAAAGCCCAGCGCGCAGATGCGATCGGGCGCAGGCGGGGCCACGGAGGGCAGGACGGGGGCCTCCCGCGCCGGGACATGCAGCATGTTCAGTGATCCCTCGCCCATGGGCGGCCAATCAGGCGCCGGGCATTTTCCGCCACGAAACGCAACGCGGAATCGGCGATCCCGCGGGCGAATATTTCGTCCAGCCCGTCGACCAGCTGGTCGATCTCCTCCTCCATCACGACGAAGGGCGGCATGAAGTGCAATATGTCCCGCGCCCCCGGCTGGAAATGGACAAGGACATTGTGCCGTTCATAAAGCTGCCGCGCCACCGCCCCGATCAGCACGGACTGATAGGTCAGGAACAGCGGATTGTTCGACACGTCGATCAGTTTCGCCACCAGATCCTCGCGGAAATTCAGCCGGATCGCCCGGAACAGCCCGCGTCCGCGCACATCGATCAGCGTGCGGGGATGCCGCGCCTTCAACCCCTCCAGCCGCGCCCCCAGATAGGCGCCCATTTCCGCCGCATTGTCTATCAGGCCCTCGTCATAAAGGGCGTTCAACGTCTCGATCGCCACCGCGCAGCTTTCGCCAAGGCCGCTGAAGGTCGAACTGTGCAGATTGCAGTCGTCGCGATTGCCATAGGCGCGCTCGAACAGCGCCTTCGACGTCACCGCCGCCCCCATGGCGACCTTGCCCCCGCCCAAAGTCTTCGCCAGCGTGACGATGTCGGGCACCGTATCTTCATGCATGAAGGCGCAAAAGCGGCCGGTGCGGCCTGTCCCCACCTTCACCTCGTCGAAGATGGAGAGGATGTCGTGCTCCCGGCAAAGCTGCACGAATTGGCGCAGATAGCCGGGCGGCGGCACTTCGCAGGCGGTGCCCCGGATCGGCTCGATCATGGCGGCGATGATGCCGTTGCCGCCGCCGGCCATGCCCTCCGCCTCGATCGCGGCGCGCAAGGCATCGATGTCGCCATAGGGGACATAGACGACATGCTCCCTGGGGATGCCCAGCAGGAAACCCTTGTGCACGTCGGTCGCCGTCGTCAGCGCCAGCGCGCCATGGGTCTTGCCGTGAAAGGCGCCGCGCATGCACAGGAATTTGCGCTTGCCCTTGGGCGTCTGGATGCGTTCGGCCAGCTTCATCGCCGCCTCGTTCGCCTCCGCGCCCGATGTGGTGAAGAAGCTGGTGTCCAGCGGGTCCGGCAATATCTGCGCCAGATTATAGGCCAGCGCCGCCTGCAATTTGCTGGGCGAGAGTTTGGAACAGTCGAGCAGCCGCCGCTCATGGCACATGCGTTCGGCCGCGATCACGCGGGGGTGATTATGGCCCAGCCCCACGACCCCCATGCCCGTGGAAAAATCCAGTATCTGCCGCCCGTCGGCCAGATGCAGCACGGTGCCCTCCGCTGCCCGCACGTCCATCCGGTCAAGGCCCAATATGCCGAAAATCTGCAACATGTGGCGATTGAGATGATCGGCATAGAGCCGGTTGGCTCGCCCCATATCCAGCGCCATCGCATCCTCCAGCGATAACAGGTCCGGTTTCAACATGCAGGGCAGGTGCGGAAGCGCGTCCCGAATCTGCGTCGCCATGGCCTTTCCCCCAATCTCGTTTCGGTTGAGGAGCAAATTAAGGGCTGTGGGCCGAACGCCGGAATCCATGAAATTATATAGTTCGAAAGGGCTGTGCCCTACCCCTTCCAGCTATCCCCATTTGCGGCGCTCTCATCCTCCCTCTGATAATAGAGCGCGGCAAGGGCGGTGCGGTTGTTGATCCGCAGCTTCTGGAAGATGTTGTGCAGATGGATTTTCACCGTGCCTTCGCCCGCGCCAAGCTGGCGGGCGATCAGCCGGTTGGACAGGCCGCTGCATGCCAGTCCGGCAATTTCCCTTTCACGCGGCGTCAGGCCGGAAAGCCCCGGCGGAACCTGCTGCGACGGCAGGGGCGCCAACTTGGCGGCCACCTCTTCCGCAAACCAGCGGCGTCCGGCGGCGACGCTGCGCAGGCAGTCGATCAGCGTGTCGGGCGCCGCCTCCTTCAGCAAGATGCCCCATATGCCATGGGCCAGCGCCTCCGCGGCCTGGGACGGCGTGATCATCGCCGTCAGGAAGATGGTGCGCACCGGCAGGTCTGCGCTCCAGATCCGCCGCAGGACCGCCATGCCGCTGACGTCGGGCATGTTGATGTCCAGCACCGCAAGATCCGGCTTCAGCCGGTCGATCATGGCGAAGGCGTTGCTGCCCTCCGTCGTGCTGCCTACGACCTGAAAATCTGGCTCCATGGCGACCAGGTCGGCCAGGCCGCGAAGCAGAACCGGATGATCGTCCACCAGAAAGACGCGATAGGGGGTCACCGCCGATCAACCATGGCGAAGGGAAGCTCGATCCGCAGCGCCAGACCGGGGGCATAGCGGGTGATGGCCAGGCTACCGTCCATATCTTCCACTCTGGCGTGAAGGGATCGGGGCCATGGCGGCGCGCAGCTTTCCCCGGCGATCATGCCGCAGCCATTGTCGGCGATGCTGAGGCTCAGACCATGCGCGACCTGGCACAGTTCGACCTGAAGCCGCGTCGCCCCGCCATGACGCACGGCGTTGGCGGTCGCTTCGGACAAGAGTTGCGCCAGTTCGCGGTGGACGGTTGCAGGCGCCTCCATGCCGGGCGGATCAATGCGCAGATCGATGTCGCAGCCCCATTGATCGCACAGATCGTTCACATTTTGCGACAGGCTGGCCGAAAGATGCCGCAGGAAGGCGATGTCGGCCTTGCGGCTCCGTTCGACGAACAGGCGGATGCGACGCTGCTGTTCGACCATCAGCGCGCCGACGGCCTGAAGCGACTGCTGCGCAGGATCGGGCACGGCCATGGCCGCCGCCTTCAGCTTGAGCCGCGCCGCCGTCAGATCCTGCAACACGCTGTCATGCAGATCGCGCGCCAACCTGACCCGCTCCTGATCGCGGGCGCTGTCCGCGATGGCCTGCGTCAGCGCGAAGCGTTCCAGCTCATGGCCGATGCGCAGCGCCGTGATCCGCGCCAGTGAAGCGGCGTCCTCATGCCGATATTGCGCGTCCAGCACATGCAGCCGCCCGGCATAGCGCAGCCCGCAGAAGGAAGCGCTGTGGCAGCTGTCCAGACTCGCGGCCAGATCCTGCCAGCCCGTGGCCGCGACGATCATCTCCAATTCGCTGCGTTCGGCCCTGGGCGGCAGAAGCGCGGGCCCCGGACTCTGCCATCTCGCCTTCCAGAAAGGCTCGCCGGGATCATCCGCGACCGACAGCCCGGCCGGGCCGAACATCGCCAGCTGTCCCTTCGGCTCGTCGCGATCATGCCAGACCAGCACCAGCTTGGACGCGCCCAGCACGCTAGACGCATGGCTCAGCACGTCATGGAGCCATTCCGGCTCGTCCAGACTGGCGGGGGCCGCCGACCAGGATGCGAGTTGGCCCAGCCGATGGCTGCTGCGCGCCCGATAGGCGCCGAAATAGCCCAGCATCGCCGCCGCTACGAGGAAATAGGCCGACCGCATGATGACGACATTGAGTTCCGAATCCCCGTCCGTCAGGTCCCCCCAACCCACGGCGATCATCATCATCTCCATGGCCAGCGCGCCCAGCACCGCGCCCCGCATCCCCCAGCGCATGGTCGTGGCCAGCAGGATGAAGGGCACGAAGGGGAAAAAGGGACTGTCCAGCTCGTCGGTCAGATAGACCAGCAAGCCCAGCGCCAGCACGTCCAGCCCGTGGATGAGCAGATGCGCCGGACTGCCCAGCGGCCTGCGCAGCGGACGCAGGGTCAGAAAAAGCGAAAAGGCCACATAGGCCGCAAGAACGATATGCACGTCGCTCAGCGATTTTGCGGGCCGGGTCGGGTCCAGATAGATGGCCAGCGCCGCAAACAGCGCCGATACGAGCCGCCCGTTGGAAATCAGCCATTCGGGATCGGCGCCGATATACTGTTTCGCAAGGAGCCGCAGCCGGCCCAACCGCTCCTGAAGACGCCCTGACCCCGCTTCCCTCATCCTGCTGAAATTCTCACAAGATCAAGGCCGCGCTCAATTGCGATTATGGGTAGGCGTTGCCGGCGCGTCGCCAAAGGGCGCGATTTTCTCTCCGCGCAGGACTGAGGTGAAGCCCTGAGGCCGCCGTCAGATGCCCAATGCTTTCAGGAGAGCGGCCCTTGTCCATCCTCGGTCAAGCCTTTCGGGTTCTGGCGGCTGCCGCATTGCTCGCTCTAGCGCCGTCCGCCGATACGCGCAGTTCCTTCCTTCCCGATGCGCCGCGCTCCTTTGACGGCACCCTGTCGGTGATGACCTACAACATCCACGGCCTGCCCTGGCCCGTCGCATGGGGCCGGGACGCGGACTTTACCCGCATCGCGGCCAGGCTCCGCCTGCTGCGCAGCGAGGGCCGCAACCCCCATGTCGTCGTCCTGCAGGAAGCCTTCACGCAAGAGGCGCAGGCGATCGGGCGCAATGCGGGCTATCGCTACATCGCCACCGGCGCGGAT
The DNA here is from genome assembly GCF_041987595.1 of Sphingobium sp. GTDB lineage: Bacteria > Pseudomonadota > Alphaproteobacteria > Sphingomonadales > Sphingomonadaceae > Sphingobium. The sequence continues at coordinate 45,696 of NZ_JBHIWJ010000021.1, read as the reverse complement.
CAGGACGCGGTCAACGGTCAGGCGCCGACCGCCAGCGACCGCGCCTTTGCCGCCGCCGAAAGCTGGCGGCACGGCGAAGGGCTGCCCAAATTCGTCGGCAGCGGCTTGCAGATCCTTTCCGACTACCCCATCGCCGACAGCCGCAGGATCGTTTTCCCCGCCTTCGCCTGCGCGGGGTTCGACTGCCTGGCCAACAAGGGCGCGCTGCTGGCCCGGATCACATTGCCGGGACGGGCCGATCCGGTCGACATCATCACCACCCATCTCAACAGCCGCCGCGCATCGGGTGTGCCCAATGATCGGTCGAACCATGCCTATGGCGTGCAACTGGCCTGTCTTGGCGATTTCATCCGCCGCAATCACGACCCCCGCGACGCGCTGATCGTCGCGGGCGACTTCAACATGGGGCATGATCCCGCCCGGCGCAGCGGCCTGCTCGGCGGCGCGTTCCGGCAATGGCTGCCCGGAGCGACGGTGGCGGACGCCTATGACGAGGCCGCCCGCAAGGCCATTCCGCTGAGCGGCGACGCGCAATATTCCCGCTATCGGGCGCGGGACTGGGAGTTCTTCGCCGCAGGGCGCACCATGGCCTTTTCCCTGCGCGGCATCGACGTGCCCTTCGGTCATGCCGCCGACGGCAGCATGTTGTCGGACCATGTCGGCTACACCGCCATTTACGACGTAAAGCCGCTCACCAGCGCCGCGCCAGCGAAAGCGTGAACGCGCGCGGCCGCAGCGGCGTATATTGCGGCGCGACCCGGATCGAGAAGGGATTGCCGAAGGCGAAGCTGTCGCCGCGCAAGTCGAACAGATTGTCGATGCGCAGGCCTGCCGTCCATGGCCCGCGCTCCAGCGTCGAATTGACCGCCACGGTCGTATAAGGCTGCATGGCGCGATCCAGATCATCGTCGAAACTCAGCCGCGCCTTGCCGATATAATTGGCCTGAACCGCGGTCTGCCCGCTCCATCCGCCCCACCTGTAGCTGCGCGACAGAGCGGCGCGGCCGGACAGACCCGGCGTGATCGGCAGCCGGCGGTCCTCCAGTTCGGTGCCGTTTTCCGTGCGGGTCAGCCGCGCATCCTGCGCCGACCCGCCCAGCGTCAGGGTAAAGCCCGCCCCGATCTGCCAGTCCGCCGCCGCCTCCACCCCGATGATGCGGCCGCGCCCGGCATTGCGGGTCGTGATCAGGCCGTTGGCGAGCAGATAGTCGGACTGGATCTCCTGCCAGTCGGTATAATAGGCGCTGCCTGACAGCAGCAGCCGATCTCCCCAGAAGCCGCGGCGCATGCCGAGGTCGAACGTGCCCAGCTCATCGGCGTCGAAATGGCCCGACGCGGTCATGCCCGACGGCGCGAGGCCGCCCGGGCGCATCGCCCGCGCATAGCGCAGATACACTATCCCGCCGCCCGCAAGATGATAGGCCAGAGACAGGCTGGGCGACAGGATGATCTTGCCGGTCGATTCATCGACCCGCCTCTTGCCCGCCTCCCGCGTTTCATCCTGCGCCAGCGAATAGAAGAGGCGCGCCCCCAGCGTGGCGTCGAGCCGCGCCATGACCGGCACGGTGGCCTCCCCGAACAGCGCATATTCCGTGACGATGCGGTGGGTCTGCTCGACCGTGCGCGGCGTTCCGCTCGCCCCGGTCACGATCGCCCGGTCGCTGGCCACCGCCCGCAGATAGGATGCGCCCGCAACCCAGCTGCTGCCCTTGCCGGATGACAGGCGCACCTCCTGATTGAACAGCGAATAATGGCGGTCGTCGTTGAACCAGGCCGCGCCCGACAGGCCGAAATCCGCGGCGGCGGCGCTGGCGTCCAGCCCATAGCCAAAGGCATTTCTGACATAGCTGGTGGCCGACAGCAGTTGCAGGCCGCCCAGACGCCCGGTGACCGTGCCATGCACCAGCATGAAGTCATTGTCCGTGGGTTCGGGAATATGGCCGGGCCGCTCCAGTCCCCTGCCCGCCGCCAGCAGATATTGGCTGTCGCGTGAGGCGATATTCTGCACCGCATAGCCCGCGTCGACCGTCCAATCCGGCGACAGCGCCCATTTCAGGCCAAGGCGCAGGCCGCTGGTCCGGGTCGCATTGCTGTCGTTCGCCACCCCTTCATTGTCGATCCACCCGCCGTCGAGGAAGCGGTATCCGACCGCCCTTACCGCCAGCCGCCCCTCGACCAGCGGCAGGTTGACCATGGCTTCCCCGCCGCTGCCCGTGCCGCCATGATCCACCACCGATCCCGACAGCCGCGTCCAGCCGGACGCCTCGTCCAGTTCCGGCCGCCGGGTCACGACATGATAGATGCCGCCCAGCACGCCCGATCCGTAAAGCGGACCCTGCGGCCCCTTCAATATCTCCACCCGATCGACGTCGATCAGGCGCAGGTCGGGATCGGGGGCGTTATAGGTCACGCGGGCATCGTCGACCTGCACCGCCACGGTGGACTGGCTCTGCCCCAGAAAGGGGCTGTCGGCGACGCCCCGGATGAACTGCCGGTTCCGGCCCGGACCCAGATTGGTCATGGCCAGTCCCTCCATGCTCAGGCTCATGTCCCGGCTGGCCAGCGAGCGCGAGGCCGATCGCAGACCATCGGGTCCCAAGAGGGAGACGGACAGCGCCACATCGTCCAGCGATTGCGGCCGCTTCAGCGCGGTCACGACGATGTCCGCACCCGGACCCGCAGGCGGCAGCCCGGCCGGGACCGGCGCCCGCTCAGCCGCCCGCGATAACGCCTCCTCCAGCCGGTAGAGCCGCGGTCCGGCCCGCACGGCGCGCAAATGCGTGCCGTCCAGAAGCTTGCGCAGCGCCGCCTCCGCCGTCATGCTTCCGCTGACCCGCCGCACCGTCACCACCGGCAGGGCACCGGGATAGCCGACGGAAAGCCCCGTCAGCTCCGAAAAACGCGAAAGGCTGGCTGAAAGCGGACCCGCCGGAAGGTCGAAACTAAACCGTTCCTGCCCCGCCGGTTTTTCCCTGGCCTGCGCCGGGCCGATCCCCGGACTTCCCTCAGCGAGCAGCACCGCCAAGGCGAAGGGCGCCGCCACCCTGCGAATGGACCGCAAGGTCCATGACGGCCGCGAGATCGGGCAACAATCTCGATCCATCGCCAATGACGAGCGTGCCCGAAAAATGCCTGTTCTCCAGCGACGAATCGACGATGATGCGATGGCCCGAATAGCGGGAAATGTCGGCCGCGACGAGGGCCAGCGGCGCATCGCTGTAGGATAGCCGCCCCTCGCGCCAGCTGCCGATATCGGCCGCAGCGACCGGCGCCAGCGCCAGGGCGCCGCCCGCCCCGCTGGTCAATTGCTGCCCGGCCTGCAACCGCACCTGCCCGTCCGCCTCATCGGAACTGACGGCGACCGTGCCCTCCGACACGCCGACGCGGAATGCGCCGCCGGACAGATTGACGGAAAAGCGGGTGCCGATGTCGGTGATGCGATAGGGACCGGCCTCGACCGTCAGCGTGCGCGAGGGATCATGGCGCACGGCGAAATAGGCCTCGCCGCTCGCCAGCTCGATCCGCGCCGCCTTGCTGCCATGGACGACGATCCGGCTCGCAGGGGACAGGATGATGTCGGCGCCATTGGCCAGCGCCACGGTCCGGCTGCGTCCGGCGCCGGCGGCATAGCTGGTGACGGTTTCGGGCGCCTGCATCATCGGCACGCCCACCGCCACCGCCAGCGCGGCGACGAGACCGCCGCCGATCGCCCAACGGCGGGACCGTCGCGGCACTGGAATGGACACGGACACCGGCGCCGCCTGCGCCTCCAGCAAGGCGCGGACGCCGTCCTTATGCTCGTCCACCATGGCGGCGGTCAGGGCGACGGAATCAAAGGCCTCGCGATGGCGCGGATCGGCCTCCAGCCAGGCCGTATAGCCTTCCCAGTCCGCGTCGTCGCGCGCAAGCTCGGCCTGCCAGGCCAGCGCTTCGTCGATCACCCTGTCGCCCAATGTCCGAACCGCTTCCTTCCCTTTACCTCGCACAGACGGCGCGCCCGTCCGTTTACCTCAGCCCAGCAATGCGCGGCGCAAATATTTCATGGCGACGGCCATATGTTTCTCCACCCCGCTCTTGCTGATCCCCAGCCGCTGCGCAACCTCCGCATGGCTCAGCCCGTCCAGCTTGTGCAGTTCGAACGCCCGCCGCGCGCCGTCGGGCAGGTTGGCGATCGCGGACGCCAGCGCGGCCACCTCCTCCCGGGCGATGATCTGGTCCTCGGCCGTCTGGCGCCGGTCGGACGGCTCGACGCCGGGCGGGGTGAAATCGCTTTCCTGATCCGACCAGCGCCGCTCCCGCGCCATGCGCCGCTGTCGCTCCCGCAGCCGGTCGACCACCAGATTCTGGGCCATGCGGAACAGATAGGCGCGGCCATTGTCGACGGGTCCCGCCGGGCGCTGCCGCGCACGCAGCCAGAGTTCCTGCAACAGATCCTCCGCCTCCACCGGATCGCCCACCCGCGCCAGCAACAACCGCCGCAGCTCGGCCCGATGCAGGCCGTAAAGCGTTTCGACATCGGCATCCTGATCGGCGTTCACATGCATGTTTCTGTCCGCCCGCCGACTCCGGAAAAAGTGGCTTCCTGGCCTCTGGGTAGTTAAAACAGCGCCCCGATCAACAAGCTGTTCGCAGTCTGAAAAAAAGTTCACATTCGCCCAAAAAGGCAACTGAGGTAGCATCGGTAGCGTGACGTCGGTGCCCCATGCGCATCGGATTCCTGTTCAATCACGACCAGATACATCAGGTCGCCCACAGCCTGCCCATCGCCATCGCGCTCGCCAAGGGCGGGTTCGACGGGCAGGTCATCGTGGCCACCACCAATGACCGGCTGGCGGCCGAAGTCGAGCGGCTGGCGGGGCCATGGCTGGGGTCCGCGATCCGGCATGTCCGTCTGACGCTCGCCCCCCGATCGGCGCGGATCGCGGGCCTGCTGGGCCGGCTGATCCCGGCGGGCAAGCTGATGCTCTACCGCGACAATCTGGATTTCTTCCGCAGCCTCGACATGCTGGTGGTCGCGGAAAAGACGTCGCTGCTGCTCAAGACGCGCTATGGTCTCGACAATCTGTTCATGGTCCATACCCGTCACGGCGCCGGGGACCGCGCCATCGGTTTCGACAAGGCCAGCGCCCGCTTCGACCATGTGCTCTGTTCGGGCGAAAAAATCCGCCGCCGCCTGATCGTGGAGGCGGGGGTCGATCCCGATACGATCAGCATCGTGGGCTATCCCAAGTTCGACATGGTGCGGCAGGCAGGCCGGACCCTTCATATCACCCGCGAACGGCCGGTGGCGCTCTATAACCCGCATGTGTCGCCGCATCTGTCCTCATGGTATCGCCATGGCCGGGACGTGCTCGACTTTTTCGGCCGTCATGACGATCGCGAACTGATCTTCGCGCCCCATGTCATGCTGTTCGAACGCCCCTTCGTCCTCACCATCGACCGGCTGACCGTCAACCGCGCAGGAACGATCGAGAACCGCTATCTGCATGGCGACAACATTCATTTCGATCTCGGCAGCCGGGCCTCCACGGACATGAGCTACACCATGGCCGCCGACATCTATCTGGGCGACGCCAGCAGCCAGATCTATGAATTTCTGCTGCATCCGCGCCCCTGCATCTTCCTCAACAGCCATGGCATCAAATGGCAGGGCGATCCCAATTTCACCCATTGGCAGGCGGGCGAAGTCATCAGCCACCCTGGCGAACTCGGCGCGGCGCTCGATCGTGCGGACCAGTTACATCACAACCATTATCGCGCCGTTCAGGCCCGGCTGTTCCACGAAAGTTTCGACCTCGATGGCCGTCCCTCCTCCGATCGCGCCGCCGACGTCATCGCTTCGCTCGCCCAACGGCGCCGGGCGAGCGTCGCGCACCGCCCGGCAGTCCGGGCGGCATGACGCAGAAGCTGACGATCATCCTGCCCTTTTTCAACGAACAGGGATGGATCGGCCCGACCATAGACAGCCTCGCCGCCCAGAGCGACCGGCGCTTTCGCCTGCTGCTGGTCGACAATGGATCGACCGACCGGGGCGCGGATGAGGCGGCGACCCATGCCGCGCCGCTGGGCGATCTTGCGGCCGTCATCCAATGCCCGGTGCCGGGCAAGATCCACGCCATGGCGGCAGGCGTCGCCCGCGTGGAAACCCCGCTCGTCGCGATCTGCGACGCCGACACCCATTATCCGCCCGATTATGTTCAGCGCGTCATCGCCCTGTTCGACGCCGATCCCGATGCCGCCGCCGTCATGGCCATCGACCTTTACGGGCCGCCGTCCACGCCGGAATCCCGCCGGCGCGCCGCGTTCATCCTGCGCAAGAGCCGCCGCTTTCCCGGCAAATGCCATGCCGGGGGTTATGCCCAGGCCTTCCGCACCCAAGCCCTGCGCGCCGCCGGAGGCTTTGACGCGGAACGCTGGCCCTATGTGCTGGAGGATCATGAGATCGTCCACCGGGTGATGCGCCACGGCCCCGCCCTGTATCATGCGGATCATGTCTGCTTCCCATCCGACCGGCGCGCCTGCCGAAAGGCGGTCAGCTGGACGCGGGCCGAAAGGCTGCTCTACCGCTACATCCCCGCCACCGCATTGGACTGGTATTTCTATCGCTTTCTGGGCAAAAGGCTCGCCGCCCGCGACGGCCATGGCACTGCCCTGCGCGCAAAGGACTGGTCGTCATCACCATCATGACGCAAAGCGCGGGGACCGCCGGACGCATTTTCAAGGGATTGGGGCTGGTGCTGGGCGGAAAGGCCGGGGCCGGGCTGATCAGCCTCGTCTATCTCGTCATCGCCGCGCGGGCGCTGGGGCCTCGCGACTATGGCATATTGGTGCTGGTTCACGGCTATGTGACGGCGGTCTGCGGCATCGTCGAATTCCCCGCCTGGCAGGCGATCGTCCGCTACGGGGCGGAGGCGGGCGAGGAAGACGCGCCGCACCGGCTGGCGCGGCTGCTGCGCTTCGGCACGACGGTCGAGCTGGCGGGCGGCGCGGCGGCCATCATCGCGACCATGGCGCTGGCCCCCTTTGTCGGCCCGCGCCTTGGCTGGCCGCCCGAAACCGTTGCCTTCGCCATTCCCTACAGCTTTGCCGTGCTGGGATCGGTGCGCTCGGCCCCGGCCGGCTATCTGCAACTGATCGACCGCTTCGACCTTATCGGCCTGCACAATATGGTCCAGCCCCTGGTGCGGCTGACGGGCGCGTCGCTGGCGCTGCTGATGGGCTGGGGCCTCAAGGGCTTTCTCGCCGCCTGGCTCGCCGCCGCGCTGGCGGAATTCGCCGTGCTATGGGGCATGGGCCTGTGGTGCGCGCATCGCCGTCTCGGCGCGATATTGCAGCGCCCCGAACAGGGCAGCGCCAGCGCGGACAATCCGGGCATCTGGCGCTTTCTGGTGGCCAGCAACGCCGACGTCACCTTAAGCGAACTGGCGGGCCGCATCGCGCCGCTGATCGTCGGCTGGGTTCTGGGTCCGGCCATGGCGGGCCTGTTCGCGGTTGCCCAGCGCGCCACCGTCGTCATCGCCCAGCCCGCGCAGATATTGGGCAACACCGCTTATGCCGAACTCGCCCGCATGGTCGCGGCGGACGAAGGCGGCGCGCCGCTGCGCCGGACGCTCTGCCGCGTGATCGGCATAGCCCTCGCCGCCGCGGCGCCCGTCACCATCGTCGCGGCGCTGTTCCCGACCCCCATTGTCACCCTCCTCGCCGGTTCCGCCTTCAAGGCGGCGGGCAGCGTCATGGTCGTGCTGATCGCCGCGCGCATGATCGCCGTGATCGGCCCGCCATGCAGCTCCGCCCTCTCCGCCATGGGCTATCCGGCCCTGTCGATGAGCGCCAACCTCTTCGCCAGCCTGATCTTCCTGCCGGTGCTGCCATGGCTGCTGCACCATGCGGGCCTGATGGGCGCCGGGCTTCAGGCGATGGGTCAGTCGCTGCTGGCAAGCGCGCTGCTCGCCGGTCTGGTCTGGCGCCGCAGCCTCGCCCAATGAGCGTCATGCAGCCCGAACCCCTGCGCCCCAAATCCCTGCGCATCGCCCCCCTGCGCATCGCCTATGTCATCAACTCGGTGGAGGGCGGCGGCGGCGCGCAGCCCGTCCCCGCCATCACCCGCGTCCTGCGCGAAGCGGGCGCGCAGGTTCGCGTCTTCGCCCTCACCCCCCGCGACCGCAGGGGCCTGCCCGCCATGATGGAAGCGGGCCTCGACCCGCTGGTCCGCGACGGCGGCCTCACCGACCATCTCGCCGCCGCCCTCTGGCTGAAGCGCGAAATCGCGGCCTGGGGCGCGACCCATATCTGGACCTCGCTCAGCCGCGCCACGATATTGGGCCTGCTCCTCGGCCCGCAAATGGGCCTGCCGGTCATCAGCTGGCAGCATGCCGCCTTCCTCAAAACCTGGAACCGGCGGCTGATGCGCCTGCTGCAATCCCGCGCCCTGCTCTGGGTCGGGGACTCGCAGTCGGTGACGAAGCTGACCGCCGATCGCCTGCGCGTGCCGCAGGAACGGCTGACCTGCTGGCCGATCTTCGCCGCCGACCCCGCCTTGCCGCAGGCCCGGCCATGGCAGCCGGGCGAAACGCTTCGCATCGGCAGCCTCGGGCGGCTGCATCCGGTCAAGGGCCATGACGTGCTGATCGCGGCTCTTGCGCACCTGAGGGTCCACGGCTTCACGCCGCCCGCCCCGCTCGATATCCGCATCGCGGGCGACGGCGCGGAACGCAGCCGGCTGGAGGAACTGAAGGATCGGGCGGGTCTCGGCATGCTGTCCTTCACCGGCTTTGAACCGGCCCCACACCAATTCCTCTCCAGCCTCCACCTTTATGTGCAGCCCTCCCGCTCCGAAGGCTTCTGCATCGCCGCGCACGAGGCGCTGACGGCGGGCCTACCGGTGATCGCCTCGGCGGTCGGCGAGTTGCCCTGGTCAATCCGGCAGAACATTACCGGCCTCACCGTGCCGCCTGCCGACATCGACGCGCTGGCCAAGGCGCTGGCCGCGCTTCTCTCCGACCCCGCGCGGCTATCGAAAATGGGTCAGGCCGCCCGCGCCGACATGCTGGAACGCTTTTCCTGGGACCGCTTCGCCGCGACCGGCAGCGCGATCATCGGCCAAATCCGCCAAGCCGCCGCCTGACGTCCAGCGCCAGCCCGCGCAGCGAGGTGTCGATGCGCTTCGCATCAAACAGCGTGACGTCGCCACAAGCCGCCAATGTATGCATCCCCGCGCCATAGCCGCCCGCCGAACCGGGCGGCTCAAGCGGATCGCCCGCCACTGCCTCGAAACGCCACTCGTCCAGCGTTTCTATCCATAGGGGACGCACCCCGCCGCCATAGGTCGCGCTGCAATCCTGCACCGGCAGCATGATCCGGCCTCCGATCGCCACCGCCGTTCCGCCCGGCCGCGCCGAGGCCCGGTCGACCCGCACCGGATTGCCCGGATGCGGCGTCCAGCGACCGGAGAGCGTCTCCGCCCAGGCAACGTGCAGATGCGCCTGTTTGGCAAACTTGCCGGTGGCGGGGGAGTAGAATAGCCACCAGCGCCCCTCATGGTGCAGGATGCTGGCGTCGACCGGCACGCAGTCCAGCATGATCCGACATTCCGGTCGCCAGTCGCGCAAGCAGCCATGATCGCGGTACAGGGTCAACGCGCCTGAGCGATGCGCCTCCGGCAACATCCAGACCGCACCGTCGCCTGCAAAGACCTGCGGATAGGAAAGATGCCAGTCCTCGGCCAGACAGGGCCTCCGCTCGACCAGCCGCAGTTCCGCATCGAACAGCAGCGCCTCGATGATGCCGTGGCGCGTGCGGTAATCATATTGTTCGACAAAGACATGGAGCAGCCCCGCTGCGTCCCGCCAGCCGAAAGGGTCCGCCAGAAAGGTAAAGTCCGGCTCCTCCGGCAGCCAATGGACGTCCGGCCCGATGCCACCGTCTGACAGAATCTGCCCTATCGACCGAGGGGCGATCCCGCATCTCCATATGTCCTTGCGCCGGGGCATCGAGGGGTCGTTAAGCGGGGACGGACGGCAGGGCAAGCACCGCCATGGTCCAGTATCCCTCCTAAACCGCCAATATGAGGCATTCGCCGCCGTCCGCCCCTGTCCGATGGGCCGACATGGGCTTCACAAAAACGCTATGAAATTGCATCACAGAAGAAGGTGGATGGCATGGAAAATCCCCAAAATCAGCGAAATCGCGCCGGGCGGCGAAATTGACCGCTATGCCTGCGCGGCACTGACGGCCCGTCAGCGAACTGGTGCTACGCGCATCTTCACCGTCCGCCGCATGGAGCAAAGCAGCGAAGGTCGGCCAGCCCATCTCCGGCTCGACCTTGCCCGTTCGTCACCCGTGGCGGGACGTCTTGCCGCAAGACCGTAGCCAGCGCCCTTGTCGCCGCCTGCCGGTCACGCCTGCGACAGGAAGCGCCGGTCAATCTTCGTCGATCAATATCCGGTTCGCGGCGCCATCTGCGTCGTCGAACTGCCCGTCGCGCAAGGCCCAGAAGAAGGCCCACAGACCCAGCAGCCCCAGACCCAGCGCAATCGGTATGAGCAGGCCGATCCCGTTCATTTCGCGGCTCCTTTCAAACGCAGGGCATTGGCGATCACGATCAGCGAGGATGTCGACATGGCGACCGCCGCCACCAGCGGCGTCACCTTGCCCGCAATGGCCAGCGGCACCGCCAGCGCATTATAGCCGATGGCGAGCGCAAAATTCTGTTTCACCACCTCCACTGTCCGCCGCGCGACATGCACGGTCAGCGCCACCGGCGCGAGCCGGTCGCCCAGAAACACCGCATCGGCGGTCAACTGGCTGGCGTCGCTGGCCGAAGCGGGCGCCATGCTGGCATCCCCCGCCGCCAGCGCGGGACCATCGTTCAGGCCGTCACCCACCATCAGCACCTTTTCCCCCTTGGCGCGCAGCCGATCGATCAGCGCCAGCTTGTCGGCGGGCCGCAAATGGCCGATCGCGGTGGTCCTCGTAGCGCGGGCAATCTCCTCCAGCGCATCGGGCCGGTCGCCGCTGGCGATCAGTATCTTCACTCCCATGCCGCGCAGAGCATCCAGCGTTTCGGGCGTATCCGACCGCAGCGCGTCGGTAAATTGCAGCAGCGTCGGCTGGTCCCCGCGCCGATATTCGCTTGCCAGACCGAACAGATTGATCAGGCTGCGCGGCCGCCCCAATGACACCGCCATGCCGTAAAATTCTGCGGTCACCCCCTCGCCCGCTACCTCGCGGATGTTGGCAAGCGAGGCAGGCTTCGTCCCTTCCGCCTCCAGCGCCTGCCGTAGCGCGACGCTCAGCGGGTGACGGCTTGCCTGCGCGAGCGCGAGCAGGATTCCCCGATCCTCCCGCCAAAGGCGCCTGAGGTTCACGGGTATCGGCCGCCCCAGCGTCAGCGTGCCGGTCTTGTCGAACACGGCCTCGCTCACTTCCGCCATGCGTTCGAGCGCCGACCCGTCCTTTACAAGCACGCCCCGCCGCATCAGCGTGCCGCAGGCGACGATCTGCGCGGCGGGCACGGCCAGCCCCAGCGCGCAGGGGCAGGTGATCAGCAACACCGCCACCGCGATCAGCAGCGCCTGATGCACGCCAGCCCCCGCCAGCATCCACCCGGCAAAGGACAGCCCCGCCAGCAGATGCACGCAGGGCGCATAATATCGCGCCGCCCGGTCCGCCAGCCGCACATAGCGCGACTTGCCCTGCCCAGCCTCCTCCATCAGCCGGGCAATATCGGCGATCACGGTATCCGCACCGGCCGCCGTCACCTCGACCCGGATCGGCCCGTCGACATTCAGCGACCCGGCCTGCACGGCGTCGCCGGGATAGACCCGCACCGGCGCGCTCTCCCCGGTCAGGAAGGCAATGTCCAGCCCACTCTCCCCCTCCAGCACGCGACCGTCCGCGGCCAGCCGCTCTCCCGCCGCCACCAGCATCCGCATTCCCGGCCGCAGGGCACTCGCCTCGATCCAGCGGCTTGACCCATCGTCCTCCAGCACCAGAGCGCCCGGCGCGGTCTGTCGCAGCAGCGCCGCCACCCCGGCCCGCGCCCGGCCCCGCATCACGCTGTCCAGCGCCCGCCCGGCCAGCAGAAAGAACAGCAGCATGACTGCGCCGTCGAACCAGGCATGGGCGCCGCCGACCGCCGTTTCATACAGGCTCATGCCCGTTGTCAGCAGGACACCGATGCTGATCGGCACATCCATATTGGTGCGCCCCTGCCGCAGCGCCGCCCAGGCCGACCGGAAAAAGGGCTGCCCGGCATAAGCGACCGTAGGCAGGGCGATCAGCGCCGACAGCCAGTGGAAAAGCGTGCGGGTCGCCCCTTCCGCCCCCGACCAGATCGACACTGACAGCAGCATGATGTTCATCGCCGCAAAGCCCGCTACCGCCAGCGCCCTCAGCAACGCCCGGTTCTCCGCCCCCGCGATATCGACGCCGGGGTCGGCCAGCGGCTCCGCCTCAAACCCGAGCGCGACGAGCGCGGCCTTGAGATCAGGCGGCGCCAGCGCCGGATCATGGCGGATCGCCACCCTTTTCGCCGCCATATTGACCCGCGCAGACAGGATGCCGGGAATGGCGAGCAGGCCATTTTCAATCTTGGCGATGCATCCGGCGCAATGGATTCCGGGCACCGCGAACAGGCTTTCCTTCACCTCGACCGACGGATCGATCGGGGTCAGCGGCTGGGTTGCCATCAGCCGACCTCCCTCAAAATATGCATCGCTTCACCGCCATGGCGCAGATCGAACCGGATCTGCCAGCGCCCGGCGGGCAAAGTGCGATCGCTGACATAGAGGCCGGGCGCCGCCTCCCGGAAGGATAGCGGAATGTCCGCGGCCCGCCCCAGCGGATGCTGCGCCACGGCGCTGACGCCCGCGCCCTTGCGGCTCAACGCCAGGCGCACATGCCGCCCTGCATCCAGCGCCACCCCATCACGCCAGCCCAGCTGCTTCTGCGCCCGCGCCTGCGCCAGCCAGCCGTTGAACTTCTGGCTCGCGACATAGCTGTTTTCCACCACGGCCCCGCCGAAGGACCGCACGGCGACCGTCGCCATCAGCACATTGACCACGATCACCACGGCAAAGAAGGCGATCAGGATCGCCGTCATATGCCACCCCGTAAACCGGCGACGGGGACGGGAAATGCCATTCATCCTCAAGGCCTTTCAAATCGGGCAGGTTCGCTGTCGCTGCCGCCTTCGCTATCGATGCCGCGCACGGTGAAACGGAAATCCTGCCGCGCCGGTCCGCCGGAGCGCTGCACCAGGAAGACGCGCAGCTTGGCGACACTGTCGGGCGCCACGGTCGTCCGCAGCGTTGCACGCGCCCCGTCGCGCGATCCCGCATCGGTCCATATCAGCGGAGCCGCCAGCCCCTCCACACCGACCTCCATGATGCGCGGCCGCGTCTCCATATTGCGCAGCTTCACCGTATAGGCGTTGCGGATGGCGCCGTCGGACAGCCGCACGAAAATCGGGTTGCGGTCCTGCTGCGCGCTGATGTCGATCCGCGTCCGCGCGCTCAGGGCAAACAGCATCGCCGCGCCGATCCCGCCCCAGACGCAGAAATAGGCGATCGTCCGGGGCCGCAGCAGCGTCTTCAGCACCGGCCGGGGCGCCTGCCCCTGCTGCTCGGCCTCCGCATCCTCCTGCGTGCAATAGTCGATCAGGCCCCTTGGCCGCCCGATCTGCCCCATCACCTTGTCGCAGGCGTCGATGCAGAGCGCGCAGGTGATGCAGCCGATCTGCGGCCCTTCGCGAATGTCGATGCCGGTGGGACACACCGCGACGCACTGGTTGCAGTCGATGCAGTCGCCGAACGCGCCCGGATGCGCCTCGGCTTTCTTCAGGCTCCCGCGCTTCTCGCCGCGCCAGTTCTTATAGGTGACGATCAGCGATTTTTCGTCCAGCATCGCCGTCTGGATGCGCGGCCAGGGGCACATGTAAATGCACACCTGCTCGCGCATGAAGCCGCCCAGCACGAAGGTCGTCGCCGTCAGCACACCCACGGTCACATAAGCGACGGGCGCGGCCGCGCCGCTCCAGAACTGCGCCTGAAGGGTCGGCGCATCAGCGAAATAGAAAATCCATGCGCCGCCGGTTATGAAAGCGATTGCCAGCCATACCGCCCATTTGGCGAGGCGCCGCGTAATCTTCGCCGCCCCCCATGGCGTCTTGGCCAGCTTGATCTGGGCATTGCGGTCGCCATCGATGAAGCGCTCGACATGCTGGTACAGATCGGTCCACACCGTCTGCGGACAGGCATAGCCGCACCACGCCCGCCCCACCGCCGAGGTGACGAGGAACAGCCCGACCCCGGCCATCACCAGCAGCCCGGCGACATAATAAAATTCATGCGGCCAAATCTCGATCGCGAACATGTAGAAGCGCCGATGCGCCAGATCGACCAGCACCGCCTGATCCGGCGCATAAGGTCCCCGGTCCCAGCGCAGCCAGGGCGTTCCCCAGTAAATGGCCAGCGTCACCGCCATCACCGCCCATTTCAGGCGGCGATAGAAGCCGTCCACCGCCTTGGGGTAGACGCCCTTGCGCTTTTCGTAGAGCGCGCCGGACCCGGCCATCAACATGGATCAATGCCCCGTTTCAGCTTTGGCCGCAGGCGCCGCCTCGCCGCCACCCAGGCTGTGCACATAGGCCGCGAGCATCCGGATCGTCGCCTTGTCCAGCTTGTCGTCCCAGCGCGGCATCACGCCATGGCGGCTGTTCCAGACGGTCTCCCGGATCATCTCCGCGTCACCGCCGTAAAGCCAGATCGCATCGGTCAGATTGGGCGCGCCAAGCTCCCGGTTGCCCTTGCCCGCCGGGCCATGGCACACCGCGCAATTGTCGGCAAAGACCTTCGCGCCGCGCCGCGACGCCGGGCTGACCTTATCCTGCCCGCTGATGGCGCGAACATGCGCCACCACATCGTCGACCTGCGCCGCGTCAAGCAACTGATCCTTGCCGAAGGCGGGCATCAGCGACTGGCGCGTCGCGTCATGATCGGGATTGCGCACACCATCGGTAATCGTCTTCTCGATCGTGGCCAGGTCGCCGCCCCAGAGCCAATCGTCATCGTTGAGATTGGGGTAGCCCCTGGATCCTGCCGCGCCCGATCCATGACACTGCACGCAATGCACGCGAAAGGCCGCGTGGCCGCCCTCGATGGCCTGCTGCATGAGTTCAGGCCGACCCGGCAAAGCGGTGATGGGTGTTGCGGCAATCGCCTGCCGGATCGGCGCAATCTGCCTCTCCCGCGCAGCAAGTTCCTTTTCCAGCGCCCCCCGGCTCGACCAGCCCAGCACGCCGCCGGTCGCCCGATCGATCATCGGCCAGGCCGGATAGGCGATCATATAACCGATCGCGAACAGGATCGTCGCGTAGAAGGTCCAGAGCCACCAGCGCGGCAGCGGCGTGTCCAGTTCCTGTATGCCGTCCCACTCATGATGCTTGATTTCGGTGCCGGTGGCGGCGTCGATGCGCTTTTCTTCAGCCATTATCGGCGTCCTCCCGTTCGAAGATGGCGAGAGCGGCTTCGGCGCTTCGCTGGCGCCCTCGGGGCAGGAAATGCCAGCCGATGAGGATAAGGTAGGTCACCCCCATGAAGACCAGCCCCCAGCTATCCGCAAAATGCCGCAGGTCATTGTAGCTCATCGTTCGACCTCCTGCGGCCTGGCGCTCTCCACATCGACCAGCGTGCCCAGCATCTGGAGATAGGCGACCAGCGCATCCATCTCCGTCAGCTTGCCGGGATCGCCGTCGAAATCGCGGGCCTGCGCCTTGGGATAGCGGTTGAGCAGATCGCTGGCGTCCACATCCGGATCGGCCTGCGCCTTGAGATCATCATTGGCCTTGGCGATGTCATCGGTCGTATAGGGTACGCCGACATCGTTGAGCGCCGTCAGATCCTTGCGCATGTCGGGCAGTTTCAGCTCCCGATCCGCAAGGAAGCGATAGCCCGGCATGATCGATTCCGGCACCACGGCGCGCGGGTCCTTCAGATGCTGGACATGCCACTCATCCGAATATTTGCCGCCCACCCGCGCCAGATCCGGCCCGGTGCGCTTCGAGCCCCATTGGAAGGGGTGATCGAACATGCTCTCGGCGGCGAGGCTGTAATGGCCATAGCGTTCCGTCTCGTCACGGAAGGGCCGGATCATCTGGCTGTGACAATTGTAACAACCCTCTCGAATGTAGATATTGCGTCCGGCAAGCTCCAGCGGCGTATAGGGCCGCATGCCCTCCACTTTCTCGATCGTATTGTCGATCCAGAACAGCGGCGCGATCTCCACGATGCCGCCAATGGCGACGACGACCAGCGCAGCGATGCCCAGCAGAGAAACATTCCGCTCCAGCCTGCCATGATCGAAGAATTTTGTTGCCATCTTCGGATACTCCTTCAGGCGGGCTGGGCAATCAGCGGCCGATCGGCCGCAGCATCATAGGCGGCGTCGTTCATCGGCTTTTCTTCTCGCAACGGACTGCCCACGATCGTCTTGCCGATATTCCAGGCCATGATGAGCGCGCCGGAGAGGTAGAGCAGGCCACCCGCAGCCCGGATCAGATAGAGCGGGAAGGTCGCCTTCACGACTTCGGAAAAGGCGTAAACGAGGTAGCCGTCAGCCCCATATTCGCGCCACATCAGCCCTTCCATGATGCCCGCGACCCACATGGACGCGGCGTAGAGCACGATCCCCACCGTCGCGAGCCAGAAGTGCCAATTGACCAGCCGCAGCGAATAGAGCCGCTCCCGCTTCCAGAGGCGCGGCGTCAGATAATAAAGGCAGGCGAAGGTGATGAGGCCGTTCCAGCCCAACGCACCGCTATGCACATGGCCGATGGTCCAGTCTGTATAGTGGGACAGGCTGTTCACCGCCTTCACCGACATCATCGGACCTTCGAAAGTGCTCATGCCATAGAAGGCCAGCGCCATCACCATCATACGGATGATCGGATCGGTGCGAATACGGTCCCATGCCCCGTTCAGCGTCATCAGACCATTGATCATCCCGCCCCAGCTCGGCATCCACAACATGATCGAAAACACCATGCCCAATGTCTGTGCCCAATCGGGCAGCGCGGTATAGTGCAAATGGTGCGGTCCCGCCCAGATATAGAGGAAGATCAGCGACCAGAAATGGATGATCGACAGGCGATAACTGTAGACCGGCCGCTCCGCCTGCTTGGGCACGAAATAATACATCATCGCCAGGAAGCCCGCGGTCAGGAAGAAACCCACCGCGTTATGCCCATACCACCATTGCGTCAGCGCATCCTGCACGCCCGCAAATGCGCTGTAGCTCTTGGACCCGAGCCAGTTCACCGGCACGGAGAGATTGTTGACGATGTGCAGCATCGCGATCGTCAGGATGAAGCTCAGGTAAAACCAGTTGGCGACATAGATATGCGGCTCCCTGCGCCGCAGCACCGTGCCGCCGAACACCAGCAGATAGGCGACCCAGACGATGGTCAGCAACAGATCAACATACCATTCCGGTTCGGCATATTCGCGGCCCTCGGTAATGCCGAGCATATAGCCGGTCGCCGCCAGCACGATGAACAGTTGATATCCCCAGAAGACGAACCGCGCGAGCGCCGGAAAGGCCAGCCGCGCCCGGCACGTCCGCTGCACGACATAGAAGCTGGTCGCGATCAGCGCATTGCCGCCAAATGCAAAGATCACCGCCGAAGTATGCAACGGCCGCAATCGTCCGAAGCTGGTATATTCAAGCCCCAGATTCAAGGCCGGAAAGGCCAGTTGCAAGGCGATATACAGCCCCGCCAGAAACCCCGCCAATCCCCAGAAGACGGTCGCAATGACGCCCCAGCGAATGGGATCGTCGTCATATTTGCCCTGATCGGCGGGCATTTTCAGCCATCCCCGCGCAATCGCTTCATAATCGGCATGCCGCATCGTCAGTACGGCCGCGGCCAGCGCCGCCGCGCAGGCGATACCCATATGCACGGCAAAGCCGAAATCCGCCGCCGCCAGCATAGCCAGAAAGGCGAGCGTCGCGAGCGCGAACCAGCTGCCCGTCTTCCAAACCAGTTGTTCCATAACTGCCCCCATCAAAGGCTTTGCGGTGCCCTTCGCGCGGTCGCCGCCCTCATGCGTCGAGCTGTGTCAAAGGTGGCGGGACGGGTCTGTAGGGGAATGTCCTTATCGAACGGTCCGCATCATCCTCCCCTCCCGCTTGCGGGACCGGTCGGGGGAGAGCCGGCCAGGCACACGCGGCATAGGCTCTCGCCTGACGCCGGCGGCGAACGGCCAAATGCCGCCCCTCACTCCCCTTCCGCAAGGCTCCCCAGCCAGTCGGCATCGCAAATCCGCACTCCGCGCCGTCCCATCGGCGCGATCACGCCCATCCGCTTCATGTCGCTGATCTGCCGCGAAACGGTCTCGATCGTCAGCCCCAGCACATCTGC
Organism: Sphingobium sp.; assembly: GCF_041987595.1. Taxonomy (GTDB): domain Bacteria; phylum Pseudomonadota; class Alphaproteobacteria; order Sphingomonadales; family Sphingomonadaceae; genus Sphingobium. The sequence continues at coordinate 27,278 of NZ_JBHIWJ010000021.1, read as the reverse complement.
AATCTGCTGCCGCGACAAGGGCAACTCGATTATCCCGTCCCGATCCGCCCGCAACCGCCGACCCATGTCCAGCAGCAGGGTCGCTACCTTCTCCCGCGCATTTTTCCGCCCCAGCAGCAGCATCCACGCGCGCGTCCGGTCCAGATCGTCCAGCGTCCGTTGCAACAGGCGATGCTCCAGCTGCGGATGCTCCCGCGCAAAGCCGTCGAACGCACCGCGAGGATAAAGGCAAAGTCGCGCATCAGTCAGCGCCGTGACGCTATGCGGCGTTCGCGCGCCAAAGGGCCGCCCGATGAAATCCGACGCATAGACCACGCCGACAATCTGCTCCCGCCCGTCGCCGGTGGAGGTGGAGAGCTTGAGCGTCCCCTCGATCACATTGGCGACGAGGGTGGAGCTGTCGCCCTCCCACATCACCGTCTGCCCTGCCTTCAGCGTTACCCGCCGCCCGATCCGGTTGAGCGCCTCGCGCTCCTTCGCGTCGAGATCGGCGCAGACCGCCTGATCGCGCACCTCGCACCGATCACAATAGCCTGCGCCGCAGCCGCCCGCCGCCGGTGTCATCATCCGCGCCACCTGGGCATCGCCGAGCGCCTTTTGCGCCAGATCAAATCGCATATCCATGTCCGCTGCATGACTCCGCAGCGGAATCAGACCTATCCGTAAATGTCCCTATCGGTGAATGGCGGTAAGGGGTGGACTTCGGCGACCAACCTCCGTTCGCCATTTTCTGGTCGATGTTGCCCGTGCAGCACTACCATCTGAACCGTCCGCTCATTCCCGGCGCTCCTATTCGGCTATCCATCAGGATTAGTTCGAATGCATCAGGGCTAGATCAAAATCCCAGTTAATTTAAGGAATTCAGTCGAATAGCGTGGCAGGCGACCGATAGCCGAAGGGGGAACGGCCTTGATGAAGCTTCCATTGGTTTTGCTGTCCATGGCGGGCGTAATTTCCAGTCCGACAACTGCGCAATTGAGCGTCACGCCGCTGGCAGAAGTCAGTCCCGTGAGATATTTGCCCGTCGGCACTGTCGTACCGGTCCGGATACTGGCTGATCTGACCACCAGGAAAAAGCGGGCTTATGTTGGGCAACGCTTCGCAATCGAAACAGCAGCTCCTGTGATGCTGAATTCGCTTGTAATCATTCCGGCTGGGACACAGGGAGAAGGGGAGATAGCTGAGGTTCACAATAAAGGGATGTGGGGGAAGTCGGGCTTCGTAGAAGCTCGTGCCGTCCACCTGAACTTTGGAGGCCGCCTTATTCGCTTGACGGGTTCGACAAACGACAAAGGGGTGACGGGAACCGCCGCCGTCATCGGTGCCGTTGCTACTTCGTGGCCACTCGGCTTCATCATGACAGGAACGAGCGCCACTATTCCCAAGGGCACAGCATTCATCGCCATCTTGGATGAAGACCTTCCGTTTGCTACCTCGCAAGCGCAAGTCATGGCACCAATCCCTGCTGCTCCAGCCATATCAGCTCGCCTCGGAGAACCACGTTTAGGGGAAGAAATAGGTCGGAACGACTTCTCTCACTCCGGAGCGGATGGAGCAGGCGGGGATACGCAATGATGGGTGCATATAAATTGGGCGCGTGGCTAATCGGTCTTTCTCTGGCTCATAGTGTCGACGCGCAATTGGTGGTAGCCGGGCCACTTGCCGAAAACGGGTTGGTTCCGGACGGTCCACGGCTGCCTAACGGTACGGGGGTACAACTGGTCGTAGTCGATGAAGTGAGCAGCAAAAATTCAAAGGCTGGAGACCGGTTTAGATTACGGGTCAACGCGCCTGTCTGTGCGGAGGGACGCATCGCGATACCCGTCGGTGCAACCGCATGGGGGGAGGTGATGTCTTCCTTCAAGAGCAGCGCGGGTGGAACGCGCGGCCGTTTAGGATGGCGGCTTCTTCACGTGGAAACTGTTTGGGGCCCGCTGGCTCTTCGGGGCCAACAAGAGATCGTCGGGGCATATGGTGGGGATTCAGTCGCGGTCGGCTATTATTTCTTCGGCATTTCCAGCTTCTTCATAAAGGGGAAAAACGCAGGATTGCGCGCGGGCGAAGTGATCTCCGGATATATCGCGACCGATTACTCTCCACCGATGCAGCCGCTCTTGATAAGACTCAACCCAGCGGACGGGCCTTGCTAGTTGTTTAGTCCCAGCATGTGATGATGGAAAATTGTCATCATCACAGCGAGGGAGCTAAGGGCCAGGCTATTCGCGGCCGCGCCAACACCAGGCACGCCATTTGAGGCGAGCTACAGCGATCACAAGCTTCGGTCGCAAACCTCGCGAAGCGATGCGGGATCAACGGAAAGACCGTCTGAAGCGGCGCAGGCGGCAGTCGGTCGAAGACCTGCCGATAGGCCCACGGGAGCGCCGCAGCGCCGTCCTCTCGGCAAGGGAGGAGGCTGCTATTGTCGCGCTCCGGGTCCAGGCGCGGTTTCCGCTGGACGATGCGACATTGCGCTGGAGGATGTGATCCTACATCTGACGCGGTCGTCGCTGCACCGCTGCCTGCAGCGGCACGGAATTGGCCGCCTGCCTAAAGCAGACCTTGAGAAGTCCGGGACCCCTACCGCGTTAAAAAATGCGGTCCAGCCCCTTCCGTCTGAGACGAACCGGGTCCAGCTCCCTCTTTCTCGCAATTTTGATTAACTCCTTGATAATGCCGGATCATGCGAATTTTGCAGGAACGCAGAGAGTTGTCCTGCGCTGGAAAATGCGTGGACCAATGAGAGGTCCACATGCGCCATGTGGTCGCCGCACGAGCGCTTTCCCGCATTGAGGAAGGTCAAATTTCCGCTTGCGCAGGATCAATGCCGGAAGCGCGCAGGACGGGCAGAGCGGCATCAATGACAACAGGGATGGAGACAAGTCCATGACAATCAAGACGATCCTGCTGGGCGGCGCGGCCGCCTGCGCCCTTCTGGCCGCCCCGGCGCAGGCGGCTTCCGCCCGGCTTGCGAAGGGCGATGTGCTCGTGCGTTTGCGCGGCATCATGGTGGCGCCCAACGAGAAAAGCAGCAGCGTGCTGCCCGCCTTTCCGGGCGAGAAGGTCAAGGTTGACAACAGCGTGATGCCTGAAGTCGACATCACCTATATGGCGACCGATCATATCGGGTTCGAGCTGATCGCCGCGACCACCAAGCATAGCGCCAGCGGGCGGACCGGGACGACCGGCGCGATCGGCAGACTTGCCTCGACCTGGGTGCTGCCGCCGACGCTGACCGCGCAATATCATTTTCTGCCGGAAAGCAGAATCCGGCCCTATGTCGGCGCAGGTGTCAATTACACGCTGTTCTATAATGAAAAGCCGTCGGGCGCGCTGGAGGGCGCAGTTGGCGCGACGACGGTCCATATGTCTGACAGCTTCGGCTGGGCCGGGCAGGCCGGGGTCGATATCGACCTGACGGACAGGCTGTTTCTAAATCTGGACGTCAAATATATCGATATCGACACGACGGCGCGCCTGACGACCACGGCGGCTGGGGTGCAGCGGGTCAAGCTGGAGCTGGACCCGTTCGTCTTCGGCGTCGGAATGGGGATGAAATTCTGATCCTCCGCGACGGGGGCGGCGGTTGAAGTGACTGCCGCCCCCGCAGGTTTATTCTTGAACCACTGAGGGAGCCGCGTTCCGCTCAGGCCGTATGCCGGCCGACAGGACAGCGGAATCAGTCAGCGAGCGCCTTCACCACGAAGGGCAGGCGTGCTCCGTCCGGTTCGGTCAGCGTCAGATAGCTGCCCGGCAGGATTGCGTGGGCATCCAGCCGAAAGAAATTTTCATCATCCTCCTCGCCCGGTTCATAGGACAGCGCCCAGCCATCATGGGTGCGCAGCAGGCAGCCATGGCGATCCGGCTCGTTGGGCCAGAAGCGCCGCACCGTCGCCAACTCGGGGTGATGGCGATATTCCTGTTCATCGATCAGCCCGTCATTCCCCAGCGGCAGGCGCATTACATAGCTGCGTGCCGCCGATCCGTTGGGAAAATCGGGCGTGCGGGCAAGTTCAAGGCGTATCGTCGTCCATGTCATCACCCTGCAATCGGATTTCGCGGAAGGAAAGGATATAAGGACTATCCCGGATGGCGGCGCCATGGCCGACAGGCCTAGCCAGATGAAGTCAAGTCAGCGTTAGGGAGACAGGGCCATGAAATCGGTGCTGCTGCATATTCATGACGACCGGGGCGCAGAAAGCCGTTTGCAGGCGGCGTGCGACATCGCCCGCGCAAGTGATGGCCACATCCATTGCGTGCAGGTGACGATGCTGCCCGATTTCGTCGCGGCCGACATGTATGGCGGGGCGTCACTGGCCCCCGCGATGATCGATGAGCTGCGCGCCATTGACGAGAAGGTCCGGGCGCGGACGGAGGAGCGGTTGCAGCGGGAGGGCGTAAGCTGGGACTGGCGGCAGGTGGATGGCGACATCGTCCGCGGCCTGCTGTCGGCGGCGAAGTTGAGCGACGTCATCGTCGCCACACTGCCCGAAGGTACGCGCAAGGATTTTAGCGATCCGATGCCCATCTGCGCCGATCTGGCACTGGCGGGGCGGACGCCCGTGATGGCGGTGCCGCAATCGGCCAGGGCGCTGATGGCCGCTGGCCGCGCTCTGGTCGCTTGGGATGGATCGCAGGAGGCCGCTGCGGCGCTGCGGGCGGCGGTGCCGTTGCTGAAGCTGGCGCAGGAGGTGCATGTCGTGACCGTCGAGGAAGCGGGCAAATATCCGTTCCCGGCAACCGATGCACCGGAATATCTGGCCCGGCACGGCATCGCCACGCAGCTCCACACATGGCCGCAGGATGGACGCACGGTGGCGGAAGCGCTGATGGCGGCGATCCGCGTGCTCAAGCCCGACTGGATGGTCATGGGCGCCTATGGCCATAGCCGCCTGCGCGAATATGTGTTCGGCGGCGTGACCCGTACGATTCTGCATGAAGTGCGCGTGCCGGTCTTGCTGGCGCACTGAAGACGCGGCATGATGCGGTCATGGGGGTAGCGGACGACGAAACGGACGGCTTGACGCAGCGCGAGCATAGTCTGGAACAGGCGTTGCTGGGGTCGATCCTGGCGACGGTGCCCGATGCGATGATCGTCATCGACATGCATGGGCAGATCGTGTCCTTCAGCGCGGCGGCGCAGCGCATGTTCCAATATGCCGAAAGCGACGTGCTGGGCGAGAATATCTCCATGCTGATGCCTTCCCCCGACCGGGAGCGGCACGACGGCTATATCGACCATTATCTCACGACCGGCGAGAAGCGGATCATCGGCATCGGGCGGCTGACCAGCGCAAGGCGACGGGACGGGTCGACCTTTCCCATCGAACTGTCGGTGGGCGAGGTGCAGGATCAGGGGCGGCGGCTGTTCACCGGCTTCATCCGCGACCTGACCGAGCGTCAGCAGGCTGAACGGCGGGTTGCCGACCTGCAGGCGGAATTGTCTCATGCCAGCCGCGTGACGGCGATGGGCACGCTGGCGTCGGCGCTGGCGCATGAATTGAACCAGCCTTTGACCGCCATCGCCAACTATCTGGAGGCCGGGCGCGACCTGCTGGACGCGGAGGGGCCGGTCAATCGCGAGATGCTGCGCGAGGCGATGGCGGAAAGCGCGAAACAGGCGCTGCGCGCAGGTGAAATCATCCGCTCGCTGCGCGAGTTCATCAAGCGTGGCGAAACCATGCGCCAGCCCGAACCTTTGCGCGGTCTGCTGGCGGAAGGGGCGGCGCTGGCCTTCATCGGCGCGGACAGCCGGGGAATCGATATGGACATCAGCGTCGACCGGCGCGTCGGCAGGGTGCTGGTCAACCGCGTGCAGTTGCAGCAGGTCATCATCAACCTCGTCAAAAATGCGGTCGAGGCGATGGCGACCAGCCCGGCGCGAATTCTGCGCCTGTCCGCCGTGCCGATTGAGGACGGGCGCGTCGAGGTGGTGGTGGCCGACAGCGGCACGGGCCTTGACCCCGACATGTCGCGCACCCTGTTCACGCCCTTCACCACCACCAAGGCATCGGGCATGGGCGTGGGCCTGTCGATCAGCCAGACAATCATCGAGGGGCATGGCGGGCGCATCTGGGCGCAGCCTTCGCCCTGGGGCGGCACCGAATTTCACTTCACTCTGGACGCGGCGGACGAAGCATGAGCGAACCTTATCCCATCTACGTCGTGGACGATGACGAGGCGATCCGGCGCTCCCTGTCCTTCATGCTCAGGACCAGCGGTTATATGGTCAGGCTGTTCGAGGGCGGATTGCCCTTTCTGAAGGCGGCGGCCGATCTGGAGCCGGGCTGCGTGCTGCTCGACGTGCGCATGCCCGATATGGACGGGCTGGAAGTGCAACGCGAACTGCGGGCGCGGGGCGTGATGTTGCCGGTGGTCATCATGACCGGCCATGGCGATATCGACATGGCGGTCGGCGCGATGAAGACGGGGGCAAGCGATTTCATCGAAAAGCCGTTCGAGAAGGCGGCACTGCTGGGTTGCGTCGAGGCGGCACGGAAAGTGTCGGTCGCCGACCGCAGCGCCAATGCCCGGGCAGAGGAAGCACGGGCGCGGCTCAACGCGCTGACCGAGCGGGAGCGCGAGGTGCTGGACGGGCTGGTCGAGGGACTGCCCAACAAGACCATCGCCTATGATCTGGGGATCAGCCCGAGGACGGTGGAAATCCATCGCGCAAATCTGATGCAGAAGCTGGAGGTGAAGAGCCTTGCCGAAGCGTTGCGCATCGCGTTTCACGCCGGGATGGAGACGGACGAGGCCGGGTGATGGTTCCGATCAGAATCTGCCGTTACAGGGATCGGTTGGGCAGAAGCGATTACGGACATCCTTCAACGCGGCGGATGGGCCAAGCCCCTCGGCCAACACCCATGCCACCGGCAAAGACTGGAGCCGGTCGAGCCTCGTTCCATAACAGAGCCCATCAGACTGTTTGATTGCGACGATGCCGTAATGTGCACCTTTGCCCCGATCCGGCATGACTGATTGTGCCTCCCCATCGTTTTCTCTCTGGCCATTACCGGCAAGCTCGTTCCGACATGGGATGCTGGAAGCTCTTGAATGACCACTGCTGCCGGAAGCCGACCTTCGGCACCAAGACCGCGAACGGCAGTTTTGACCCGGGCCGTGTAGCCGGCTCCCTCTGAAGACGAGGAACCGGTGGTTCAGATTTCCGTGTGCTCGGCGAGCGCGAGCGCATCTTCCACGTCGATTCCGAGATAGCGCACTATATTCTCGACCGTGCTTTGGCCGAGAAATATCTGGCCAGCGCGCAGCTTGCCGGTCGCGCGGTAGATGATGGACGCCTTCGTTCGGCGCAGCGAATGGGTGCCGTACTTCTTTGGAATTCTGCCCTGTTGATGCCAGAGTTCAAATGGTGGCGATCAGGTTGAAGGAAACATACCGCGTCCACTTACCTGCCGTGGCGTTTGGCGCGTCCCGAAGAAAGCGGTCCTTGGCAAGCACCAGGCCGTCGAACTCAAATTGCAGACGTTTGGGAATGAGCCAGTATCGCACGCGCCCCTCCAACTGGTGACCAGCGAAATCGCCTGACCGCCCGGAGGCGTCACGAACCCCGGTAGACGAGAAACTGTCCTGGCGGGCAGCAAGCCACATGGGCCGGTAGGCGGCGAACCAGTCGAGGCGCTTGCTGGGCTTTGCTTCCAACCGGATACCGACCGTTTCGATGTTGGTACGCGCAAGGGCATTGTATAGGCCTGCCGGCGCCAGGTCGGCGCGGCGCATACCGAAGAGGGTATCGAAACGACCGAACTTCCCGCCGGGCTTATCGCCGCTGGCCCGATCGTATTCGACCGACAAACGCGGCGTCCACGCGCCTGGGAACGTGTATCCACCATCGACATGGATGAAGTTCGCAGCCACGCTCTGACGCTGGGCAGATGCTGATGTGGAGGTGCTGACCGAACCTGTCTGAAAGAAGGCTTCGATTTCATAGTCGAAATGCGAAGACCGCGGCTCGAACATCATGCGGCCACCGAAGGTATCCAGCGAGCGGTCACGGGTCGGTCGACCGGGGGCATCGCGCTCTCCCAGATGAAAATAAGTGACTTCAAGCGACGCGAGGCCAATGGTCTTTGCTCGGCTAATTTGGCCGCCCCAAAGCACGAGGTCGAAGCTTTCCCTGTCGAGCTTCACTTTGGCCGAACGAACATCATCCAGGGCGTCGGGCCGGCGAGCCTGCGGCAACGTGTAGATGAAGGTGCCCTTCCACCCATTGCGGGCGGTAAGATCGGCCTTCATGCCTGTATAGCCATTGGTGGTGTTGCGGTAATCATCGGCAGCGACCAGGCGCCGCGAGCCAAGGTTGAGCATCATGCGCCCGGCGGTGACTGCAATCTTCGAGCCAGCGCCCAGCGGTTCTTGGAAGGTCCCCGCGATGTAGGCCTGAACCGGTTCAAATGCATTCACCTCGTTGGTCGATACAGGGGTGCCGATCCGGTCGCTCCAGACCCGGCTATCGTAAAGTTCGACGGCTACCTCGATGTCGGCCTTGCGGTATCGCGCCAGCACATTCGTACGCAGGTTCAGCAAGTCATCGCTTTTGTTGAAACCAACCCGCGCTTGCCCGTCGATGGTTTCATAACGCAGGCGCATCGCGCCGGAAATCGACAGCCCCTCCTGCACCTCCTCTCCCTGGGCTGGTGCTGCAGTCGCAGCGCAAACAGCCGCCATCCCCATGGCGCATCTCGAGAAACGCCAATCCCTCACATTTTTTATAAGATATACCTGTTCCCACAGATGCACCTTTGAGATATTCTCATATCATGATTCGAGCAACACCTCATTCCGGGTGGATCGCGCTGCTTCACCAGCTGCCGACGAAGCCACAATATCTGCGCGTAAAGATCTGGCGCAGGCTTCAAGCGATCGGCGCCGTAGCTATCAAGAATGCGGTTCATATTCTGCCCAAGGCGCCGGAGCATGAAGCAACCTTCCAGGAACTGCTGAACGAGATTGTTGCAAACGGGGGCGAGGCAATCCTGATTGAAGCCAGTTTTCTCGCTGGCATGACCGACATTGACGTTCAGGCCCTGTTCGATGGTGCTCGGAACACTGATTACGACGAGATCACTCAAAGCGCCCGGCGCCTGCTGGAAACGGGCCCGGCAAGCGGAAGCGAAATCGCGCGCCTTCAAAAGCGGATGGGCGAGGTCGCCGCGCTCGACTACTTCGGAGCGTCGCGCCGTCAGGATGCAGAACTGGCTCTCCAAGAGCTCGATCGGCAGCGCTACGAACATCCTGACGTCAGCCGCTCACAACCCCTTGGCGAGCAACCGCTCGATCTTAAATCCAAAGTCTGGGTGACGCGCAGCGGCGTTCACGTCGATCGAATAGCTTGCGCCTGGCTGATTCGCCGGTTCGTGGATCCCGAAGCGACCTTCAAGTTTGTCGACGCTCGCAGCTATTTGCCGGGGACGGGGGAGCTTCGCTTCGACATGGCCGAGGCGGAGTTCACCCACGAGGACGGCCGGTGCAGCTTCGAGACCATCGTGGTGCGCGCCGGTCTCGCGGATGACCCTGCTCTGGTCGCCATCGGCGAGATCATTCATGACCTCGACATCGCCGATGGCAAGTTCAACCGCCCGGAGACGCCGGGCCTCGGCGCGATCCTTTCCGGCGTGTGCGCAACGTCGGACGACGATCTTCAGCGCATCGCTCAGGCCGGCGAGGCCCTCAACCAGTTCCATGCATTCTTCAGCACGAGGAATCCTGCACCATGACTACTGTCGTCAGCACAACAGCGGAGCTGCCGCCGCAACGCGCCGGCAATCATGGCATTCCTTATGCCGAAGCGGTGGGAGTTTGGGCGCGCATTGCAGCCCTGAGCTTCGGCGGACCTGCTGGTCAGATCGCCGTCATGCATCGTATCCTGGTGGAAGAGAAAAAGTGGATCGGGGAAGAGCGTTTCCTCCATGCCCTCAACTACTGCATGCTTCTTCCCGGTCCTGAAGCACAGCAGCTTGCCGCCTATATCGGTTGGCTGCTTCATAAGACCAAGGGCGGTCTGGTCGCGGGAGCCCTGTTCGTGCTGCCCGGTTTTCTCGCCATCCTTGGTCTTAGCTATGTCTATGTGCTCTTCGGCCAGACGCCGCTTATCGAGGGATTGTTCTTTGGCTTGAAGGCTGCCGTCCTCGCCGTGGTTGTCCAAGCGGTGGTGCGCGTGGGATCTCGAGCGCTCAAGAACAACGTGATGCGAGGAATCGCAGCGGCTGCCTTCGTCGCCATTTTCTTCCTGGACGCGCCGTTTCCGCTGATTGTCCTGCTTGCCGGGATCGGCGGCTACCTTGGAGGATGGGCAGGCCTGACAGCCTTCAAGGGCGGGGGCGGGCACGGATCGTCAGGTGGCAACATCGTCCACGACGCGGATACGGCGCTTGGCGAAGGCCTGCCCGAGCATGCCCGGCCTAACCTGGCCTGGTCGCTCAAGATTTCGGGAGTTCTTCTGGTCCTGTGGCTCGCCCCCGTGATAGCGCTGCTGGCGCTCGCAGGGCCGGACAATGTCTTTACAAAGATTGCCACATTCTTCAGCCAGATGGCTGTCGTGACCTTCGGCGGCGCCTACGCCGTTCTCGCCTACGTCGCTCAGGAGGCCGTCGGCACCTATGGATGGTTGCAACCAAGCGAGATGCTGAATGGCCTCGGCCTCGCCGAGACCACGCCGGGGCCGCTGATCATGGTCACGCAGTTCGTCGGCTTCCTCGCCGCTTTTCGGGAAGCGACAGGATTGTCCCCGCTCCTCGCGGCAACGCTCGGGGCAATCCTTACCACCTGGGTAACATTCGTGCCCTGCTTCCTGTGGATCTTCGCCGGCGCGCCGTTCGTCGAGCGACTACGCGGCAATCGCGCGCTCTCCTCGGCGCTGACGGCAATCACGGCAGCGGTCGTAGGCGTCATCTTGAATCTCGCCGTCTGGTTCGCGATCCACACGCTTTTCACACGCACCCGCACGGTCGGTTTTACCGGCGGGGGGTTCGACGTTCCGGTGCTTTCCTCGCTGAATGTCGCAGCGCTCGTGCTCATGCTCGGCGCGACGATCGCCGTCTTCAGGTTCAAGATCGGCATGATCCCCGTTCTCCTGGCCTGCGCCCTCCTCGGTGCAGCCTATGTCTTGATCGTATGAGAGGCATCAGGACTGAGGTCACGAGGCGCAGCCATCGGGGTCTAGCCACAAGGGAAGGGACTTGCTGTGAAATAAATGTGGATCGCTGCGGCACCAAGGAAAGGCCGCCCCTGACTCCTCTCCGCAGGCACCATTATCGCAGCAGCGCTCCCGCCCGCCCGCAGCCATTTGACTGCGAGCAGGATGCTGAACTGCCGCCGCCAGCGGCCAAAACTCATTCCAGTCTCGCGAAGGATGTCTCAAGCCAAGGTTTGCTCGCTGACCCGGCATGCTTCGCGAGATTGGCGACCGAGCCTTGCGATCACTGTAGCTCGCATCGAACGGCGTGCGTGGCCTTGGCGCGGCCGTGGAGAAGCTGGCCCATAGCTCCCTCCGCCTTGATGACGACAATTTACGCCATCACATCCTGGGACTAAACACTTGGAGCATCACCAATTGAATTTGAGATAAATCAAGACGGACAAGCAACCGTTCAGCTACATTGCTCTCAACGCTTCCGACCGATGCCAGCTGAAGCGTTAAAGATTCCTCTGAGGGAGTTATCACCATGTCCATCGCGCCTTTTGTCGCGAAATCTCCCGCGTTACCGAATAGAGTTCGGCAACGCCCCAAAAGTCACGGAAATTCGTGGCTTTCGGTAGGGTATTCGGCGCGTTCCTGAGTTGGAATGATGTGGACATATCACCCCGACCTGCTCGCCCGGCCTGTGCCGCGATACACCAGCTATCCCACCGCCGCACAGTTCAGCGGCGACGTGGGCGAGGCAGATCTCGCTGACCGGCTGGATAGGGTGGAGGCGGACGCCGCGCTCTCCCTTTACGTCCATATTCCCTATTGCCATGACATTTGCTGGTATTGCGGCTGCAACACGGGGGCTGCCAACCGTTCGCATCGCCTTGCCGCCTATGTCGAGGCGCTGGAGCGCGAAATCGCGCTGATTGCGGGGCGGCTGAACGGACACGGCCGGGTGCAGCGCATCGCCTTTGGCGGCGGCAGCCCCAATTCGCTGCCGCTGGTCGATTTCGTCCGCCTGCTCCAGCAATTGCTGCTCTGCTTCGACGCCCATCATGCCGAAATCTCGGTCGAACTGGATCCTCGCCGCCTCGACAGACAATGGATCTCAACCATGTCGGCCATGGGGGTCGACCGGGTCAATCTGGGCGTCCAGACTTTCACCCCGCATGTTCAGGCGGCCATCGGCCGTATCCAGCCGATCGAAACGGTCGAGCGCGCCGTCGACCAGCTCGGCCTGGCAGGTATCGCGACCGGCTTCGACCTGATGTATGGGCTGCCGGGCCAGACACTTCAAGACCTCAGCGCCACGATCGAGGCAAGCGTACGGCTGCGCCCGGCTCGCATCGCCCTGTTCGGCTATGCCCATATGCCGCAACTGCTGCCGCGCCAGCGCCGCATCCAAGCCGGCGCGCTGCCAGACCTCGCCACCCGCTTCACCATGGCGGCACAGGGTCATCGGACGCTCGCCGCGGCGGGCTATGCCGCGATCGGCTTCGATCATTTCGCCCAGCCGCAGGACAGCATCGCCAGAGCCGCCGCAGCCGGACGACTGAGGCGCAATTTTCAGGGCTTCACCGACGATCCGGCGGACATATTGCTGGGTCTGGGCGCCAGCGCGATCAGCCAGTTCCCCGATCTCATCGTCCAGAACGAGAAACAGGCCGGTCCCTGGCGCGAAAAGGTGGAAGCGGGGCATATTTCCGGCACTCGCGGCACGCTCCGCACCGTCGAGGACCAGCGCCGCGGCCGGATCATCGAAGCACTGCTTTGCCGGGGGCATGTGCGGCTCGACCCGTCCATCTCCCTGCCCGACCTGTCGCGCTTCGAGGAACTGGGCCTGATCCGCCTGAGTGGCGAGGAGATCATGCTGTTTCCCGACGCCTTGCCCTATGCCCGCAGCATCGCCGCCTGCTTCGACAGCTATCTGCAACCCGCTGAGCGGCGTTTCAGCCATGCGGTATAGCGCGTTCGCGCTCGCCGCTCTGGCCTGCGCGCAAATATCGGTCGCCGCGATGCCTGACGCGAGTCCATCCTCGCCCTCTTTTTGCGGTTCGGCTCCTCCCGGCTGGACACCGCCATGGCAGCGCAAGCCGACCGCCCCCTCCGGGAAGGATGCCGCCTGCCACCTCATGAGCTGCGACCGGCAAAAACGCGCGCCCTCGCCACAGGCATGCCCGGACGGCGCATGACCGGCTTTCCACTACAATAAAGGCACGCATTGGTTTAGCACGGCCATTCAGATTTGCGAAAACAAGCGAAGGCCCATGCTCACCGTCCGGCAGATCGAGATATTCCGCGCGGTCATGATCACCAAGACCGTGAGCGGCGCCGCGCGCCTGCTGGGCACATCACAGCCCGGCCTCAGCCGCATGCTCGCGCATATGGAGGACAAGCTGCACTTCCGCCTGTTCGACCGCACGCGCGGACGGCTGGTCCCCACGCGCGAAGCCTGCATCCTGTTCGAAGAGGTCGAACGAATCTACAAGGGCTTCGACGATCTCGCGCATGTCATTCAGCGTTTGGCCACGGGTGAAGACAAGACCTTTCGCGTCGGCGCATCGCCCTCGCTGGGACATTCCGTCCTGCCGCAGATGCTGGGGCGGCTGACCGCCAACTATCCGGGCCTTACCATCCAGTTCGACATATTGTCGGTGGAACAGGCAGCCGACTATCTCGCCCTTCAGCGCGGCGAATATGCCCTGACGGTTTTCCCGATCGACCATCCCAACATCCTCTCCAGCCGGATTGGCGCCGGGCGGATGGTCTGTGCCGTCCCAGGTCATCACCGGCTGGCGGACCGCGATCGGATCAGCGTTGCCGATATCGCCAGCGAACAACTGCAATCCTTCCGCCCCGACACGCCGCATGGCCGCATCATCGCGGACATGTTCGCCAAGGCAGGCCGGGAACTGAACGTCGCCACCTATATCCGCTTCGCCGAAACCGCGGTAGCCTTCGTCGCCAACGGCATGGGCATCGCGCTGGTCGACAGCTTCACGGCGATGCAGCCGCATGCCGACACGGTCCGCTTTCTGGAATTTGCAGACCCCGGCGTGCTGCCGGTGTATATTAACCGCAATCTGGAATCGCCCCGCGCCATCATAGGGGAGACGTTTGAGGAGATCGCCCGCACTGTTCTGCTGGGCCTGCCCCGCCCGAAGAAGGCATAACATAAGGGCATAAGATACTTTGTTTCGCCTGCTGGCTGGCCAATGCGGAAAGAGTCATGAGGATCGAACCCGCAGAATAGAAGCCGACAGGACACCGGGCCGGTATCAGTGCAAGGGCTTGCAGCCCCAGAGAGGATGAAAGGCGTTCTACCATGGCCAGCTATTCGGCAACCGGCAGCGTGTCCGTGCGGCCCTATGTCACCGTGGACAGCGGAAACCCGTCGCCGCTGGAAAGCAGCTGGACCGCGCGGCAGATACTGGTCGTTGCCATCTGCTTCATCCTCAACATGCTGGACGGCATGGACGTTCTGATCCTGTCCTATGTTGCTCCGGCGCTCTCCGCCGACTGGAATGTCAGCCCCGAAAGTCTGGGCATTGTCTTCAGCGCGGGACTCGCCGGCATGGCGGCGGGCGGCCTGCTGATCGCGCCGCTGGCCGACCGCTTCGGCCGCCGCAAGCTGATCCTCGCCTCGCTCATCATGATGACCGCCGCGATGTTCGGATCGAGCATAGCGACATCGATCGTCGAGCTCATCGCAAGCCGTTTCGTCGTCGGCATCGGCATCGGCACGGTACTGGCCAGCATGGCGGCGCTGACCGCCGAATATGCGCCCGCCAGGCATCGCACCTTTGCCGTCGGCTTCCTGCAAGCAGGCTATCCGGTCGGCGCGACCATCACGGGCTTCGTCGTCGCCAGTCAGGTTTCGACACATGGCTGGCAAGCGATGCTGCTGGGCGCGGCGATCCTGTGCGCCATAGCTATCCCCTTCGTCTGGCTGCTGCTGCCTGAATCCATCGCCTTCCTGCTCAGCCGTCAGCCCAAGGGCGCTCTCAGCAAGGCAAACCGCCTGCTCGCTTCCGTCGGCCAGCCCCAGCTTGACGCCCTGCCGCCACGCCATGTCGGCGAAACCAGCCATGCCGGCGTGCGCGGCCTGCTGACCGAAGGGCGCGGCCCAAGCACCATATTGCTGTGGCTGGCAATCATCTTCAGCTTCATGACGCTCTATTTCGTGATCAGCTGGATCCCCAAGCTCGCGGTAGAGGCCGGCCTGCCCGCCAAGGATGCCATCTATGCCGGGGCGATATACAATATCGGCGCCTTCTTCGGCACCTCGTCGATCGGCCTTGTCGCCATGCGCTTCGACCTGCGCAAGCTGATCCTGACCTATATGGTCCTCGCCGCTGCTGCGCTGGTGGTGTTCGGTTCGGTTGCCATGCCACTCGCCGCGACGCTCGCCACCGCCTTCCTGATCGGCGTGTTCGTACAGGGCGGTTTCAACGGTTGCTACCCGCTGGCTACCAGCCTCTATCCCCCCGAAGCGCGCGGCACCGGCATCGGCTGGGCCATGGGCGTGGGCCGGATCGGCGCGGTGATCGGACCGATGCTGGGCGGCTTCCTGCTGGCGGCCAAGGTGTCGCTGGCCGTGATCTTCGGCATCTTCGCGGTGCCGGTCGTCCTTGCCGGTATCTGCGCAGCACTGATCCGCCTGCCCAAGACCGCTTAAAACGCAATTTCGAGGACCATGACCATGATCCATCAACCCGTCCGCGATACGGGGCGACCCTTCGCGTCCATTCTCTGTGGCCTGATTGGCAGCGGCATTGCCGGATCGCGCAGCCCCCAAATGCACGAAACCGAAGCCCGCGCGTTGGGCCTCACCATGGTCTATCGCATCCTCGACGGCGAGGTGATGGACTATGCGGCGCAGGACCTGCCCCGGTTGCTGCCGATGCTTCGGGCGATGGGCTTTGACGGTCTCAACGTCACCCATCCCTTCAAGCAGGCCGTGATCCCGCATCTCGACAGCCTGTCCGACGCTGCCAGGGCGCTGGGCGCGGTCAACACCATCCTCTTCCGCAACGGCAGGGCGCATGGCGACAACACCGACTGGTCGGGCTATCGCGCGCACTTCCTCGCGGGTCTTGGCGATCGCCTGCGCGGGCAGATCGCCTTGATCGGCGCTGGGGGCGCAGCGGCGGCAGTAGGCTATGCCCATCTCGACCTCGGCGCGACCCGCCTTGCCGTTTTCGACCCCGCCCCGGAACGGGCGACGGCACTCGTGGAGCGACTGGGAGCGTTGTTCCCGCAAGCGACCGTCACCGTCGCCGCGACGGCAGAAGAAGCCATTGCTCGCGCCGATGGCGTGGTTCAGACCTCGCCCATCGGCATGCTCAGCCATCCCGGCCTGCCCTTCGATCCCGATCTGCTGACCGCAGACCAATGGGTGTCGGACATCATCTATTTCCCGCTCCAGACCCCACTGCTCGAAGCGGCGGCGGCCAAGGGCTGCCGGACACTCAATGGCGGCGGCATGGCGGTGATGCAGGCGGCCCACGCCTTCGCCCTGTTCACCGGCGTCCAGCCCGACAGCGCCCGCATGCTGGCCGACTTTGCCAGCGCCACCGAACGGAGCGCGGCGTCATGATCGCGGATACACCGCCCGCCATCGTCATCCCGGCCGGGGCGGCCGCCGCGCCCGTTGCGGTTCGCCAAGGGCCGCCCGCCCATCAGGGCCAGCTTCCCGCCGCAAAAGCGGAGAAAAAGCCGGGCTGGCGCACGCGTCTGAAGGACAAGGGCGTCACCCTCACCTTCTCCTACATCTCGGAAAGCGCGGCCTCCATCACCGGCGGGCGCGATCAGGGTGCGGCCTATACCCAGCAATTGCTCGCTTCCGCCACGGTCGACACCGGCAAGGCGTTTGGGCTGGAGGGCGGCAAGATTATCGCCACCATCATCCACCGCAAGGGACAGGATCTTACCGCGACCCGTATCGGCAACCTTTTCGAGGTTCAGGAGCTGTTCGGCGGCGGGCAGGATCTGCGTCCCGCGGAATTAAGCTATGAGCAGCAGTTGAACGACGGCAAGACCGCCCTGAAGTTCGGCCTTTACCATACGGGCGACGATTTCGCGACGCTGCCTTCGGGCTGCCAGTTCCAGAATTTCGCCTTCTGCCCGCGCCCGACCACCTTGTTCTACAATAGCGGCTTTTCCGGCTTTCCGATCCCGCGCTGGGGCGTCCGCGCGAAACGGGAAATCGCCAGAGGCCTGACCGTCACCGTCGCCGCCTTCGAAGTGAACGGCATTCGCGCCCAGACCGGCAATGGCTGGCAGCTGGCGCCGCGCTTCGACAGCTTCGTATTGCCGGTCGAACTGGGCTGGAAATTCGGCCAGCAGGAGGGCGGACTTCCGGGCCTGATCCGGGTCGGCGGCCTTGTCGATACCACCGATAAGCCCGATGTGCGGGACGATATCAACGACGACAGCTATGTCCTGTCCGGCCTTTCCCCCGCCATGCGTCAGGAAAGGTGGAGCGCGTGGATCATGGGCGAAAAGATGATCGCCCGCTTCGGTCCGGGCGATCGCGGCCTGTCCCTGTTCGGCACGGTCACCCTGTCCGACCGGCATACGGCGCGCGTGCCGTTTTTCCTGAGCGGCGGCTTTGTGACGCGCGGCCTGTGGGACAGCCGGCCCAGGGACAATTTCGGTCTTGGCCTCGTCTATGCCCGCGTCAATCCGCGCATTGCCGACCGTCAGCGCGACGAGATAGCGCTGGGTCAAACGGTCGATGTGCAGAAGGATGAGATGAGTGCAGAACTGTTCTATGGATGGCAGGCGACGGGGAAGCTGCTGATCCGCCCGAACCTTCAATATATCCACCGCGTGGGGGCGATTGATCGCTACCCGGACGCGCTGGTCGCGGGGATGACGGTGAAGCTGATCTTCTGACGGTTCGATGCCGAACCTTGATAAAATCGCGCTAATTGAGCGCGAGACGAAAATGAGTTCCCTCCGTTTATCGCATCTGCCGCGATGTGGCGTGAGACCCCGGATCCTGCATGCGGTTCCACTGACCCCAGAGCCATAGCCAAATTGGCCGTCGATCCTAGCGGTCATGGGTTGAAAACCGCTTCAGCGTGGCAGGTATGCGTGCCGGAGCCAAGGTCCCGCGCCTGAACTGGTGGCCGGAACTGACGGAATATGCCCTATGCGCTGACATAAGGCTGACGCCGGCCGCTGTCGTTCGCATGGCGAATCGCGAATTGGGTGGGTGGGCGCGTCCGAACAGGGCGAGAACCGATGCCATCGGCGGTGGTCATCCACAGCCGGAGCGTCAAGATTACCGGAGGGTCGATGCCGCTGCCGTGCGCATTGAGCGGCTGATCCATGGAGCCTACGGTCAGGACCTGGATGGCGCGGTGCCCCTGCTCAGACAGCCGCGCCAGAGGCATCCCTTCGTCGAGCGCATCCATGCCGGCGACGCCTAGGATTGCGATCAGCACGATCGCAAGCGATGAAACTGTTGGCCTTCTTCAATCTGACCCGGCGCCATTCAGGAATGTTCGATCCGGCCTGTGTCCGAATTAGACTTACGGTTCTTATATTCCTTGACCTGCGCCAGGGGTTCATATTAAAACTGACATTGCAATTCGTAAATGTCCCTAAATAGGGGAAGCATAAGGGAGGATTAATGCGTCACATTCGAACCATGACCATTCTCATGGCAAGCGTCGCGTGCATCGGCTTTGCCGGCAGCGCATTGGCTCAAGGCGATGGCCCGGACGAAGGCCATGACATGGGGATTGCCGATATCATCGTCACCGCGCAGAAGCGGGCCACCAACATCCAGGACACGCCGATCGCCATGCGCGCGTTCGATAGCGACGCAGTGCTCAAGGCCGGTGTCAGCGACGTCAACGGCCTGTCTCGCCTCGCGCCGGATCTCAACATCACCAACGATACGCAATATACCAAGATTTCGGTGCGCGGCATTTCCAGTCAGGATCATAGCGAAACCGCCGATCCGGCGCTGACCATCAATATCGACGGCGAATATATCAATCGCCCGATTGCGTTGAACGCCAGCTTCTTCGACCTTGAGCGAATCGAAATCCTGCGCGGCCCTCAAGGCACGCTTTATGGTCGCAACGCTACCGCCGGCGCTCTGAATATCGTCGTCGCAAAGCCCAAATTGGGCGAGTTTTCAGGCTATGCTTCGGCGAGCTACGGCAATTATGACGCGATCATGGGCGAGGCGGCCGTCAACCTGCCCCTGGGCGACAAGGTTGCGATCCGCGCCAGCGGCATGCACAATGAACATGACGGTTATTTCAACAACGCTCCAGCCGGTCGTGGCAGCGCGGGCAATACCGACGCCGCCCGCCTCTCCATCTATGCCGAACCGGCGGACGGCATCCGCGCCTATCTGGCCGGCGAATATGTCAATGTGGACACCACCGGCGTCGCGCAATATGGCATCGTCGTCGCAAATAATGGCGTGCTCACCAACCCGGCCTATGCGGGCGGGCTGATCGATCCCATCCCTTCCACGCCGCAGCTCGAAAATGGCGGCGTACCGCGCAATCTTCAGTTCAATCCGCCGCGCAAATCCTTCCCGCTGGGCGACCTGGGCTTTACCCGGATCAAGCAGTATGCCGTGCGCGGCCGCCTCGACGTCGATGTGGGGTCGATCGGTACGCTGAGCTATATCGGCGGCTATCGCGACGTGCAGTCCGACGTCAGCCAGCCGCTCAACGGCTATGTCCCGACCGTCTTCATCCAGAATTACGAGAAGAATTCCAAGACGCAGAGCCATGAAATCCGCCTCTCGGGCGGCGAGGATGGCGGCGTCATCTATCAGGTCGGCGCCTTCTATTTCCGCGAGAACCAATATATGGCGCAGGGGCTGTTCCTGCCGTTGGCGGCCGGTGGCAGCTACCTCAACTATTTCTACCGCCCCTATGTAAAGAACAGGTCGATGGCCGGCTTTGCTCAAGCAACCGTTCCGCTGATTGCAGACAAGCTGAGCGTCACCGGCGGCATCCGCTATACCAAAGACAAGAAAAGCGCGCTCTTCATCAATTATGGCCCGCGCTTCGGCCGCGGCCCCACGCCTCCGCCTGCCGATGAATCGCTCGGCTTCCATCCCACGCCGCTGGACGACGGGCAGGTCACCTGGACCGCGGGCGTCGATTACACCCCGTCGCGCGACCATCTCGTCTATGGCAAGGTCAGCACCGGCTACAAGGCTGGCGGCTTCGACAATGTCAGCTCCTTCGGGGCAGAAAAGCTGACTGCCTATGAAATCGGTACGAAGAACAGTTTCGCCAACCGCACGATCCAGTTCAATGCCGCTGCCTTCTATTATGACTATAAGGATCAGCAGATCCCGATCTTCCTAGACACCAACGTCGGCGCCGAAGTCGTCAATGCCGGCGCATCGCGGGTCTGGGGCATCGAAACCGACACGACCGTCCTGCTGTCGCGCAACGATCGCTTTACCGCGACGGTCAACTATCTGAATGCCAAGCTGACCAAATTCTACGCAAACCTGCTTGGTCTGACCGGCACGCTGACCGACAGCGATCCTGACGCGCCCGGCCTTCAGCCTTTCGACCTCAGCGGCAATACGCCGGTGCAGTCGCCCAAATGGACGATTGCGCTTGGTTATGACCATGATTTCCATTTCGGCGATCAGAAGGTCACGGCCAGCCTGTTCAGCCGCTTCAAGTCGGATTATTATCTGCAGCCCAGCAACGATCTGGCGACCCGGCAGAAGGCCTTCACCCAGACTGACTTCACGCTGGAATGGGTTTCGCCGGGCGATCGCTTCAGCATTCAGGGCTTCGTCCGAAATATCGAAAACTATCGTCCCATCGCCTTTGCCGGCTACGTGAATGCGGGGGGCTCGCTGCTGATCAACTATGTTTATGGATCGCCGCGCACATATGGCGTCCGCGGCACTGTTCGTTTCTGATGAACATTCTATAGTATCCATCGGACCGGAGGCAGTCCCGGCTAGGCCGGCGGGACTGCCTCTCCTTCTTCTACCGGACCCAGTTCCTGCGATCAGGAGCGCCCAAGGAGAAGATCCATGTTTCCCTCCGCCTGCATCGAATGGCTGTTCAAGGACGATGCACCCGACTTCGCCGATCGCATCCGCGCGGCCAAGGCATCTGGCCTTGGCGCCGTCGAATTCCACCTCTGGGACGACAAGCCCCTGGAGGATATCCGGATCGCGCTGGAGGAAACAGGAGTGAAGCTGACCAGCTTTTGCGTCGGTCCGCGCCGCAGCCTGGTCGACCCCGCTCAACATGAAGAATTTCTGGCGGCCGTGAAGGCGACGCTGGAAACCGCCAAGATGCTGGGCCGGCCGCCCCTGGTTATCGCGTCCGGCTTTACCCGCGAGGGCGTCAGCGTGGAAGAGCAACGGGCGGAAGCGGTCAAAGCGTTGCGGCAGGCCGCGACGCTGGCTGAGGAAGCGGGCGTGATATTGCTGTTGGAACCGCTTAACACGATCGTATCCCATCCCGGCATGTTCCTGTCGAGTACCACGCTCGCGCTCGACATTATCGAGGAAGTGAACAGCCCCAATCTGCGCCTCCTCTATGACGTCTTCCATTCCAACGTCATGGGCGAGGATATGGAGCAGGTGCTGAAGGGCCGCATGCATCTGGTGCAGCATGTCCAGTTTGCCGACAATCCCGGCCGCAACGAGCCGGGAACGGGCAGAATCGACTGGCGCCAGACCGTCGCGAAGCTCCGCACGCTCGGCTATGACGGGGCGATCGGCCTTGAATATCAGCCAACCATGCCGACGGCTCAATCCATCGCCAAGGTGCGGGCCGCCATCGGCCTTTGACGTTCGACATGGTTACCGGGCCAGAGCCAGGCTGGCCCTCAACAGAAAAAAGGCTCCGCGCGCACGGAGCCAGGTGATGGTGAGGAACGCGCTATGACGAGTGCCGTTGCAAGGCGTGCCATGCCGGAGGGAGCGACCATGGCCTCGCCCTCTAACGACAATCTCAAGCCATGGGAAAAGATCAGCTATGGCCTGGGTGATTTCGCTTGCGGCCTCAGCTGGAACGCCGTTGGCGCTTTCCTGCTCTACTTCTACACCAATGTCGCGCTGCTGCCGGCGGCGGCCGTGGGCACGCTTTTCCTCCTGTCCCGCCTGTTCGATGCGGGCGTGGATCTGGGCGTCGGGCTGCTGGTCGACCGGACGCGGACGCGCTGGGGCCGTACCCGGCCCTATTTCCTGTTCACCGCCATTCCCTTTTCGATCCTGCTGGTGCTGACCTTTACCACGATTGACGCTTCCACCGGCGCGAAACTGGCCTATGCCTATGTCACCTTCTCGTTGCTCGGCATTCTCTACAGCTTTCTGGCGGTGCCCTTTTCGGCGCTGATGCCGATGATGACCGCCGACCACGGCAGCCGCATGCAATTGGGCAGCGCGCGCGCCATCGGCACGTCCATCTCCGTGATACTGGCGACCGCCGCCACCATGCCGCTGGTTGGTCTGCTGGGTCGCGGCAATGAACGGCTTGGTTTTGCACTTGTGGCCATCATCTTCGCGGGACTGACGCTGGCCGCGCTGCTCAATCTCTTCTTCAGTTGCAGGGAACGGCATCATGACGAGGGCCCCCGCAACGGGGCGGTCTGGCCACAGGTCGGCGCGATGGTGCGCAATCGCGCCTGGCTCGTCACCTTCCTCTTCTGCACGCTCAATTTCCTGCGTTTCGGCTGCGTGATCTCCGTCACCGCCTTCTTCGCGATCGAGGTGATGAAAGCTCCCTGGATGATCGGCATATTGCTGCCCGCCGTCTCGGGCACACTGCTGCTCAGCGCCTTCTTCGCGCCGATGATCTTTAAGCGGACCGGCATCCGCAAGGGTTGTATCACAGCGCTGGCGCTCGCCATCCTGCTGCACCTGCTGCTCCCATGGATAGAGGCCCGACACGTCCTGTTCCTGACGACCTTTCTCATTGCAGCGATCCTCGTCAGCCTGACCATGACCGCCATTTTCACCATGGCGGCGGACGCGGTCGACTATCATGAATGGACTTTCAGCGTCCGCAACGAAGGCCTGCTGTCCTCCGGGATCAGCCTGGCGACCAAGGTAGGCATGGCGCTGGGCACGGCGATCATCGCCTATGTGCTGGGCATTGCGGGCTATGATCCCAAAGCGGTGACGGATGGCGCACGCGCAGCGATCCGCTGGTCCTATTATGGCTGGCCGATCGGCATCATGATCGTCCAGATCGCTGTCATCCTCTTCTGGCCGATGGATGGTCAGCACGATCGCATCCGTGGGGACATCGCCGCAAAGGCAAGGTGAAATGCATGAAGAGAGGAGATGCTTCGAAATGCAGGCCCCTCTCCTTTCATGTTCTTCATCACATAGGATGCTTGCTCTTCGATGTATCCAGAACAGGCTGGAAATGCGATAATTTTCGTCGATCAAGCCATGACCGAGACGGAAGACATAGATCCGTGGAAGGCAATGATTCTCTTCTGACAATTTACCGCGACAGGTCGTGAAGACACCCCTGCTGTCCGCCGCCTTGCCACAGATTCAGGCATCAAGGCTATCCGCGCGGAGACCTGCATGATCTCGTCATGTCGGGACTTGTGCACGAGCGCGCGAAAGAGAGAGAGAGAGAGAGAGAGAGAGAGAGAGAGGCAACGGCGCGTGGGCATCCGCAATGCCTTTCCAGGCAGGCGTGGTGACTGGCTGGCGAAATCGCTCCGCCGTTGCGCAGCATATGCCGCAAAACACCATGCAATTCGCAAGCCACGCGTCCCGGATAAGGCCGTAGCGGGTTTCCACGATCAGTTCACTCCGAACGCTCCGGATCGGTCCGCCGTGAAGCCTGCCCAGATCATATGGCCTCTGCATTCATGGCGCGCTGGTGGCCTGAAAGCGTGCACCGCAGCAGCCCGGACATTGCATCGAGAGCGACCTTGCCCGTCCGGATCGTAAAAATAGAGCCGCGGCGCCGGGCCAGACGAGGAGCTACCCCGGCGTCGGGAGGGCTGGCAATATCGACATATTCCCAAGCCCTCTCTCTTCGCGCAAGGTTTTTGCCCCAAGTCCCGATGATACCCGACAGTCTGCCGACTGACGCTCAGTCGTAGATCGGCCGCAATTCGTTATCGAGATAATAGCGTGTCATGGCCATTGAAGCGAGCAGATCGGGCGAGCCGTCATATTCGATCGAGATCCAGCCCTTGAACTCATGCTGCTTGAGCAGGCGATACAGACCCTTGAGGTCAAGTTCGCCCTGGCCCGGCTCCCAGAACCAGCGCGTGCCGTCATCGGCAATCTCCGGGTCCTGCGCGTAGCGCACGCTGTCCGGGAGCTTTGCAGAAGCGGTATCCTTGAGGTGGAAGGTGCTGATGCGTTCGTGATAGTCCCCGTAGAATTTCAGCAGGTCTTCGCCCATGATTGCAATCTGCGCCGTGTCGACGCAGTAATGAACCAGCTTCGGATCGGTAAGTTCGATCAGCTCGCGGTGATTGGGTAGGTTGATCGCGCAGAAGAACTCGTTATGCAGGCCGATCTTTACCCCGTGATCGGTCGCGTAACGGCCGATCTCGTTCATCACCTTGGCGCATTGCCGCACTTCTTCCCTGCTCAACGGTCCCGTACCGTAATAATTCTGCGTCGGACAGGTGTTCATATAGGTGCCGCCGAACCGCACGATCGTATCGACCGCCTCGCGCCCGGCGCGAACGGCCTCGTCGAAATGATCCTGCGCATGGGAAGCATGCGCGCCGTGGAACATGCCGATCACGCTCACCCCGCGATCCTTCGCAAAGGCGGTGAAATTTTCGGGCGAACCGAACAGCGGCAATATGTCCGCCAGATCCCAAGGGGCGATTTCAATCCCTTCGAAGCCAAGCGCCGACTGATATTTCAGGATATTGTCCCAATCGGAATAATAGGCGCTGTTGGACTTGTCTTCATAATAGAATTCGCGGAAGTTCTCGATCTTCCTGTAGGGGATCGTTTTCCAGTGGCACATGTTGGCATAGCGAATATTGGGCATCGCGGCGTCTCCGTCCGTCTTATTTCTGTAATTGGTTGAGCAAGGCACGGGTTCTCAGCAGAGCGCGAAAGGGATCTCTCGTCTGGCGGGCGCTACAGATGACCGGCCCCCGGTAGCTCAACCTGTCGAGCAAGGCAGCGATTTGCACCAAATCGACCGAACCAGTTCCCGGATCGCGGAAGACTTGCGTTGCGTGATTGCTCGGGAATTCCGGGTTGGGGGTTTTCCAGACCTCCTGCGCATCGACGAAGTCGGTATCGGTCAGATGGACGCAACCGATCCGGTCGATCTGCGCCTCAAGAAAATTCGTTGACGAGACACCGGCGACGAACAGGCTGGCCGTATCGCAGTCGAGCTTCACATTGTCGGGCAAAGCATCCGCCAGTGGCAGGATCCGCTCGCCGCCGAACAGACTCCAATACTCATTGCGAAGGACCAGCGTGACGCCAAGCTCCCCCGCCTTGGCGGCAAGACCCGCCAGCAGCTCGATCGTGCGCTCGGTAAAGGCCTCTTTCATATTCTCAAGATCAGGATGATATTGCGCGATGCGCCCATGGAAGGGCGAAGGGCTGATGGCGAGATATTCGGCGCCCATGTCCGCTGCATGGGCAAGGGCCTCGTTCGCGAAATGGTTGGTCGCGCCGAAATAGAAATTCAGATTATCGTTGCGCATGAACAGGTTGGGATCGAAGGTTATGCCGGTGACATGGGCGATCCCGCTGGCGCTCAGCAGCGCGCGATAATTGTCTGCGCTCTCATATTTGGTGTTCACACAATATCGGTTGAACGGCACGCCGCTGCGCCCGCCAAATTGCCAAACCGGTTCGTAGGGAATCTCGATCGCCGAGAAGCCGGATGCAGCGATCAGCGTGTAGAGCTCCTCCCAGAAATATCTGCTTTCGTACCGATTCCGGTTCGGCTCCTGGTAATGGCGATTGATCAGATCGAGGCTTATCGCAATCGCGTCTCTATCCATGGTTGGATTCAGGCTCCTCAGGCAGCCGCGTTGTAAGATTGCGGCCTTGGTTGTGTTTGGCGATCGCTATGCGAGCGACGTTCTCAAGCGATCAGGCTATAAAACCGAACGTTGAGCGACGCGCACTCCCTGAGCAATCAATTAAAACTAAAACACTCATACTAATAACTGAAATCTCAGTCAAGCGGCGTATGGCAGTTGGGGTAGGCAGGCATCAGCGCCCCCTTCCAGAATTTATGCCATATCGCGACAAACTGCATGATCTTGAATTGCCCTACACAGCCAAACTGTGCGGGGGTCGTGTCCGGGTTGATGGTTCAGATTTCGACGGTGCGTTGCCGGAGCGACGCGTGCTTTCCATAATGCGCTGCAGCCACCGGCCGGCAGTGCAGTTGGTCACCATGCGTTTGATCTTTTGCGTGAGATCATCTCATTTACCGCCGACCGGTTGATGGAGACGGAAGTTGGCGGATCGAGGGGGCGCCCGCCGTGGAGAGAAGTTGCGCTGCGCGACTTGCTCAGCGTAACAGCTATCGCGAGCGTGACTGGCACACCCGCACAACGCGGTCGAGCTGCGCATGCCGAGTTGCACAAGGACACATATAGCGGCTTTAAAAGGCGCTCTTCCGGTCAGTCCAACGGGCCTTCATCCCGGAACCGGTTCTGCGCGGCGAGCCTCACCCCGGCATTGGGTGCGCCATAGCCGCCATAGCCGGGGTCGCGCTGGACGAATTCGAAGAAGAACAGCTTGTCGAAGGCGCGGCTGTAAAGCTGCCAGTAACCCGTGCCTTCCGCATCCTCGTCATAAAGGATGCCCAGCTCTGCCATTCGCGTCACCAGTGCCCCGTCGAAGCCGAAGCGCGCGGCCAGATCGTCATAATAGTTGGCCGGGATCGCCAGCACCGCCGCGCCACCATCCCGCAGCGCCTGCGCAGTTGCAAAGATATCGTCCGTATCAAGCGCGATATGCTGGTAGCCGCCGCCCATGCCTTGCCCCAGAAAGCGGGACGACAGCGTTTCCCGTGCATCCGAAGCGTTCAGCGTCACGCGAAATGCACCATCGGGCGATTGCAGCGCCTGACTGTGCACCAGCCCGGAAGGATCGATCACGTCCTGCGCCGACTTCGCCTCCAGCCCGAACAGAGCGCGC
>NZ_JBHIWJ010000020.1:0-55435 GCF_041987595.1 Sphingobium sp. | reverse complement strand
GCGGGCAGAGCAGGCAAAAGCCCGCACCGGCGCGAGGGAGGGAGGAAGGGACCGGCTCATGGGGTCGTCACCCCCGCGCAGCAGATCACCTTTTCAAAAGCCATGAACTGGGCATTGTCCTTGCCGGGCGCATGTTTGCCCGAGGACCAGAGCGCGCCGGGTCGGCCGATATTGACACATTTGCCGCCCTTGACCGGTTCCATGATCTGGAGCTTGTAGCGGCTCTTGGTCCAGATCGGCTGGGGCTTGAACGAGCAGCCGTCGGCCGACGAGATGGTGAGCGCGCCAAGGCGCCCCATCATGAAAGTACCGCGCGCCGCAATGCCGGCCCAGGCCTCGACGCTGTCGTCAAAATGGATGTCACCCGCGATCGGATAGGTCGCTCCCCAGCTCCCCATGCACCAGAAAAGCGGATCGATGACCTTGCCGGCGGCGGCGGCCGCGCTGTCGGCCATGCAGGCAAGGCCTGCTGCCGGATTGCCGAACAAGATGCCTTCGGGCTGGATGATCGCGCCCAAAGTCCCCGACTGCCAGGTCGGCAGCACCTCGGTGATCATGGCGACGTCGAAGCCGTCATCCTCGATGCAGGGCAGGTCCGTGAACATGTCCAGCATCTTCCAGACCGGGGAAATATAATAATGCATCTGCGCGAACATCTTGCGCGTGTTGGTGCCGTCGGCGATGCTGCTCTGGCTCCCCTGGAGCTTGCCGCCGGTCGGCATGAGGTCGGCGCCCAGCGCCATCATGCAGCCGGGTTCAGTGACGACGTCGACCATGCGGTTGGGCGACCAAAAGCTTACTTTCACGCCGAACCAGAAGGTGGCGCCCTTCCGGCAGGCGCATATCGGCTTGGAGGCGGACTGGGCGTCCAGTTCCTTGGACAGGCTGTCGAAGCTGCCGACCCGCACGCCGCCGATGGTGATGGGAAAGATGCA
Source organism: Sphingobium sp. (assembly GCF_041987595.1). Classification (GTDB taxonomy): domain Bacteria; phylum Pseudomonadota; class Alphaproteobacteria; order Sphingomonadales; family Sphingomonadaceae; genus Sphingobium. The sequence continues at coordinate 54,500 of NZ_JBHIWJ010000020.1, read as the reverse complement.
GGTCCAGCGCACCTTGGTGATGGGATTGAAGATCGTTCCCGCCTCGCATTTGGAGGCATAGGCAGGCGTGGCTGGCGCCAGCAGTGCACAGGAGAGAAGCGCGGCGCTGGTCCGGAGCAATATCGCGAGGCGGCTCATCGCCTCGCCTCCGCCAACGCGGGCGTTGCGAGGCGATACTCCCGGATTTCCAGGCGCTGGCCGACCTGCTGCACGATCGCGGGCGCAACGGCGAGGCCGAGCCTTTCCTTGACCCGCTCCTCCAGGATGAAGAGCGCGCGGCCATGGCGCTCCCCGAGGGTGATCGCGTCGGCATTTTTCTCATCGCCCGCTGCCAGAAGGATGAAGTCGGTGAGCTTCGCAGCTTTAAGCGCCCAGGAGAGGTCGTGGGGCCTGACGATGATGAGCCGCTGCGGCAGCGAGACATAACTCAAGGGATTGAAGGTGAATCCCTTGGGGTAAAGCAGCTTGCCGTCAGGCAGCCGGATTTCGTCGGGCAGGGTATAGAATGGGACGACGAAGCGGGTCCGGTCCTGTCTGGCGTTCCCGAGCGACGCGGCGCGTAGCGCCGACCAGTTCGCGCGCGGGCCAAAGTGAGTCGCCATATTGGCGGGCTGTCGCGCGGCTCGCGCTTCGATCTCTGCCAGCGCGTCAGGCTCGGAAATGGGCCATGTCCGGCCGATCGTCGCGGTGTCCGCGATGGCCGCAGGGACAGCCAGCACACAACATCCCATCGTCACGCCGATAATGAAGGCGCGGCGGATCATGGTCGGAGACCTCCGCGCCGGTCGTGATGGCGCAGCCGATAAGGCTGCCACACCCGGTCATCTTCCTCATCGCCCCCGCGGATGGCGGTAATGATGGCCGCAAGCCCCAGCACGGCGGCCGCGCCAACAATGCACCGAAGGCCCATGTCCAGCTCCGTCGCTGACCACAGCACCAGCCCCGCCTGGATTGTCAGCAGCAGATGCGTGCCGACAATCATGCGGATGGCGGGCTGTCCGGGCCGGGATGAAAAGAGGCCGGTCATGGCCGTTTCCAGGCAGCGAGAAGATTGGAACGCCAGGCTTTCCAGGTGCGCAGCGCTGAGAGGCATTTCCCCGTCAAGCCGGTCAGCAGGATGAGCAGCAGGCCTGTGCTGAGGCAGGTCGCGCCGATCAGGACCGCGCCGCGCGCGATCAGCATGGGCGGCTGGTGCAGCATCAGGCCGGTCACGATCACCAGGCTGGTGAGCAAGATGGTTTCGATCACCATAAGCCGGAAGCGCCATCGAATGGCTTCCGCCTCCGCGCGGATCGCGACCCTAGCCTCGATGATCCGCTCGATCTCGGCATCCTTGCCAAAACCCAGCGGCAGTTGATCGGGATGGGTGGGAGACTTGCGCATCATGCTGGCGCTCCATCTTGAATTGCAGGCAGAATTTCGGCGGGATCGACCCCGGCCAGCTCGCACACGGCTTCAAGCGGACTGCGCCCGGCGCGGATCAGCGCCTCGAAAGCCGCCACCTCCTGCGGCGCGCTGGTGTTGATCCAGTAGGAAAAGGGGTCCACCACCAGCCGGGCCACGCCGAGCCCCAGGGGAGAGTCGATGAAGATCTCGCTATAATGGGGTTTGGCGTTGCGGACGGATTTCAAAAGGTCGAGGACAAAGCCGGAATAGTCGAGGATCTTGTTCTCGACCGCCTGGGCATAGGTAGACCCCTGAAGCAGGAAGCGTGTCGCGGCGTTTTCGAGGATCACCTGTCCGGTGCCGCCGAAGAGCAGAAGGTCGTTCATGCTCTGGAGGACAACGCCGAAACTGCCCTGATATTTGCGCGCGCGGCGATAGCCCTGGCCGAACGCTTCGGCGAGGCGCGACAAGTCCTGCCCTTCGCTTCGGGTCATGAACTGGGCGGCTTCATCGCACAGGACAAAGCGTGGCCGGTCGCGCGCGGACAGATACAGTTCCTGGGTGACCGCGTTCACCACCACCATGACGATGACGTTGAAGAGGTCTGGCATGGCTTTGAGCCGCTCAAGCTCCAGCACCACAAACTCATCGTTGCTGATGTCGAAGGTCGAGGGACCGTTGAAGAAATGGCCATAGGCGCCGTCACTGCCAAAATCGCGCAGGTTGAAGGCAAGTTCCCGCGCGGCCGGAACTAGATGATCGACCCGGTCGAGATCGGACGCTGCAAATTGCGGATAGGCACCAAGCCAGGCCCGGACGGAGTCTATGCCTTCTTCGGCATGGCCTTCGTCGATCGTCCATTGCACGGCGGATTTGAGCAGATTCCATTCCGAGGTCGTGACGCCCTTGCGGGTGGCGGCATTGGCCATTTCCGCGACGATCGCGACCGCCATGGAGATCGCCGACTGGCGATCATCGCCATCGAGCGCAAAGCCCATGTCGAAGGGGTTGAGGACGAGCTTCTCTTCGCCAATGTCGATATAGCGGCCTGAGCAGAGGGTGCAGAGTTTGCGATAGCTCCCGCCAATATCGATGATGCGGATGAGCGCGCCTTGGGCATAATATTGCTGGCAGAGATTGTTGAGGAGAAAGCTCTTCCCCGCGCCGCTTTCGGCCGAGACGATGAAATTATAATTGTTGATGCGCGGATCGAAGAGATCGAGCGTGATGAGCTGGCCCTTGCGGCCGGTATAGAGAAGGGCAGGGCGACCGCCGCCGCGAAAGTCGGTCTGCACCGGCGCCAGCAGCACGGCGGCTTTGACCGGCATGCGGAAATCGCGTTCCAGCATCCGCATCGTGCGCTTTTCGGGATAGAGCCCGAAGGGGAGGCTCATCGGCAACAGGACCGGATTGAGATAGCTCTCCTCCTGCATCATCCAGGGGAGCGGCTCGCTCTCCCAGAGTCGCTTGGCGCGCGCCGCCATTTCCCGCGCGTCGGCGCTGGTGCGGCCGAAGACCCAGACCATCGGGATCACCGAAAGGAAGCGGCTGTTGCCCGCCTCATCGAGCACCCAGCCGATTTCCTCGATCTGCTTGCCCACCTCGACCGCAAAACTGCCCGCCGCTTTCTGCGCGGAGAGGATCTGGGCGCGCTTGTGAATCTCGAACTGGCTGTGATCGAACAGGATGTTGAGCGTGAAGAGAAAAGGGCCGCCAATCTGGTCGCTGTCCTCGGCCGCCCCGCGCATCCCGCCCAGCAGGCGATTGGCGCGCTCGGCGGTGATGCGCCGCGCCGGTGCCCTTGGCGTCAGGCAGCGCGCCACCTGATTGCCCAGATGGACCTCCGGGCCGTCGAACAGCAGGTCGGGACCCGCATCGATGATCTGCTTGCGAACGGGCGGGGCGGGTTGGCCGTCACTGCCATCGGCGAACACGCCTGGCGCGGCATCGAAGAGACCGTTGAAGATCCGGCGATAGAAGCTGACCAGTTCCTCGGGCGGCAGACGGCGGATTCCAAGCTTTGAGAGCTGTTCCTCAACCTGCCGGCGCAGGTCATGGCCAAGTTCCACGCGGGTCTTGATCGAGAGAAACAGCCGGAAATCGCGCACCGGAATGCCATGAAGCGCATCAAGCCCGTCCGTTCCGGCGCGCAGATAGTCGGCGGTGCGCCGGGCCGACGCCTGAATCAGCGGATCGGGCCGGGTCTTCATATCCAGGAAAGCATCGAGCGCATGGTCGATCAGCGGATCGGCGAAACCGTGAAGCTGCAACACCGTCCCATCGGGGAAATGGATGTTGAGCAGGCCCAGCAAGGCCTGATGGACATGGGCGAACATATAGGCCGAGGGGGTCAGCTCCCAGGCATGGCCCCAACCATCGTCGATGCAGAGAAAGGCTTCCTCCTCTTCGTTCCAGGCGACGAGCGGCAGGAAATCGGAATAGGCGTCGCGCGCCACGGCGCGGTGCAGGTCCGACCGGGTGAGACCGCCGCCATGGCGCGTGCCGAGCGCGATCATGGCCGTGTCTCCTCAGGGATTGCGGGTATCTCGGCGGGCTCGCCCTCGACGGCGCGGTCGGCCGAACCCTTGTCCCTCACCTGTTCCAACACCGGCGCGCGCGTTGTGGGCTGGACCGGGCTCACCAGATAATCGCCCACTACCCATTGCGGCCTCTCGAGGATCGAATAGACATAGCGCGGCATGTAGAGCCGGTCGGGCCGTTCGCGATCGGCATAGGGCAGGATCAGCGTGCGCACCGTGCGGCCGGGCCGGAGCATGGGCGTGACCGGCGCGTCGACGAGGCCCTGCAGCTCGCGATAGACGCTGTCGCGATAGCCAAGATAGGGAGATGGTCCCGTCTTGCCCCGCTTGGTGGCACTGCTTGCCGCGGCACCGTCTCCCTGGCTCAGAAGAGCCTTGTCATGGGTGACCGCGGGATCGGAGCGGGACGGCACGCCCGCGACCGCGTCCGCATAGGCCTTGTCGGGATGGATGCATTGCCCATGGTCGCTATTCTTGCAGCTGAACTTCTCGCTGTAGGGGGACATGACCGACCCGATGGTGGAGCAGCCGGCGAGCAGCAGGGCCAGGCTGATCAACGCTGGCGACCCGGCCCGGCGCACGGCGCCGGCGGACGTGTCAGGCATGGGGCGAATGCCCTTCAAAAGATGATAGGCCATCAGAATTTGCTCCCTGCGCTGGGTTTGATGTCGAGGGTCACGCCCTCCTGGATGACGACCACCACCTCCTTGGCGGCCCCGACCTCGACGATGGGGCCAGCCTGGCGCGCAAGGTCGAGATAGAAGTCGGTGAGCTTGTCGGAGGATTTGGACAGGCCACCAGCAATCCCGCTTTTGGCGGCATCGGTCGCATCGAGCGTGCGGACCGAACCCAGTGCGGAAGTAGAGAGGTCCCCGAAACTGTTCTCGACCGAGCTGGTAAAGCCGCTCACGGTCCCGGCGATGAAGGATCGGGCCAGCGCCGCGCCGGCGCGGGTCACGACCTTGCCCGAAAGCCCTTTCTTCCCGTCGGTATCGACGAAGAAGCCCTTGATCGGCTGATCGACGACAGAGCGTTCGTCGAAATCGACACAGGAGAGCGAGACCAGCTGAACCTCGACCCGCTCCTTGGCGAGGCTGCCGGTAGCATTGCCGATGACAAAGCAGCCGGCGAGATTGGCCTTCACATCATTGGGCAGCACGGCGGGAGCCTGCACGCGGGCGATCAGCGGTTCCGGGTTGGAGGTCGCGTCCCGGCTGGCCATCGCGTCGATCCCGGTCAGGAGCCGTGCCTTCATGAAACCAGGCGGCAAATAGATCGTCCGCGACTTTTTTCCGGTGCCGGAACCGGCGCCCTCCTTGTTTCCGGTGGGGATGATCGCGCTGGTGGCGGCACCAATGGCGCCAACGGTCTTCTCGACGGGAGGCGCGGGCGGCGCTGCCGGAGCGACCGGCGGCACAGGCGGCGGGATCGACCCCATCGCGCTGTCTAGCTCCGCGTCGCTGGGGGACGGCGGGAAGGCCGGCATTGTGCCCGGCATGGCCGATGGCAGATCGCCACCGTCGCTGGACATGCCGCCGATCTTGCTGCCAGGCATGACCTTGCCTTCCTCGATCGCGGTGATGCGATCGCCCAGCAGGGATTGGCCGTCGAGCACCTTCTGGAGGTCGCCGCGCAGCTTGGTTTCCAGGCTGTCACCGCGCAGGCCCGCGCCCATGTCCAGCTTCGAGGCTGCGGGCAGATCGGGCTTGTCGTCAGAGGAACTGCTGGACGCTGCGTAGAGACCATAGCCGAGGATGGCGACGGCTGCTCCGACGCCGACCTGCTTGGCGCGCAGTTTCTGTCTTGCCGACATGGCGCGCCAATGGGTTTTCAGGTCGAGCAGGGCCGGACCGCGAACGGCGACCTGATCCTTTGCTTGCCCTTGCTTTCCGTCCCTGGCCTCATTTTGATCTTTGGGGGGGCGAGAAAAGCCTTTGATCGGGGCGCCAAGATCCTGCGGGGTTTCTTTCCCGCCTTGCTTCTTCTCGTTCATTGGTTTGCTCCCCGCCGTACGATGATGAGGCGGGCGGTCTCTCCGGCTTTGAGCGAAAGACGATCGGCGCTGACCGCAAAGACGCGGGCACCAAAGGCGCGGTCGAGGAACAGCCGCTCATCAAGGCCGAGGTACGCGTCCGCTTCGACCCGATATTCCGATGCCGAAAGACCGGAACCCTCTATCTCGACCCGTCGGCGTTCGATGATCCGCGCGGCAGGAAGGGAGGGCAGCACGACCCGCTCGGCCCTGGGCGCGACCGTGGTGAAGCTGGCCGGGATGCGGTCCTGGAGCATGGCGAGGGTGATCGAGACGGCGCGCTCCTCCTCGACCAGGGGCCCCAGCATTTCGTCATTGGCCTTGGCGCGCTGCGCGCTGCCCGGCACCAGGGTGACGGTCTGGGCGGGAATGTCCGAGGGCTCGGCATAGAGCGGATAGATGGCGCCGTTGCAGGACACGAAGAATTCCGACGGCGCGGTCACATAGCTGCGGGTAACCGCACCGGCATCATCCACCTCCTTCACCAGAAACTTGATCCAGGCGTCCGCGCCGCCCTTCTCGACCGCGATCGCCTTTTCCGCCGAGAATTTGACATCCTCGATCTCGCCGCCGAAGCAGATCACATGATTGACGTCGCGGTTCGACAGCCGGATCGTGCTAGTTTGGTCGGGCAGCGCAATGATGGACTGGGCGAGCACCGGCGCCGACCCGATTATGGCCAGCAGGACGATGGGCGCGCGCAGGGTTTTACCGAAGCTCGGCATCGAATTTCTCCTCCGAAAGGCGGGTGATCCAGAAGCGGCCGTTCTCGACGCCGTAGCCGATGCGCAGCGTGCCCCGGAATTTGCGGATCACGCCGCCGATGATGCGGACCTTCTCGACCGGAACGATGATGTCCCTGTCGGTCCAGCTGACCGGCTGGTCGGGTCGGATATAGGTGGCGATCGACAGGGTCGGGTTTTTGGAAAGCTCGTCCAGAACCGCGTTCAGGCTGTCGCGCATGCTGTTATAGGCGTTCGGATGGACGATCGAGAGCAGTTCCTGGAACTGCGGGTCCGCCGAATAGGCCGAATAGGTGCCCGAGAGCGCGACGATGTTGCGCGTCATGGTGCGCAGATAGTCGGTCGAGGGTTTCGAGCCGGTCACATAGAGATCGCCGCCGGCGCCGAAGGGCACGACCACGGTGCGCCGGTTCTGGTCGGTCGAATAGACCACCGCGCCCAGCACCGCCGTGATACCGAACAGGCCCAGAATCGCGAATTTGAGCAGGCGGTTCTCCTCGAACAGATTGGAGGAGCCCTGGAGATAGCGGTGGATACCGAAACTCGCTGGTTTGCCGAGGAGCGGATCAGCCGCTGGGCTGGTTCGGTTTGAGAAGAGCGGCATTGTCTCTACCTCACTCATAGAAGCGGGTCTGGGTCGGACCTGGATAATGGCGGAAGCCCAGCAGGCCCCAGCGCCAGGCAAGATGCCCTAAGAACCCGCGGGGCTTGCTGCGCTTCCAGGGGATGAAAAGGAGAAGGGCAAGGACGAGCGCCCATCCGATCAACCCGCCGACGATGACGGCGACGAAGATGGTCGAAACCACCAGGATGAACTCGTCCGATCCGAACCATAGGATCTGGACCGGCCGATGCAGATACTGGGGCAGGCGTTCGTCCATTGTCCCTTCTCCTCCTGCTTCATCTCCCCGGCCTGAGCTCGGGGTTTCCCGGGAGCCACCATTGGCTTCCAGGCTCGGGGGCGCGGGCTGCTTGGCAAACTGGCGACCCGCGCCGATCAGTTCAGATGGTCATGCCGAACGTCTGGAGGATCGAATCCGCCTTGATGAGGCAGACCGCCGCCACGATTGTCGGGATGCCGATCATGATATTGGAAAAGAGGCGCGAGACGCCGAACAGGAAAGCCGCGACGCCGCCGACAAAGCCCAGCGGTCCCTTGACGCCCTGGTTCACGACAATGTCGTAAATGTCGTAGCCAAGGTCGCCGGCGGCGGGCGCCGTAAAAGCATGGGCAATCCCCATGGCCGCGAATATGGCCAGGAGAGCGGCAATCGAATGTTCGGCAGCGGTGAGGCTGCGCCGTCCAAGGGCTTTGATCATGTCATACTCCAAGTGCAAGAAGGAGCCGTCCGCCTGGGATGTGTGCCGGCGAGGGACCTCGTAGGCTGCCGGTGATCGTGTCGGACGGCTCCATGGGGCCGCGATCGCCGGCATTTCGTTCCGCCGGGCCGCGCGGGTCGCCGCGCGCGCCGGACGGCCGCCAGAAAAGGGGAGGGCATCAGCGCTGCGCATGGCTGGACGCCTTTGGCGCATAGGCTTGTCCGAGAAACGCCTCGATTTCCGCCTGGTCGAAACCCGAGATGATCTTGCCGCCCACGATGAGGGTGGGCGTGCCACTGATGCCCACTTTTTTCACCAGCGCCGCGTCGGCCTGAACCTTGGCATGGCCTTCCGGGCATGTCAGCAGGGTAGGCGGTTTCGCACCGGCATAGAGGGCCTTGAAGCTGGCCTCTTTGTCGGGCGCGCAGAGGATATGTTCCGCCTTGGTCGCCGCTTCGGGATGGATACCCGACACGAAATAGACGAGCCGCCGGACTGGTTTTCCTTCCGCTGCCTTGGCCGCCCAGAAGCGATCGAGCGCACGGCAGTAAGGACAATCGGGATCGGTGAATTCGATCACCGAAGGAGCGTCCTTGGGACCAATCGTCAGCGCCTGTTTGGGATCGATCGCGGCAAGCTGCCGCTGCGCTCGCGCATCCTGGGCAAGCGCCGTCACATTGACGCCGTTGCGGTCATAGACCGTGGCGAAAAGGATATGGTCGCTCTCAGGGGCATAATAGAACATGCGGCTGCCCGCGCTTGCCTGGTAGATCGGTCCTTTGACCGGCGCCGGTTCGAACCCCTCGAACTGGAGGTTGGTGAAGCTCTGACGGAGTTTCTGCTCGGCGTCATTGGCCGTCTTTTGCAGCAGCTGTGCATCGTCGGACTTTGACTGGGCCTGGGCGGCGCCCATGCTGACGCATAGGAGCAAGGCGCCGATCGCCAACCGCGGAAGGGTATGCGGGTGCTTCACTGCTTGTCTCCACCATGCTGCGCAAGGGCGCGGGCGATGCGAGCGTCGATGCGGATGCTGCTGCCGACAGCCATTCCGCCGCCGGGAGCCGTGAAGGCCTGCACGGCTGCGCGGAGAACAATCTGGAAGGCATTGCTCTCCTGGATGATGTCCAGCCGGCGGTGCGCATCGTCCGTCGATGCCATCCGGGGAGGTTTTGCGCTCGCCGGGATCGTGGCGAGCGCCAGGCCCAGGCAGGCGCCAAGGACAAGAGGAGAATGCACCATGAAGCTACTCCATATATGCGGACGATCCTCTCGGCCGCCTTCTTGATCAGGGCGGGGTCGGCGGGCGGAAGCTCTGCTCAAATTGCCGGAATGAGCTGCCCAGTCGTCGATCCGGTGAGAGCAGTTGCCCACAGCTTGAAAAGGCGCGCAAGGGGCAGGGCACTGTCGTGCCGATTGCGGCATTCGCGTGCCGAAAGCGGCACATAAATGCCGCTTTCCTTATCGAAAATCGGCTTTATTCTCTTTTTGGGTCGTCATCATCATGAGTACCAACCCCGAATCGGATGAGGGATACATCATGACAGAACGCCAATCGCGGACTTACAGGCTGTCCCTGTCGCCTGAGGGTACGGATCTTTTTCTCGTCTGCCACGGCCGTTTGGCAAAGCTCGCTAACAGTCTGATTTCCTATGGCTCGACGCTGTACGTCGCCATATTGATCGCGGAATCCTCGGATGCATCCGAGATTGCCGCTGAGCTCGAACCCCCACGGCTGCGGCGGCTGATCGGGAAAAATGACCATTTTGTCGGCGCATCCGATCGACTGCAGCGAGTCGCGGGCGCGATCAGCGATCGCCTGGAAAACTCGGATGAGCTCAGCCATCGGCCGACCAAGAACGCCCTCTACGCAGCCTGTATCGCGCTGATGGCCGCAAGCGAGGACAAGACCCTGAAGGCGGCCTATAGCCGGATGAGCAATCTTGTGGCAGATAAATGAGCTGGATCAGTCACTTCAAATTGGAAGTCTCTGGTTGCAATCACTTTCAAAATGAAAACGATACTGTTTGACGTTGTGATTGTTTCACACAAAAAGTGAAAACAGTCGGAATGTGCATGGAAGCTTTGAGGAACATTCAGGGAGAACCTGATGATGTCGACTCAGAGCAGGCGGGCGGGTAACCGCGCCGCTATTGATGCCGAGGTCAAACGGATCTCGGGCCGCCGCATCGAGGAACAACGGCGGGACAGGCGCATGACGCAAAAGCAGCTGGCGGCCCAGATCGGGATATCTGTGCGCTGGCTTCGTGAAGTGGAATCGGGAAGCCCCAAGTCCCGGTTCGACGACCATATGCGGTGCGCGGATGGCCTTGGACTGTCTGGATCGCATCTATACCTGCCAATGTTGTTTCTGGAGCGAAAAATGCACTTTCCACGACAGATCTTTGACGGGAACATGGATGAACTGGAAGCCGAATGCATCGAGCTCATTGCCAGATACCACATGAGATCATTTGTCCACTCAACCCCAATTCCGGCCACGAATGAGGGCGACGAGGAGGACTGACCGCCATGTCGCCCGATGCCGTCACGGCTGATCGCGTCTATCGCGCATTGAAGCGCCAGATCATGCTGGGAGAACTGCGCCCTGGGGCCAGTCTTGTCCTCAATCAGATCGCTGAAAATGCCGGAACCAGCGTTTCCCCCGTGCGGGATGCAATATTGCGCATGGTTGGCGAGCGCTTGCTCGAAATGTCGGGAGGTGGAGGATTTGCCGTTCCCGCTGTCACATGCGAGCGCATTACCCAATATTATGGCTGGCACGCCGATCTTCTGCGCGTCGCTTTGCGGAGCATCAATGACCCAGCGGATATTGGAGAGTTTCCCGGTGATGTGTGCAGGGCGGATTCTGCTGACTCGCATCATCTGGCGGACCTTGCCGACGAACTCTTCGGAAGGATAGGGTCGTGCTCGACGAACCCCGAGCATCTGTACGCGATCATCTCCATGAGTACGCGACTCCACCTCGTGCGAGTCCATGAAATTGTCTTGCCGCGCGCTTTGCCCGAGCTTGAATCGCTGTGGAATATCGTCCGTTCGGGCAACAAACGTTCAACGAGAACGGCGCTTTGGCACTATCATCGTCGACGTTTGTTCAATGTTGAAGAGATTTTTGCGGCAATGATGACGAATGGATTCATCGACCGGGGATAGAGAATGGGCGGGATTTCGATCGGGGGCAAGTCGATGATCCGAGTCATTTTGACTTGTCCAGCATATAAGTCCCCAAAATGAAAACGTATATGCTCGGAACATTGGGCGCTCTCCTCTAAAATCATGGGGTCGCATCCCGCGACACATTGATGGAGATGAAGATGGAACGTGATGACGATCTGATCGACCTCGGTGAGGTGCTGGTCGAAACCAAGGGACCCGTCGCCATTACCGGCGATCAAGTCGGCCAGCAGACGCTGTTCGGCGGCGGTATTTCCGACGAATGATCCTCAACCCGGCGCGGCGGAAGCCGCGCCGGACCCTTTGGGAGGCGGGCGGTGGGATATGCGCTGCGAGACAATGTCACTTTCTGTTTGGCTGGAGAGAAAGCCGTGTTTCTTGACCTCAGCGCAGGACGCTATCTTGGCTTGTCGCAAAGCGACGAGACTTTGCTCAAGTCCCTAATCAGTTCAGGAGCTGCGACAAGTGAGGAGCAGGATCTCAGTCCCGGACTTTTGCGACTTCTCGTTCCTTCCGCGGGTCATGGGGTCGAACCTTTCAAACTGGCTATGATGCCGATCCGCAGCTTGCTTGACGAGGATTCCGTGCCTGCGCCGTTCAGCCGCAAGATTGTAGCCGTCTATTGGCTTTGCACGACGAAGCTGGCGCTCCATTATCGGCCTTTGCAAGCGCATATTGATGATATCCGCAAATGCAAAGTGCAATGCTCGTCCGGACCGTTCGATATCGCCATGGCCCGGGCCCTGGAAGACATTCGCACTATGGTAACACGCCACGACCAATGTCTCCTTCGTTCGCTTGCGCTGGTGCGCTGGGCGACCTCCAGGGGGATGGCGCTGGATCTTGTGTTCGGAGTAACGGCAAGGCCATTCCAGGCCCATTGCTGGGTGCAGCATGGCAACCTGGTCCTCAACGACAGCCTCGATCATGTGATCAACTTCACGCCGATCCTGGCCGCATGATCAGGGGAAACTATCTTGCCGTCATAGCGGCCGGCGAACAGTTCGACGCCTTTTGCACGCCCCGCTTCTGGGATGTGCTCAGATCCCATGGGCTGGAGGTCGTCCAGAACGGCCCCACTTACTGCCTCGCCGCGGACAGACATCTCCCGTTTTCAGCCTTGCGCGACGAGAGGGGCGCGTTGATGGGGCAAGTGCACGGCCCCGATCGAATAGCTGGTCCTGGCGGCGAGCCGCTACACCGGCCGCTGCTCCCCTGGGGGGACTGGCACGTCATCATGCGCGATAATTGGGGCGATTTCGTCGTTCTCAATCATGACGGCAAAAGCGGCGTGGTCGATGTAGCGCGAAGCCCGCAGGGCCAGCTTCCTTGCTATTATGTCGAGATGGATGGCGTGACGCTGATGTCGTCCGATACGCGCCTCCTGGCGGCCATTGGCTATCGTCCTTCCATCGATGCGATGGCCATTTATCGGCATCTCCACAATCTGAATTTACGTCCCGTGCAAACCTGCCTCCGGGACATGATGGAGTTGGAAGGGGGGCATGTCCTGACCATCAGCGCGGAGGCTGCGACCGTCACCGAATTCTGGAATCCATGGAGGTTTGCATCCCGTGAAGCGCAGATCAAGGATCTGTCCGCGGCGCCAAGCATGCTGCGAAAGATTGTCGTCGATTCTGTTCGGAAAACGTCGAACGGCAGCCGCCACGTCCTTCTGGGTCTTTCCGGCGGGCTGGATTCCTCGATCGTCGCCGCGAGCCTGGCGCAAGCGGGGATTTCCTTTTCCTGTTTCAACCTCGTCACGCGCGACCCGTCAGGAGATGAACGGGGCTATGCGCGCGAGGTGGCCGCGCATCTGGGTGTCCCTCTCCACGAAATCCCGGAATCCTTCGATGCGATCGATCTTCTACGCAGCGATGGCTCTCATCTGCCAAGGCCGCTGGCGCGCGCTTTCGCTCAGTCCGGCAATGCGGCACATCTCGCCCTCGGCGCGCAGCTGGGTGCCGATGCCTTTGCGAGCGGCGGTGGTGGTGACAATGTCTTTTGCTATTTGCAATCGGCGCGGCCCTTGGCCGATAGCCTGCGTATGAATGGCCCAGGCTGGACGTCGTGGAAGGCGGCGCGCAACCTCAGCCGGCTGACCGACAGCTCGCTCTGGAGTGCGTGGGTCAAGGGCGTCCAGCGCGCCTGGTTTCGGCCGCATGATTATCTTTGGACCCAGGATCGCAGCTTCCTCAATCCCGACTTTGAGGAGGTCGCGGAAACATGGTCCACCCATCCCTGGACATCGCCGCCCAAGGGAGAGTTGCCGGGGAAGGCCCAGCATATCGCCTGGATATTGGGTGTGCGCAACCATATCGAAGGCTATGGCAGGGAGCAGGGCCACGCGACCCTATGGCCCTTGCTGACGCAGCCGGTGGTTGAATATTGTCTCCGCTTGCCGACATGGGCCTGGCTCGACGGCGGTCGTGACCGGGTGGTCGCCAGGGAAGCCTTTGTGCCCTTGCTCCCAGAGCGCGTGTTGCGCCGAAGGACCAAGGGCACGCCCGACAGCTTTGTTGTCGAGATATTCGAACGCAACCGGAGGAGCATTCAGGAGATGCTCTGCGATGGGTGGCTGGCCTCGCAAGGACTGATCGACCGCGAAGCGATCGCGGCGCGATGTCACCCCTCAGTGCCCACGCGTGGCCATAGCTATTGGCAGGTCATGCGGCTCGTGGACGTCGAGGCATGGGTCCAAAGCTGGGTGCATACGGGTTGACTGGGCGTCTCCGTTACCCAGCCGCCGCCTTCCGCATGCCAACCCAGCGCGCCCGTTCGGCGGCATCGGGTTCGCAGCCGATGTCGGCGGCGTTCACGTCCAGCCAGAAGGAAAACCAGGCAACATTCCGGCAGTATATCGCGCGTCGATGCGCGGGCTGCCATTTGAGATGGAACTCGTTGGGGAAAATCCTGACATCGACCGGGCGACGCGCGCGGCGATAGGCGGCATAGGTCTCCTGCGAGATCAGAAATTCATGATCGGCAAGGTTCATGAGCAGAGGCGCCATGACTTCCGATCGATTGACGGCGAGGGATACCGCCTGCCATGCCCCCGATCCCGGCCCGTCGGCCGGCGGGAAGCCCCATTTCTCGCGCTCCTCGGTAAGGCCTGGGCCACCGTAGATCATCATGCTGGTCGGATCGAGGCAGCAGGACCCCATGGACGCCGCGCGAAAGAGTTGCGGGGCGTGGATCATGGCGAACTGGGCCGTGGTCGCGCCGTCGCTGACGCCGCTGATCCCGATGCGCGAGGGGTCGATATCGCCCCGGGCGGTGACGATCTTAAGGGCCTGCATGAGCGAGCTGTGGATGCTGCGCCGGTCCGCCCAGTCATCCGACAGGCTTTTCAAGATTTCCGCGGTGGATTTGCCCTTGCCTGCCGAAGCCGTAATGGCCGGAGGCCGCTGCAAGCTGAGGACAGCTATGCCGGCGTGGGCGAGGATCTGAATCGGATATTCGTCCCCAGTTCCGCCGCGCAGAAGCCCTCGCGTCGTATATTGGACGATAACGAGCGGAAGCGGTTTGTCGCCGGGCTTGTGGCCATAAGGCAGGACAAGGTCGGCAAAGCTTTCGGACCCATTCTCGTTCCGCCATTCGAGCCGTTCGACCTTGCCGAGACGCAGGGCGCTGAATTGCGGGTTTGGGTCATAGAGGACCGTTTCCTGGGGCTGCGCGCGTATCGGCAATTGGACGATCGTGCGAGGCTGTTCCGATCCTTCCTGAGCGCAGATCAGCGCCGCCGCGTTCATCTCGCAGCCTATGAGCAGGTCTGACGTCTCGTAAATGCGCTGGGCCTGGCTTTGTCCCACTGTCCAGCGGTAGATCCCAAGCTTGCCGCCACCCCAGCCCTCCCGCCGCAGAAACGCCAGTTCGCCTTCCCGTCCGGTCCACCATAGGCCTTCGAACCCCGACAGCAGGCTGGTCGTGCAGGCATCGGCCGGGCAGACCGACTTGCGGCCCTTTGCGTCCGCCACCGTGATGATGGTGGGGCTGGCATAGGATGCTGGGGTGGTGCGGTCGACCGATGCGGTCGCGCCATCCGTCGACCGGGCTGACAGCATATTCTCGTTGGGATCGGCATTGAGCGGGAACCCAAATTCTTCGATGTCCGCAGGAGACGCAGGCGCGATGCTGTTGCTTCCGCGTTCCAACACCTGCACCCGCTCCGGCTGGGGAAGCCGTATCGCGGGACGGCTGCTGCTATAGGGCGCGATGCGATCATCGAGCAGAAACCCCTGGTCGCCTTCCCTGGCGATGGCCTGTTCCTGCGCCCTGATGCCGGGGCGATCGGAAAAGATGATCTTGCGGCCGCCATGGGACAGTTTGAAGCGATCGACGCCGACCTCTGAATGGGTCAGTTGCGCCGCTTCCCCATCCAGGCCAGCCTTCCAGAGTTGCGCGCGACCGTCCGTCTGCTTGAGATAGAGCAGGCTGTTGCCGTCAGGCGACCAGACTGGCGCCTCATTCTTGATGGAGCCATAGTCGACCTTGATGCCACGGATCGCAAAGGACTCCACGATCACCTCGTCGCCGGCATCCAGTAGCACCGGGTCGTTCGGGCGGTCGAGGTCCAGCGCCATCAAGGCAAAGCAGTAGCGATTGGACACAGGGTCGGCACGATGCATGGTGAAGGCAAGTTTTCGGCCGTTGGGCGACACGCTAAAGAGCCGCGCGCCCTTGGGGACATAGCTGTATCCGATATCGCGCACGCGGAGCAGATCATCGATCCCGATATCCCGACGGTCCCCGACCATGCTCCTGCGCTGCAGGAAGTCTTTGCAGGCAGCGGGCATGGCCGGGGCGGTCGATGCGGCGGCGACCGGGCACAGGACAAGGGCCAGGACCGATGCCGCGCACGACAGGGCGAGGCCACTTCGTGAGGTGCTTACCATTGCTTGCTGACGCTCAGGCTCACGAAGCGGCCAGTGGCCGAATAGTTGGTGGAGTCGTAGGGCGCCTCATAGACGCTGGACGTCCGGATGAGGGGCGGCCGTTTGTTGAACAGATTCTGCGCGGACAGGATGAAATCCATCTTTGCCAGCGGTCCGGCCTGCGCATCGGTCGTCAGCCGAAGACTGGCGTCGAATGTGGTGGTCGCGCCGATCCGGGCCAGCTGGGTAGCGCGCTGGTCCCTGAGAGCGCCGATATGATTGGCGAAGAAGGAGATATGGGTATTGTCATATCGCCAGCCGATCCCGGCCCGTCCCCTGAATTTCGGCGGATTGAACAAGGTTCCGGCCAATTCTGTCGTCGGCTGGAGTGCGCTGCGGGTCTGCGAACTCTCCAGGAAGCTTGCATCGCCTTGCAGGGAAAAGGACCCCATCGACTGTGTGTCGAATTGGTAGCGGGCCGCGATGTCGACACCGTGGATCGACTGGCGCGCCACATTGCGGTTCATATTATAGACGATGGCAGCGACCTTGTTCGGATCGAACGACCCGGCGACTGCGCTCTGGAACACGTCCGCGCTATCGACCGCGGCCTGGACGGCGGCAGCGTCCGGACTGAAATCGACCAGATCAGCATAGATCGGGTTGCTGAGCGATTGACCGGCAAAGGGAATCGGGGTGACGATCCTGTCGCGATAGCGAACGTCGAAATAGCTGATCTCGACGCGTGCATTGGGGATCGCTGGGGGATGGATGTCCAGCGTCGTCGACCATGTCGTTGCCCGTTCGGGCTTGAGGTTGGGATTGCCGCCGGCGAGCAGGATCACCGTCGAGCCGGCGGGATAGCCGGTCCCGCCCAGCGTGGATGTCAGGAACACTGTCCCGGTCGTCTGATTATATTGCTGGAAGAGGGTCGGGGCGCGGAAGGATTTGCCCCAGCTGCCCTTCAGGTTAAAACCCTCGACGGGCGTGAGGATGATACCCAATTTGGGCGTGACGACCTCGTCCACGTCCGGATAGCGTTCATAGCGTAGCGCCGCATTCACGGTCAGGCGATGCAGCCATCCAATCTGATCGGGACCGATCAACGGAAGGCTGGCTTCTCCGAACGCGAAATAGGCGTCCTGGCTCACCTTCACATTCTGCGTTCCTCCAGCGGTGCGATAGCCGTGGAAATCATTGCGTCGGAAACCGCCGCCAATGGCAATCTTCGCGGGGCCGCCGGGCAGCTGCGCGACGGTGCCGTCAACATTGATCTCGGCTGAGCTGGCCTTGTTGCAATAACAGCCGGCTTGGTACGACGCCAGGGTACCGTTGACGAACACATTGAAGGCATAGCGGGTCCGGTCTTCGCCGAACATTCCCGCCACGCGAGCCTGCCAACCATCGGCGAAATCCCATCGAAGGCTGGGTGCGACCACGAAGGACTGGCTGTCATAATAGGAGGTGGACCCATAGAAGGTGGGATCACCTCGGGAATCGAGAGCATAGCGGTTGTTGCTCTTGCGCTTGTTGTAGACGCCGTCAATCTCGAAGCCGAGGCTGTCGCTGATGTCCTGATGGGCGCTGCCCATGAGGCTGTAATGCTTGAGGAAGGGCGACAGATAGAGGCCCTTGGCGCGAACTTCCGTATAGTCCCGCTGGCGCGCGAGGATCGGTGTGGTGCGGGCAAACTCACCGGCGATCATCAGGCCGCCCGATGCCCATTGCCTGCCGGCAACGGCGCCATATTGCTGTTGCTTGTTGCCGCCATCGGTAGAGGCGCCCAGGCGGGCCGTGGTCTTGAGGCCCGAAAAATCGCGCTTCAGGATGATATTCGCGACGCCGGCGACGGCGTCCGAGCCATACAGCGCTGACGAGCCGTCCGCGACCACCTCGATCCGGTCGATGGCCTCGAACGGAATGGTCGAAATGTCGATGGATTGGGCCGCGACATTATAGGCCAGGCGATGGCCGTTGAGCAGCGTCAAGGTCGCATCCGAGCCGAGGCCCCGCAGATTGAGCGATGATCCACTGCCATAATTGGCGCCATTGCCTTCGGGCACGTTAAGCCCAATGCCGGGATTTTGGCCGCCGCCGAAATTTTGTGGGATGGTGCGGATTGCTTCGGCAAGCGTACCAAGCCCTGCATCGCGAATGTCGTCCTGCGACAGCCGGGTGGTCTTGGACGCCACGGTGCCTCCCCGGATGCGCGACCCGGTGACAATGAGGTGACTGTCATCCGCCGCGTCCGCTACCGCGCTGCGCGACGGCGTGCCTCGCCCCCGGACAACCACCGAACCATTTTGAACTTCCACGGTGAGATCGGTGCCTGCGACGAGGGCTTCCACCGCCTCACTCATCGTATAATCGCCCTTGAGGGCCTTTGCCTGCTTTCCCCGAAGTGCTCTTGAATCCGCGATCAGTTGATATCCCGCCGAGCGCGTAATGGCGCGCAGGGCATGTTTGAGATCCTGGGCAGGAACATCATAGGATCGTCGCCCGCTTTCCTGTGCCCTGCTATCCGGGCTCATCGCCACCAGGGCGGTCGCCGCGCCGATCAATAATCTAGTTTTGCTGAAATCCATGATGCTTCCCCCATCATTTTCGCCGCGCCTTTTTTTGAAAGGCTCATCCGGGGAAAGACGGGGGAAGGAAAAATCGAAGCTGGCAGAATCGAAATTTATTTCGTGATGATCAATTTTCCTGGATGGGAACGGTCGACCTTTGCCTCCAGGAACGCCGCAATGGCGTTGGCAACGGCTTCAATGTCGCGGATGTGAACCGAGCCGAATATTTCTCGGCTGCCTAGTTCTGGATCAGCAAGCACGATCTGGGTTGTGCTATAGCCATTGGCTTCGGTGATCACCTCGCTGATCGGAACATCATCTACATTCTTCACGCCGCTAACCCATTGTTCATCCGCAGGTCTTGCCGACATGACAGAATGCGACAGGGCTTGTCCATCAAGGAAGGCCAATTGCTCACCAGGACGGAGACGAAACAGTTGCTCGGCGCGGGCGCTCGACCGCCAACTGCGCACCCTCACATCGGCATGCCCTTCAAGAAGATGAACGGCCGCCCGATTGCCATAGCTGACATCGAAGATCGTACCGGGGGACGTGATTTCATTTTGACCGAAGCGCACGATGAAAGGCCGCGCGGCATCATGCGCAATTCTGAACCTTGCCCGGCCGCGTTCGAGATTCACGACACGTTGCTCTGCCGAGAGATCGACATTGATGCGCGTCGCGGTATCGAGGATCAGGACCGATCCGTCAGCCAGCCGGACCTCGCGCACTTCGCCGATCTTCGTCGCGAGTTGGTCGCCACCGTCATTTTTGTGCGAGGTCGGGGCGGGGAATAGTGTCATGGCCGAAACGGCGGCAATCACGATCGTGACGGCTGCCGCGGCAAGGCTAATCCGCCATTCAGGTGCAGACACACTGCGCTTCTCGGCATGCATGGGTGCAATGGCTGCGGCGCTGGCTGCGCTGCCGACGCTGGCCGACAACTTTTCATAGAAATGTTGACGGCCCTCCTTCGCCGTCATCCAGCGATGAAGGCCCGCCTGATGCCGTTCAGGGTCGCATTCCATTTTCACGAGCCATTGCGAAGCGGCGCGGCGATCCCACCAGGACAGCTTATTCATGCTCGCCTCCCATATTGGCGGCGATATGCCGGATGGCCTTCAACATATGCTTTTGCACCCGCCACAAGGGTAGCCTCAGATCCGTTGCTATCTCCCGATAGCTATAGCCTTCGACACGATTGAGAAGGAAGATTTCCAATGTACGCGGTGGCAGTTGTTGCAAGATCGTTCGCCAGTGCTGAATCTCTTGCCGCGCCTCGACCTCGCGGTGCGGGTCGATGCCATCGGATTTATGCAACCCTTCGTCGAGTGACACCGAGAGTTGCGACAGGCGCGTTGAGCCGCGTTCCGCGCGATCCCGCAACATGTTCGTGGCGATGCGGGTGATATAGGCGCGGGGCGTTGCGACGGCGATTGCGGGAGAAGCTCCCAGAAACCGGGTCATCACTTCCTGCGCCATCTCGTCCGCATCGGCGCGATTGCCCAGTTTTTGAAGGAAGTAGCGCAGGAGACGGGGCTTTTCGCGCTGATACACGACAGCAAAATCATGGGCGGCAGGGGCTGCGCGGGCGGCGTCATCATCGTCGAGGGACGTGTGCCGTTGAGGAGAGATGCTCATCTTGGCATTCTCGCTGGGCGCGCGCCACGCGGCTGGAAAAGGTACCAGCTGTGGTCGTCGTGAAAGGGAGATATTCCCGAATTAGACCGGTCCCGTACCGGTCGTGATTGGCCCTGGCTCATTCGTCGCA
Source organism: Sphingobium sp. (assembly GCF_041987595.1). GTDB lineage: Bacteria > Pseudomonadota > Alphaproteobacteria > Sphingomonadales > Sphingomonadaceae > Sphingobium. The sequence goes on along the minus strand of NZ_JBHIWJ010000020.1, from coordinate 34,075 downwards.
CCTATGTCCACTCGGGGCGACGGCCTAAGCCGGATGTTCGAAACCTGACCAAAGGAACAGGCGCATGCGCCTTTACCGTTGCCGGTTGGACATGCGCGCATGCCACCCGGCCCCAGTGAAACTGTGTGACCGAGCTACCTTTGGTTGGGGTTTCGACGCCCCACTTCCGTGCTTTTCCCGGAAGCGGGCCTAGTTTGCGCGATTAACGCCTTGAGGCAAGCTCGAATTTGTCGGGCGGTGTATAATACACCATTTCTGCCCACGGTCGCCAGTGCATCATCGCTGCTGACGCATGCGTTCTCGCCTATGCTCTCAGACTTCCTCGCTTGGATCCTGGATTTCGAGATGGATGCGCCATCCCTCGAAGGTCATGAGCATGCGACCAAATTGCTCCCAACTCACCTCCTGCCCATCGATGACCAGCAGCGGCATATAATCAGCGGATTCCGGGTCGCAGGTAAGTTGGCCTCGGACGGTCGTTCCCGAAATGGCCAACCCCAGATCGCCTTCGATCAGGTACGTCTTGGCAAGATCATGCCGCATCCGTTCGAGTAGGCGCGTCATGAGATCAAACGGATCGGCGTCCGCGGCGCCATGCACCTGGAATTCGTAACCTTCCCGTCCTCCGCCTTTGACCTCGATAGCCGCAAGCGACAGCATCGTGCCAAGGAGCCGCAGCACAAAATGGAACCGATGCCCGGTCCCGTTCGCATCGGGCAATTCCATTGGCAGGAAGGCGATATGGGTGAAGGTCAGCCCGCTCCGGCGGGCGACCTCCTCGTTATGGCAGCGGCTGCAAAGCTTCCGGTAACCGGCCTCGATGTTCCCGAAATGCGTTATTTCGAAGTCTGGAACGCCGCTATGGCATTCGTCGCATGATATGCGCGGCATCATTCTCCGCTCAACTCCTGCCTGTCTCATCTGGATGGGTATCGCGGGTCCAGGTCAAGCCAACATCGTCGCACCATCGGCACATCGCTGCCTCGACTGCGCGATCCTCATAGGCATACCATCTTTCAAGTGCACCGTTCGCCTCGAGCAGATCTTTGAAACGCCTGTAGGCGCCTTTCCGGCTGAAAATGTCCCGTACGTCCATCTGTGCTTCTGGCAGTTCCTCGGCGACGAATGCGAGCGCCAGCTTTTTCCCAAGGTCGAGGTCGCGTCTATGGGGCACCAGGATATAGCCTGCGGCCTCCGGATCGTCAGGCAACTTCGCAGCATCGCCCATGTCGACACTGTCGGCCAGAAAAAGGATGCGGCCCGTTTCCCTGCAAATATAGGCGTGATGTTCGTCTAGTTGGGAAGTGCTGACAAATTCGAGCGCATCGATGAGATCGCTCAGCAGAATGGGCACTGGCTGACGATTTTCCGGTGTCATGCGCACGACTCGCCAATCAAAGACCGAGAATATTTTACCTTCGGGAAATGGTGGCACATCGTGGCGAACGAAACGAGCATAAGCAAGCCTTAGGGGCGCGCTGTATGGAACTGCGTCCGGCGCCAATTCCTCCGTTCTTCGGCATGCCGTGGACGGTATTCACTCGGGAAACAGCACGCTTCGCAGGTTCTCTACGAGGGCGTTGCGCCGTACGGGCGAGAGTTTGCCGAGATTGTGCATTTTCCAGTTCACTGCGGGCAGAGATTATGCGTTGGGGAAGTCCATTAACGACCAATCCGGCGGCTCTGCGACTTCTGCCTTCCGGCGCCCATGCCCACCGCGCATCTACAGGCGGACGGCATGCTCGGTAATGCGCGCGAGCAGCGCATCGAAGGGTGGCTGACCCTGATAATAGAGGGCTTGGGTCGTCTCGTAGGCGCGGGCAAAGCGCATGCGAAGGCCGGCATCCGCAAGCTGGAATGCCGGATTTTTCGTGATGTCCTTCTCGTCCGCAGCGGGAAAGCGGCGCGACTTGTGAGTGAAATAGGCGTCCGAGCCAATGAAGGCCTGGACATCGGCGTCGTCGAGCAGGCAATAGACATCATAATAGTGACGCAGGAAGTTTTGCGGCATGCCGCCATCCTCGACATGCCGCCGGAATTTGGTCGATATCGTCTGTAGCTTCTCGATGAGCGTATAGCCCGGTTCATAGCAGGGTACACCGATGGCCCGGTTATCCGTCAGATCGTCAAGGCCCGATGCCAGCGCCTTGTCATAGGCCCAGCTGCTGATCAGGCAGGGGCGGTTGGGCGCGACTTGGTCGAAGCCTGCTTCGAGTAGAATGCCGGCCTTCACGCCTTCTGGTAGGCTATGTACGCTCGCATAGTGGAGCCTGATACCAGCGCTGCGCATCCGTCGGTCGTCAAAGGCCTCGTCGCGTTCCACGTTCTCGAAGCCCGGAATCGCGATCCGGGGTGGCAGGCCGTCATAAAATGCTCGTCTTGCCGCGACATGCTGATCCTTGTCCTGGTTCTTTCCGGTCGGGAGTTCGCCGTCCGGCCGGATCAATATGTCGATATCTTCCGAGAAACGATGGATGAGGCCAAAGCCCTTGGACAGCGATGTTCCACCTTTCAACTCGAAGGTGAAGCCCAGCTGTTGCAAGCCCCATAGCGCGTGCATGAGCCAATAGTCCTTTTCCACCAGCGCAGGGTCTATGCCGCGCTCGCGGCCGGCCACGTCGAGCAGGTCGGAGAATTCACTGATCTCATGCAGAAGGATTGGCACGGCGCAGCCCGTCAGGCCTGATCGAGCACGGGCGCAAGCAGGCGAGCGGCGCGGGCGGAGCCAAATTCCTTCACCGCGCGCGCCAGGCGGGCAGGGGCCATATCCCGAGCCTTCGACAGTGCGCGGGGCAGTATTTCTGAACGGTCTTCAGGCAGGCGGTCGAGATTGTGCAGCAGGTCTACCAGCAGCACTTCCTTCGAGAGCTGCCGGGGCACCGATGACCGCATCCTGAAATCATAATAGCGGCCATCCAGCCTGAACCGGCCGTGCCGTTTGAGATTATAGACCACCGGCTCATTATGGAGTTGCGTCGTGCCGACACCCAGGCTGTTGAAGGCGGTGGGCGAAACCATGAGGAAGCGGTCATCGCCCAGGAACGTTTCGACGAGTTTCTCTGGCTTTGCCGGCGCGGCGCCGAATCGCGTCTTGCGCGGCGCCATGTAGACGCCTGCCGACACCTTCTCAAGCCGCCCCTCATCGAGCAGCTGTCGCAGGTGACGATCGACAGCCTTCGACCAGCGCGACAAATCCTTCCGGCGATAAACCTGGCCTGGGCGCAGATGGCGCTTGAGTTCGGAAAGGGCTGACATGGTCTGGTTCTCCGCCGGAGATATAGGCAGATACGCTGTGAAATGCAAGAAATATCATTAAAAATTCATGCAAAATGATCGATAGCGAGGCAGGATATGCCTATGCCTGACGAGGCGAAGTGCCCAATCATGTCAGCGTTGTTCACGATCATCCGTAATGGTTCGCGGCCGCGCCCTCCGCCTTGTTTCGGGGCTTATGTCATCTCGCCCATATCCGCGATCATGTGCCGATCATCGCCTTGCGGCTGGATGAAGGCTCCAAACTGACGTCCTGTTTAAGGATCATTCATTTTCGAAAGTCTGGCTTAGCAAAACGCGGATATGTCAAACCGGGATTGAGCGACAGGGGAGCGGCACCTCCCAGGCAACATCGCCTGCGACCCCTCCATGGTCAGAAACCCCGCCAACTACTTGGCGAACCCGCGCTCACGAATCGCAGCTTCCACCATCGCTGCCAAAACCTCCTCGGCTCGCGCGCGCAGACTGCTGTCCTTTGCGCCAAGATCGTGTCGGATCCATTCGGGCGCCCGCTGCAACATCGTCAGCACAATTTTCATCAGCTCATCGTCCATCGCATTCGCTATGCTTCGGGGTGGCTGAAGGGGCAATAGCCGATCCTGAAGTAATCCAGGGTCGAGCATCGCGGGCCGTTCGTCCGATTTATCCCCTCCTGATGCTATGATCGCGGCTCGCTGGCATGGAAACAGGAATCGACCTGGCGATGAGATGATCCGAAGGGCTGCGATATCTTGTACTGGGGAGCTGACCGGCCCCGTTGGCACGGCATATCATAAGGGCGAGGCCTGACAGATGCCGATCAGCCGATCGAGCAGGCTATTCACTGTTTCAACGCCGCGTTCCGTCATTTCGACCCCGATGCAGCGGCGATCGCGGTCGGACAACTCCCGCATGAGCAGGCCTTGCTTCTCCATTTCCAGGACCCTCCGGTGCGCCGTGGATGGTGAAACATGCGCGACCATATACAGGGACCAAAGATAGACTCCCCGATTTTCGTGCCGCGCGAGATACAGATCGAGGAGCATGTCCCAGATCGGGCTGGGACAAAATTCATAGCCGAGCGCGTCGCCAACGGCATTGCGCATATCGATAAGCCTGCGGCACATCGCCGTCCTGCGGTTTATTGGCATCATCTGCGTCATTTGCGCACTCCCTTCCCGTGGAAGCTGAATTCCCATTTCATGACGAATTGCCGGTGCGTGCCGATGGTGCCGCGTGGGGCTAGGGCGATACCCAGCCGGGGGCGCCGGAACCTACATCAGACCAGCTCTACGAAAGCTCACATATCCATAACGGCAGATCACCAGATGGTCATCGACCGCGATGCCGAGCGGTTGCGCCGCGGCCATCATCCGTTGCGTTAAATTCCGGTCGGCCCGTGAAGGCTCAGCGGTTCCGGCTGGGTGGTTGTGGACCAGGATGATGGTCGTGGCGCCAATTTCGAGGCAACGCTTCATCACCTCTCGCGGATAGAGATGGACTCGGGACACGGTTCCAATCCCCAGTATCTCATCTGCCAGCAACTCATTGGCTGCGTTCAGAAATAATACCCGAAACTGTTCGATCGGCTCGAACGCCATGGCCATGCGGAGATAATCGAGAAGCGCCCGCTCATTCGACACGACGCGCCTTTGCTCGATTCGACCGCGCAGAATATGGTTCATGGTCCTTCGCAGGCACTGGATGGTTCGTTCCACCTCGGGCACGTCACCAAGAATTCCAGTCCTGTCCGCGGCGCGGGCCGCCATTGCGTCGCCCAAGGAGCCGAAGCGATCCACCAGCCGGTTGGAAAGCTCATTGGCTTGAGAGGGGCAGGTAAGGCTGATCAGTTCTTCCAGGGCCCGTCGACACCCCGCCGTTTCACGCGTTTTCCGTGCCGCCATGTCCCCACCGCCAAGAATAGTTGCGCGAACCAGCTCCAGAAGCCGACCGCATCGATATAGGCCCTGGGGACGATGTTCGGCATCGCGCCCCGCATGACATGAACGATCACCTCCGCGAGCAGAAGCCCGGCGATCCAGAGCGGCCAAAATCTCGTGCTTCGGACTGACAGCCATAGAAAAATGCCCAGCATTGCAAGGTCCGTCAAAAGCAAACCCGGTTCAATGTGACGGAACCGGCCGCCAAACGGATCAACGAGGATCACGGACAGGCAGGCGCCGCCGAAGAGGGTGGCCGCCCCGATCCTTTCGGGTCGGCCGCCCCTCATCGCTGCATAGAGGCAGCTCAGGATCAGCAGCATCAGAAATCCAGATTGTCGTGTCATAACAATAGGAAAAGCACAGAGCCGCGCGCATCCGTCAACAACTGCAGGAGCCGTGATCAAGCCGCGCGAAGATAGCGTCCGTCAGAGGGCCGCTCCCTGTGCTGCGCCTTGAACAGATCACCATAGCCGACCTCCGCAAGCCCGACATCATCGTTGGTCTGCTTGAGATTGGCGTGGGTCGCGACAATCTCCTGCCGTGTCTGGGCGATCAGCATGACAGCCGATGCCGAACTGACGAGCGCGTCCTGGCCGATGGCCGCCGCAAAGCGGGCATCCAGCCTGGCAATCGGCAAGGCGGCATTGAGTTCGGCAATCCGGGCTGCCGCGATGTCGATGGCCTCTTCGGCGGCAAAGAGTTTTCCGGCCACGGATTTGGCGATGGTTTCACGTTGTGAGCGCATGATTTCTCCTTCCCGCGTCCGTAAGGAGCGGGTCCTTGCATTGATGATGTGGAAAATGCTGCCTTAAGTGTATGCGCTATTGAGCGCCGTAAGCAGCGAAGCGGCCGACCCTGCCAATACAAGAGCGAGGACGGCAACGGCCGCAATGACGGCCAGGGTTACGATGAGCTTCAGGTCATTGTCTTGCCTCCCGCTTTTGCGGAGCGTCAGAATGTCCCGACGGGCCAGAAGGCGGAGGAGGCTGGAAAAAGCATCCTGTTCCAACGCCGGTGGTTCTGCCTGTGGGGCCTGTGCATCCGCTTGAACATTAGCGGGTTCATCTGGTCCGAAATTATCGGGTTGCGGAAGGTCTAATTTTTGGGGGGCTAAAGAATAGCCCCCGCTTTGGGCGTGCACGAGGGTGGCTTCGTACGCAGCAACCATACGTCCGGCCTCTGTCCGGTATAACTCGCCGCCGAGCCGCTCACGGGCTTTCTGGATCGCCTTGTTGACCGCGTGAAAGGTGGAGTCCAACTGCCTGGCGATCTCCTTCGCCTTATATCCCTTTCCGGCTAACTTGAGCAATTCGCGCTCGCGCTCGCTCAGACGTTCGAGCCGTTCTCGATATGGTTCCCAGTCGATCGGTTCAGGGTCGGACGTCATGACGGTCAATGTCTCCTCCACATCTCTGCCGCCTTGAATGTGCCGCGAGCTGCGATGCGCGATCGGTCGCGCACCGCAGCAGTGTCATGAAATGGAAGTGTAAAAGCAACGAAGAATGGATGCCGAATCGGTCCGTCGAGACGTCCGCCGCGGAGGCAGCCGCGCGAAAGAAGTTCGCCGCATTTACATGATGGGTCTGGATACCGCCCAGTCATAGGGAGGAGGGAAAGAGGGAGGGGTAGTGATGCGGCAAGTGGGTCGCGCTCTTCCCCTCAACCCGGAGATTCCCATGACATGCCGGCTGGTTTTTCAGGCATTGCGCGATCTGCTGGCCGTCGGAACGCTGTGTCGCGGCTCGTTACGCAATGACGCTACGGTGGCGCGGGCGATCAGGGCCTATCTTGCGGCTGCCGAACGTCCAGACCGGCAATGCCAGGCCCTTGCTGAAACGGAACTGGCGGCTGTCTGCGATCGAGTTGGCGCCGACCAGCAGGATGGGTTTTCGCATACACCGGACACTGCGATACAGTCGATGGTTGATGCCATGCCTCCGCTGACCGCCGCGATTCTTGCTCTTCGGGTGCATCACGGCATGGGCGTTGATGCCATCGCCGAGCGATTTGCGATTCCTCGATGGAAGATCCGTAGGCATCTTCGCCGTGCGATCCGCACCATCGCAAGAGGAGCCGTACCCAACGGCCGCGGTTCTTCGGGCTGACGTGGCATGGTTTCGCCGCTGAATGCGCAAGGGCGCGCGATCGTCGAGAAGTTGGGTGGAGTATGGACGCCACAAGGTGGGATGTGCCACTGCCCGGCACATGATGACTGCACGCCGAGCCTCTCCGTGCGGGTCGGCGATCGAGCGCTTCTATTCAAATGTTTTGCCGGCTGCGACACGAGAGACGTGCTGCGCATCGTCCGGGCCATCGATCGCGGCGCCCTGCAATCGATAGCTACCCATTCGCCGCCCGGATCGCCGCCTACATCCTGGAATCTGCGGCGCGCTCATAATCTCTGGCATTCCAGCATTCCCCTCGTTGGAACGATCGGGGAGAACTATCTCCGCAGGCGCGGTATCGAACAGATCCCGTCCTCCATTCGCTTTCATCCACGCGCGCCCTTGGGAAGCGGAAGAAAAGCGACCTTTCGTCCCGCCATGATCGCTGCCGTGCGCGAGCGCCGCCAAATTGTGGCGGTTCACCGCACATTTTTTGCGCTTAACGCGCCAAGAATCGCCGACGACCTGCCCGACTCGCGGTTGATGCTGGGGCGGCCACGACAGGGGGCGGTGATGTTGGCTCCGGCGACCGACATTCTGGGCTTGGCCGAAGGTCTGGAAACCGCGATCTCGGCCATGAATCTGCTCGACATTCCCGTCTGGGCGACGCTCGGCAGCGAACGCCTCCATAATATTGCGCTGCCATCCGGCGTGGCGCAGCTCATTCTCCTGCCCGACAATGATCGGGCAGGCCGACGGGCCGTGACCAAAGCCCTTGCCGCCTATGAACATCCCGCAAGGATCATCCAGACGATCTGGCCGCCCATGGGCATGAACGACTGGAACGATGTCCACAGGATGGAGGGAAGTGGGGGAGGAATGGGTGGCGAGAGGGGACCTGATGGTCAGGTTTCCCTCGCCAGGAGATATATCGATGAACCAGCTTCCCATCCTCGTTCCCGCGGCGAACCTCACCAAATCGCCGTCCAATGTCCGCAAGGCCAGCGACCCCGTCGCCGATGCCCAGCTTGAGGCCAATATCGCCGCGAAGGGCATCCGGCAGAATCTCATCGGCCTGCCCGTTTCCCGCAAGAAGGGCCATTACCGTATCGCCGCCGGCGGCCGCCGCCTCGATGCTGTCCACCGCCTGATCGAAAAGGGCATCTTCGCGGCGGATTATCAGGTTCCGGTATTGGTCCTTCACGAAGCCAGGGATGCGATCGCGACCAGCCTTGAAGAGAATTTCTTCAAGCTCAGCATGTCGGCGGCGGACACCTGCCGGGCCTTTCAGGATATTGTCGAAACCGAGGGAAAGACGCCGGCCGAGATCGCCAAACGCTTTGGCCTCACCGAACGGTTCGTGCTCGGCCGGCTTCGCCTGGCTGATCTCGCGCCCTGCGTGTTCGACGCGCTGCGCGACGGCGAGATCAGCCTGGAGGTGGCCATGGCCTATGGCAGCAGCCCCGATCCCGTGCGCCAGGCGAACGTCTTCGAGGAATTGGGCCAGGGTTATTATCGCGACAATGTGAGCGAGATCCGGCGCCAGCTGGCGCAGGGCAGCTATCGGGGCAGCGATCCCAAGGCCCTGCTCGTCGGGCGCGAGGCTTATCTGGCTGCCGGTGGCCGGATCGACAGCGATCTCTTCACCGACAATGCGACCGAGATGTGGATCGACGGCGATCTGCTCAGCCAAATGGCGGGCGACAAACTGGCGCAGGCCGCCGAGGCGATCCAGGAGCGGGAAGGTTTTGGAGAAATCCGCGTCGTGCCGACAACCCATATCGCCTATAGCGCGACCTGGGATTTGAAGCCGGTCGATGGTGAGCAACCGCCGCTGACGGAAGAGCAGGAGCAGCGCCTGGCGGAACTCAAGGCGGAACTCGAGGGCTTCGACAATCCCACCGACACCGAGGAAAGCGAGGACGAGGCCGAGGCACGCTATGATCGGCTGAATGCGGAATATGAGGCGATCCAGCAACGCGCGCCGATCCTGACCGACGAACAGAAGGCTTCCGCCCTCGCCTATGTCGTGATCGGCCAGGATGGCCAGCCGCGCATCCATGAGCAGCTCTATATCGCCCCATCGGTCGAACCCGTCGACGAGGAGGAGCCGTCCGGCGAGGATGAAGAAGAAGAGACGGCATCAGATGAGGAGGCTCCGGGCCAGCCCCGCATCAGCCAGCGCCTTGCCGATGAACTGGCCGAGATGAAGGCCGAACTGCTCCGCGTCCATGTCGCCAGCGATCCCCGCTTCGCGCTCGACCTTGCCACCTTCACTATGGCCGATGCCGCCACCCGCAAATATGGCAGCAGCGACCTTGCCACAGAACTGCGCGCCAATGCACCTTATTCCCGGCTCACCGGCTATGAGAGCGGGACGCCGGCGGCTGAGGAGTGGATGAAGTTCGACGCCGGACTCGATCGCAGCTGGACCGAACATGCCGATGAGCGGGACCGCTATGACGCCTTCTGCGCGCTGGCCGAGGAAGCCCGTGCCGCTTGGTTCGGCTGGTCGATCGCCCGAACGATGCAGGCCATACCCGCTGGTCGCACCGGGAGCCGCTTCGTCGATCATCTCGGCCAGAAACTGGAAATCGACGTTGCTTCATGGTGGCGGCCCACCGCGACCAACTATTTCGACCGGATCAGCAAGGCGTCGATCCTGTCGGAGTTCGAGGGGATCGGCGGGATCGAACTCAGCAGCCGTTACAGCGCCTCGAAGAAGCATGATCTCGCCCTGTCGGCCGAAAAGCTTTTCTCCGGCGCGCTGATCATCGAGGCGGAGCTCAAGGAAAGGGCGCTGGCCTGGTTGCCTGACGCCATGCGCTTCAGTCCGCTGGTCGATCTGGTGGAAGGCGACATCGAACCGGGCGCAAGCGGTGACGATCTTGTCGCGGATGCGCAAGGGCTGCCCCCGGCTGAGGACGACGACATCGCCCATGCGGCCTGACAGCCACCATTGATCATCCTTGGGGTCGCCGCCTTGCGCTGCGGCCCCTTTTGCATCCGTTCCGTCCGGTCGCATGTGCGGCGCAGGTGGATGCCGACGGACCGTGACGGTCCCCAACCAGGAAAATTGCATGACCCTCCCACTCTTCGCGCCCATCGAGGCGCCCGATGCAGATGTGCCCCAAAAGGTCCGGCAGCTATTCGATGTTGCCCAAACCGTGTCCGCATTGCTGGCGGCCTCCCGGCCGCCCAGCCGCCAGACGCTCAAGCGGCTGATGACGCAGAGCTTTGGAACCAGCGATGCAGCGGGCGGCTGGTCGATGCGCGACGCCTATGACGCGCTCGAAGCCGCGCAGGTCCTGTTCCTTCGCGAGAGCAGGGCAAACGAAGCGGAACCCCGGACCGCTGAGGCGCGGTTTGACAATCTGCTGCTCCTCCAGGACCGGCTTCCGACCCACAGCTATCGTTCCGAGCATCAGGTGGCGATGCAACAGTTCAGCACACCGCTTGCCCTTTCCTGGCTCGTCAACCAGGCGGCGCGGATCGGCGTCGATGATCACCTCCTGGAGCCTTCGTCCGGCACGGGCATGTTGCTGGCCCATATCGGGGCGGCAGCACCAGCGCAAATGACGCTCAACGAACGCGACCCGGCCCGCGCTGTGCTGCTCGCGCTTGTCATGGGCCAGACCGTCACCTCCCATGATGCTGAATTCATCCATGACCATCTGTCGGCGGATATCAGGCCTTCCGTCATCCTCATCAATCCGCCTTTCAGCCGCAGCGAGGGCCGGGGCCGCGACCGTCATGCCGGCGCCCGCCATCTCCGTTCGGCATTGTTGCGCCTGGCGCCAGGCGGACGCTGCGTTGCGATCATGCCTCCAACCTTTGCCGCCGACGGCAGCGGCGCGGCGGCCTATGCCTCGGTTGCCGAGATCGTGCCGCCGCGCGCGGAGATCACGATATTGGGATCGCCCTATGCCAGGCATGGGACGAGCATCGCCGTTCGCCTGCTCCTGTTCGACAAGGGCTGGACGGGGTCTGCGGCCTGTTATTGCGCGCCCGATATCCGCGCGGCGCTTGCCCCTGTCCTGGAGCTGCCGCCAAGGCTGGACACCTCTTTGCCCCCCGAACCCTCCACACCAGTTGCAAGCTCCCGGCCTCGGCCGCCACGCGGTGCCCGCCCGTCGCCGCTTTTCAGCGCGCTTGCGGCGTCGCGCCTTGCGCCGCCCACGCGGCGACCGGATGAGAAAGATGATCTTGAACCCATAAATTATCAGATACTGGACGAGCCGGTGCCGCCGGGCGCGCCGGTTGGCCTCTATACGCCCTGGCGGCTTGCCCGTATGACAATCGAGGGGGCAACGCAGCATCCCGACCAGCTCGTGGAATCCCTGGCCATGGCGTCGGTTCTGCCGCCGGTGCCAGCTTGGCGGCCGATGCTTCAGCGCAGCGCCCGTGCACAGCTGTCCGACGCGCAGCTTGAGACCATCATCCATGCCGGCGAGGCTTTTGCGAGGGATCTGCCCGGCACATTCACCCCGAATAGCGCCGGTGATCAGCTTGTCGAGGATGCGCAGGGGCAGGTCTACCGGTCCGGCTATTTCATCGGCGACGGCACGGGCGTCGGCAAGGGCCGCGAGGGGGCCGGTTGCATCCTCGACCAGTGGAACAGGGGCAATCGCCGCGCCATCTGGATATCGCGGAGCGCAGCGCTGCTCGAGGATGCGCGCCGGGACTGGAGCGCCCTTGGCGGCCTTCCCATCGATATCCAGCCCCTGGACGCTTTCCCGATCGGGCAGCCGATCAGCATGGCGTCGGGCATTCTCTTCCTCACCTATGCAACCTTGCGCTCCGCGCGTCATGAGACCGCCACCCGCCTGCAACAGATACTTGTATGGACCGGACCGGATTTCGAGGGGGTCATCCTGTTCGATGAGTCCCATGCCATGGGCAATGCCGCCGGAACCGAAAATGATTTCGGGACCGCAAAGGGCTCGGACCAGGGCCTGGCTGGCGTCCGGCTCCAAAATGCGCTGCCCCGTGCACGCATCGCCTATGTCTCGGCAACCGGCGCCACCAAGCCGGAAAATCTGAGCTATGCCTCGCGGCTTGGCCTGTGGGGACCGGGTACCGCCTTTACCGATCGCTATGCCTTCATGGCTGCCATGGACGACGGCGGCATTGCCGCCATGGAGATCGTGGCCCGCGACCTGAAAGCCATGGGGCATTATACCGCCCGGGCATTGAGTTTCGCCGGCGTCGAATATGAGCCGCTCGAACATAAGCTGACCGTCGATCAGATCGCGATTTACGACGCTTACGCCGATAGCTGGGCGATCGTGCATCGCGGACTCCAGAAAGTCCTGGAAGCCTCCAACATCGTCGACCGCATGTCGGGCGCGACTCTCAATGCCCAGGCCAAGGGGGCGGCGCTTAGCCGCTTTGAAAGCGCCAAGCAGCGCTTCTTTTCGCAGCTGCTGATCTCCATGAAGATGCCCACGGCGATCAAGGCGTTCGAGGCCGAAATCACCGCGGGGCACGCGGTTGTCGTGCAGCTCGTTACCACCGCTGAAGCCATTCTTGATCGGCGCCTCGCGGGCCTGTCGGCGGAGGAACGCGCCACGCTGGATCTGGATTTATCGCCGCTTCAGATCCTGATCGACTATCTCACATCGGCCTTCCCCACGCGCCAGATGCGGGTCTTCCGCGCCAGCGACGACAGCCTGCGGTCCGAGCCCATGGCCGATGCCGAGGGGCGGCCGGTTCACTGCCAGGAGGCCATTGTGGCGCGCGAAGCCCTGATCGAGGAATTATGCTCCCTGCCTCCAGTTCCCGCCGCGCTCGATGCCGTGATCGCGCATTTCGGGACCAATATGGTCGCCGAGGTAACAGGCCGCTCACGCCGTATCGTCATCGACAGTCATGGCCACCAGAAGGTCGAGCGCCGCAGTGGCCGCGCCAATATCGCTGAAACGCAGGCGTTCATGGATGGGATCAAGTCGATCCTGGTCTTCAGCGACGCCGGGTCGACCGGCCGATCCTATCATGCCGATCTTGCCTGCAAGAGCGCCGATAAGCGCCGCATTCATTTCCTGCTCGAACCGGGCTGGCGCGCCGACGTGGCGATCCAGGGGCTGGGGCGCACGCACCGTACCAACCAGGCTTTTCCGCCGGTGTTCCGGCCGGTCACCACCGATTGCAAGGGCGAGCGACGTTTCATCAGCACGATTGCCCGGCGCCTCGACAGCCTGGGCGCCTTGACGCGCGGTCAGCGACAGACCGGTGGACAAAATCTCTTCGATCCGGCCGACAATCTCGAAAGCGATGATGCGCGCGAAGCGCTGACCCAATGGTATCATCTGCTGGGCGCGGGGAAGCTCGCCAGCGTCACGCTGGACGACTTCATGGACATGACGGGTCTCAAGCTTGTCGACGATGGCGGCGCATTGCTTGAACGGCTCCCGCCGATCCAGCGCTGGCTCAATCGCATCCTGGCCCTGCGGATCGCGACCCAGAACGCCATCTTCGAAGAATATATGGGCCTCATCCAGGCCCGCGTCGACGCCGCGCGTGAGGCGGGGACATTGGATCTTGGCGTCGAAACGATCCGTGCGGAGAAGATCGTCACCCTGACAGATCAGGTTCTGCGGACCGATCCGGTGACGGGCGCAGAGACAAAGCTCATGCGCCTGGAACTCCATCTGCGTCCGCACGCGACCAGTTGGAACCGCCTCATGCATCTCTGGGGAGAGACAAGCGACATCGCCTTTCTCCGCAACGGTCGGTCCGGTCGCGTCGCCTTGCGCGTGCCATCCTGGTCGATCACGGACGAAGACGGGCGGCCCATCGTCATGTGCCAGCTGGTCCGGCCGACTGGTGCATCACGCATGGAAATCGCAGCGCTTGCGCACAGCCACTGGACTGCGATCAGCCGCCAGCCATTCAGGGACCTTTGGGAGGTTGAAGTCGCGGAGGCCGAGGCACGGCTCGATGTGGAAACCATCAGCGTCGCGACCGGTCTGTTGCTCCCTGTATGGCACAAATTGCCACAGGACGATGTTCGTGTCTGGCGGATCGACGATGGCGCGGGATTGTCGGTGCTGGGCCGCATCATCAGGCCATCGGCCCTCGACAAGTTGCAATCGGCGTTCGGCCTGGAACAGGCCATCAAGCTGAGCGCTGAAGAGTTGATCGCCGCCGCTCACAATGGAGAGGGGGCCTCTGTTCCCGGCCTTGGTGGCGCGCGACTGATATCGTCGATCGTGAACGGCACCCGAAGAATGGAGATCCGAGACTTCCAACCCCATGACAGGGAATGGCTGAAGGCGCGCGGCGCCTTCACTGAAATCATCCAGTATAAAACCAGATTGTTTCTGCCGCCTGAGAAGGCGGAGGCAATCCTTAACGCTGTTATCGCTGAACGATGCTGACAAGCGTCGCGCGGCTTACCTTCCAATCATGCCGCCTTCGCCCTGTTGAAACAGCCGAAGGCGGCATTCGCTCTCATGCGGTTTCGGTTGCGGGAGCCGCCGCTTCGCCCGTTGCCGGCGATGTCGGTTCAGCCGAGGAAATCTTGATACCAAGCTTCTTGCGCGCGGCCGTAAGTGCCGCCTTGGCATCAGGCGTCGCCTTTGCCGCTACCGGCTTCTTGCCAGTTTTCGCGGTGGCCGGGCTTGCCTTCGCATTTGGCTTCGCTGCCTTTTCAGCCGTGGCCGTCTTGGCAGGCTTCGCTTCCGCCTTGGGCTTCGACGCCTTGACGGAAGGCTTGCTGGAAGCGGCTGCTGCCTTCGGCGTCGACTTCGTCACTCCATTGTCGGTGACTGCTGTCGCAGCCGGCGTCCCGGCCGTTTCAGAAGCTACTGCGGCCTTGGCCGGCGCAGCGGCAGCCTTTGCGCTGGCCTTTTTCCCGGAAGCGGGCTTCGAAGTTGGTGTCACTGTCTTTGCCGCCGGTGCGGCTTCCGCTGCCCTAGCTGCGGCGGGCCGCTGACCAAGACCGTTGCGCTGGGCGACGTCGCGGCGCATGTCCGCATAGGCGGGCGCTACCATGGGATAGGCCTTGGGCAGACCATAGCGTGCGCGATATTCCTCTGGTGTAAGCCCGTTTGCGGCCAGGTGACGCTTCAACGTCTTGTAGGGCTTGCCGTCAATGAGGCTGATCAGATGGTCCTTCGACGCGAGGCTCTTGCGAATGCTGACTGCGGGAACATATTCGACGGGTGCCGCTTCCGTAGCGGTAGGCTCGTCGACCAGCGCTGCGCGCGTCGACTGGATGAGGGCGGCAAGGTCAGAGCTCTCGACCCTGTTATTGGCGACATAGGCGCTCAGCAACTGAACGGCCAAAGTCGTGGTGTCGGTCTGTTCGGTGTCAGCCATGAGGATATTTCCTGGGATATTGAGAAGGAAGTGACCCTGGACTCGGGTCAGTTGCGAAACGGTAAAGCCATGCTCCGTTCAGTTCGCGGAGTCAAAGGAAAGACGACGGGCTGAGTCAATGGTCGCCATGTTTGATCGCGCCAAATCGCACGATCAAACAACCCCGGATACAGAACTTCATGCCCCATCCGCTACCGGGAGCACTTCGTCATGATCATTTACCAGATGCAGCAGTGGGCGATGGTCCGTGCCCGCGAAAGCGGCGAGATCTTCTGTCTCATCCAGGATGTCGATGGCAGCATTGCCATCTTCCCAGAGAATGAAGTCATCGCTCGCGGGAGGAACTGTGTTGACGCCATTGTCTGGTCTACCGCCTTTGCAGAGGATGCGCTGATCGATCCTGTATTGCGTGCCTGAACCGGGGCCGTTTTTCGATGAGGATATGACGCGAATATTCGCGCTTGGATGGTCTGTAAGACCGGGCAGCGAGGCAGGAACGGGAGGGAAGGGGGCGGAGTGGATATGGACCGGGTGTCGATGCGCCCGATGTCCAGCCCGAATGAGGAGATCATCCCATGTCCAGTCTCATCCCGCACGATGATGAGTCGCCTGTTGGCGGCGCCTATCGCGTCGACATCTCGCGCGGCCGCAATATCGGCCGCGTGTCCTCCGAATGGTATTCGCGTCCCGACGATGAGAAGTTTCTCTCGCTGACCGATCTTTATGACAGTGTCCGCGCCCGCGCCGACCGTGCTTCGACCCGGATCGTCGAAAGCAGGGCGGTCCGGGTCGAAGCACGGTCCGAAGATCCCGAGCGTCTCAGCCTGTTTGTTCCCGGCGACGACCGTCCTGTTGCGCCCACCAACTGGTCCTTCGGTCAGCTGTCAAGCCTGGTCGGTGCGCCGGCTTCCTATCTCCGCTCGCTGCCGGCGGCTCTGGCTGGCATCAATCTCCAGCATGGCCTGCTCGCCCATCGCGGTGAACAGGTGAAGCTGCTCCAGACAGAAGAAGGGCGCACGGAACTGCGGGCTGTTACCGGGCCGGATTATGGCCGAATCTGGGATCATGAACTGGTTTCCGCGGTCATGAAGATCGCAGGCAATGGCGTTGGCGACACGCGCTGGAAAGTGCCGGGCGTGCTTGACTGGGGAAACATGCATTACAACCCCTATGTCGATGTGACCCGCGACACGACGACGCTCTATGCATCTGATCGCGACGTCTTCCTGTTCCTGGTCGATGACACACACCCGATTGAAGCGGGTCGGCTTGCCAATGGCGATCCTGATCTCTTCTTCAGGGGCTTCTATTGCTGGAACTCGGAGGTTGGTTCCAAAACCCTTGGCATGGCGACCTTCTACCTCCGCGCGGTGTGCATGAACAGGAACCTGTGGGGCGTGGAGAATTTCGAGGAAATCTCGATCCGCCACTCCAAATTCGCCGCCAATCGCTTCGCCCTTGAAGCCGCGCCGGCGCTTGAAAATTTCGCGGATTCCTCAGCCCGAAGCTTTATCGATGGCATTCGCACCGCGCGCGAGCGGATCGTGGCGCGCACCGACGAGGATCGCGAGACTTTCCTGCGCAAGCAGGGTTTTTCGAAGGCTGAAACCGGCAAGATCATTTCGACGGTGCTGGCCGAGGAAGGCCACCCGCCCGCCAGTCTCTTCGATTTCGTCCAGGGCATCACCGCCCATGCGCGGACGAAATCCCATCAGGACAATCGCCTCGACGTCGAGGTCAAGGGGCGCAGGCTCCTCGAAAAGGCGCACTGAGCGCCTGACGTCAATCCGCTTTTTCGATCCCCTTCGGCCCCGGCGCCCGCCGGGGCCGCAATCACTCTTGCGAAAGGATCCCGTCATGGGCGCTTCCCCTCAAATCCAGACCTTCCTTGTCGAAGTCCAGTTCCTGAGCGGTGACGAGCAATATGGGATGGAACTCTACACGATCGACGCGCCGAACTGGTATCGCGCCGAACAGCATGCGCTCGAACGCTCAGGGATGAGCGTTTATGATAACCCGCTGATCCCTGATTTGCGGCGCCGCGCTATTGCCAGGCAGGCCTGAGAAGGATGGATCGATCACCCCGGGATCGGTCCATCTTCAGTTCGCACTCTTGTTAGATTCTTCAAATCCGGAGCATTTCCCATGTCCTGTTCCTCACGCGGGCTGGCATCCTTATTGTCAGCTTCTCCATCCTCAACCGGAACCCATCCAGAGCTGCGAAGTCCGAATGGCGAACTTCCAGCGCTGCCAGGGGCGGACATCGGGCGGTACTGCGTCCTTGCCACCTCTCATCTCTCCATGGCGACCGCAGCGGTGCTTGACAGTTGGACCAACGGTCACGCGCATGAGGCGCCGATCACCGTTGCCCGGAACGCGCGTGGCTGGTTTGTCGCGACGAGGCAGTTTGATCCCATGCGGGAATGTTTGCTTCCCAAGGATCTTCTGGACGCGGTCCGCCTGGCCCGCAGCCGGGGCATAGGCCTGCTGCATTTCGATTGCGATGGCCCAGTGCTCGCGGAACTGCCCGTTCATGACTGGTAATCGGCTGGTCCTGCCAACAACGCCTTCAGGCGAGCATCGAGATGGATCAAGCGGTCGGCGGCAAGCTCGGCCACATTGGCCTGGATCACATAGCCTTGCTGCCGCAGTACATCGCCCAGATCACGGACAATCGTGATCAGGTCCGGGGTGGAGATGCCACTGTCCAGCATGCGGAGTATCTCACGTTCCTCTTCGTCAAGTTCGCGCATAAAGCCTCCCCGATCTGCGTCGATCCAAAGGGTGGTTGAAATCCTGGAGCATGGCCGGCTCGGGCGGGATTGCCATCGGCGCCGAGTCTGGCATGCGCCGAGAATAATATTTGACGCGCAAGACCACAACGGCGCCATTGGCCGGCGATCGGCGATAATCTGATCGATCCGTCCTCGTCAGGACTTCGTGGCGCGATCCTCTCTTTCATCGGAGGTCCATCATGGACATGATCGTTACCCGCGTCCGGCTTCCGGGCGCGGCGTTCCTATTCCAATATCGTGCGCTGGTGCCATGGGCGGCACTCTCAACTGACCGACAGGCGATGCTGCCCTCGGTCCTTGGTCCTCATATAGCGGGCCGGCCTCAATGTGTACGCATCGCACCGCTGATCGCGCCCGATCGCTATTTCGCCATGCCGGGAACCTGAGCGGTCCTCTCTGGCCTGCCGCATCGGTCTTGTGGCCCGGCGGGTCGAGACGCTGGTTGTCCGGGCGGTTTTTCCCGAAATGACCGCCGATATGCTGCCGATCCATTATCACGGCGATCATGAGGCGGGCGATGCCTGCCATTGCGTTCCGATTATGGACCTCGCAGATGCATTTGATCGGCTCGAGCTGGCTCTCGATGCGCTGATGGCGTGCGATCTCGGACTTTACCAGGGCGACGCCCAAAACGCGGCCTGAGCTTCACAAGAAAGGATCGGCATATGAACCAGAGTGAAGAGGTCAGTCTCGAAACCGCGGCGTGCCTCTGGGAAGCCGTGCTTGCTTTGCGGGACCAGGCCGGCGGCGATCCGGCTGCAAGGCTTTTGGCCGCGGCGATTGCGCGCAGCTTTGAGACCGTCGGGACCGCTGCATTGCGCCTTATCGTCGTGGATTGGACGAGCGCCGTCGAGAAAGCCTGGCAGGAAGTCAGCGGAACCTATCTGCTCTGCTTTGATTGGGATTTCGTGCCCGACTGGGTGATCGAAAATATCGACTGGTCGGATCCGGCAAATCCGCATCGGATGCCGACGGCATCGGCACCGCAGCTTGTGCACACCCCACGCAACAAAAGTCGATACAATGTTGACACGGATTCGCGCTATGATAATGTATCATCAATGTCGATACATTGGAGATGGTCATGCGTGTGCAAGTGAAAAAGTGGGGCAACAGTGCTTCGGTCAGGATTCCTACCTCGATCATGGCCGCTGCTGCGCTGCATATCGATCAGGAGGTGGATGTCAGGGAAGAAGAGGGCCGGGTCATCATCGAGCCGATCACCGCGCCTGCCTTCACCCTTGAGGGGTTGCTGGCGGGGATGAAGCCTGAAAACTTTCCCGAAGACGTCGATTTCGGTCCGCCTGTCGGCAATGAGGTTTGGTAATGGCGAAATATATCCCCAATATGGGCGATATCGTCTGGCTAAACTTTGATCCCCAGGCTGGACATGAGCAGGCCGGTCATCGACCCGCCCTTGTCCTGTCACCGGCGGCCTATAATCGCGTGCGCGGGATGATGATTTGTTGTCCTATGACGAGCAAGATCAAAGGCTATCCCTTTGAGGTGTTAATCAGCCAGAACCCACCCAGCGCTGTATTGGCAGATCAGCTCAAAAGCGTTGACTGGATGGCACGGAAGGCGACAAAAAAAGGAACAGTATCGCAAGCGGCGCTGCTGGAAGTTCAGGGAAAAATCCGCGCTCTGCTGGCGATCTAGCTTATATCCGTTCAGGCGATTTTTCATCTCGATGGGCAGCGTTCTCCCTGCAAAATCTCGTTCGGGACGTCACTTTCCTTGATGAACTCGAAGCGGCTTGACGAAGATCGTCGACTTCTCCCAATCCGGCGTCGCCCTTTCCGAGATTCGCGCCGGCTTCGATCCAGGCCTCATGGCAGCTATGTCATATTCTACAGCGTTCTGGTTTCGGTCATCCGCATTGAGCGCATTCTGCATGGCGCACGCGACATCGGCGCCATCCTTTCATCAGACTAGCCGTCCCAAAAGCCGCGCTTGCGGCCGTGCTTGGCCTTGAGCGCCGTTACATAGGCATCATGGTCGGGATGGCCGCCATAATCATCGATGCGCCGCGCGAGATGCGCGCAACTTTGCAGGTGGCGTGCGGCATGCGGATAACGTTTGACCCGGGCCTTTTCGAGCGCGAAATCGATCATGGCGCGAAGCGCCAGCGTTGCGGCCAGGGGATGACGCGATTCCAGCGCCTCGGCCGCAGGCGTGAGGATTTCATAGGGGCCGCCATCCAGTTCGTCGGCGCGGGCGAGCAGCATTGTCGCAGCGCTGTCGATAGCTGGCCAGGCGAGCAGGAAATGCAAAGCGTGCGGGAGCGATGGAAAGGCGCGGACATGGGCCAGCGCCCGCTTCTCTGCTTCCAGATCGTCAAAGTCGGGCAGGCGTTTCAAATAAGCACGGAGATATTCAGCGTCGAGCGCGGTGGCGAACCGCTCCCAGCGAGCCGCCTGGGCCTCGTCCGCGTGGCCCAGCGCATCGAACGCCGCGATCCGCACCCGGTCCCAGTCCGGCCAATGGCCACCCCGACGCCGTATTGCTTCGGCCGCGCCGAGCACGGTCATGGCCTCCGCCGCGCGGCCCGCAGCCAGCAGGCGCTCGGCAATGGCAGCGGCAATCGCGGGATTATGGCGCTGATCGACTGGATATTGCGCGATGAAGGCATCGACATCACCCAGCGCATCGGCAATGTCGACCAGCGCCTGGCGGACAAGCCGCTCATGGCGCCGGGCTTCCATCTCGTCCTCGTAGAAAACGCCGCCTGAGCCATAGCCGATGACGCGCCGTTCGGCCTGGGGTGGCCGCTGCGGTCCTTCGCGCGCCATGGCCTCGAACTTGTGCCTGAGGGCTTTCAGTCCTGCTTCGCCAAGCGGCTCCGTCATCAGGGCGACGAGGCCGTCGAATTGGCCATGGTCATTGTCGCAGACGCTGTCGAACACCCGGTCGACAAGCCGGTCAGTGGGCAGGCGGGCAGCAGCGGCGAGCGAGCCAAGATCGGAGAGCGCCGTTGCAAACACGGTGCCCAGCGTCCCATGGCTGTCGTCGCACCGGCTGAGCACTGGGCGCGCGAGCGCGATCAGCTTCCACAGCAGATCCAGCGCCGTCGCCGGATCGGTCGGCGCGACATGCTCCAGGATCGCGCGCCGCTGTGCCTCGATATCCTGGGCGAGGGGCTTCACCTTGTTCCAGTCGACAAAGGCTTTCGCCTTGGCGATGGTGGCGAGGCGCTTGGCGACCTCTCCGGCCACATCGCCGCTGCCGCTTGCGCTGGCAAGCTCCAGCCGCAGGCGCCGTTTCGCTTGGGCATCCCCTGCCACAAGCTCCAGCAGCAATTGGGCCAGCCGATTGGCGCCCAGCGCCTCGAGATTGGCCTGGTTGAGGGTTTTGGAAGAAGCCATGGAATCTGTCTGTCGCCAGATGGGGCAGGGCGTCAAGGGTGGAACGGTGTGGGGTTTGGGGCTGGGCGACCGCCCCGCGCATGACGCGGGCGCCGGGCTGACGGGCTGCGCCCCGAGCCCGGCTGCGCGGGTCTCGGCCCTGGCGGGCTTTCATCCCTGCCGCGGTGGCGTGTGGGGGGAAGACGTCGCGCGGCTGTCAGTGGGCGACACATGCGCGCGAATGGGGAGCGTGGCCTGGAGAGGTAGTGCCGATGCGGCGACGGGCGCGCCCAGCCGCGCTGCCGGGATCAGAGAAGAGAGGGATTTGAGATTTTTGTCGCCGAAAATGGGTTTCGAGCGACAGAATGAAAGGTCAAGTCAATGAACATCGGTGAAGTTCGTGAAATCAATGGTCGCCTCGAAGGCCGCATCGCCACCCGGACGATCGATCTCCCCCGGATCGGCCTGCGCAAGGTCGAGAGCATGAACCCCAGGTCACCCGCCTATGAAGTCATCGCCCTCAATGTCGCGCGGCGCTGGGTGCAGGTGGGGGCGCTTTGGGAAGCCGTCGCCAAGAAGTCCGGGGAGGTCTTCCTCGCCGGCAATATCGACGACCCGAGCCTTCCCGAACCGCTGGCGATCGCCCTGTTCCCGATTGAGACGGGTGGTTACTCCATCGCCTGGCGGCGCGATACGCTCCGGTCCGACTTTGGCGGCTCCGGCTTTGGTGCGGCCAATTACGACAGCATGGGCGGTGGCGACACCGACTATGAACGGGGCGGCGAAGGCGGCTTTGGCGCAAGCACCGCGGAACCGGGCGGCCAACTCGTCGGCGCCGGTGCCGATTTCGATGACGAGGTTGCCTTCTAAGGTCCTCATCATCGTCGCAATGGGGCTGGAGGAGCATCGCTTCTCCAGCCCTTTTCCTTTGCCCTCATCCCATGAGGAGAGATCCCATGACGGACATTCATCCCCGCAGCGTCGACAGCCTCGCTGACCTGAAGAGCCTCTATGCCGCGATCACCGCCAGCCCCGATTTCCAGCGCGCCTTCGGTGATCCCATCCCCCTCACCATCATCGAACCGGGGGAGGAACCGGGCGACCACGACATGCCCGAACCGCTCGCCGCGCAGGCCGAATGCGGGGCGGTGATCGCGGCCATTTTCGACCTCCTCACCGACACCCGGCTTGAACCGCTGGCGGCGGAGATTGCCTGGGGCTTCGTCAATTCCTTCCACTTCGTGGCCAATAAGCTGGAACGGCGCGAGGATGCACTTGCCGATGAACTGCGCGATCTGGCGAACCGGCCGGACCTTTCCGAAGTCTACAACCAGCAACTGGAGGAAAAGCAGCTTCTCTGCCAGTCCACCACCGAACAGCGCGAGGCGATCGAATGCATGCGCGACTATGCCGCCGAAATGTATCGCGCCCAGTCCGGCTGGCCCTGGTCTCCTTCGAAGGGCAGCAAGAGTCGTCCGGCCCGCGCGCTGCAGGCATCGAGTGCAACCCAGGTCGCCGTGCAGGACTATCTGCGGGCCCGTGATCTTGCCGCGCGCGAGCGCTATCTGCCAGCGGGACCGATCGTGGTCGCGTCGGGCCATGCCGACTGGCACGACTGGCAACCGATCTGGGAACGTCTCGACCTAATCCTCGAGCGCATCCCGCATATGACGCTGGTGACCACCGCCCAGCGCAAGGGGTTCGACGCCATCGTCGCGGCATGGGCGGGGGACCGCCAGGTTCCCCTTGTCGCCTACACCCTGCCGGGGGCGGGGCGCAAAGCGCCCTTCGCCCGCAACCGCAAGATGGTCGAGTTGCAACCGGTGGAAGCCGTGCTGGGGGAAGGGTCCGGCATTCAGGCCAATCTCTATCAGGCGCTGCGCAAGGCGAGCGTTCCGATCCATGCCTTCCGCAAGGCGGACCAGGCCGCCGCCGCAACCGTCGGACGTCCCAAGGCCAGTTGGCGCAACCGGCGCAGCTGATTGCAGCCCTGACGAGACATCATCCAGGGGACGGCGCGGGAGCGACCGTCCCCATTTTTACGGGAGCTGTTCATGGCCATTCCGAAGCCTCATCGCCGCAATTTCGAGACGCTGCTGCGCGCCGCAGCGGATGGAAATCTTGCCCTGCTCGAATGCACCGACACCACCAGCGGTGAACCACGCTACGTGATCTGCGCTGTGGGAAGGGAGCGGGGTGATTTCATCATGACCCCCTTTGGTCACCTGCATGATGGCGATCCCTACGCCGCCTATTTTCCGCCCGATGACGACCACGGCGCGACCCCCAAGAGTTGACGAAGACTAGGCATCGAGCCTGTGTCGGGTCTATTGAGGTTCCGCCCGGAGGCACCCATTCCCGGCCCGGGGGCATCGAGCCCCCGGTCCGGGAGCCTCCTCTCTTCTCTCAACTCTTCTGATTGTGGCACGGGGTCAGCACCGGCCTCAAGGACGGCGGGGCCCCACCATTTTTTCCGGCGGGTCCGACGTGCGCGCTTCCATCCCGCACAGTGGCCGCCAGAAAAAATCGTGACCCCCACCGCCGCTGACGCGGTCGGGCTGCGCCCGATCCTTGACCCCGGTACTCGGAGCCCGTGCCGGGGAGAAAATCTCAAACTTGCAGAGGAGGTTTTCATGACCAGGATTTTCCGCACCGTCCGCTCTTTCCCCGAAATTGCCGACCTGCTCGCGCTCGAAACCGGGCAGGTCTCCGACCGCTTTGCCGACGCCTTTGTCGAGACGGTGGACGGTTTCCGGATGGGTCATGCCGAGGAGGTGTGCGATGCGGCGATGCCCGACGCATGGCAGGTCCAACAGGCCACCGAATTGCTGGTCGGCACGCTCTTCGACGTGCTGCGCGACACCCGCCTGGAAAGCCTGGCCGGGCGACTGGCATGGGGGATCGTGCACAGCTTTCACAAGGTCGCCGGGCAACTGGAGGGGGAAGCCGACAAGGCCGCCCTCAAGGTCAAGGATCTCATTCGGGATGCCGACGGCAGCGAGGTGTTGATGACCGAACTGGAAGAGGCGCAAAGCATCTGCCAGTCGCTCGACGAAGCCCGCGAGGCCGTGGCGTGCATGCGCGACCATGCCGCGGGCACCTATCTCGCCGAAACCGGAAAGCCCTGGTCCTCGCCGCGCGGGTCCCTGGTGTCGGCCAAGCGTACCGCCTCGGTGGTAGCCGCCAGCGACTTCCTGGCGGCGCGCCGGGAGTGTCGAATGGAGAGTCACGCGCCCAGGGGGCCGGTGGTGATCTTCTCCGGGGGGCAGGTCTGGCAGGATCATGGCCAGATCACGCAAACCCTCGATGCCATCCGCGCGCGGGTGCCGACCATGGTGCTGGCGACGACCGCGCAGGACAAGGGGTGCGACGTCATTGCCGCATCCTGGGCAGCACGCACCGGAACGCCGCTTATCGCTTTCACCCTCAACCGCAAGCTCGGGCAACGCGCCGGATTTGCCCGTAACGAGCAATTGCTGGCGCTGCGTCCGGTGGAAGCTGTGGTTTGCGAAGGCTCCGGGCTGCAATCCCATCTCGCCCGGATGGTGCGGGCGCAGGGTGTGCCGGCGCACTTCTTCCGGCTTGCGGATCAACGCATCGAAGCGCAGTATCGCGGGCGTCACGAAGCCGTCTAAGGACGGTTGAGGGGGACCGGTCGGTCCATCCGGCCGGTCCTCTTTTTCATTTGTCATATGGGAAGTGTCGTCCCGCTCAGGGACCCGCAGGTGGGTCCGTCGCGGAACGATGCGATGGCGCCCGGTGGGCGCCCCCGGCCTCCTGCGCGCGGCTCCGCCGTGCTCGTCGCAGGGACGCCCTATGGGCGCTTGTCGGGGTCGGCGCTATGTGCCGCGGGGAGGGATTTCAGGGCAGCGATCGAGGCTGTGCCACCCGCCCGGATCGCATGGGCAAGGATGTCGCGGCACTCCCGTTCCGAAAGGCGCTCAATCTCCATATCCGCGAGCATCGCGGCATATTTGCCGCGCAAGGCGCGGCGGGTGTCGAGGATATCCTGCGCGATCTTCTTCTGTCGCGCTTCAAGGTCGGCAAGCCGTTCCCGGTCAGTCAATTTGGGCATGATCATTGTCCTCATCGGATGGTCTGCCCGCCAACCTCTCTTATCGATGGAGACCATCATGATTGCAATCCAGGTCTCGCGCCCAGGCGACCAAAGAATTGCGGCCCGGCGTGCCGCCGGGAAGAACAAGACCCCCTGCGGGGGAGCCCCGCGCCTTCCGGCACGAGGCAACGCAGCGGACAAGCGCGCTGCGAAGAAAGGACGCACGGCCGCTGGCCGTTTGTAATGCACCCCACGCACGGGTGCTGCGCGGCATTTTTCCAGCATTTCTGCGGCTTTGCGGTCGTCGTACCTGTATTACCCGCCCCACTGCTAAATGTAATACGGGTATGACCGAACTACCGCTGCCAGTTGATAAAATGCTGAAATCATGCGGTATTACCTGTATTCCTTTGCCGCCACCTGACATTGCGAATGCCGCATCGTTTAGGCGTTGAAAAATCGGGTTATTTCAACTATAAAAGCCGTGCTTCTTCTCCCCGGCAGGGGCTTCGCGTCATCGGAGCTTCTGCATGGTCACGGTTACTTTTCGTCTCGACGACGCCCTCCATCGGCGCCTGTCGCGTCGCGCCCATGGGGCCGATCTCAGCCTGTCGGCCTTCATCCGATCGGTCCTGTCCCGGGCCGCCGATCCGGATCGGACCTATATTTACTCGTCGAAGGACGAGATCCTCGCGGTGGCAATCCAGACCTTCGCGATCCTCGTGTCCGCGGTTGGCGAACGATCGCCGCAGGCCCTCGAAAAAGGGCAGGGCTATGCCCGCCAACTGCTCGATGAGCGGGGTCTGCTTGCCGAGGAGGGACGCTCATGAGCATCTTTCGCAATGATACGCTTGGCAGTTGGACGAGGGGTGGGCAGGCCATCGTTCACAATGTCCGCATGACCACCCAGGTCTTCTACCAGACTTGCCTTGCCGGTCTCGTGATCTGGATCGGCGGCATCATCTGGTATGCGCTCGAAAAATCCTCCGACTATGAGCGCTTCGTGCTGGTGAAGATCGGGCAGGCGACTGTCATGGGAGATGCGGTTCCTGGCAATGTCACGCCGATCCTGTTCAGGACACCGACGGGCCAGCAATATTGGACATCGCCCAAGGCGCTGCTCGACTCCAGGCTTGCCCACAAGACCCTCGCGGCCTTCGAGGGCTATCTTTTGCACGGGGCTGCCTTGTCGGGTGTCTTCGCCCTCGCGATGCTGCTGTGGGCCTGGTTCTATTTCACCCGCACGGGACGCGGCCTTGGTTCCAATCAGTTCCTGCGCGGCGCCCGCTTTGGCACCGTCAGACAGTTGAAGCGGGCGCTTCTCTGGCAGAAGAAGGGGCCGCTGACGATCGGAGGCGTTCCGGTGCCGGAGGCTTTCGAACCCGAGCATATTCTCCTCTGCGGGGCGCCCGGCACCGGCAAGACCAACCTTATTGTTACGATGCTGGAGGGCATTCGCGCATCGGGTCGACGGGCGATCGTCTATGATACGGCGGGCACCTTCGTCGAGAAATTCTATCGGCCGCAATATGACACGCTGCTCAATCCTCTCGACCAGCGGACCGCGCGATGGTCCCCCTGGGTCGATGTCCCGCGCGACTATCATTATGACCAGATCGCCGAGTCCACGATCCCGGACAAGGGCGGTGATCCCTTCTGGGCGAAGGCGGCGAGAGGAACGCTGGTCGCGGTTTTGCGCAAGCTTGCCCGGCAGAAGCACACCTTCGTCTCGCTGCTCCTTGATCGGCTGCTCCGGTCCAAGCTCAAGGATCTTGTGGCGTTTGCGGCGGGCACCGATGCCGCAGCCTTCCTGAGCATGGAGGGAGACCGGACATCGGCCGGCATCCAGGCGGAACTGGCCTCGGTCATGCGCAGCTTCTCCTATCTCGATGACACGGAGGACGGCTTCTCCATCCGCGACTGGGTGGAAAAAGGGAAGCCGGGGAGCTGGCTGTTCATCACCGTAAAAGCGGACCAGCTCCCCTCGCTGCGTCCCCTGATCACGGTCTGGCTCGACATCGCCATCAGCGCCATCATGAGTCTCATGCCGGATCGGGACCGGCGTCTCTATTGCGTCATCGACGAACTTCCGACGCTCCAGAAACTGCCCTCCTTGAGCGACTTCCTTGCCCGCGCGCGCAAATATGGCGGCTGCGGCATATTAGGATTTCAAAGCTATCCGCAGCTTGAGGCAACATATGGCATCCAGGATGCCGCCGCCATCACAGGTTACTGTTCGACCTGGGTGGCGCTGCGCGCCAATGATACCCCGACCGCCAAGCATGTTTCGGAAAATCTGGGTCAGGTCGAGCAGGTCGAAGCAAATGAAGGCATGAGCTACGGAGTCAACGACATGCGGGACGGCGTCAATCTCTCCCGGATACAGGTGACTCGGCCGCTTGTGATGCACACGGAGGTCACGAACCTTCCCAACCTCTCCGGCTTCCTCCGGTTCGGGCGCAATCTTCCAGTCGTGAAATTCGCAGATCGGTTCAATGATGTTTCCTCTGAAGAACCTGCCTTTGTTGAACGTGTGGGGCCGCCGGAGCGGCTCAGCAAGGCGGACGAATTGGTAAAACTGGCCAAGGCCGAAGCGCGTGTGCGCGAGGCGCTCGAACGCGAAAGGGAGCAGGGTGATGATTTGCGTCCTCCCGCTGAGGAAGGGAAGGGGCCAGTGGTTTCTCCCGCCACCGCACCGAGACCGAGTGAGGGTGGGTCGCCCGCGGCCGAGAACGAGGCTAAGCAGGTTGATGCGATCCTCGGCGCGGAGGAGGGTGAATTGCCGATCCCGCCGCGTGACGCCTGGACCTTGTTGGCGGCACGCCAGGGCAGCATCCAGTCGAACCTCGTCCAGCATGGCCGTGCCGATGGTCCCCGTGAACAGGCGAGGCCGGCATGATCAATCCCGTCCGCCTGCATGGCAAACCCGATAACGTCGCGCGCTATTATGCGCTCGGCGATTATTACAAAAAGGGCCCCGACGAGCATTCCGAATGGGGAGGAGCCATAGCCCGCGACCTTGGTCTGGAAGGAAAGGTCGATCCCAAGATATTCGAGCAAACATTGTCTGGCCGGGTTGGAGAGCAGCAGCTTGGAAGGCACCGCAAGGATGGGGAGATCGAGCATCATCCCGGCTGGGATTTCGCGGTCAACGCGCCCAAGTCGGTTTCCATCATGGCGCTGGTTGCGGGAGACGGGCGGATACTGGCTGTCCATGAAAAGGCGGTCGGGACCGCGTTGGACTATCTGGAGGAACATGCCGCCCTGCGGCGCCGGGTTGCAGGCGAGATCGTCCATGAGACGACCGGACGGCTGATCTTTGCTCGCTTCACGGAACATGCCAGCCGGGAACTCGATCCCCATCTTCACACCCATGTGGTTGTCATGAATATCACCGGCAGGGATGGCGAGGCGCAAATGGCAAGCTTGGAAACCCGCGCCATGTTTGCGGAGCAAATGACGGCGGGACAGGTGTATCGCAACGATCTGGCCCATGGCCTTCGGGGGCTGGGTTATGAAATCGAGCATGACCCGCGCACCGGCCTTTTTGAAATCAGGGATGTCCCGCAGGTTCTGGTAAAGGCATTTTCCAGACGTGCCGAACAGATCGATGCCCATGCGCAGGAACAGGGGCTGACCGGGCAGGCCGGACGCCAGGCCTCCTTCTATGCGACCCGACCTCCCAAGCAGAAGGTCGGTATCGAGGCGCTGCGGGAGCAATGGCAGCAACGATCGGAACGGTATCACGAAGGTCTTGACCTATTGAGCCGAAAGGACAGCAGGGAGATCGTTCCACAGACCGCTGACGTCGGCCGGGCCGCCCTGTTCGGCATGCGACAGGCGGAATCGCGCGAAGCGGTGAACAATCTGGGACGCATATTCCGTCTCGGCCTCGCTTCCCATGTTGGGGAAGTGCGCTTGTCTGACGTCCGCCCGATGATCGAAGCCCATGAGGCACGGCGCAAGCTCCTGGCAACGCACGAGCAAACGGGCGACCGGATACTGACCCGGGGGCGCACGACGAGAAAAACCGCCCGTCTTGAGCTGGCATTGACCCAGCATCTTGCGCTTGCGCTGAACGATGCTCGGCCCATCGCGTCTGCGGACCGGCTGCTGGTCGCTCTCGAAAAGGCAGGCTTGACGCCTGCCCAGGAACAGGCGCTGGTGGCTGTCGCGACCTCCCGCGACCGGGTGAATGGCATCCATGGGGTGGCCGGTTCGGGGAAATCAACGCTGGTCAAGACGCTCAAAGAGGCTGCGGAGCCAGGGACCATCCTCATCGCGACCGCCCCGACCTCGTCGGCGACCTTGAAGCTCGGGCAGGATGCCGGCATCGAGTCCCGGACCGTTGCCAGCCTGCTTGCCGGGGGCGGGCATGGTATCACTGACCGTCATGTGCTGGTGCTGGATGAGGCCGGGCAGCTCGGCAATCGGCAAGCTTCCCGTGTGCTGGAGATCAGCCGGAAAACCGGTGCCCGCCTTCTCCTCCTGGGTGACGATCACCAGACCGGCGCCATCGAGCAGGGCAAAGCCTTCTGGTTGCTGCAACGACTGGGATTACCGACCGCGGAACTCAAGGAGTCGGTACGGCAGGAAACCAAGTCAATGAAGGCGGCGGTCACGCGCGCGCGGGAGGCCGACTATTCTGCTTCGCTCGCTGCGCTCGATAAGGTCGTAAGTGGGGAGAGCGTGGATGAGCTTGCCAAGGACATGGTGAGGGAGTGGACCCGGCTCAAACCGGAGCATCGCGCTGGCACGAACATTCTCGTGCTTGAAAATGCAACTCGCCTGGCTGTCAACGCCCAGATACGGGAAGCGCTCCAGAAGGAGGGGGGCATCGCGGTCGAGGAGAGCCGTCTCCAGATTTTGTCACCGGCGGGGATGACCGATGAAGAGAAGCGGTTCGCGCGGTTTTATTCGGGTGGGCAGGTCGTGAAATTTGGGCGCGCCATTGCCGAGATCGGTATCGTCCGGGACGCGGAATATCGCGTGGCAGGACTTGGCCGCAATGAGAATGGTCGGCAAATCGTACGCCTGGTTGATGAGCAGGGGCGGGTTATCCGGTGGGGCCCACGTTCGACGCGACCCCGGCAGGTCAATGTATTCGAGCAGGGCGAACGTGATCTGGCGGCAGGGGATCGTGTTCAGTGGCGACTGGCCAACAAGGAACTTGATCTGAAAAATGCCGAGCGGGGCACGGTCGAAAAGCTCGATGGATCGTTTGCGACGATCAGGTGGGATCGGGAGGCTAGAATCCAGACCGTAGACTTGTCGATACACAAGACTTGGGACCATGGCTATGCCGAGACCGTGTATTCGTCTCAGTCCAAGACCTATGCGCGGGCATATATTTTGGCTCCGATTGGGTCAAGTCTCGTCAATGGTCAGAATTTCTACACGGCGATTACCCGATCGCGCTTCGGTGTGAAGCTCTGGACGGAAGACAGGGAGAAATTAGCGAAGAAATTGGAGCGGAACTCTGGTGAAAAGACGTCGTCCCTGGAAGGTCTTGGCCGCCTTGATCGAGATAGACGGCGTAATTTCTTGGGGCGACATGGGGAAACACTACGCCGTCAACGCATCGAGCAGGAACTGCAGCGGTGGGAGAGGCGAGAACATTTGGGTTCGGCAAACCCCAGGTCGCGCGCGGAAGGGTTGAGTTTGCCTGAAAAGCTGGCAGGTAGAGCGCGATCGGTCACCGAGCAGATTGAGTCATTTTTGCGTTCATTCATCGAGCGTGATCGGCCTACGCCGGAACCGACCCATAATCAGGGCCCCCATCATACGAGGGGGCAGGATCGATGAGCAATCTTTGGGGCCTGCTGACGGCAGCAATGATCGTCATAAGCATGTCAATCGTGCATATAACTCCCGCTAAGGCAACGCAGCTTGCTGGGGATGTCGAGGTGGCACGGTGTATTCGGCTTGCATCGAATGGAAAGGGCTGGTTGGAAAAGACGCTCTGGGGGCTTCGAGATCAGGAAGCAGGGTGGATTGGAGCCAAGATCAGGAACGTTGACGGCAGCTATGATTTGGGTCCCTTGCAGATCAACAGTTGGTGGGTGCCGCGAATTTCGGCGTTGGTTCACCGATCGGAATCTGAGATATGGCATCGGCTCCAACATGAGGCCTGCTTCAATGTGTACACCGCACGCTGGATATTTCTGACTGAATTGCAGGGCGTGCGAAATTACTGGACAGCGATTGGTCGCTATCACAGCCGGGTTACATGGAGGAAAAATCTTTATATTCATAATGTAGGGATTAGGCTTATTGCGCGCTTTGGACCTGATCCTTTCGGAAAAGAAAAATAACCCCTGCTACCTATTCCTCTACAATCCTGCTCAAGCGGATGCAGACGTATGCGATTCGCCGCCGTCTTCCCCCGCTAATATGTGTGACACCGGTTCGATTCCTTCGAGCATTCCGAATAGAACCTCCGTACCGGTAGCAACCTACCAGTTTATCCCTTATGAGACCTGTGCGCGGGTGGGCGTAGAGCTATGTAATCGCGCCGATATTCGATGATTTATCGATCCGGCCTGCGCTTTGCAGTCGGAGGGGATATTATGCTGGAACGGAGAGGATATTCATCGTGCGCTTGAGGTTGTAGGCGATGGCGGTGAGGTGGACTTGGACGGCGGCTTTGGCGAGACCTCGCCATCGCATTCGGCGCAGGCCGTAGCATCGCTTCATGTACCGAAGATCTTCTCAATGCGGGCGCGCACGCGATGGATCGGTTGGTTCCATTCATGGAGCTTGCGGAGCGTTTCAGCTTCGTCGCGGCCCCACATGCCAGTCGCGACGATCCGGGGAATGCCGCCCTTGGCCAGCACGGCATCACAAAAATGATTGCCGCGATAGGCGCTGTCGGCAAAAACCTCACCAGGATTATCGGGCAAGGCATCGGGGCCTGCTTTGCCGTCATTGATATTTGCCGATGTGATCGATACTTCCTCGACCAAGGCGGTATCGGCATCGGCGCCCACGTGGGCCTTGAAGCCGTGGACAGCCCGTTTTCTTTTGTGCTTCACCCAGCGCGCGTCATCATCGTCTTCACTGGCGGAGGCAATGATGGTGGCATCCACCAGTGTACCGGTCTTGACCGTCACAGCCTTGGCCTTGAGCTGCATGGTCACGGTTCCAAACAGCGATCGGTCCAGTTGGTGCGCGACCAGCAGCCGACGGAACCTGACAAACGCGGTACGCTCTGGCGTCGCCTCATTAGCGGAAAACCCACAGAAGCGGCGAAAAGAGGCCCGGTCGTCCAGGGCCTCAGCCAGCTTTACATCGGAAAGATCGTACCAGATCGACAAGAGGAGCGCTTTGAACATTGCTAGGGGCGGCCAGGCGGGCTCACCTTTGGAGGCGGGATAAAGCGGATCGAGAAGAACCACGACCGCATGCCAATCAATCAGCGATACAAGCGCGTCCAGCGATGACGTCGTGCGCTCCGACCCTGAAAATCCAAACCGCTCCTGACCAATTGAACGCTGCGCCACGGCCGCTCTCCTCCTTGGAAAGCCCATAGAATCAGCAATTGACGCGCCTGTCTACGCCCACCCGCGCACAGGTCTCATTAGTTGATTTGTAACAAAATGGCTCAGTTTCAAAAAATCTGGGTGAACATGACGATCTGCGGCAACGCGCGCGTCTTTACCCACGAGCAGGATACGGCGGCACAGATAGGTGCCGCGTGCGCAGCTGGGCGCGTCATCATTTTTGAAGACAAGATCGGCGGCTTGCGCGGGCGATCGCGCGAGCAGAGGAGGGATAGTGGAACTGGACCTCGAAGTCGCGCCGCGTGGCGTGCTCGGACTTACCCTGCGCGCATCTAGTGGATTGATTCCAACACTTGGTGCCCGCGCCTCACAGAGGCGATAATTTCGTTTGGATCGGCCTTCCAGACGAAGGGGCGCGGGTCCTGGTTATGTTCCTTGATGAAGCGATTGATGGCAGCCTGTAGATCGACGACGGAATGAAAGACGCCGTTCTTCAGGCGGCGTCTCGTGAGCTTGGCGAAGAAGCCCTCGACGGCATTGAGCCACGAGCAGGACGTCGGAACAAAGTGAAAGGTCCAGCGCGGATGTCTGGCCAACCAGGCACGGACCTTGGGCTGCTTGTGGGTCGCGTAATTGTCGAGAATGACGTGGATGGCCTTGTCCGCGGGCATCTCGGCTTCGATGGCGTTCAGGAAACGGATGAACTCCTGATGCCGGTGCCGCTGCATATTGCGGCCGATCACGGAGCCATCCAG
>NZ_JBHIWJ010000019.1:0-56125 GCF_041987595.1 Sphingobium sp. | reverse complement strand
TTCCCTCGGCCCGGGCGCAAAATATGTTGCGATGGGGAGTTCCTTCGCCGCCGGACCGGGCATCACGCAGACCGCCGACACGCCGCCAACGCGTTGCGCCCGATCTTGGGACAATTATGCACATCAGCTGGCTCGCAAACGCGGGTTTAGGTTGACGGATGTCAGTTGCAGTGGCGCCAAAGCCCTTCATCTGCTGGAAAAATGGAGCGAACTGCCGCCGCAACTCGACGCGCTGACGCAGGACACCTCGTTGGTTACCGTTACGGTCGGCGGCAATGATGTCGGTTATATTGGCGGGTTGATAGGCGCGTCATGCCGTGCGATCGGCGGCAGTTCCTGTCTGCCCGTCGTCGATCCGGGCGAGCAGGACTGGCAGCAACTGGAAGCCCGTATGCGGGCCATGCTTGCGGAAATGCGCCGCCGCGCACCCCAGGCGCGGATCATCGTCAACGATTATCCTGCAGTCCTGCCGGATGAAGGACAATGCCGGGCGTCGCCGTTGCCGCCGCAACAGGCGGACAGGAGCCGGGCGATCGCTGCGCGTCTGGCCCGGCTGACGGCGCAAATCGCTGGCCAATCAGGTGTTGAGCTGTTGCAGGCGTCCCGCATCACCCATGGTCATGATATTTGCGCGCGCGATCCATGGATGAACGGTTTCGCCGGTTCTGCGAATTCGACCGGATTCGTTCCCTATCATCCCAATCTGGCGGGAATGACGGCGGTTGCCAACGCTCTCGATCACATGCTCGACTGAACGGGCTATCAGCCGACGAAGGCCTGAAAAACCAGTGCCAGCCCGATCATACTGACCAGATAGGCAACGGTTCGCACGACCGGCACGCCCATGCCATAAAGCGGCAGATACACGATCCGCGCCCCCAGCCACATCCATCCGCCGATGGCAGTCAATCCGTTGGTCTTTCCCGCGATCACCACGCCCAGCAGCGTGATGATCGCGATGGGAAAGGTTTCCAGGAAATTGGCCTGCGCCCGCACCAGTCGCCCGCCGACGGGATCAAGGGGGGGCAATTCCTCGTCGCGCGCGCCCATATTCCATTTGGTACCATATTGGCGGGTCTTGATATGCGCTGCCGCGAAGATGTGAGCCAACAACAGCACGCAGCTCCACGCCAATATCTTCAGTTCGACGGCCATGTCATTTCCCCTTTCAGTCGCCCATTACCGGCAACCATATCGCGCTCGCGCTGCCTGCGCCATAATGCACGCTTTGCGTTGCAATCTTGTAGTCGTCCTTCTTCGCATTGAAGATCGACGGCACGAAGCTTTGCGGATTGCGGTCGTAGAGCGGGAACAGGCTCGACTGCACCGTCACCATGATCCGGTGGCCGGGCTGGAAGAGATGGTTCACATTGGGCAGGCCGAACCTGTAGTTTTCGACCTTGCCCGGCACTAAAGCCTCCGGCCTGTCGAAGCCATGGAGATAGCGCCCGCGATAGATCTCTATCCCGATGGGCAGCTGATAGCCCGCCATTTTCGGCACATTGCTATATTGTTCCGGATAGACGTCGATCAGCTTGACCACCCAGTCGCTGTCCGTACCGCTCGTGGCGGCGAACAGGTCAACTATCGGTTGCCCGGCGATATGCACCGGCTTGTCCAGCACCGGCGTAACATAGGTCAGCATATCGGGCCGCCCGGCGACGAAACGCTGGTCCTTCACCAGCCAGGTCTTCCACGCATCATCCTTGTTCGGCAGGACGGGGCGGGGAAGGTAGGGCACGGGCTTGGCCGGATCAGACACATAGCTGTCGCTGCCCTCGATCCCTGGCTTGGTCCAGCTCAAACCGTTGCTCGCTGAAAGATAGAGCGGCGTTGCTTTGCCTCCCGGCCACTTCGCCATCACCTGCCATCTGTCGGCTCCGGTTTCATAGGTAAGCGCCCCTGGGACCTTATATCTCTTGGCAGGATTGTCTTTCAAATAATGATCGAGAAAGGGTTTCATATAGTCACGGCGGAACTGGAGTCCGGTGTCGCCTGCGAAATCGAGATCCCCCAGATGCGACCCATCATAGTTGACGCCGCTATGCCGCCATGGCCCGATGACCAGGCTTACCATGTCGTTATTTCTGTCCTGCGGCTCCAGTGCCTTGTAGACCGCGGGCGCGCCATAGCTGTCCTCCTGGTCCCACTGTCCGACCACCAGCATGGTCGGCACGGTCAGCTTGCGTCGGCCAAGCAGCTTGTCGACGGCCTGCTCCTGCCAGAAGCTGTCATAAGCAGGATGCTCCATCAGCTTGCGGGAGAAAGGAAAAGTGTCCAGCCCATAGGCCCGCGCGAAATCACCCGCCGATCCCTCGGCCAGATAGGCGTCATATTCGTCGCCCGTTCCATAGGGCACGCCGCCGCCGCCCTTCTTTGCGGTCTGGCCCAGAACATAGTTGAAATTGGGCTGGCGAAACGCGCCGTTGTGGAACCAGTCGTCCCCGATCCAGCCATCCACCATCGGGCTTTGCGGAACGGCAGCCTTTAGCGCAGGATGGGGATCGATCAGCGCCATCAGCGAGGTGAAGCCCAGATAGGATGAGCCAGTTATCCCAACCTTTCCATTGCTTTCCGGTACATTCTTCACAAGCCAGTCGATGGTGTCATAGGCATCGGTGCTATGGTCGACCTGGGTATGATTCAGCGGCCCGCGCAAGGGGCGGGTCATCACATAGTCGCCCTCGGAGCCATCCAGCCCGCGCACATCCTGATAGACGCGGATATAGCCGTCATTGACGAACTCGGCGTCGGAGACGGGCAGGATTTCCTCGATCTTCTGGCTGCGGTTGCGGGAGGTAGACTTGCCCGCATTATAGGGCGTGCGGCTGAGCAGGATCGGGCCATGCTTTGTGCCCTTGCGCATGACGATGACGGTGAACAGCTTCACTCCATCGCGCATCGGGATCATCACTTCGCGCCGGATATAATCGGCCTGCTCGCGCGCCGGGTCGTAAACCTTGACCGTATCAGGGGTCATCGGATCGATCTGCGCGCCCAGCGGCGGCCCGAACGCCGCCAAGGCCAGAGCCAGGATTGAAACCCGTGCGAATATTCTCATGGCGTTGCTCCCTTTGCAGGCGCAACGGTTAGTTGTTGAACAACTGTATGGCAATGGTCGGGAAATAGTTCAGGTTACGCAAAAATCCTCCCCATCAGCCGATGGAGAGGATTGAAAGCTATCAGAACACCGGCTGGTTGGCCGGATCGTCCGGATCGGCCGCTGGCGAAGGGATGGGCGTCACCGGCGAGTGAATGCCGCACTCCACCTTGTCCCACCCGCGCCAGCGCCCGGCCCGCGGGTCTTCACCCGGCAGCACCTTGGACGTGCAGGGTTCGCAGCCGATGGAGAGATAGCCCTGCGCCTCCAGCGGATGGCGCGGCAGATTTTCCGCCTCGAACCAGGCTTCCAGATCGTCCTTGGTCCAATCACCCAGCGGATTGATCTTCAGCCGCCCATCCTCGACCTCGAAGCGGGGCAGGTTCTGCCGGGTCACCGACTGGAACGCCTTGCGCCCGGAAATCCAGGCGTCGAGGCCTTCCTTGGCGCGGGCCATCGGCTCGACCTTACGGATTTCGCAGCAACCATCGGGGTCGTAGGACCAGCGCAGGCCGGTCTCGTCCTTCTTCGCCAGCACTTCCGCATTGGGCACCACGGCCCGGCTGTCGGTGAAACCCAGCGTGTTGATCAACGTCTCCCGATAATCCAGCGTCTCGGCAAACATCTTGAGCGTGTCGACGAAGATCACCGGCACGCTCTTGTCCGCCTTGGCGATCAGCGAGAGCAGCACGGCGCTTTCCGTGCCGAAGGACGACACGACCGCCACATTCCCGGCCAGCCCTTCGGCAAAGACGGTCTTGAGCATCGACAGCGTGTCGACACCTTCGAAACGCGCGTTGAGCGCGTCCGCATCGGCCTGGGTAAAGGCGGGGCGGGCGTCGATCACGTCAAGCTGGCGGGCGGGTTCAGCCATTCACAGTCTCCGGATGCCGCTTCGCCCATACCGGGCGGCGGCCGTCGACGGTCTTCTGATAGACGTCGGCATAACGATTGAGCGCACGCTCCACGGCGGCATCGTCCAGCGCCTTGTCGGGCCGGAATGTGTCGAAACCGCAGCGGCGCATCGCGACAAGCTGGTCCACCAGCACATCGCCCACGGCGCGCAGCTCGCCCTGATAGCCGGCCTCGCGCAGGATGCGCGCCGCCGAATAGCCGCGCCCGTCGCCATAAGCCGGGAAATTCACCTCAACCAGCGACAGCCGGTCGAGATAAGGCAGCAATTCGCGCGCATCCTCGCCCGCTTCGATCCGCACCGCGGTCGAGTTGGACTGGCCCGTGAAGGATTCGACCGTCACGGCGGGTTCCTGCGCGGCTTCTCCGTCGCGGAAGGACAGGAACTCAACCATAGATCGCCTCCTTGAAGGGCTTCATGCCAAGACGGCGATAGGTGTCGAGGAAGCGTTCGCCCTCCTCCCGCTGCGCAAGATAGAGGTCCGTGACCTTCTCGATCGCATCCACGACGCCATCTTCCGAGAAGCCGGGGCCTGTGATCTGGCCGACGGCGGCATCCTCCGCGCCCGATCCACCGAGCGAGAGCTGGAAATTCTCCACGCCCTTCCGGTCGACGCCCAGCACGCCGATATGACCGGCATGGTGATGGCCGCAGGCGTTGATGCAGCCCGAAATCTTGACCTTCAGCTCGCCCAGGTCCTTCTGCCGCTCGGCCGAAGCGAAACGCTCCGACAGCTTCTGCGCCAGCGGGATCGAACGCGCATTGGCAAGGCTGCAATAATCGAGACCGGGGCAGGCGATGATGTCGGTGATGAGGTCCAGATTGGCCTCCGCCAGACCAGCTTCGTCCAGTTTCTGCCAGATGGCGTAGAGATCCGCCTTCTTCACATGCGGCAGGACGAGGTTCTGCGCATGGGTCACGCGCAGTTCATCAAACGAATGGGTTTCAGCGAGGTCTGCCACCAGCCCGATCTGCTCGGCCGAAGCGTCGCCCGGAATCCCGCCCTTGGGCTTCAGGCTGATGTTGACGATGGCGTAGCCCGGCTGCTTGTGCGCCGCGACCTGACGGTCGACCCACAGGGCGAAGGCCGGATCGGAGCGGTCCAGATCGTCGCTCAGGCCCTGCTCATAAGCGGGGTTGGCGAAGAAGGGCCGGATGCGGTCCAGTTCCTCGGTCGGCGGGTTGAGGCCGAGCTGCTTCATATGCGCATACTCTTCCTCTACCTGCCGCTTATATTCCTCGACCCCCAGTTCATGGACGAGGATCTTGATCCGCGCCTTATACTTGTTGTCGCGGCGACCGTAGCGATTATAGACGCGCAGGCATGCCTCCAGATAAGAGACGATCTCATCTTCGGGCACGAAATCCTTGATTTGCGGTGCAACCATCGGCGTGCGGCCCATGCCGCCGCCGGCATAGACTTCCGCACCGATCCGGCCGTCACGCGACACCAGCTTGAGGCCGATGTCGTGCAGCCGCATCGCCGAACGGTCATCCTCGCTGGCGATCACCGCGATCTTGAACTTGCGCGGCAGATAGGTGAATTCCGGATGGAAGGTCGACCATTGCCGCAGCAGTTCCGCCCAGGGGCGCGGATCGGTCACTTCATCCGCCGACACGCCCGCATATTGGTCGGACGAGATATTGCGGATGCAGTTGCCGCTGGTCTGGATGGCATGCATCTCGACCGTCGCCAGTTCGGCCAGAATATCCGGCGCATCGGCCAGCTTGATCCAGTTATACTGAAGGTTCTGGCGCGTCGTGAAATGGCCATAGCCCCTGTCATATTTCGCCGCGATTTCGCCCAGCTTGCGCATCTGCCTGCCCGACAGCGTGCCATAGGGAATGGCCACGCGCAGCATGTAGGCGTGCAGCTGGAGATAGAGGCCGTTCATCAGCCGCAGCGGCTTGAACTGATCCTCGGTCAGCTGCCCGGCCAGACGGCGCTGGGTCTGGTCGCGAAACTCCTCGACGCGGGCGTCGACGATGGATTGGTCGTAGCTGTCATAACGATACATGGTCAGATCACCCAGTTGCCGGCATCGGCATCATTCGGTTTGAGCGTCAGATCGGGGCGAACGGTCGGCCCCAGAGCGCGGATGCGGTCCTTGATATGCGCGGGGCGCACGCCGTCCGAATCGACGGTGGCGTCGATCACATAGGCGCCCACGACGCGCAGCGCGGCTTCCTCCGCCCGCGCGAGGTCTTCACCCCTTTCGCCTACATCGACGGACTCGCTGACCTGCCGCGACCAGCCGTCGCCCGCCCACCAGATGACATCGCCCGACGACAGATCATTCCCGGTCAAAATCTTCATTCTACCCTTTTCCCGCTCTCTGACGGCATCAAATCCCGATATTGAAGCAGCACATCCTGCGCCAGCGCATAGGCCGCCACGTCCCCGACGACGATCAGCGCCGGACTCTTCACCTTCTCCCGCGCCACCATGTCGCCCAGATCGGCGAGCAGTGTGCGTAAGGTTCGCATGTCGGCGCGCGTGCCATTTTCCAGCACCGCTACCGGGATGCCGGGGCTGACGCCGTCCGCGATCAGCTTGTCGGCGATATCCGCCGCCGTCGCCACGCCCATATAGATAACGAGCGTCCGCCCCGCACCCGCCAGCCCGGACCAATCCTGATCCGCCAACCCCTTGCACTGGCCAGCGACAAAGGTGACTGCGCTGGCGGCCTCGCGATGGGTGAGGGGAAGCTGGGCTTGTGCGGCTGAACCGATCGCGGCGCTGATCCCCGGTACGATCTCGACCGGCACGCCAGCGGCGCGACAGGCTTCCATTTCCTCGCCACCGCGCCCGAAGATGAAGGGATCGCCACCCTTCAATCGCACGACCGAGCGCCCGGCCAGCGCCATATCGACCAGCAGGGCATTGATGCCGTCCTGCGGCACGCTATGGCGGCTGCGCTGCTTGGCGACCGAGATCAATTCGGCTTCAGGCGAAGCCAGCGCCAATATTTCCGCCGAAACCAGCCCGTCATGCACGATCACCTCGGCCGCGCCGATCAGGCGGGCGGCGCGCAGCGTCAGCAGTTCCGGATCGCCCGGACCAGCGCCGACAAGGGTGACAGTGGCAGGTGCAGTTTCAGCCATGCTGGCCAAATGGCGAAAGCATCCCATAGTTTCAATTCAGAATGCTTTGTCCGGCACGTAGGAAAATTTGGGCGCGCTAACAGAACGGCTATCGCTCAGTCGCCCATGGCGCTCGTATCGATATCCTTAAGTCCGACCCCGATAGAGGCCCGGGGCTGCTCGATCTCCACGGAAGCCACCGGATAGGCGCAATAATCCGCCGCATAATAAGCACTCGGCCGATGATTCCCCGAAATGCCGACGCCGCCGAAGGGCGCCGACGAGGACGCGCCGTTGGTCGGCCGGTTCCAGTTGACGATTCCGGCGCGGATATTCGCCCAGAACTGGTTATATTGTTCGGGCGATCCGCCGACCAGCGCCGCCGACAGGCCGTAGCGCGTATTGTTCGCCTCCCGGATCGCGGATTCGAAATCTGGCACACGGATCACCTGCAACAGGGGGCCGAACAGCTCGACATCCGGCCGCTCCGCCATCGCCGTCACGTCGATGATCGCGGGCGTCACGAACGGCAGTCCCTTGGTCGGGCGCTGCATATGCTTGATCGGCCTGCCGCCGTTGCTCATCAGATAGAGAAAGCTCTCGGTCAGCTGGTCCGCCGCCAGATTGTCGATCACCGGCCCCATATAGGGCGCGGGATCGGCATGGGGATGGTCCACGATCAGCCGGTCGGCCAGCTTCCTGACCTCCCCGATGAGCGTATCGGCCAGGCTTTCCCTGACGATCAACCGGCTCGCCGCCGTGCAGCGCTGCCCGCTCGAAAGGAAGGCCGATTGCACGATCAGCGCCGCCGCGCTGGCGATATCCGCCGTGTCCCAGGCGACGATGGGATTATTGCCGCCCATTTCCAGCGCGAGAATCTTGCCCGGATTGGCCGCGAACTGCCGGTTGATGGCAATCCCGGTCTGCGCCGATCCGGTGAACAGCACGCCGCCCACATCGGGATGCGCCGCCAGAGCCTTGCCCTCGTCCGGCCCGCCCAGCACCAGCCGCACGGCATCCTCCGGGACGCCCGCCTCATGATAGAAGCGCACCAGCATCTCGCCCACCGCGGGCGTCTTTTCCGAAGGCTTGAACACCACCGCATTGCCCGCCAGCAGCGCAGGCACGATATGGCCATTGGGCAGATGCGCCGGGAAATTATACGGCCCCAGCACCGCCATGACGCCATGGGGTTTGTGCCGCACCGACTGTCGCGCGCCCATGGCCGCTTCCAGCCGCCGCTGCCCGGTGCGTTCGGAAAAGGCGGCGACGGAAATGTCGACCTTGTTCATCACCGCCGTCACTTCGGTCCGCGCATCCCATAACGGCTTGCCGGTTTCGCGCGCGATCAGGTCGGCCAGAGTCTCTTCATTGGCGCGTACCACATTGACGAAGCGGCGCAGCGTCTCGATGCGATAGGCGATGGGTTGCGCCGCCCATTTTGGCCAGGCGGAACAGGCGCGGGCGACCTCTGCCTCGACGTCGCTGGCAGTCCCCTGCCACAAGAGAGCACCAGTGGCGGGTTCGAACGAAGTCAGCGCTGCGGACATGGAACCGATATGGCAATTAATTCGATCTTAGGGAAGGGCTTCCCGCTGCCGCAGGCGGAGGGCTCAGGGCAAATCAGGCGAATCCCCCAGCGCATCGCCCATGGCCCGGATCGACGCGACCTTGTCATGGAGCGGCGCCCAGTCGTCATCCCTTTCGATGGCGCTCCAGATCGCTTCGACCTCATCGATATGCATGGAGCAGGGCGAAGCGGCACTCCAATAGGGATGATCGAGCGGTCCACTGGCCTCCAACCCGGCCACCGCCTCCCGGAATCCAGCCCATTCCTCGCCCGCATAGGGCGCGCCGTCGCGAGGCTCCCCTCCGCGCCAGTCCTGAAAGAAGCGGTCGATCGGCCGTTGCGTCCCGACCATGCCGCGCACCGCCGCCTCGAC
This sequence comes from Sphingobium sp., assembly GCF_041987595.1. Classification (GTDB taxonomy): domain Bacteria; phylum Pseudomonadota; class Alphaproteobacteria; order Sphingomonadales; family Sphingomonadaceae; genus Sphingobium. The sequence goes on along the minus strand of NZ_JBHIWJ010000019.1, from coordinate 47,085 downwards.
CATGGCCGATGCATCGCCGCCCTGCACCACGCCCAGCCGCCAGCAAAAGCGCCGGACCATCGCCTCACCATAAAGCTGCGGAAAGCGCTCCAGCTGCGCGATCAGCGGCTCCGCCTCGACCAGAGGCCGCAGCGACACCGCCAGTTGCGCCACATCCCAATGGATCGCTTCGGCCTGCCGCCCGAACGCGTAGAGGCCCGCATGGTCGAAATAGGCGGCGGTAAAGCCCGGCTCCCAAAGCGGCGTGAAGCGCCACGGTCCATAATCGAAACTCTCGCCCGTCACATTGATATTGTCGCTGTTGAGCACGCCATGCACGAAGCCCGCGACCATATAGCTCGCCGCCAGATCGGCGGTCCGCTCCACCACGCGTCCCAGCAATTGCGCGGGCGGATTGTCCCCCGGCGCTTCGCCATAGAGTTTCGTCAGCGCATAATCGACCAGCCGCTCCAGCAGGGCCTTGTCATCATGATAGGCCGCCCGCTGGAACGATCCGATGCGGATATGCGAATGGCTGAGCCGCACCATGACGGCGGCGCGGGTAGGGGATGGCTCGTCATTGCGCTCCAGCGCCTCGCCCGTCTCGATGATGGAGAAGGTTTTGGACGTATTGACGCCCAGCGCCTCCAGCATCTCGGTCGCCAATATCTCGCGTACCCCGCCTTTCAGCGTCAGTCGTCCATCCCCGAAGCGGCTGTAGGGCGTCTGTCCTGACCCCTTGGTGCCGAGGTCCAGCAACCGCCCGGCGCCATCGCGCAGCTGAGCGAACAGGAAGCCGCGCCCGTCGCCGATATCGGGATTATACACCCGGAACTGGTGCCCGTGATAGCGCAGCGCCAGCGGTCCCGGCAGCGATCCCTCCAGCGGCTGAAACCGCCCGAAATGCGCGACCCATTCTTCATCGCTCAGGCCCTCAAGCCCGACCGCGGGCGCCCATCGGTCATTGCGGAAGCGCAGGATCGCCTGTGGAAAGTCCGCCGCCGCAACCGGATCGGCAAAGTCGGGTTGCAGCGCGGCGATTTCATTCGCGGCGCGAAATTCGGAGGCTTGCAGGGGAGAGCGCATGCGGCGATATGTGGGACGAAGGCCTTAAGGATCAAGCAGCTTGAGCAATTACACCGACGGATATTGGTGGTCGCCCGATGGCCTGAGGCTCCATTATCGCGATTATGCCGGGGCGGAGGATGGCCGCCCGCCCTTGCTCTGCCTGCCGGGCCTGACCCGCAACGCCCGCGATTTCGAACCGCTGGCGGATCGTCTGGGCGGGCAATGGCGCCTCATCTGCCCCGACATGCGCGGCCGCGGCGAAAGCGCGCAGGCCAAGGACCCGATGAGCTATGTCCCGCTGACTTATCTGCAGGATATCAGCCGCTTGCTGGCCGACCTTGCGATCACCCGCTTCGTCGCCATCGGCACCTCGCTGGGCGCGATCATCACCATGTTGATCGCCGCGACCCATCGCGAATGGCTGGCGGGTGCATTGCTCAACGATGCCGGTCCGACGCTGGAGGAGGCGGGCCTTGCCCGCATCCGCACCTATGTCGGCGTCGGCCAGTCGCACCCCAGCTGGGTCCACGCCGCCCGCGCGCTGGAGGAGGCGAACCGGGATGTGTATCCCGCCTATGGTCTGGAGCAATGGCTGGCCATGGCGCACCGCCTTTACCGGCTCAACAATGCCGGGCGCGTCGTGCTCGATTACGACATGCGCATCGCCGAGCCGCTGCGCGTCGCCGGCGATGAAGCCGGGGTCGACATGTGGCCGGTGATGAAGGCCTTCAGCGGCATCCCGACGCTGATCCTGCGGGGCGAGCGCTCCGACATTCTGACCGATGCCACCGCCACGCGCATGGCGCAGGAGGCGGGAGCCGACGCCGACTATGCCGTCGTCCCCCATGTCGGCCACGCTCCCGTTCTGGACGAGCCTGCCGCCGTCTTCGCCGTCGACCGGCTGCTTGCGCGGGTCATGAATGACTGAACCGCCCCGGCTGCTTCATGTCCATGGCAGCTTCTCTCTGGGCGGAAAGGAAGCCCGCGCCGTCCGGTTGATGAACCTTTGGGGCGACCGCGCGCGCCATAGCATCGTCAGCGCCGCCCCGCATCTGATGAGCGCCCGGGACGCGATCGATCCGGGCCTTCAAACCGATTTCCCCGAATCGCCGCCGCTCGCCGGCAAGCCCGGCCTCAGGCGGTTCAGGGCCATTGCGCAATTCCTGTCCGGCTATGACCTTGTCCTCAGCTATAATTGGGGCGCGATGGACGCGGTCATGGCGCATCGCCTGCATGCCCCGTCTCTCAACCTTCCGCCCCTGATCCACCATGAGGACGGCTTCAACGCGGACGAGACCGCCGGTCTCAAGCCCCAGCGCAATCTCTACCGCCGCCTCGCGCTCCAGCGCGCCCACGCGCTGGTCGTACCCTCGATCCGCCTCGACGGCATCGCCCGGCAGGTCTGGCGCCAACCTCCGGCCCGGGTTCATCTGATCCGCAACGGCATCGACACGGCGCGCTATGCCGAACCCTGCGCGCCGGACGCCGTTCCGGGCCTCCTCCGCGCGCCGGGCAAGCTCCTCGTCGGGACGCTGGCAGGCCTGCGTCCGGTCAAGAACATTCCGCGTCTCGTCCGCGCTCTTGCGCCGCATCGCGACCGGCTGCAACTGGTGGTGATAGGGGAGGGGCCGGATCGCGACGCCATTCTGGCCGAAGCCCAGGCCCAGGGCCTCACCGACATCTGCCTGCCCGGCTTCATGAGCGAACCCTGGCGCTTCATGGGCCTGTTCGACCTGTTCGCGCTCTCGTCCGACAGCGAGCAGTTTCCGATCTCGCTGGTGGAGGCGATGGCCGCGGGCCTGCCCGTCGCTTCCACCAATGTCGGCGACGTCGCCCATATGGTCGCGCCCGAAAACCGTCCCTTCATCGTCCCGGACGAAGCGGGGCTGAGCGCGGCGCTGGGAGCGCTGGCCGCCGATCCAGACCTTCGCCTCCGCCTGGGCAACGCGAACCGCCATCGCGCCCGTCGCGATTTTACGGAGGAGGCGATGGTCGCCGCCTATGCGACGCTTTATGGTCAGGCACTATCCAGCCCCCATATTTTGCGGTAGGGCGCCGCCGGAAAATTCGCCCTATTTTAGCAAAGCTGCTATAGGGCGGCGTTTACGTGGCTGGCGGCCACGGGATTTTTGCGCTGGGAGATTGCGTTGTTCAAGGGGTTGAAGCCCATCATCTACGGCGGTCGCGAAGTGTGGCCGCTGGTCGAGGGCGGCAAGGGCGTAGCCGTTTCCAACCATGCCAGCTCCGGCGCCTGGGCGGCGGCCGGCGGCATCGGCACGGTGTCGGCGGTCAATGCGGACAGCTATGACAGCTTCGGCAACGTCATCCCCCAGATCTATCACGGCCGCACCCGCCGCGATCGGCACGAAGAACTGATCGCCTATGCCATCGACGGTGCGGTCGAGCAGGTGAAGCGCGCCTTCGAAATTGCAGGCGGCAAGGGCGCGATCAACATCAATGTCCTCTGGGAAATGGGCGGCGCCCAGCGCGTCCTCCACGGCGTTCTCGAAAAGACCAGGGGCATGGTCGCGGGCGTCACCTGCGGCGCTGGCATGCCCTATAAGCTGTCGGAAATCGCCGCTTCCTACGGCGTCAACTATCTTCCCATCGTCAGCTCCGGCCGCGCCTTCCGCGCGCTATGGAAGCGCGCCTATTCCAAGGCGTCGGAATGGCTGGCGGCCGTCGTCTATGAAGATCCCTGGCTGGCGGGCGGCCACAACGGCCTCTCCAACGCTGAAGATCCCAAGGTTCCGCAGGACCCCTATCCCCGCGTGCGGGACCTGCGCGCCACCATGCGCGAAGGCGGCATTTCCGACGACGTGCCGATCGTCATGGCGGGCGGCGTCTGGCACCTCAAGGACTGGAACGACTGGATCGACAATCCGGAACTCGGCGCCATCGCCTTTCAGTTCGGCACCCGTCCGCTGCTGACTCAGGAAAGCCCGATTCCCGACGAATGGAAACAGCGTCTTACCCAGCTGGAGCCGGGCGACGTGCTGCTGCACCGTTTCTCGCCGACCGGCTTCTACAGCTCGGCGGTCCGCAACCCCTTCCTGCGTCAGCTCGAAGCGCGGTCCGAACGCCAGATTCCGTTCAGTACGGAGCAGGCGGGCGACCACACGCATCAACTCGACGCGGGCGTGAAGGGCAGGAATTTCTGGGTGACGCGGGGTGACCTGCTGCGCGCCCGCGAGTGGGTGGGGCAGGGTTTCACCTCCGCGCTCAAGACGCCGGACAACACGCTGGTCTTCGTGACCGAGGAGGAAAAGGCCGAAATCCGCAAGGATCAGACCGACTGCATGGGATGTCTCAGCCAGTGCGCCTTCTCCAGCTGGATGGACAGCGAGACCAACTCGACTGGCCGTCTGGCTGATCCGCGCAGCTTCTGCATCCAGAAGTCCTTGCAGGAAGCCGTTCATGGCGGCGACCTGGACAAGAATCTGCTCTTCGCTGGCCACGGTGCCTATAAGTTCAAGCAGGATCCCTTCTATTCAAACGGGTTCGTGCCGACCGTGAAGCAGCTGGTCGATCGCATCCTGACCGGCAACTGATGGCAGATATTCAGGGACTGGCGGTGTTGCGCTATGATACGCCGCATTTCGACATCATGCGCCCAGGGCAATTTGTGATTTGCGCAGTTTCTGGTGCACGGATCGATCTTGACGACCTCAAATATTGGAGCGCCGAGTTTCAGGAGGCTTATCGCGGCCCGCAGGAGGCCACCGAATCATTCCTGAAGCATCGCAGCTCCGCATTCCGATAAGCCGTCATAGAGGAAGGGGTTTGCACCTGCGCTGAAGCAGGCGGCCCTTTTCCGCGCACCGCGAGGGGGATTGCGGGGCATTCTTTTTCAATTCGTCGCTGATCGGGCCTTTTTTACCGCAATTCAGCTATTTCTTTACGCGCCCACATGGTTTATCCTTCTTGAACGAAGCGACGCAAGATCGCGCGAAAGAGGAAGGATGTGAATGATGTCGCGGATCGACATTTTTGGTGATCGGGTTTGCGTGGTGACGAGCCTGCTGATCATGGGCTGGTTCATCTATAATGTAGCGTTCTGACGCGCCGCTCTCCCTCATCCCTTGCCGCTTTTATGGCATGGGCGCTTTGTCTGAAGCTTTTATGTGCCGTTATCCTGCTTATGCGTGGCGGGCCACAAAAGCTGCACTCTACCCCTCATAAAGCAAAGTTATCTTTCCGCCTCTCTATTGCATGAGTAGAGATATGCGTGAGCTTAGGCTCCGCGGCTTTTGAAGGATGTCAGCTTGCTCCGCGTCATCAACGGCTAAAGCGCACGGCACTGAAGCGACCACGCAAGGTTTCGTGTTCCTCCGCATCAGGAGAAGACGATGACCAAGACTGTTTCCCGTGCCAACCGGCGGCGCCATGCCGCGATTGGCCAGCAGATTCACATTCCGCATTCATCCTGGACGCGCACAGATCGCGCGTCCGAGCAGGCTGCGCCAGTCAAGCCCGATGAATTTTGGATCCGCCTTGGTTTGTAGCCTTTAGCGGAAAACCACCGTCTTTCCGCCATTCAGCAGGACCCGCCGGTCGGCCAGCCAGCTTACTGCGCGGGCCAGCACCTGCGCTTCTATGTCGCGGCCGATGCGGATCATGTCCTCTGCCGTGGCACGGTGGTCGACACGCTCTACCGCCTGTTCGATGATGGGCCCTTCGTCGAGGTCGGCGGTCACGAAATGGGCCGTCGCTCCGATCAGCTTGACGCCGCGCTCATGCGCGCGGTGATAGGGGCGCGCACCCTTGAAGCCCGGCAGGAAGCTGTGATGGATGTTGACGCAGCGTCCTTCCAGCTTGTCGACCAGCCCTTCGGACAGCACCTGCATATAGCGCGCCAGGATCAGATATTCCGACCGCGTCCGTTCGAACAGGCCGAGCAGCGCGGCTTCCTGCGCCGCCTTGTCGCCGTTGGGCGGCAGTTCATGATAGGGAATGCCGTGCCATTCGGTGATCCGGCGCATGTCGGGATGGTTGGACGCCACGCCCATGATGTCGACCGCCAGCGTCCCCGTCTGCCAGCGATGCAGCAGGTCGGCGAGGCAGTGCGATCCCTTGGACACGGCGATCAGCATGCGCGGCTTTTCGTCCGCCGCCGTCAGCCGCCAGTCCATGGCGAAGCGCGTTCCCACCGCCGCAAATTCCTGCCGCAGCCGGTCGGTGTCGCCCATGCGCTCATCGGTCGCCTCGAACGCGACGCGCATGAAGAAGCGGTCGGCCTCCCGGTCGGCATATTGCTGGCTGTCGGTAATGAAGCCGCCGCGCTCGGCCAGAAACTGACTCACCGCCGCAACGATGCCCACCCGATCGCCGCAGACCAGAGTGAGCACCCAGGATGGGACAACCGATAATGTCAAAGCAACGCCTCCCCGAACAGATAGGCTGGCGTTGCCCTAAGCCGTCGCGCCGATCAACCCGTCAGTCGGGCTTCGCGCTGGTCATGGCGAAAATCCCGGTCGCATTGCCGGTGTCGAAGGCCAGATCAAGGCCTCCCGTCTCCGGATCGATGTCGCGGCTGATGAATTCGTAGAAGGACCCCGGCACCCGGCGCAGTTCATGCCCCGCAAACAGCCGCTCGACCGTGTCGGCCCGGAAGGCGGTCTGCCGCACCCGCCCGGTGCGCGACACTTCCAGCTTTTCCTTCATCGGCCAGTCGTCCGCCTTCAGCCGCTCCGCCAGCCCGGCGACATCGGCCACCCGGTCGGTCGCATGGTTGAAGGCATTGCCCTCGGTCGCGATCCACGCCGCTTCGTGGGAGCGGGAGAGCAGCAGTTCATAATCCCCAATGCTGGCCGGCTCATGCTGCCGGTCGAAGGCGCTGACGATTACCGGCAATGCGGCGGCGGCATCCGCGAAAGTCACATCCTCGCCCGCCGCATAACGTGCCAGAACCGCCTGCGCCTCCGTCGTCAGCGGATCGCGCGAGGTGCCGAACACCCGCGCCGCGACCTCTGCAAATTCGGGATCGAAACGATCGACATGCAGTTCAGACAGGAAGAATTGCGGAATAGCCTCCGGCCAGTCGGCGTGGCGATAGGCCCTCCCGGTCATCCGCAGGCGGTCCAGCGGATAGATGGCGGCCATTTCATAGCCCAGCGGCAGGAATATGCGGGTGAAGGCCTCTTCGCCGGGCGGCAAAGCGCCGGTCGGCCCTTCCGGCAGGCGCACCGTCCGCAGCGCGCCATGATCGAACGTCACCTTGCCTCCGCGGGCCGTCCGGTCAGCCACATAGGCGGCCCCGCTCGGCACGCGCTCCAGCAGGTCATGAAACAGCACGACATTCATCGCCATGGCAAAGGCGCCGCGTGAAACCGTCGGCGTCCCTTCAGCCATCAGGTCCGGGTCGATGGCGAGCGCTGCCAGCGCCTGCGACGCTGCGTCCGCGCCGAGCACTATCTCTACCAGCGCGGCGACCGTTGCTTGCTCTTTCCCTGTCATGCCGAGGCTCCAATCCTGAAGCCGCCTTATGCCACGCTTGAAATAAAGTTCCAAGCGGTAGCAATATTCACATCTTCTTCGGCATGCACTCCGCGCCTGCCGCCTTAATCGCCCCACATAGCTTCGACGCGTCCGCGCCGCTTGCCAATGGTCCCGCCTGAAGCCGGGTCACGCCGCCGCTCGTCAAGATATAGGGCTGATAGCCCGACAGGCCGCTTACCCTGGCGCTGAGCTGGCTCCAGAGCGTCCGGGCGCGAGCCTCCGCGCTGAAGGCGCCGATCTGCACCCGCCAGTTGCCGCCGCCGGCTGCTCGCGGCAAGGCGGGCTTGGCCGCGGCGGCCTTCACCGGGGGCCTGGCCACCGGCGCCGCTTCGACCGGCTTCGGCCTGGCGGGTGGATTGGAGGGCGCCGTGCTGGAAGGAGGTAATTCGGCCGTCCGCAGCCGCGTGGGCGCCTCGCGGGAGATGGCGGCGCTCTGCCGCGAATCGTCGCCTGCCTGCGCTGTCTGTTGCTGCGCCGCCATCGATCGCGCCATGGCGATGCCCTGATCGCGCTGCTCCTGCGGGATATATTTGTCCATCTGTCCCAGGCTGGCCTTCGCCTGCGCGAGGCCGGAGTCGGACGCCCGCGTCATCAGCGCATAGGCCCGGACCCAGTTTTTCGCGGCCAGATCTCCATTGAACAGCGCCGTGCCGACGATATATTGCGCGCGCGGCTCGCCCCGGTCGGCGGCGCGCTGCAAATAGGGCAGGGCGCCCGCCCGGTCGCCCTGCTGGAACATCAGCAGGCCCAGATTGTCCTCGGCCCGGCTATGGCCCTGGGCGGCGGCCTTGCGATACCAGTCGATCGCCGCGCCGGGGTTCGTCTTGACCCCGCGCCCCAGCTTATAGGCCTGACCCATGTTGAACTGCGCGTCGGGATCGCCGGCCTGCGCCAGCGGCTGCCACACCGCGACCGCCTTGGCATAATCGCCCTGCTGCCACGCGTCGACGCCCGCCTTCACATCGGCCAGCGCCGTTTGCGGAAGGCTCAGTACCGCCCCGGCGGCCAGCACGCCCCAGATATGCTTCATGCTCATGCTCCCATCGGCTTTGCGCGCTTCATGCCAGATCAAGGTTAATAGCGGCTTAGCGCTGCGGCCACCGCTTTTTCCGTGCCTCCTGAGGCTTCCACGCGGATTAACCAATTCTTAGGCGCCGCTATGGCACTTCCTTTTCCAATTGGATTTTCTGGGGGAAATTGCGTGCGGATATTGGCATTGGCATCGCAAAAGGGGGGATCGGGCAAAACCACCCTCTCGGGCCATCTGGCCGTGCAGGCTCAGAGGGCCGGCGCAGGCCCGGTCGTCCTGATCGACATCGATCCGCAGGGTTCGCTGGCGGACTGGTGGAATGAGCGCGAGGCCGAATATCCCGCCTTTGCCCAGACGACCGTTGCGCGTCTGGCCGCCGACCTCGAAATCCTCCGTCAGCAGGGCTTCAAGCTGGCCGTCATCGACACGCCGCCCGCTATCACCATGGCGATCCAGAGCGTCATTTCCGTTGCCGAACTGATCGTTGTCCCGACCCGTCCCAGCCCGCACGACCTTCGCGCCGTCGGGGCGACGGTGGACTTGTGCGAACGCGCAGGAAAGCCGCTGATCTTCGTGGTCAACGCAGCCACGCCCAAGGCGCGGATCACGTCCGAAGCGGCCGTCGCCCTGTCCCAACATGGGACAGTCGCGCCGGTGACGCTGCATCACCGCACCGACTTCGCTGCCTCGATGATCGACGGCCGCACAGTGATGGAGGTCGATCCCAATGGCCGCTCCGCCGCCGAGGTGACGCAGCTATGGACCTATGTGTCCGATCGTCTGGAAAAGAATTTCCGCCGCACCGTCTTTTCCGTTCCGCACAATGCGGTCGGAACGCCCGGCACGGTTCGTCCGGCGAGCGGCGGCTTCGGCCGTCGGGTCACGCAGTAAGAGGAGGGGAAATATCATGACCGAGCCGAAACCTCTTGCTTCCCTGACCTCGGGCCTGCTGGCGCGCAAGGGCGCCGCATCGCCCGCCATGCGCCGCCCGGTGCTGGGCTTTGGCCTGACCTCTGGCGCCAACGCGCTTCAGGAGGATCTGGGCTGGAACGACATGGGCTTCGACGTGACGCAGCCCGAGCCGGTGCCGACCGAGTCTCGCTCCGTCGCGGGGCTGACGCCGATGACTCCGGTTCCCGTCTCGGCCCCCGTGCCTTCGGTCGTGACCGAGCGCGAGGAACTGGCCGAACGCATCGCCGAAAGCGTGTCCGAGCCCATTGCGGAAACGGCGCCCGTCCAGGTCGCCAAGCCCAAAAAGCCCGCCAAGCCCCGCAGCTCTGCGGTGGCGAGGGGCCGTAAGGCGGCTTTCACGTTGCGGCTGGATGCGGACCGGCATCTCAAGCTCCGCCTTGCCAGCGCGATCGTCGGCCGTTCGGCGCAGCAGATGGTGACCGAAGCGCTCGACAGCTTTCTGGGCGGCCTGCCGGAAGTCGACCGTCTGGCGCAACAGCTTCCGCGCTCGCGCAGCGGCAATTGAGGGATAGCAGCCCATGAAGTCCAAGGCTTTCACCAAGGCGGCGATTGCGTCGCTGCTCGTCGGAACGACCATGGTCGGATGCACCGGATCGGCCTTCCGCCCCTCCGCCATCGCCCCGCAGCAAAGCCCCGATCGTCTCGCCGCCTCCGTTGAAAAGGCGCTGGCCGACCGTGATGGCGCCCGCGCGGTGGTGCTTGCCGAGGCCGCCGTCCAGGCCATGCCGCGCGACGCCCGCGCCCGCCAGTTGCTGGGCCGCGCCTATGTGGCGGACGGCCGTTTCGCCTCGGCGGAAACCGCGCTGTCGGACGCGATCGCGCTTGGCCGGGATGATGCCCGCACGATCATTACGCTTGCGCTGGTGAAGGCGGGGCTGGGCAAGGACCGTGAAGCGCGCGACCTGCTGGCGAGCCACACCGGCACCGTCCCTGCCGCCGACTATGGCCTCGCCATGGCGATGGTGGGCGATGCGGAAGAAGGGGTGCGGATCCTCTCGCAACTGATCCACGATCCCTCGGCCACGGCGCAGACCCGCCAGAATCTGGCCTACGCCTACGCCATGGCCGGGCGCTGGAAGGATGCGCGGATGATCGCGGGCATCGACCTCGACCCGCTCGCCGCCAACCAGCGCATCAGCCAATGGGCGCAGACCGCAGCGCCGGGCATGTCGCAGCAGCGGGTTGCAGCCCTGATGGGCATCACGATCAACGGTGCGGATGCGGGCCAACCAGTCGCGCTGGCGCTGGCGCCGGAAGCTGCCTCGGCGCAGATGGCACAAGCCACCCTCGTCGTGCCGGTGCCGCAGGCAGTGTCCGCCGCCGAACAGGCCGCGCAGGCCGGTCCGCTGGAAACGGCCATGGCTGATCCGGCTCCTGCGCCCCAGCCCGTCGTCGCCGAAACGCCCGCGCCGGTCATTCAGAGCCTTGCCGCGCCCGTTCGCGTTGCCGCCCCCCGCGCCGTCGCTCCCGCTCGCCGCGTTGCGCCCGCCCGCGTGCAGAAGGTGGCCTATCGCCCGGCGGCGAAGAGCAACGGCCATTGGGTGGTTCAACTGGGCGCCTATGACAATGCCGCCGTTGCGCAGGAAAAATGGTTCGCAATAGCCCGCCGCGATGGCCGTCTCGCCGCGCTGCCTGTCGTCACCAGCCAGATCGCCGTCAACGGCGCGGGCTTCACCCGCCTTGCCGTCGGCGGCTTCGACGAGAGGGCCGAAGCGGCCGCCCTTTGCCGCGCCATTCAGGCGCGCAGGGGCCAATGCTTCGTGCGGGAGAATGTCGCGGACGCAACGCCGCAGCGCTGGGCCGTTGCAGCACGCGGCCGCCAATATGCCTCGCGCTGACGGTTAAGGCCTGATTGCAGCAATATCGTTTGCGGGCGGCGCCGGAGAGGTGTCCGCCCGCAGCGCTTTTTGCGGCCGTGCGGGGCAGCCTGAAGAGGGGAGGGGCAGGGAGGATCGCTGACTCCCCGTCAGGGGCGAAAATGGCTCCCCGAGTAGGATTCGAACCTACGGCCATTCGATTAACAGTCGAATGCTCTACCGCTGAGCTATCGGGGAGCAACCCGGCTTTCACCGGGCAGGCCGCGCCTTTCAGGGCTGCGGCAAATCTCTCAAAATGTGGCTCCCCGAGTAGGATTCGAACCTACGGCCATTCGATTAACAGTCGAATGCTCTACCGCTGAGCTATCGGGGAGCAGCCCTGCTTTCGCCGGGCAGGCCGCGCCTATAGCAGCGGCTTTCTCGACATGGCAAGCGGCAAATGCAGGAAAAATTACGCGATGAACTGTTCCGCCGCGATCCGGTCATCCAGCGTATGTTCCGGGTCGAAAAGCAGCGTCAGCGGCGTCGTGCGGTCTATCTTCACTTCCACCTGCGACACGTCGCGCACTTCGCGCTGGTCGGCCACGGCGCTCACCGGCCGCTTGACGGGATCAAGCACGCTGAACTGGATTACGGTATTTTCCGGCAGGATCGCGCCGCGCCAGCGCCGGGGGCGGAAGGGGCTGATCGGCGTCAGGGCGACCAGCGCCGATCCCAGCGGCAATATCGGCCCATGCGCCGACAGATTATAGGCGGTCGATCCGGCGGGCGTCGCCACCAGCACCCCGTCGCACACCAGCTCGGGCAGCACGGCGCGGTCGTTGACCTTCACTTCCAGCTTGGCAGTCTGGCGGGTTTCGCGCAGCAGCGACACTTCATTGATGGCGGGGATGGAGAATCTTTCGCCGTCCACCGTGTCGACCGTCATGCGCAGCGGATTGACCTTGAACGGCTTGGCGGCCTCGATCCGCTGTTCCAGCCGTTCCAGCCGCCACTCGTTCATCAGGAAGCCGACCGTGCCCAGATTCATGCCGAACACGGGCAGGATGTTCCGGCCTTCCAGCATGGAGTGCAGCGTCTGGAGCATGAAGCCGTCTCCGCCCAGAGCGATGATCATCTCCGCCTCTTCGACGGGCACGAAATCATAGGCTGCGCGCAGCCTTTCCTCCGCCGCCTTGGCTGCCGGGGTGGGGGAGGCGACCAGAGCGCGCCGGACGTACTGCGTCATCCGCCGGTCACGCTCATATGTCGTTTCACCGCCGCCGAGGCGCCTGCGCCGATATGGAAGTCGTGCTTCGCCGGTTTCAGTCGCAGCGCCCGGTCGATCAGCGGTTCCACGGCGCCGAGGCCGCCTTCCCGGAAGGCGGCCTTGAGGTCGACATGATCTTCATGCCCCAGACACATGAAGATCTTGCCTTCACAGGTCATCCGCATCCGGTTGCAGTCGGCGCAGAAATTGTTGGTGAGCGGCGTGATCAGCCCCAGCCGGGCGCTGAGGCCCTGCACCGCATGATAGCGTGACGGCCCGCCGGTGCGATAGCCGATCGGACTCAGCGCATGATGCTGCCGGATCGCATCGGCCACTTGCATCAGGGGCAGATAATGATCGGTCCGGTCCTCGCCGGTTTCGCCCAGCGGCATCGTCTCGATCAGGCTCAGGTCGAAGCCCTGCGCGTCGCACCAATGCAGCATCGGCAGGATTTCATCCTCATTGATGCCTTTCAGCGCCACCATGTTGATCTTGACCGCCAGCCCCGCCTCCCGCGCCGCGTCCAGCCCGTCCAGCACGGCGCGGATGTCGCCGCCGCGCGTCACATGGGCAAAGCGTTCGGGGTCCCGGCTGTCCAGACTGACATTGACCCGGCGCACGCCCGCATCGGCCAGCGCCTGCGCATGCTGGGCCAGCCGCGTGCCGTTGGTGGTGAGCGTCACTTCGTCCAGCCCGCCGCCCAGATGCCGCCCGATCCGCCGGACGAGGTCGACAATATCCCGCCGCACCAGCGGCTCCCCACCGGTCAGCCGGATCTTTCGCACGCCCCGCGCAATGAAGAGATCAGCGAGCAGCGCGATCTCCTCCAGCGTCAGCACCTCATTTCTGGGCAGGAAGGTCATTCGCTCCGCCATGCAATAGCGGCAGCGCAGGTCGCAGCGGTCCGTCACCGAAATCCGCAAATAGCTGATCCGGCGGCCGAGCGCATCGGTCAGGGCCGTGCGGGCAGGATCGACCGTCTCCACAATGCCTAGCTAGGCGATGGACTCCTCCTCTGCAAGCGCTCCCCGTTGCGCCAATGTGAACGGCCCGGTAACCGATAGACTTTATGGCCGTCCCCAAGGAGCATCATTTGTGAGCGGCGAAACCGCACTGGACGGACAACGGAGCCTCTTCATCCTGTCGCCGGGTGACCGCGACGGCCTGTCACAGCATGCCCAGCAGGCGGGCTGGGGAGCGATGGCGGCCCGGCGCGCCACCGATGCCGCACAGCGCTTTCTGCACAGCGACGCCCAGATCGCGCTGGTCGACATGCGGGGTGTCCGCGACGGCGACATGAAACTGGTCACGTCGCTGGTGCCTGCGGTGGATGCCGGAGGAGGTGCGCTGATCGTCCTTGTCGCCGCGCAGGACATGACGAGTGTGTCGCGCCTGCTGGAGGCCGGAGCGACCCACTTCCTCGCCGCGCCTTTTTCGCAGGAGCAATTGCGCGCTACTCTTTCGTCTGCCCAGCGTCTGGTCGATCGGCTGGTCGGCGGTGTCTCCCACAGTCAGCGCGCCCAGCGCATCCGCCGCGGCGACGCGCTGTTCTGGGAAAGGGAAGGGGACGGCATCCGTCTCAGCGACAATCTCGCCCGTCATCTCGGCGTGGAGGGGCACTGCATCAGCCCCGCAGGCCTTTTGCGCCGCCTGCCCCGTTCTGAGCGCCGCCCGGTCATTGCGGCGCTGCGCGGCATGATGCGCTCGGGCCGAGCGGAGGCCTTTGCCCATGCCGCTCCCGGCCGACCCGGTGACCGGCTGGTCCATCATCTGCGCCTGATCGATGGGACGGTGGCGGCCGATGTCGAGTGGCTCTCCGACGCGCACGGCCATGACGCGGCCGGGCGAGACGAGCTGACCGGCCTGCGCTCGCGTCACGCCGCGCTTGACTGGCTCGATCAGCGCAGGGGGTTGCCGACCACCTTGTTGCTGCTTTCGATCAGCCAGTTCGACCGCATGAACGCAGCCTATGGTCAGGTGGTGGGGGACGCCCTGCTGGGCCGAATCGCTCGCCGGATCGAGCGCATGACCTTCGACGCGGCGGCCGGCTCCATGGTGGCGCGGATCGCGGGCACCGAATTCCTCATCGGCCTGACTGGTGACGCGGCGGCCGCCGACCGCGCAACTTTCCTGGCGCGTCAGTTGATCGGCGCGATCGGCCGCCCTTTCAGCGCGGGCGATCATCTGATCCGCCTGACGGCCCGTTGCGGCATTGCCCAGTCCCGCCCCGACGACGACGCCACCCGCCTCATCCGCCGCGCAGGCACCGCGCTTGCCGACGCAAGGGCCGGGGGCGGGGAGGGCATCCGCATCTTCTCCTCCGAAAAGCGCAGCCGTCAGGTCGACGCCGACCAGCTTGAAACCGATTTGCGGCTCGCGCTGCACCGGGGCGAGATCGGCATCGTTTTCCAGCCGCAATATCCGGTTGAAGGGGAACAGATGATCGGCGTGGAGGCGCTGGCCCGCTGGAATCACCCGCAATATGGGCCGCTGGGCGCGGGCATGCTGTTCGCCACGGCCGAGCGGTCCGATTATATGCTGCCGCTTTCGGCCCATATCCAAGCCGAAGCCTTGCGCCAGGCCGCCGCATGGCCGCGCGCGCTCTCGCATCTGCGCCTGTCGATCAACGTCACGGCCGAGGATATCGCCCAGCCCGGTTTCATGCCGCAATTCCTCAACCTCGTCGACATGAGCGGCTTTCCCCGCTCCCGCCTGACGGTGGAGATCACCGAAAGCGGCCTGATCGAGGATGTCGACACGGCCACGGCATTGCTGACCGCCTTGCGCGCCGAGGGGTTGGCGGTTGCGGTCGATGATTTCGGCACCGGCTATTCCAGCCTTGCCTATCTCAAAAGTCTGCCGCTGGACTATCTCAAGATCGACAGCGGACTGGCGCAGGACATCGCAGGGACCGCCCGCGACCGCATCATCGTCCGCAGCGTCATCCATATGGCGAAATCGCTGGGCCTCAGCGTCATCGCCGAAGGGGTGGAGACCGAGCAGCAGCTCGATCTCCTGACCCGCGAAGGGTGCGACTATTATCAGGGCTTCCTGCGCTCGGCCGGCGTCTCTTCCGCCGAACTGGTGGCGCTCGCCCTAAAGGCTTAGACCCAGCCGTCCGATCAGGCTGGCGCCCGCATGGCGGCGGCCCGGCCCTTCGATGCTGCTGTCGGCGTAACGCAGTCCGGCAAACCAGCGCCCT
Source organism: Sphingobium sp. (assembly GCF_041987595.1). Taxonomy (GTDB): domain Bacteria; phylum Pseudomonadota; class Alphaproteobacteria; order Sphingomonadales; family Sphingomonadaceae; genus Sphingobium. The sequence goes on along the minus strand of NZ_JBHIWJ010000019.1, from coordinate 31,270 downwards.
TTGAAATAATCGACGCTGACGCCATAGTCCCAATAGGCGCCGTCGGGCCGCAATCGCGCCGCCTTCATAGGATCGCGCACCGCCCCGGAAGAATGCCCGGCCCGCGCCGAGAGGGTGAAGGGCGTCCCCGGCACACCCGCCGACGCCGAAGTCGACAGATAGAGATTGTCACCGCCGATGGAGGCCTGCCGCGGCGCGTAGCTGGCGTTGAAATCGACCGTGGCCGGCCCGATCAGGAAACCGGCACCTGCACCGATTTCGCCATAGCCCTGTCCGGAAGCGCCCGGAAAAAGATGATAGCGCCCTTGCGCTGAAATCCGCCATCCGCCCGACTCCCGCACATAGCTTGGCCCCAGATCGAGTGCGGCATCCGCCCCGCCATGCCGCCTGCTGTGCCATAATGAGACAGCTGAACCGTCCAGGCTCAACCCTTCGGCCACCGGCACCGAAACCGATCCGTGCACGACCGGATCGCCATCGCTCCAGCTCAGGCCGCGTCGCCGCTCATCGCTGGCAACTTCAACCGTTGCGGAAATGCCGTCGCTATATTGTGCGAGGGAAGGGGAGGCGCTGGCGGCCAGCGCAACGCCGCAAGCCAGCGCTCCCCGCAACTCAGTTCGACGCCAGATTGCGAACGGCATCAAGTTCAGCCAGCAAGGGCGCGCGATCCTTTTTGGCCACCGCTATCAGATGGTCGCGGATCTTGTCCTCATGCTGCGCCATATTGCGTTCGCCCGACTGGCGGCCCGGCGTGCAGGCGCCATGCTCGCTGCCTGAAAACTGCTTGTCGCTCGAAACGGTGCGCGTCAGCGCCGGCCCGTGGCTCAACGCCCGGTCGATGACGATCGTCGCGGTCCACTGGCAACGCTGCATGTCCATCCGGTTCGGGGCCTTGGCGCCCACGGTCTTCGTGCGGATTTCCGTCCGCGCCGTGTAGGTCGCCTGCACCGGCGAACCGCCATGGTCGATCTGAACGGTATGCGTGGCGGCGGCCGCCGCCATCGCGATGAGGGTCAAACTCATGCAAATTCTCCTGCTTGATGCCGGGCTTTGCCGCCCGGTCATCAAGGCGGGATTTAGGTTGCAACTGTTGCTGGCAGTTGTCTGACGGATAACAAAGGGGTGCTATCCGGCTGCCTTCGCCAACCCCTTCGACAATTGCAAAGCTCCATTCAGCCGCGCCGCCGGATCGGCCCAGGCTCGGTTCACCACCACCTTGCTGTCGGGCCGTAGCCGCGCCACGCCGTTCAATCGCTGAATATAGGCTACCAGCGCTTCGGGCCGGGGGAAGCGATCCTCGACGAAGCTGACCAGCGCCCCCTTCGGCCCGACATCGATCTTGGCGATGTTGGCCGACACGCAATTCTGCTTGATCTCGATGATCTTGAAGAGATTCTGTGTCGGCGCGGGCAGCTTGCCGAAGCGGTCGATCAATTCGGCCGCGAAGGCCTCCAGCCCCTGCCGGTCCTCGACCTCGTTCAGACGCCGATACAACCCCATGCGCAGATCGAGATCGGGCACATAATCCTCCGGGATGAGGATCGGCGCGTCCACGGTGATCTGCGGCGAGAAGCTCTCCCGCTTCTCGATTCCCGCGCCGCCTGCCTTCGCCTCAAGGATCGCATCCTCCAGCATCGACTGATACAGCTCGAACCCGACCTCCTTGATATGGCCGGATTGTTCGTCGCCGACGAGGTTGCCCGCGCCGCGAATGTCGAGATCATGGCTTGCCAACTGGAATCCTGCTCCCAACGTATCCAGATCGGACAGCACCTTCAGCCGTTTTTCCGCGGTCTCGGTAATCACCCGGTTCGCGGGCGTGGTGAAATAGGCATAGGCCCGCGTCTTCGATCGACCCACGCGCCCGCGAAGCTGGTAAAGCTGCGCCAGCCCGAAACGATCCGCCCGGTGGATGATGAGGGTATTGGCGGAAGGAATATCCAGCCCGCTTTCGACGATGGTGGTCGACAGCAGCACATCATAGCGCTTGTCGTAAAAGGCTGACATGCGTTCCTCGACTTCGCTTGCCGCCATCTGGCCGTGCGCGACGATGGGCTTCACCTCCGGCACTTCGGTCCGCAAAAATTCCTCCACCTCGGTCAGGTCGGAAATGCGCGGCACGACGAAGAAGCTCTGCCCACCCCGATAATGCTCGCGCAGCAGCGCCTCGCGGATCACCACCCCGTCCCACGGCATGATATAGGTCCGCACCGCCAGACGATCGACTGGTGGCGTTTGGATCACGGAAAGCTCGCGAAGTCCCGACATCGCCATCTGCAAGGTGCGGGGAATCGGCGTTGCCGTCAGCGTCAGCACATGCACATCGGTCTTGAGACTCTTCAGCCGTTCCTTGTGGGTCACGCCGAACCGCTGTTCCTCGTCAACGATGACCAGCCCCAGTCGCTTGAACTCCAGCCCCTTGGCCAGCAGCGCATGGGTGCCCACGACGATATCGATCGTCCCGTCGGCCAGCCCCGCCTTGACGGCCTTCGCCTCCTTGTCCGGCACCAGCCGCGACAGCCGCCCGATGTTGACGGGAAAGCCCCGGAAGCGTTCCTCGAAATTCATATGATGCTGCCGGGCGAGCAGGGTGGTGGGGCAGATCACCACCACCTGCATCCCGGCCATCGCCGCCACGAAAGCGGCGCGCAGGGCCACCTCGGTTTTGCCGAAGCCAACATCGCCGCATACCAGCCGGTCCATGGGTCGTCCGGCTGCCAGATCCTCGACCACGTCCATGATGGCGCGGTCCTGATCCTCGGTCTCCTGATAGGGGAAGCGATCGACGAACGCAGGGTATCCAGCGCTATCCGGCTCCGCCACGGTCGCAGCGCGCAGCGCTCGCTCCGCCGCCGTCCTGAGCAGCTCACCCGCAATCTCGCGGATGCGCTCCTTCATCCGCGCCTTGCGGCGCTGCCACGCCTCGCCGCCCAGCTTGTCGAGGCTCACCCCCTCGCTGTCGGATCCGTAGCGGGAAAGAACCTCCAGATTCTCGACCGGCACATAGAGTTTGTCGCCGCCCGCATATTCCAGCGCCACGCAGTCATGTGCAGCCTTGGCGACCGGGATTTGCGTCAGCCCCTCGTAGCGGCCGATGCCATGATCCATATGCACGACCAGATCGCCCGGCGAGAGCGTCGCCAGCTCGGCGAGGAAGGCGTCGGCACTCTTCTTCCGCTTGGCCCGCCGCACCAGCCGGTCGCCCAGCATGTCCTGTTCGGTCAGCACCGCCACATCTGGCGCGGTAAAGCCATGATCCAGCGGCAGGACGATCAGCACCGTGCTGCCGCCAGCTGCGATTCCCAAGGCCTCCTGCCAGCTATCTGCCGCAGCGATCCGTTTCAGCCCATGATCGGCCAGAAGCCCGGAAAGCCGCTCCCGCGCACCACCGGAATAGCTCGCAATGACGACCTTCTTCTTCACCCTCTGAAGTGAAGCGACATGCTTGCCCACAGCCTCATAGACGTTGGCGTTCTGCGCCCGTTCCGGCGCGAAATCGCGGGGGCCGTCAACTGCGAAATCGAGGACCGCTGCGCTTTCCGGCTCATGAAAAGGCGTGGTGGCGTGCATCGGCCACGCGCGTACGATGCCGTCCCACTCTTCGGCATCCAGATACAGCGCCCTGGGTTCCAAAGGCCGATACGCTCCTGGATCGGAGGATTTCGCCGCCACGCGATTGGCGTGGTAGTCCCTGATCGCCTCGAACCGCGCATCCGCCGCGCCCGCCACGCCATGATCCAGCACGACCAGCGTATCGTCGCCCAGATGCTCGGTCATCGGCACCAGCCGTTCCTCGAACAGCGGCAGCCAGTGCTCCATCCCCGCGAGACGTCGCCCGTCACTCACCGCCTGATAGAGCGGATCGCCGGTTGCCGTTGCCCCGAATGTCTCGCGATAGCGCCCGCGAAAGCGCTTGATCGTCTCTTCGTCCAGCAAAGCCTCGGACGCGGGCAGCAGCGTAAAACCCTCGACGCTGCCGCTGGTCCGCTGGTCGGCCGGATCGAACCGTCGCACCGTCTCGATCTCATCCCCGAAGAAATCGAGCCGCAGCGGCTGTTCCTCGCCGCCGGGGAACAGATCGACGATGCCGCCGCGAATCGCGAACTCGCCCCGGTCGTGCACGGTGTCGGTCCGCACATAGCCATTGGCCTGCAACATCTCCGCCAGCCGCGAAATCGCGATCCGCTCCTTGGGCGCCAGCTTCGCCACCAACTGCCGCACGCGAAAGGGCGTCAGGGTCCGCTGCGTCAGCGCATTGAGCGTGGTCAGAACCAGCTGCGGTCCCTTGGGCTTTCCCTGAAGGGCATAAAGTCCTGCCAGCCGCGCCGAGGCCGTGCGCAGCGAAGGGCTGGCCCGGTCATAGGGCAGGCAGTCCCAGGCAGGAATTTCGACGATCTCGATTTCCGGCGCGAAATAATGCGCCGTATCCGCCACGGCGCGCATAAGCTGCTCGTCGGGCGCGACGAACAGGGCCCGCGCAGGCGCCGCCCGCGCGATATCCGCAAGCAGCCACGGTTGAAACCCTGCCGGAACCCCCGAAAGGGTCATGGGGGAGGAGGCTTTGAGGATTTTGAGAAGATCGGTCATTCGCTACTCGGTTTCCCTCCCTTCAGGGAGGGGCCAGGGGAGGGCATTGGTGTGCGAAGGGCAGTCTATTTCTTCCCGATCTCCACGAAATCGAGCTTTGCGAACCTGTCCCACATCGGTCCCTGCCACTCCTCCGGCACCGGCAGCACCCCCATGGCCCACGCCATGATGTCCGCATCCTGCTCATCCATGAAGCGCTCGAACCACTGGATCTCGTCTTCGCTCCATTCGGCATGATAGCGATCGAAGAAACCGCCCACGGCCAGATCGGCTTCCTTGATGCCGCGATGCCAGGCCCGGAATTGCAGGCGGCGGATACGGGGATCTTCGTTCACAATTTGTTCCTTGCGCGGGCATGCCGAAATCGCCGATCGGATGTTTGAACCACCGTCCCGGCTGGGCTAGAGCGTTGGCCATAACCATGCGCCCAGATATCCTCAACCCACTCTTCACCGAAATCGAAGCGCTCAAGGGCGTGGGCCCCGCGCTCGCCAAACCGCTGGAACGGCTGGGGCTGGCTCGAGCCGTCGATGTCGCCTTTCATCTGCCGGTCAGCTTCATCGACCGCCGCATGGTCGATGAGCTGATCCTCTCCGACTCGGGCCGCGTCATCGGTATTCAACTCACGCCGACCGATTATCGGGCCTCCGGCAGCGCCCGCGCGCCCTTCCGCGTCATCGCGCAGGACAAATATGGCAACAGCGTCGCGCTGGTCTATTTCGGCCGCAACAGCGCCTGGCCCCGCAAGCTGCTGCCCTTGAACGAACCCAAATTCATCTCCGGCAAGCTGGAGGCCTATGGCGACAATCTCCAGATCGTCCATCCCGACTATGTGCTTCCCCCGGAGGAAGCCGCCACCATCCCCTCGCGAGAGCCGGTCTATGGGCTGTCGGAGGGCCTAACCAACAACCGCATGCGCGATCTCGCCGCCCAGGCCCTGAGCCGCGCCCCGGACCTTCCCGAATGGATCGAACCCAGCCTGCTGGGTCAGAAGGGCTGGCCGACATGGCACGAGGCGCTCACCCGCGTCCACGCCGATCCCAGCGACGCCCAGGCCCGCGAACGCCTCGCCTATGACGAGATTTTCGCCGGCCAGCTCGCGCTGATGCTGGTCCGTCAGTCGTCCCGCAAACGCAGGGGCGTGCCCATCGCGGGAGACGGCCGCCTGCGCGCCATGCTGCAACTGCCCTTCGCTCCCACAGGCGCTCAACGCCGCGCCTTCATGGAGATCGAAGGCGACATGGCCCAACCCGTTCCCATGCTCCGGCTTCTCCAGGGCGATGTAGGCTCCGGCAAGACGCTGGTCGCCCTGATGGCGCTTCTGAACACCGTTGAGGCAGGCGCTCAGGGCGCGTTGCTTGCGCCGACCGAAATCCTCGCCCGCCAGCACTACGAAACGCTGCGGAAGATGGCGTCCGGCCTGCCGGTCAGTATCGCCATCCTCACCGGCCGCGAGAAGGGCAAGACCCGCGAGTCCACCCTGATGGGCCTCGCGGACGGCAGCATAGACATTCTCGTGGGCACCCACGCCATCTTTCAGGAGGCGGTTCGCTACAAAAATCTCGCCCTCGCGGTGATCGACGAACAGCATCGCTTCGGTGTCGCCCAGCGCATGATGCTGGCCGCGAAAGCCGACCGCACCCCGCATCTGCTGGTAATGACCGCGACGCCCATCCCGCGCACGCTGACGCTGACCTATTATGGCGAGATGGACGTATCCCGCCTTGACGAAATGCCGCCGGGCCGCCAGCCGATCCAGACCGTGGTCATGTCGTCCAACCGCCTCGATGAAGTGGTCGAAGCGCTCGCCCGCCACATCGAAGGCGGGGGCCAGGCTTATTGGGTCTGCCCCTTGGTCGAGGAAAGCGAGACCAGCGATCAGGCGGCCGCCGAAGCCCGCGCCGAAATGCTGAAAATGCGCTTCGGCGAACAGGTCGGCCTCGTCCATGGCCGCATGAAAGGCCCGGAAAAGGACGCCGCGATGGAAGCCTTCGCTGGGGCTCGCACGAAGATCCTCGTCGCCACAACCGTCATCGAAGTCGGTGTCGATGTGCCGAACAGCAACCTCATCATCATCGAAGGTGCCGAACGTTTCGGCCTCGCGCAACTCCATCAGCTGAGGGGGCGCGTCGGTCGCGGCCAGAATCACAGCGTCTGCATCCTGCTGCGCGGGGGCGCCCTGTCGGAAACCTCCCGCGCCCGCCTCGCTCTGATGCGGGAAACGAACGACGGCTTCCGCATAGCCGAAGAAGACCTGCGTTTGCGTGGCGCAGGCGAAATCCTGGGCACCCGTCAGTCCGGCGAAGCGCAGTTGAAGATTGCCACCCCCGAGCATCTTTCGGCCTTGCTCGATTCCGCCCGGGACGATGCGCACCTCCTGATCGAGCGCGACGGCGGTCTCACGCAGGCGAGAGGCGAGGCGGCCAGAACCTGCCTCTATCTGTTCGAGCGCGACGCTGCGGTAGGATTGCTCCGAAGCGGCTGATCGCTGCGACGAGTGGGGCGACGAATTGCTGCAACCGCGAAACCATCCTGCCGCCAAGCCGTTGCAAAATCATGCAATCGGACATCAGCCTGCACCATATCACGGCGATGGCGGCAATTTCCATCGCCGTTTCGGTCGCTGTCGCTTTTCTCCTACACTGGTTCGCCTACTGGGCCGCCACCCGCATTTTCCGTCGGATGGGCATGGAGCCGGTCCTCCTGCCCGCCATCTACCAGCCCACCCGCTGGATCATCGTCCTGATGACGCTCGCCGCAGGCATCCAGCCACTGACATTCAGCCCCAATGTAGAAGCCATCTGGTCGATCGGCTCTAAAATGCTGTTCATCCTTTTGAACGGCTGGCTGATCTTCGCTGCCATGCGTGCGGGCCGCATCCTGCTTGTACGCCGCAGCCTTCACCATCCTGTCTTCGTCGGTGGTTGCCCTCACCAAGGATAATCTCAAGGCCCGCCGGCAGCACACCCGCATCCGCATCCTATATCGCGTGACGCAGTTCGTCATCGGATTCCTCATCCTGTCGTTGATGCTGATCATGATTCCCGGAGTCCGCACCGTGGGCGTCACCCTGATGGCGTCGGCGGGTCTGGCAGGCCTTGCCGTCGGCGCCGCAGCCCAGCCTGCGCTCAAAAATCTGATCGCGGGTATACAGATGGCCTTTTCCGAGCCCATCCGGCTTGACGATGTGGTGATCGTGGAGGGCGAATGGGGCCGCATAGAGGACATCAAGCTGACCTATGTGGTCGTCCGCATCTGGGACGACCGCCGCCTGATCGTTCCCGTTTCCTACTTCCTCGAAAAGCCGTTTCAGAACTGGACGACAAAGACGTCGGATCTGCTGGGCACCGTTTTCCTCTATGTCGACCCGGCGACGGATATAGAGCCGATTCGCGCCAAGTTCGTCGAATCGGTCAAGGCTAATGCCCGTTGGGACGGCCGCGTCGCGATCCTGCAAGTCACCGACCATCGCGGCGACGCGCTGGAACTGCGCGGACTCCTCAGTGCGCGAAACGCTGGCACAGCCTTTGACCTGCGCTGCGAGGTCCGCGAAGCGATGATGAACTATCTGCGCAGCGACATGCCGCAGGCGCTAGTCCGCTCGCGCCACAGCATCGAAGCGGGGCAAGCTCTTGCGGGAAATTTTACCAGGCCGTCTGCCGGGGAGGAATAAGCGACAGCATTGCGTCATAGATGCGGGGTTCGATCGTCTGGACAAATTCCATGCCGATCCGGCCGTCCTCCGCCCAACGCACCTCGGCGGCATGATCCTTCACGACCGGCAGCCAGACCGTGACGCGCTGCCCGATGTCGAGCGGTGCGTCGGTCCGGCACATCAGCCCGAGCGCGGAGATATTGATGATCCGTGCGCCATGGGTACGGCCTTGGGCAGTGATATGGCTTACCATGTCCACCAGATCGCGCTGCGCCCGCCGCTGATTGACCGAAGGGTCCCGCGACAGGTTGAGATGGCCGAGGTTTGCGAACACCGAAGGCATGGCAACATTATGCGGTAAGGAAGATGGCCTCTTCCTTACCGGACATGGTTAGCACGTCATTGACGTTCGCGATATTTCAGGCGGTTACCAGACCATGCTTCTTCGCGCCGAAGCTGACCTTGTCCCCTGGCTTCAGCGCCAGAGCGGGATCGCTCACCACCTCGCCGTTCACGCGAATGGCACCTTCGGCCAGCTTGCGCCGCACCTCCTTGTTCGACGCCGCAAAGCCCAGCGCTGCCGTCCCCTGAACGATGTTCAGCCCCTCGGTCCCAAGACTCACGGTCGGCAGGTTGACGTCCGAAGCGCCCTCCTCAAAGGTCTTGCGCGCCGTCTCAGCCGCCAGAGCCGCCGCCTCGGCGCCCCGGCAGAGGGCGGTTGCTTCATTGGCGAGGATCTTCTTCGCCTCGTTGATCTCCGCGCCCTGAAGTGCAGCCAGTCGTTCCACCTCGTCCATCGGCAGGTCGGTAAACAGCCGCAGCCGGTTTGCGACGTCGGCGTCGGCCGTGTTCCGCCAGAATTGCCAATAATCGTAGTTCGAAAGCAGATCCTCGTTGAGCCACACCGCACCGCCCACGGTCTTGCCCATCTTCGTCCCGTCCGCGTTGGTCAGCAGCGGCGTCGTGAGGCCGAACACCTGCGTTCCGTCCACGCGCCGAGACAGTTCGACACCATTGACGATATTGCCCCACTGATCGGACCCGCCCATCTGGAGACGGCAGGCCGAACGCCGCGACAGCTCCAGAAAATCATAGGCCTGAAGAATCATGTAGTTGAATTCAAGGAAGGAAAGCGATTGCTCCCGGTCCAGCCGCAGCTTCACCGAATCGAAGCTGAGCATCCGGTTGACCGAAAAATGCTGGCCGATGTCGCGCAGGAACGGGATATATTCGAGTTTGTCGAGCCATTCGGCATTGTCGACCATGATCGCATCGGTCGGCCCGTCACCAAAGGTCAGGAACCGTGCGAACACCCGTTTGATGCTCGCGACATTTTCCGCAATCAGATCAGTGGTCAGCAGCTTGCGCGCCTCGTCCTTGAAGCTCGGATCGCCGATCTTGCCTGTGCCGCCGCCCATCAGCACGATCGGCTTGTGCCCGGCCTTCTGCAATTGGCGCAGCATCATGATCGACACCAGATGCCCGACATGCAGCGAGGGCGCCGTCGGATCGAAGCCGATATAGCCCGGCACGATCTGCCTGGCGGCGAGGGCGTCCAGCCCCTCCGCGTCGGTCAGCTGGTGAATATAACCGCGCGCTTCGAGCAGGCGGAGCAGATCGGACTGGTAGTTGCTCATGGCGCGCGCCTGTAGCATTGAGGGGGGCACTGGAAAAGAGGCGGGACAATTTCATGCTGGCAATAGGCCTCATGTCAGGCACTTCGCGGGACGGCATCGACGCCGCGCTGATCGATACGGACGGCGAAGGCAGCAGCGTGGGCGTGGCGTTCCACGCCATGTCCTATGCGGAGGGCTTTCGCCTGCGTCTTGCCGAAGCGTGCCAGCGCGCCATGACGATGGACCGGCCAGGTTTCGAACCCCTGATCCGCGCGGTCGAGGAAGAGTTGACCGAATTGCATGTCGAGGCGGTTTCCGATCTCCTCGCCCGCAGCGGTCATGTCACGCAGGACATAGCCGTCATCGGATTTCACGGCCACACTGTCGCGCACCGTCCCGAATGGCGCTGGACATGGCAGATCGGGGATGGATCTGCGCTTGCGGGCGCGTTCGGCATCCCCGTCGTCGGGGACCTGCGCAGCGCAGATGTCGCCGCAGGCGGGCAGGGCGCTCCGCTGCTCCCGGTCTATCACCGCGCCCTCGCGCACGGCCTGTCGAAGCCCGTCGCCATCCTCAACCTCGGCGGCGTGGCCAACATTACAGCCATTGCCTCGAGTGGAGAGATCACCGCCTTCGACACAGGCATGGCCAGCGGCCTGATCGACAACTGGATGCAAACCCATAGCGACCGCAGCTTTGACGAAAATGGCGCCACGGCGGCCAAAGGCAAGGTCGACGAAGCCCGTCTCGCGCGGATGCTTTCTGATCCCTGGTTCGCGCTGGCGCCGCCCAAGAGCATCGACCGCGAAGCCTTCACCATCGAAGCCGTCCAGGGCCTCGATCTGGAGGATGGCGCAGCGACGCTCACCGCCTTTTCCGCCGCTGCGGTGGCCCATGGTCTGGCGCATCTGCCCGAACGTCCGGCACGCATCTATGCCGCGGGCGGCGGCCGTCACAACGTCACGCTCATGCAGATGCTCGCCGCCCGCACCGGCGCGGAGGTCCATGCGGTTGATGAGCTTGGCTGGGACGGCGATGCGCTCGAGGCGCAGGGCTTTGCCTATATGGCGGTCCGCCACCTCCGCAATCTGCCGATCAGCTTCCCCGGCACCACGGGCGCGCCCCAGCCCATGACCGGCGGCATTCTCTTCGAACCGGCCTGAAACGGATAGGGCAGGCGACGCCTGAGCTTTCGCCTCCAGCCGCTCCAGCAGCCGGTCCGTCTTCTCATGCGGATTGACGATCTCGGTTTCGGCGCGCAGGTTTTTTCTGTCTGACGGCCGCCTGCTGCGCTGAACATCGGGCGGCTATCTGACCCCGAGGGAAAATCCGCGAAAAGGGCGTTTCCTGCACCGCTGTCGTTTCCCTGGACTTCTCGCTCATCCTATCGTTTGCGGGTCAGTTCCCGCATGGCGCAATCGATCCCGCCTATGGTCAACGGATACATGCGGTCGTTCATGATCTCGCGGATGATCCGGGTCGACTGGCTGTAACCCCAGTGCGCCTCCTGCGCCGGATTCAGCCACACGGCGGCGGGATAGGTGTGGGTGACGCGGCTCAGCCATACCGCGCCCGCTTCGTCGTTCATATGCTCGACCGATCCGCCGGGATGGCTGATTTCATAGGGACTCATCGCTGCATCGCCGACGAAGATCACCTTATAGTCATGGCCATATTTGTGCAGTATGTCCCAGGTCGGCGTTCGCTCCGAAAAGCGTCGCTTATTGTCCTTCCACACGCCTTCGTACAGGCAGTTGTGGAAGTAGAAGAATTCCATATTCTTGAATTCGCTGGTCGCCGCGGAAAACAGCTCTTCGCACAGCGTGATGAAGGGGTCCATCGATCCGCCCACATCCAGGAACAGCAGCAACTTGACCGCATTGTGCCGCTCCGGTCGCATCCTTATGTCCAGCCAGCCCTGCCGCGCCGTGCCGCGGATGGTTTCGTCCAGATCCAGCTCGTCGGCGGCGCCCTCCCGCGCAAAACGGCGCAGCCGCCGCAGCGCGACCTTGATATTGCGGGTGCCCAGCTCCTTCATGCTGTCGAGATTGGCGAATTCGCGCTTCTCCCACACTTTGATGGCCCGCTTGTGACGGCTTTCTCCGCCAATCCGCACGCCTTCGGGGTTGTAGCCGCCATGGCCGAAAGGCGACGTGCCGCCGGTGCCGATCCACTTGCTGCCGCCCTGATGCCGCCCCTTCTGCTCCTCCAGCCGCTTCTTCAGCGTCTCCATGATCTCGTCCCAACTGCCCAGCGACTTGATCTTTTCCATCTCCTCTGGATCGAGAAATTTCTCCGCAACCAGCCGGAGCCAGTCTTCCGGGATTTCCGCCTCGACCCCTTCTGTGCCCAGCACACCCCTGAACACCTGGGCAAACACCTGATCGAACCGGTCGAGCAGTCCTTCGTCCTTCACATATGTTGCGCGGGCGAGATAATAGAAATCCTCCGGCCGTTGACCGATCACGTCGCGGTCCAGCGCTTCCAGCAGCAGCAGATGCTCCTTGATGCTGGCGGGGATGCCGGCAGCGCGGAGCGCGTCGAGAAAATTGAGCATCATGGTCCGGCTCTTCTCCGTCAGCAGGGCGGACGATGCAAGCTCTGGCCGTTGTTGGAATGTTAAGTGTTGCAATGCAAGGTTAACAGGGCACTATCCATTTCAGACGGAAACGGGCGGGGTATCTTTGGAAAACGGGGATTTGTTGGCCGACCTTGGGGAGCGATCGGGCGACATTGCATTGCAATGCAGCGAAACTGCGGGTTTTCTGGGTGAGTTGAACCGCCGCATCCAGAACGATGCCCGGCGCCTTGGCGAACTGCAGTCGAACATGGATGCGCTGGCCGTCAGCCAGAATGAAAGTGTCCTCGCAGCTCAGGAACTCAGCCTTACCGCGCGTCGCGCCGCAAAGATCGTCGCCGAAGGCCATGACGCCATTACCCTGTCGCTGGGGCAGGTCACGAAACTCATTGAAAATGTGACGGGGCTGGAAGGCCATCTCCGCCGCTTTCTCGATGTGATCGAGACGGTGGGGGGCATCTCGGATGAGCTGGGCGCGATTGCCCGGCAGACCCGGCTGCTTGGCGTCAATGCGGCGATCGAGGCCGCGCGCGGCGGTGAAGCGACACAGGGCTTTGCCGTGGTTGCCGATGAAATCCGCCGGTTGGCGGGCCAAGCGGGCGAATCAGCCGCGTCGGTCGGCGACAAGCTCGGCCAGCTTGACCGCGATGCCCGCCAGTTGATCGGCGGCGTGGAGGCCAATATTGCCAGCGGACGCGACGCGGGTTCGCACATCGATACCCTGCGCGCCACCATGGCCGAAATCGCGTCGCTGGTGACCCAGTTCGGCGACCGTTCCGACAGCATCGTCACATGCACGGACGAGGCGGACGGCGATGTTGCAGCGCTTAGGCAGGGCTTGTCTCTGTTCAGCCGTTCCTCCGCCGAAAGTGCCGGCCGGGTGGATATGGTGCGCGGCCAACTCGAGCAGTTGGAGGGAATGGCCAACGCCATGCTGAACAGAGCGGCGCATGGCGGCCATATCACCCGCAACAGCCGCTATATCGCTTTGGCTGAAGAAGGCGCCCTGGAAGTGATGGCGCTGATCGAACAGGCGCTGGAACGGCGGGAACTTGATCTGGATCGTCTGTTCGACACGGTTTACAGGCCTGTGCCGGGGTCGGAGCCGGTTCAATATGAAAATGGGTTTACCGCTTTTGCCGATCAGCATGTGCGGCCCTTGCTGGATCGGCGGACGGCGCAGGATGCGGCTATCGTGGGCTGTTGCCTGGTCGACATGAACGGTTATCTGCCCACCCATATCAGCGCGCGAAGCCAGCCGCAGCGGCCCGGACAGCAACGCTGGAATATGGAAAATGCCCGCAACCGCCAGATCTTTATGGACAGTCAGACCCGCAGCGCTCTGGATGGTGAAGGCGACTTCTTCCTCTTCACCTACCGGCAGGATCTGGGCGAAGACCGCTATCGCGCCCTGCGCAGCGTGTTCATACCCCTTGTCATCCGCGGGCGGCGCTGGGGCCTGTACGAGGTCGGCTATCTCATCTGAGAGTTAGCGGTTGCCCCCGCTGCGGAGCGTCACCTCGCCATTGGCGGCAAAAGCGGCAACCGCGCTGGCCTGAGCGGTCTGCGGGTCCTTGCCGTCCAGAATTTGCGCGATCTGGCGCGGGCTGGGCACCTTGTCATAAATGCCATAGAAATCCGTCTGGCCGACCGAGTGGATAGACAGCTGGTAACCCTGGCCGCTTTTGGCAGGGTCGAAGGCCAGGATCGTGCCTGCATCGTCCACTGGAACGATGATCGCGCCATCCTTGACGCCGGCCTGCTGGAGCATGTCGTAGCTGCTCTCCGCCGTCCTGACCCGATCCCGGATACATAGGGTTGCGCTGCCCTCTCGCGGCAGGGCGCTGTCGATCGGCGCGGCGGCAGAGGTTCCGGTCATCCGCGCATCGCCCGCATTGTTTGTCGGACAGTCGGAAAACCGGGCTGGGGAGGTCGAATGGATGACCGACGCGTGGTCAAATTGCAGGCCGTCCAGCATACCATCCAGTCCGGCCAGCACCTCCCCGCGCCGTTCCGTCGGGCCGGTGATTCTGAGCTTCACCAGCCAACGCCCGGCATGGACGAAGGCGGCTGCCGTCGTCAGCGCGCCGTCGGCGGCGTCGTCATAGACTGCTCTGATAGCGCCATTGGCCCGTCCGCCCGCTGCAATGCTGGCATAGGCTGTGCGCCGGGTCCTGGCCCCGAAACGCTCCATGACTGCTTTGTCGGTCATATAGGCGGCGAGGGACGCGTCGGCGTAGCTGGGCATATAGATGTAAAGCGTGGCCTGGATCGCGCCGTCATCGGAGAGATATTGGGCATAATTGTCGATGCCCTTGCCGCCATTGGACACCTCGCCGCTCTTGGACAGCGATAGGCCCGCCACGGTTTGCGGCAGGGAAATCCCCGCAGCGTCGGCCCGCAAAGATGTGGCGGTGGGAGTCCAGGCTTCCCTTTCCTCGCTCGCCTGGGCGAAGGCCGGTGCCGAAAGAGCCAGCACGACCGACAAAAGAGACACAGGCAAAGGTGACAGGGCACGCTTCGGCATAGACATCCTTCCCGAAATTCATGACCGTCTTGTGCGGCTTTGAATGGCAGGAAGTCAGGTTGAACCGAAATGCGCGCCGGGCGCAAGCGGGCTTTTAAGCGACGGGCGGGATTTGTGCGGGATAATGGGGCAGTTCGGGGTCCAGATGCGCCCAACCCGGCGCGGCATCGGTCCAGATGACCGCTTGCGGACCCAGAAGATCAGGGTCGTCGAGCGCTCCGGCACGGATGAAGGTGAGATGCGGCCGCGACTCGGCCAGGCTGAACAGCGGCGTTCCACATTCGGGACAAAAGCCCCGCCGCATCGCGTTGCCACTGTCTGCGACGCTGGCATGCCAATGCACTTCCCCGGTGGTCGTCACCTTGTCGGATGGGAAGCAGACGTTGACCGTGCCTGATCCTCCGCCAAGATATTGGCAGAGGCGGCACCAGCACATGCGCGCCGCCATCGGTTCGGCATCGATGCTGATGCGAACCTGCCCGCACAGGCATCCTGCGCCGTGCGCCATGGTCAGCGTCCCTGCCTGCGCGCCATGAAGGCCAGCCGTTCGAACATCATGATGTCCTGCTCATTCTTCAGCAGCGCGCCATGCAGCGGCGGAATGGCCTTTGTCGGATCGCGGTCCTGCAAGACCTCCAGAGGCATGTCTTCAGCCAGGATCAGTTTCAGCCAATCGAGCAATTCGCTGGTCGACGGTTTCTTCTTGAGGCCCGGAACATCCCTGATCTCGTAGAAAATCTCCAGTGCGCGGTTGACCAGAATCTTCTGGATACCGGGGAAGTGGACGTCGACAATGGCCTGCATCGTCTCCCGGTCGGGAAATTTGATATAGTGGAAGAAGCAGCGGCGCAGGAAAGCGTCCGGCAGTTCCTTTTCATTGTTAGAGGTGATGACGACCACCGGCCGCTCCTTGGCGGCCACCGTCTCGCCCGTCTCATAGACGTGGAAAGCCATACGATCGAGTTCCTGCAACAGATCGTTGGGAAATTCGATGTCGGCCTTGTCGATCTCGTCAATCAGCAACACGGGCAGGGTGGGGGAGGTGAACGCCTCCCACAGCTTGCCCTTGCGGATATAATTGCCGATCTCGTGAACGCGTGGATCGCCGAGCTGGCCGTCGCGCAGTCGGGCGACCGCATCATATTCATACAGGCCCTGATGCGCCTTGGTCGTCGACTTGACGTTCCATTCGATCAGCGGTGCATTGAGGGCATTGGCGATTTCCTGCGCCAGCACGGTCTTGCCGGTGCCTGGTTCGCCTTTGACCAGCAGAGGACGGCGAAGCAGCACCGCGGCGTTGACGGCCACCTTCAGATCATCGGTGGCGACATAATCCTGCGTGCCTTCAAACCGCATATGCTTGTTCACTCATCCTGCCTGCACTCGGTGCCGGTTATCGCAAAGCGGGGCAGGGGAGCAAAGACTTTATGCGCGTTCTGCGGGTCAGGCCTTATTGGCGCGAATTCTGGCGCGGGCCTGAAGCACGTCCCAGAGGCCGCGATGCTGGTTCAGCAACTGGCGCGCACCAAAGAGGATGGCGCGGTCAATCACGTCATCGCCGCCAATCGCCCGCGCGACTTCCAGTGTCGATGCGCGATCGGGCAGTTCGCAACCGTGCGGCTCAACGCCTACGCGAATCGCGGCAATGTCCAATATGTGCCGCACAGCCCGCCAATCGAGCACCAGCGCGACGGCCGCGCCCATCGCGCAGCCCCGCCGGTCTGACTGGGCCAGCATGTCGAGCGCGTGGCGCTGCTGGCTGACGACGGTTTCGCAATCGCTTTGCCCGGCAGTGCTGGGGGCGGGGCCGACTGCAACGGTCACCTGGGTCAGATAAGCGCGTTCGCGTGCAAAGCCGTCCGCCGCGTCTATAAGCCACGCGCGGGCGGCATTGTCCGCTGATCGCGTGGCGGCATGGTCGATGACGCCGGGATGCCGGCCATGGAGCAGGCAGAGATAGTAGGCCGCATCGGCCAGATCCTGCAAAGACAGCGCCGCATTCGGCCCGAAACTCGCGCGCGCGCCGCTGGCGTAGCCGTGGCCGGCCGTGCCGTCGGCGGCCACCAACGCGTCCAGAACATGCGATACATCGCCAAATTGATAGCGCGGTGCTGCTTCGCTCATCATCTTCCCCTGCGTGCCCCGGACAAGCCTGCGGGGCGCTGTCTCGCGACCCTAGAGAGTCGAGGTAAAAGAGGAGTTTACGCCAAGAAAAAAGGCGGCCCGAAAGCCGCCCCTTTGGATCATTTTACCGTGCCGCAACCTCTTCCCGTCGAGAAACTCTCTACTGGTCGAGGAAGCTGCGCATCTTGCGGCTGCGGCTGGGGTGCTTCAGCTTGCGGAGCGCCTTCGCCTCGATCTGACGGATGCGCTCGCGGGTCACGCTGAACTGCTGGCCGACTTCTTCCAGCGTGTGATCGGTGTTCATGCCGATGCCGAAGCGCATGCGCAGCACGCGTTCTTCACGCGGCGTCAGCGAAGCGAGGACGCGGGTGACGGTTTCCTTGAGGTTAGCCTGAATGGCGGCATCCACCGGGATGATCGCATTCTTGTCCTCGATGAAATCGCCCAGATGCGAATCCTCCTCGTCGCCGATCGGCGTTTCGAGGGAGATTGGTTCCTTGGCGATCTTCATCACCTTGCGCACCTTCTCCAGCGGCATGGACAGGCGCTCGGCCATCTCCTCCGGAGTCGGCTCGCGGCCCTGCTCGTGCAGGAACTGGCGGGACGTGCGTACCAGCTTGTTGATCGTCTCGATCATATGGACCGGGATACGGATGGTCCGCGCCTGATCCGCGATCGAGCGGGTGATCGCCTGACGGATCCACCAGGTCGCATAGGTCGAGAACTTATAGCCGCGCCGATATTCGAACTTATCGACCGCCTTCATCAGGCCGATATTGCCTTCTTGAATAAGATCAAGGAATTGCAGGCCACGGTTCGTATATTTTTTAGCGATGGAGATGACGAGGCGCAGGTTCGCCTCAACCATTTCCTTCTTCGCGATGCGCGCCTCGCGCTCGCCCTTCTGCACCATATTCACGATGCGCCGGAACTCACTGAGCGACATGCCCGTGGCTTGCGCGATCTCGCTGACTTCCGTGCGGATACGCTCGACCGCGCGCCCCTCGGCAGCGGCGAAGGCGGCCCATTTCTTGTCCAGGCCCGACACCTTGTCGATCCAGCCGTCGTCGAGCTCGTGGTTCACATAGCGGTCGAGGAAATCCTTGCGGCTCACCTTGTGCCGTTCGGCCAGACGTAGCATCTGCCCGCCCAGCGCGGTCAGGCGCCGGTTATAGGCATAGAGCTGGTCGACCAGATATTCGATCTTCTGCTGGTGAAACTGAACGCTCTCCACCTCGGCGGTCAGCTGCTCGCGCAGTTCCTGATAGTCGTCCTCGGCCTTTTGGCTCAGCGTCTCGCCATTGGCCATGGCGGTCATGCGAGCCGCCTGCGCGTTGGAGAAAGTCCGGAAAATCTCGGTGATGGTCGCAAACTTCTCCAGAGCCATCGGCTTCAGAGTCTCTTCCATCTGGGCGAGGGAGAGGGTGTTATCTTCCTCTTCCTCCTCTTCCGCCCGACGAGCGCGGCGTTCGGTCAGGCCTTCCTCGTCTTCGTCGGAATCGACGGATTCCTCTTCCGGTTCTTCCTCTTCCTTGAAGCTCGGACCGGCGGTCTTCTCACTGATCTCGCCATCATCGTCCCCGGCGCCTTCCTCCAGATTTTCCGGAGCCGGGTCCTTGGAGAGCATCGCGTCGAGATCGAGGATCTCGCGCAGTTGCATTTCTCCATTATTGAGCGCGGTCGACCATTCGATGATTGCGTTGAAGGTGGTCGGGCTTTCGCACAGGCCGAGAATCATCGTGTCTCGACCGGCCTCAATCCGCTTGGCGATGGCTATCTCGCCCTCACGGCTGAGCAACTCCACTGCGCCCATCTCGCGCAGATACATCCGCACCGGGTCGTCGGTGCGGTCGACCGTCTCTTTCTTCTTTTCGGCTACCGGGCGCGGCGAACCATCGTCTTCGGCCGCTTCGTCCGAGCTGTCATCATCGCCATCGTCGCGCTGATCGTCGCCGTCTTCGCTGGCTTCCTCATTCTCGACTATGTTCACGCCCATTTCGTTGAGCGCGGACATGATGTCCTCGATCTGCTCGGACGACATCTGGTCCTGCGGCAGGGCGTCGTTCAGCTCGTCATAAGTGATGTAGCCGCGCTTCTTGGCACGCGCGATCAGCTTTTTGACCGAAGCCTCGTTCAGATCCAGCAGGGGTGCATCGCCAGTATCCGCATCCTCGCCCGCACCCTTGCTGTTCGCCTTGCTCGCCATTTATTCGCCTTAACTCCGCCGATCCGGTGGGATCGAATTCATACAATATCTTCGGACTGCGCCAGTTCCGCCAGGCGGCGATCATGATCGAGCTTCAACTGCCGGACCCTTTGCTGTTCCGCAAAGGTCTCCTCATTGAGATCGTCTCTCGCCCGCCGGGTGGCTTCCGCCAACGCTGCCTCCAACTCCGGTCCCTGCGCCATCACCCGAATAGCTTCGTCCAGATCGCGTTGCACGCGATCTGCGTCGGCTTTCATCCTATGGGGGGTGAATGTGAACGTGTCGGCCCGAAGCATCCCCTTCGCCATATTATACACTTCACCTTGCCCCAATATGGTAAGGAGGCCACCTGTTTCAACTGTTTCTTTGCCGAATGACGCAGCGATCATCGCGTTCAGCAATTCGGCCAGCGCAGGGTCCCCGATTCGCAGGCCGGAAAGCATTTCCCGGTGCAGTGCGATCTGGTCGGGATGCCGCAGCAGACTCGCGAGAACGGCCCTGAGCAACCGCAGTTCCATCCCGCTCGCGCCGATGGATCGGGCTTCGTTCCCGGCGGGCGGGATAGGGGGCTTCCAATTGCCTTTCTTGTCCCGCTGCCAGCCCGCCCGCGCGCCACCGCCCCGCTGTTGGCGAGCCTGTCCGCCGAAAGCCGGGCGGGCGAAGAACAGCGCGTCGTAACGCTCGCGGAAGGCATGGACATAATGCGCCCGCACATCGGGGTGGGCGATGGCATCAGTAATGGCGGAAAGCCGTTGCTTGAGCGCGGCCTTCTGCTCCGGCGTTTCGAGCCGGGCGGCGGCCTGCTCATATTTCCAGAGCCGATCGACCAGAGGCTCGGCCGCGCCCAGCACCGCTTCCATCGCCGCCGGTCCCTCGGCACGGATCAGGTCGTCCGGGTCCTGTCCTCCGGGCAGGGTGGCAAAGGCAAGGCTCATTCCCGGCCTTAGCAAGGGGAGGGCGCGGGTCGCCGCCCGGATCGCCGCCTTCTGCCCCGCCGCATCGCCATCGAAACAGAGCAGCGGCACATCGCTCATTTTCCAGAGTCGTTCGATCTGATGCTCGGTCAGCGCCGTGCCCAGCGGTGCCACCGCCTCCGCAAAACCGGCCTGCGCCAGCGCGATGACGTCCATGTAGCCCTCAACGACGATGACGCGTCCGGCCTGACGGCTGGCAGGCGAGGCCCGGTCTATATTGTAGAGAGTCCGGCCCTTATCGAAGAGCGGCGTGTCGGGTGAATTCAGATATTTGGGTTCGCCCGTACCAAGGATTCGCCCGCCGAAAGCGATCACGCGTCCGCGAATATCCCGGATCGGCAGCATCAACCGCCCGCGGAAGCGGTCGTAGCTGTCGCGCTTTTTGCTTTTGCCCCCGTCCAGCTCAGCGCCATCGGGATCGATCAGCAGGCCCGCTTCGATCAGCAATGGTTCGCCAAAATCCTTGAGCGCCGCCTTGAGCCGCCCGCGCCCATCGGGCGAAAAACCGAAGCCGAAGATTTTGGCCGTCGCCGCACTTATCCCCCGCCGCTGGAGATAGGCCCGCGCCTCCGCACCCTCGATGCCGCCAAGCTGCTCCTCGAAAAATCTTTGCGCTGCCGTCATGGCATCGTGCAGCCCCTTGGCCTGCTCCTGCCGCCTGGCTGCGCGGGGATCGGGGGTAGGGACGTCCATCCCCGCCGTTGCGGCAAGTTCCTTCACAGCCTCCATGAAGGGCAGGCCGCGCTGATCGGTCATCCAGCGGATCGCATCCCCATGCGCGCCGCAACCGAAGCAATGGTAAAAGCCCTTCTCGTCGTTGATCGTGAAGCTGGGCGTCTTCTCATTATGAAAGGGGCAGCAGGCCTTATATTCGCGGCCTGCCTTCTGCACCTTCACGGTCCGCCCGATCAGCGTCGACAGCGAAGTCCTTGCCCGCAACTCGTCCAGAAAGGCAGGAGAAAGACTCATAGGCTTTCCCTAAAGTGCGTCCTTCCCGAACGAAAGGGGCTTGGCGCGAGCTTTCTCAGCTCAGCGCCGCCTTCACCAGCCCGCTGGCCCTGCTCATGTCGATTACCGACCCGTGCCGTTCCTTCAGGACGGCCATGACCTTGCCCATATCCTTGACGCTCGCGGCGCCGACCTCCGCCTTGATCCCCTCGATCACGGCCTTCGTTTCATCCTCGCTCAACTGCTGCGGCAGGAAGCTGTCGATCACGTCCAGCTCCGCCTGCTCCTTCGCGGCGAGTTCATCGCGCCCGCCGCTCTTGAACATGTCGATGGATTCGCGCCGCTGCTTGGCCATTTTCTGTAGAACCTCGACCACGATCACATCGTCTTCCGGCACATTGGAAGCCGTGCGCAGTTCGATATCCCGGTCCTTCAGCTTCGCCAGAATGAGCCGCACGGCGGCCAGCCGATCCTTCTCCCCGGCTTTCATGGCGGCGACCTGGGCACTCTTAATCTCGTCGCGAATCATGCGAATGAATCCTGTTTCTCGGGAAAGGATCAGATATAACGCCAAAAGAGATTTTTAACAGGAGTTGACCGCGGGGCCTCACCCGCATAGGTGACCGGCCGTTTAACCCGCTCCAGACGGGTTCCCGCAAAAAGCATAAAGGACCTAAAGACCATGGCTGACGCCAAGACCCTCATTGTGCCTAAAGGAGCGACAGGGGTATTGGTTTTTGCCGATGGCTCCGCGGTCTTCGGGCGTGGTTTCGGCGCTGCTGGCGACGCGGTGGGTGAACTCTGCTTCAACACGGCGATGACCGGTTATCAGGAGGTGATGACCGATCCCAGCTATGCGGGCCAGATCGTCACCTTCACCTTTCCCCATATCGGCAATGTCGGCACCAACCTCGATGACGTGGAGGCGGATTTGCCCCATGCGCTGGGCTGCGTGGTGCGGCAGGACGTCACCGAACCCAGCAACTTCCGCAATGTCGAGCCTTTCGACCAGTGGATGAAGGAAAAGGGCCGCATCGGCCTGGCCGGCGTGGATACCCGCGCGCTGACCCGCATGATCCGCCTGAAGGGCGCGCCCAACGTCGTGATCGCCCATGATCCTGAAGGAAGGTTCGATCTCGAAGCGCTTGCCGCAAAGGCCGCGTCGTGGCCGGGCCTCGAAGGAATGGACCTTGCCATTGAAGTGTCGGGCAAGGAAAGCCGCCTGTGGAAGGATGGCGTGTGGAAGCTGGGCTTCGGCTATGGCCTCAATGAAGCCGGTGAAGAACGCCCCCATGTCGTCGCGCTGGATTATGGCGCGAAGAACAACATCTTCCGCAATCTGGTGAAGGCGGGCGCCCGCGTCACGGTGCTACCCGCTACCGCCACCTTCGAGCAGGTGATGGAGCAGCAGCCCGACGGCGTGTTCCTCTCCAACGGCCCCGGCGATCCGGCCGCGACCGGCGAATATGCCGTGCCGGTGATCAGGAAGGTGCTGGAAGCCGATCTGCCGGTCTTCGGCATCTGTCTTGGCCACCAGATGCTGGCGCTCGCCGCCGGTGCCAAGACGGTCAAGATGCATCAGGGCCATCGCGGGGCGAACCACCCGGTCAAGCGGCTGTCGGACGGTCTGGTCGAGATCACGTCGATGAACCACGGCTTTGCAGTCGACAGCGACACGCTGCCCGCCAATGTGAAGCCGACCCATGTGTCCCTCTTCGACGGCAGCAACTGCGGCATCGAACTGACGGATAAAAAGGCCTTCTCGGTGCAATATCATCCCGAAGCCTCGCCCGGCCCGCAGGACAGCTTCTACCTGTTCCAGCGCTTCGTCGAGGGGCTTAAGTGAGCCTCAACCTGCCCTCGGTTGACGAAGCCCGCCTTGCCGCAGAGTGGGAGGCGGACAAGGCCGTCCTCGCCAATCTCGCTGCCAATGGTGACGTGGCGCGTTTGTCGCGCCCCGTCGACGTCAGCTTCAAGGGCAGCGAAAAGGATTTCGAGCGTGTTCTCACCATCGCAAGCCAGTTCGGCTTCGTCGAACTGGACCGCGAAGAGGATGAGGATGGCGACCTGTTCCTCTTCCTCGAATGCGAGCAGCCGGTCGATGAACAGTCGATCCGCGCGCTGACGAAGAAATGCCTCCAGATCGAAATATTGTGCGGAGTCGAATATGACGGCTGGGGCTGCGAAGCCCGAACCGGACAAGTGCATTGATCGCCATTTTGCTCATTGTGCGCGCCAGCGCCTTCCACCGTTAAACCAGAGGCCGAATAATGCCCAAGCGCACCGACATCTCCTCCATCCTCATCATCGGCGCTGGCCCGATCATCATCGGCCAGGCTTGCGAGTTCGACTATTCGGGCACGCAGGCGGTGAAGGCGCTCAAGGAAGAGGGCTATCGCATCATTCTGGTGAATTCCAACCCGGCCACCATCATGACCGATCCGGAATTTGCCGACGCGACCTATGTCGAGCCGATCACGCCCGAAATCGTGGCGAAGATCATCGAGAAGGAGCGCCCCGACGCGGTGCTGCCGACCATGGGCGGCCAGACGGCGCTCAATACGGCGCTTGCCCTGTTCAATGAAGGCACGCTGGAAAAGTTCGGCGTCAAGATGATCGGCGCCGATGCCGAAGCCATCGACAAGGCTGAGGACCGCCTGAAATTCCGCGACGCGATGGACAAGATCGGTCTGGAATCCGCCCGCTCGCGCATCGCCCACACGATGGAAGAGGCGCTGGAGGCTCTGGAATTCACCGGCCTGCCGTCGATCATCCGCCCCAGCTTTACCCTCGGCGGAACCGGCGGCGGGGTCGCCTACAACAAGGAAGAGTTCAAGCGGATCGTCGCCGAAGGGCTTGACGCTTCGCCCACCACCGAAGTCCTGATCGAGGAATCGCTGCTCGGCTGGAAAGAATATGAGATGGAGGTCGTGCGCGACCGTAACGACAACGCCATCATCATCTGCTCGATCGAGAATGTTGACCCGATGGGGGTCCATACCGGCGATTCCATTACCGTCGCGCCCGCGCTGACGCTGACCGACAAGGAATATCAGATCATGCGCAACGCGAGCATCGCGGTGTTGCGTGAAATCGGCGTGGAAACAGGCGGTTCGAACGTACAGTTCGCGGTCAATCCGAAGGATGGTCGCCTGATCGTTATCGAAATGAACCCGCGCGTGTCCCGCTCCTCGGCGCTGGCCTCCAAGGCGACCGGTTTCCCCATCGCCAAGGTCGCGGCAAAGCTGGCCGTCGGCTACACGCTGGACGAGATCGAGAATGACATCACCGGCGCGACCCCGGCCTCGTTCGAGCCGACCATCGACTATGTCGTGACCAAGATCCCGCGCTTCGCCTTCGAGAAATTCAAGGGGTCCGAGCCGCTGCTCGGCACTGCGATGAAGTCGGTGGGCGAGGTAATGGCGATCGGCCGCAACATCCATGAATCGATGCAGAAGGCGCTGCGCGGACTGGAAACCGGGCTGTCGGGCTTCAACAATGTCGAGCATCTCGAGGGCGCGCCCAAGGACGACATCGTCGCCGCTCTGGCGCAGCCGACTCCGGATCGCCTGCTGGTCGCCGCACAAGCCCTTCGTGAGGGTCTGACCGTCGCGGAAATCCACGCCATCGCGAAGTTCGATCCCTGGTTCCTGGAGCGGATCAAGGAAATCATCGACGCGGAGGCCGAAATTCTGTCGAACGGTCTGCCGCAGGATGCGGACGGGATGCGTCGCCTCAAGGCGATGGGCTTCTCCGACAAGCGCCTTGCTTTCCTCGCACTCAAGTCCGCCAATCTGCGCGGCATGGAGCGCGGCATTGCGCGGGGGTCTGGCCTGATCCACGAAGCGGTCAAGGCCATGACCGGCGGCGTCACCGAGGATGAAGTGCGCGCGCTGCGCCACAAGCTGGGCGTGCGCCCGGTCTTCAAGCGCATCGACACTTGCGCCGCCGAGTTCGAGGCTAAGACGCCCTATATGTATTCGACCTACGAAGCCCCGATCTTCGGCGAGCCGGAGAATGAGGCTGGCCCGAGCGACCGCAGGAAGGTCGTGATCCTGGGCGGCGGTCCCAACCGCATCGGGCAGGGTATCGAGTTCGACTATTGCTGCGTCCATGCCTGCTTCGCGCTCAGCGAGGCCGGGTTCGAGACGATCATGGTCAACTGCAACCCCGAAACGGTGTCGACCGACTATGATACCTCCGACCGCCTCTATTTCGAGCCGCTGACGGCTGAGGACGTCCTCGAAATTCTGAGCGTAGAAATGTCGAACGGCACGCTGGCCGGCGTCATCGTCCAGTTCGGCGGCCAGACGCCGCTCAAGCTCGCACAGGCTCTGGAGGATGCGGGCATTCCGATCCTCGGCACCTCGCCTGACGCCATCGATCTGGCCGAAGACCGCGAGCGTTTCGCGGCGCTGATCGACAAGCTCAAGCTCAAGCAGCCCGCCAATGGCATCGCCCGCAGCCGCGAGGAGGCGATCGCGGTCGCCAACCGCATCGGCTATCCGGTGCTGATGCGCCCGTCCTACGTTCTTGGCGGCCGTGCCATGGAGATTGTCGACGGTCAGGCCCAGCTGGAGGAATATATCGCCACCGCCGTTCAGGTGTCCGGCGATTCGCCGGTGCTTATCGATCAGTATCTGCGCGACGCGGTCGAGGTGGACGTCGATGCCCTGTGCGATGGCGACGATGTGGTCGTGGCGGGCGTGCTCCAGCATATCGAGGAAGCGGGCGTTCACTCCGGCGACTCTGCGTGCTCCCTGCCGCCCTACAGCCTGTCGGACGAAATCATCGCGGAAATCGAGCGCCAGGCCGACGTCCTTGCCCGCGCCCTGTCGGTCCGGGGGCTCATGAACATCCAGTTCGCGGTCAAGGATGATGTGGTCTATCTGATCGAGGTCAACCCACGCGCCAGCCGCACCGTGCCTTTCGTTGCCAAGGCGATCGGCACGCCCATCGCCAAGATTGCCTCGCGCGTCATGGCGGGCGAGAAGCTGAAGGACCTGCCGAAGATCGACCGCAACGCAATTTCGCACATCGCGGTCAAGGAAGCGGTCTTCCCCTTCGCGCGCTTCCCCGGCGTCGACCCTGTGCTGTCGCCGGAAATGAAGAGCACCGGCGAAGTCATGGGCATCGACAGCGACTTCGCCACCGCCTTCGCCAAGGCGCAGCTCGGTGCGGGCACTGTCCTGCCCAAAAGCGGCACGGTGTTCGTGTCGGTCAAGGACAGCGACAAGCCTGTGATCCTGCCTGCGGTCCAGAAAATGGCGGCTTTGGGCTTCACCATCATCGCTACCGGCGGCACGGCCCGCTATCTGGAAGAGCAGGGCATTGCCGTGCAGGGCGTGAACAAGGTGGCCGAAGGGCGGCCGCATATCGTGGACAAGATCACCGACGGCGACGTGGACCTGATCTTCAACACGACCGAGGGCTGGCAGTCGCTCAAGGACAGCAAGGCGATCCGCACCAGCGCGCTGCGGGCTAAGGTCGCCAGCTTCACCACGGCGGCCGCCAGCGTTGCGGCTGCGAACGCGATCGAGGCTCTTCGGGGGCATGCCCTTGAAGTGCGGTCGCTCCAGTCCTATTATCCCGTGTCGCAAGCCTGATCCCCTGCACAAGGAAGCATGCTGCGGGTGGCCCCATGGTGGGGGCCGCCAAAGGGAAGTTTTGACGAAGGATTTGCAATAATGGCGACCGTGGAAAAGATGCCGATGCTGCAAATGGGCTATGATAAGCTCAACGCGCAGCTCCGCGAGCTGAAGGCCGAACGGCCTTTGATCGTGGACGCCATCGAAGAAGCGCGCGCGCACGGGGACCTCTCCGAGAACGCCGAATATCATGCGGCGAAGGAACGTCAGGGCCAGGTGGAAGCCACCATCGCCGATCTGGAAGACAAGCTGTCACGCGCGCAGATCATCGATCCCACGACGCTTTCAGGCGACAAGGTGGTGTTCGGTGCGACCGTCACCCTTCTTGACGAAGATGACAAGCCCGTAAAATATCAGATCGTTGGTCAGGCCGAGGCGGACGCCAAGGCAGGCATGATCAGCTATAACAGCCCGATCGGCCGCGCGCTGATCGGCCGCCAAATCGGTGAAGAGGTTGAAGTGTCTGTGCCCTCGGGAGACAAATTCTACCTGATCGACAAGATCGATTTCATCTGAGTTCTGTGAGACTGCCAGCCGGTCGCATGACAAACGGGATCGCGGCGATCACTTTCGTCGCGTTCCTGTTATTGTACCTGACGGGACAGGTCGACAATGCCGCGATTATTGCCGGTTTCATCCCGGCCCGGGTTGAGGATGGCGCACTGCTCGCCGGAATGACGGCGGTTCCGGTCTGGTTGACCCCGATCAGCTGCACGCTTGTTCATGCCAATTGGCTGCACATCGCCTTCAACCTTTTCATGTTCGTCTTTTGCGGACGGCAGGTCGAGCATGTGCTGGAAAAGGGGGCTACGCTCGTCCTCTATTGCGCGGGGGCTTATGGCGCGACGGCTCTGCAATGGGCCATTGATCCGCACTCGACCAATCCGATGGTCGGAGCAAGCGGTGCCATTTCCGCGATCATCGCGACCTACGCGCTGCTCTACAGTCAGCAGAATGTCCGGCGGATCGGGCCGCTTTCGGCCAATCTTGTCCGCGCGCTCTGGCTCGCGGCAACATGGATCGCGATTCAGCTCATGATCGGTCTGGTTGGAGGATTTGGCGATCTGGGTCAGATCGCGATTGCCGCACATATTGGCGGCTTTCTGGTGGGGCTGGCGCTGACGCGTCCGTTGCTTCGCTGGCGGTTCCGTAAGCGGCCCCAGCCCCTTTCCTGAAATAATCAGGCCGACGGCAGCTCGGGTTCGAGCAGGCGGTGCAGATGCACGATCACATAGCGCATCTCGGCATCATCGACGGTCCGCTGCGCGGCGCCGCGCCAGGCTTTTTCGGCGGACGCATAATCGGGGAAAACGCCCACGATATCGATGGAGTTCAAGTCTTCAAAATCAAGCGTCTGAGGATCGGTAACGCGACCACCCATTACAAGGTGCAGCTTGCTCATGGTGCTTTATGTTCTCCTGTTCGGTGAACATACACCGTAGCAGCCCCGCGGCACCCTTGAAAGGGTGCGGCCGGGCCTATCGGGATGCTTTTGGCGGCGAAGCGATTAGCTTTTTGGCAACCGCGCCTTGAGTGCCTCGCTGATGGCATCGATCCTGCCTGCAACCAAAGCGACGGCATCTTCAGCCAGACGCGAAGCCTTGCCGCCCAGATCTGCGGACGTTGCTGCGCTTCTGGCTGACGACGCAGCCTCTTTCGCCGTCTCGCCTGCATTATGGAGCGCGTCGCCCGCACTGGATTTCAGGTTCTCTGCGCCATCGGCAGCAGCCGCCCGAGCGGCGGCCGCGGCCTCCAGAACCTTTATCCCTGCCGTCGAGGCGAGGCCGGGCAGGGCCTTCATGACCTTCCGGCTCTTGGGGAACATCCAGGCGATCAGCGCCCCGGCGGCCACGGCGCCCGCTACGGCGGCGACCGGATGCTCCTGCACAATCTCATTGGCCCGCGCGGCCACCCGCTGCGAGCGGTCCCGTGCATCGGCATAGGCCGCGC
Organism: Sphingobium sp.; assembly: GCF_041987595.1. Taxonomy (GTDB): domain Bacteria; phylum Pseudomonadota; class Alphaproteobacteria; order Sphingomonadales; family Sphingomonadaceae; genus Sphingobium. The sequence goes on along the minus strand of NZ_JBHIWJ010000019.1, from coordinate 2,457 downwards.
TTGCCTTGTCGCGGACGTCGTCCGCCCGTTCACGACTTGCCTGGATGAGATCTCCGGCGCTTTCGCGGGCCCGGTCGGTCGTGTCTCGGAACACTCCAGAGGCAGTTCCTGCCATATCGTTCGCCGCTTCGCGGGCTCGGGTGATGTGGGTGCGGATGTCAGCCATCGTGGGTCTCCGAAGTCTCTTCAGTGCGGTTGCTTATCCGAACGTACATCCGCCGGAAAAGTGCCCCAAGTGGTCGCCGCATCAAATAGATGCCTAATGCGGCAACTGCTGCGGCCGTTGCGGTCGGCCGTTGCTGGATTTTCGCTGCGGCATAGGCTGTGCCGTCCAGCAGGGTTTCAGTCGCCTTGCCTCTGATATCCTGTTTCAGCCGGGTGGGAGCAACGCGCGCCTTGGCGGCCTGCGCACTCGACAGAAAGGCGGACTTGCGTTCCTCCGCCCGCGTCGACGCTGCGCGAAAGGCTTCTTCCCGGCTCATGATTTGACGGCCCTTTTCATCTGCCCGATCTGCCCCTTGGCAATCAGCAGCAGGATTGATGCGACAACCAGGCTACCGCCAGACACGACCGTCGTTGCCCAACCGGCGCCGAGGTGAGGCGACAGTGCGATGATGGCGCCGATCAGGCAGGCGACCAGAGCAGCGAAGATCAGCATGACTGCGATTGCCGCGAAAATCACGGCATTGCGCACGCCGACCGCGACCATGCCCGCGCGCAGCTTCTGCCTTTCCACCTCCGCCTGCGCATAGGCGCGTCCGTCGGCATAAAGCCGCAAAAACACCTCCCGGACGGACTCGTCCGGCGCTTCGGTCTGCCTCGGCTCTTGCGTCAAAATTTCCTCCGTCCCTCGAGCGGGGACTGGCTCAGGCGTCTTCATCAGGCCCTTTTGCAAGGCGCATCAGCACAAAGCCGACTACCGCGGCAGCACCGATCGCCACGGCCGGACTCTTGCGCACGAAGTCGCGAGCCTCGGTCATGAGCTGATCGACATCCTTGCTGTCGAGCGTTTTGGCAGCCCCTGCCACCGATTCGGCAGCCTGACGGGCATAGTCGCCATATTGGGGGCCAAGCTTTGCATCCACGGTTCCCGCCGTGTCGGAGATCAGCTTGGCAAGGCTTTGCATCGCCGATCCGGTTCTGTCCTTGGCGACTCCGGCGGCGGATTTCGCGGTCTTGCCCGCCTGCTCCTTGATGGGATCGATATGCGCCCTCCAATCGACGGCATTTAGCTTTTCGGCGGCGGATCTGGCGGCCTTTTCGGCCTGTTCCCTGATCGGGGCGATCTGTGCGGTCCAGCCATGGGCGACGGTGCCATTGCCTTGACTCTTCGGAGCGGCGGCCTTGCGCACCGGGGCTTTTTTTACGGGTGCAGCCTTCACCAGCGTCGCGGCAGGCGCCTTGGCCGGCTTCGCCTTGGGGGCCTTTGCTGCAACGGGCTTGCGTGGGCGCTTGGCGGGCGGGGTTTCCGGGGTGTCGGCCATCGTCCTGTATCTCCCTTTATTCAACATGGTGGCATCGCGACGTTGGGCGGGTGGCTCTTTTCCAAAATGCTTCGCGGCGGCTTATAGTTCCGTTGCCGTCACTATTCTGACCATCGGCATTTTTCATCGCCTTGCAAGCCCCGCATTGCCATTCGGGGAGGTGCTGGCTAAGCGAGGCGCGAAAAGGCACCTAGAACCCAGTCCCGAGGAAGCAATCCATGACCGCCATTCTCGATATTCACGCCCGTCAGATTCTGGACAGCCGCGGCAATCCGACCGTCGAAGTTGACGTTATGCTGGAAGATGGCAGCTTTGGCCGCGCTGCTGTTCCGTCGGGTGCCTCGACCGGTGCCTATGAAGCGGTAGAAAAGCGCGACGGCGACAAGAGCAGGTATCTGGGCAAGGGCGTGCTGACCGCTGTTGCCGCCGTCAACGACCAGATCGCCGAGCAGATCATCGGCCTCGACGCCGAGGATCAGGCAGAGGTCGACGCCGCGATGATCGCGCTCGACGGGACCGAGAACAAGTCGAACCTGGGCGCCAATGCGATCCTGGGCGTCAGCCTGGCCGTGGCGAAAGCGGCTGCCGATGCGCGGGGCCTGCCGCTTTATCGCTATGTCGGCGGCGTCAACGCGCATGTTCTGCCGGTGCCGATGATGAATATCATCAATGGCGGCGAACATGCCGACAATCCGATCGACTTCCAGGAGTTCATGATCATGCCGGTCGGTGCGCAGAGCATTGCAGACGCCGTGCGGATCGGTTCGGAAATCTTCCATACCCTCAAGAAGGGGCTGCATGACAAGGGGTTGGCGACTTCGGTCGGTGACGAGGGCGGATTTGCGCCGATGCTGGAGTCCAATGCGGCGGCCCTGGACGTCATCATGGAGGCGATTGCCAGCGCCGGCTATGTGGCGGGCGGCGATGTGCTCCTGGCTCTCGATGTGGCGGCGTCATCCTTCTATAGCGAAAA
>NZ_JBHIWJ010000018.1:217-59941 GCF_041987595.1 Sphingobium sp. | reverse complement strand
TCCATTTCGCTCGAAATCGCTCTAGAGGGCTGCGGCAAGCCTGAGCGACACCCGAACAGCAGGAAGCATCATGTCAGACGTCACCATCAAACGCGCCCTCCTTTCCGTGTCGGACAAGTCCGGGCTGATCGAACTGGGGCAGGCGCTGGGAAAATATGGCGTCGAGCTGGTATCGACCGGCGGCACTGCCAAGGCGCTGCGCGAAGCGGGGCTGGAAGTGAAGGATATTTCCGATCTCACCGGCTTCCCGGAGATGATGGACGGCCGGGTCAAGACGCTGCATCCCAAGGTTCATGGCGGCCTGCTCGCCGTGCGCAACAATCCTGACCATGTCGCCTCCATGCAGGAACATGAAATCGGCGCGATCGATCTGGTGGTCGTCAACCTCTACCCCTTCGCCGCCACTGTCGCCAAGGGCGCGGAGCGCGAGGAGATCATCGAGAATATCGATATTGGCGGCCCTTCCATGGTCCGTTCCGCCGCGAAGAATCATGAAAGCGTCGCCATCGTCACCGATCCGGCCGACTATGCCCGCCTGATCGCGGAAATGGACGAAAAGGGCGGCGCCACCAGCTACGACCTGCGCCGGATGCTCGCTGCGAAGGCCTATGCCGCCACAGCGGCTTACGACTCGATGATCGCCAGCTGGTTCGCTTTCGCCGATCAGGGCGTCGATTTTCCCGAAATGCTGGCCGTATCGAGCAGGCTCGGTTCGACGCTGCGTTATGGCGAAAATCCGCACCAGTCGGCTGCGCTCTATCTGCCCGTGGGTCCTTCCGCCAACGGCATCGCGCAGGCGCAGCAGATTCAGGGCAAGGAACTGAGCTACAACAACTACAACGACGCCGACGCCGCACTGGAGCTGGTCAGCGAATTCCGCGACGGCCCGCCGACCGTGGTGATCGTCAAGCACGCCAATCCCTGCGGCGTCGCCACTGGCAATACGCTGATCGAGGCTTATGAAGCCGCGCTTGCCTGCGACAGCGTGTCGGCCTTCGGCGGCATCATCGCCGTCAACCGCCCGCTGGACGGCCCGACCGCCGAAGCGATCAGCGGTATCTTCACCGAAGTCGTCGCCGCGCCCGGCGCCGACGAAGAAGCCAGGGCGATCTTCGCGAAGAAGAAGAATCTGCGACTGCTGCTGACCGGCGAACTGCCCGATCCGGCCCGTCCCGGTCTGATGATGAAAACCATCGCTGGTGGCATGCTGGTGCAGAGTCGTGACAATGGCCGCATCAGCCGCGATCAGCTCAAGGTCGTGACCAGGCGCGCGCCGACAGAACAGGAACTGGCCGACTGCCTGTTCGCCTGGACCGTCGCCAAACATGTGAAGTCGAACGCCATCGTCTATGCCAAGGGCAACAGCACCGCCGGCATTGGCGCGGGTCAGATGAATCGCCTCGAATCCGCGCGCATCGCTGCATGGAAGGCCAAGGACGCCGCCGAAAAGGCTGGCTGGAGCGAAGCGCGCACGATCGGTTCCGCAGTCGCTTCCGACGCCTTCTTCCCCTTTGCCGACGGCCTGCTGGCGGCGGTCGAGGCGGGGGCGACGGCGGTGATCCAGCCGGGCGGCTCCATCCGCGACGAGGAAGTCATCGCAGCCGCCGACGAAGCGGGCCTCGCCATGGTCTTTACCGGTATGCGCCACTTCCGCCATTGATCGATGGTGCGGATGCGAAAGCGCCATCAATCCTTTCGCATCCGCAAAAATAACGGTTTTCAGCCACTTTTTGCCAAGTGGCCTCTTTTCATATGCTTGCACCAGACCTATTTTCTGCAGTCGACCCCACTCCCACGTCAGGCGTTGGGCAGATCCATAAAGTTCGACAGGAGAAAACAGGATGACCAGAAAGACGCTGGTGGCGCTGGCCGCCACGATCACCTTTGCCATACCCTCCGCCACCGCATTCGCCGGCATCACCGACATGGATGTCGTGGTCGACGGCCGGACCGGCGCGGAAACACGCAGCATTGCCGTGTCGGTGGCCGACCTCAACCTCGCGAGCAATCACGGCGCCCGCATGGCGGATTCGCGCATCACCAAGGCCGCCAAGCAGGTCTGCGGCTGGATGAACGGATCGATCTTGCCGGCCACCCCTGAATATCGCGCCTGCTTCGGCGAAGCGCTGGGCGGTGCCCGAAATGATCTCGACACGCTGATTCAGGCGCAGCGTCAGGGCTGATGCCTCGTTAAATGACGGCTGTCCGGCGGGTATATATCCGCCGGCCTAGCCTCATCTTGCATTGTTACCGGCTATTAACTACTCCTTAGAAGATTTCCTTCACCTCATTTGGCGAAGGATTTCATCGGGGGGGCCTAGATGCCGCTTGACGACCACAATGTGGATGTCGCCATTATCGGCGCCGGCCCGGCCGGGCTGACAGCCGCGTATCTGCTGACCAAGAAGGGCTATTCGGTCAGGGTCATCGAAAAGGACCCGGTTTATGTTGGCGGGATCAGCCGGACGGTCGAACTCGACGGCTTTCGCTTCGACATTGGCGGCCACCGTTTCTTTTCCAAGTCGCAGGAGGTTGTCGACCTCTGGAACGAGATTCTACCCGACGATTTCATCCAGCGCCCCCGGATGAGTCGGATCTATTATGAGGGCAAATTCTACAGCTACCCGCTGCGCGCTTTCGAAGCGCTCGGCAATCTGGGCATCTGGCGTTCGACGCTCTGCATGGCAAGCTTCGTCAAGGCCAAGCTGTTTCCCAACCGCAACGTCCGTTCCTTTCAGGACTGGACCGTCAATGCCTTTGGCCACAGGCTGTTCTCGATCTTCTTCAAAACCTACACGGAGAAGGTCTGGGGCATGCCGTGCGACGAAATGTCCGCCGATTGGGCGGCGCAGCGCATCAAGGGCCTCTCGCTCTGGGGGGCGGTGACGGACGGCCTCAAGCGGTCACTGGGCCTCAACAAGAAGCCGAATGACGGCATGGCGACCAAGACGCTGCTGGAAAGCTTCCGCTATCCGCGCTTGGGCCCCGGCATGATGTGGGAAGCGGCGCGCGACTTCGTGGTCGCGGGCGGGAACCAGGTGTTGATGGCCCATGGCCTCGACCAGATTTCACGGGATCAGGCCAGCGGCCGCTGGCGCATGGTGGCGCAGGGACCGCAGGGCGAGGTCGTCATAAACGCCGCGCATGTCATCAGTTCCGCACCGATGCGCGAACTGGCCGGGCGCATCCATCCCCTGCCCGCCACGCTGGACCATGCGACCGAGCTGAAATATCGTGACTTTCTGACCGTGGCGCTGATGGTCAAGAGTGAAGACATCTTCCCCGATAACTGGATCTACATCCATGATTCGAAGGTGAAGGTCGGCCGCATCCAGAATTTTCGCAGCTGGTCGCCTGAAATGGTGCCCGATCCGGAACTGGCCTGCGTGGGCCTGGAATATTTCTGTTTCGAAGGCGATGGTCTCTGGTCATCGGACGATGCCGATCTCATCGAACTCGCGAGGAAGGAAATGGCAATCCTGGGCCTTTGCAAGCCCGAAGACGTGGTGGGCGGCGCAGTGGTGCGGCAGGAAAAGGCCTATCCGGTCTACGACGACAGCTATGCCGACCATGTCATGGCCATGCGGACGGAGTTGCAGCGGCTTTATCCTACGCTGCATCTGGTCGGCCGAAACGGCATGCACCGCTACAACAATCAGGATCATGCGATGATGACGGCGATGCTGACCGTCCGCAATATCGAGGCGGGCGAACAGCTATACGATATCTGGGCGGTCAATGAAGATGCCGAATATCATGAGGCGGGTGAGGAAGGGCAGGATAGCGCCGGACAACGTGCCGCGCTGGCCAGCGAGCGACTGGTGCCCAACCGTCTGAAAGCCGCCTGATGCCCTCTCGGATCCGCTGCATGGCCGGGCCGGTGAACGCGATCCTCGGCCGTTTCACCTTCACGCGCTATCTTCTGGCAAGCATCTGCGCCCTGTCGGCCGATTTCGCGCTGTTCATGGCTCTCGCTCATATCGGGCTGCCGCCCGCAATCGCCGCGGTCGGCGGCTATTCGGCGGGCCTTCTCCTCCATTGGCTGATCAGCGTGCATTTCGTCTTCGGCCTGCAGGAACCGCCCAGTCACGCCCAACGCGTAGCGTTCATCATGAGCGCCTTGATCGGCATGGCGATCACTACGATTCTGGTGGGCGGTTTGAGCAGCCTGGGACTTCCTCCCGTTGCCGCCAAGTTGATGGCGGTTCCCGTGAGCTTCCTCGCGGTCTATGCGATCCGGAAATATGGCATCTTCGCCCGCGGCTGATTCCCGTTCCCCTTCTGCACACACTCCGATCGCTCCGCATTATGTGATGGCAGGGGCGCTGCTGGCATGGGTGCTTTGCTGCGGAGTGATGCTCTGGCTGTTCCGGAACGGCCTGACGACGCTCGACTTTCGTGATCCTGACGACGCCATGCGGCTGCAACAGGTTCGCGACTGGCTTGGCGGACAGGCTTTCTGGGACGTCAGCCAGCATCGCGTCAATCCGCCGATCGGCGGTCCGATGCACTGGTCGCGCATCGTCGACATGCCGATTGCAGTCCTGATTCTCCTGCTGCGTCCGGTTATGGATGCGGGACTGGCCGAAAGAGTTGCCTGTGCCGTCACGCCGCTGCTGCTGCTGGGCGGCGTGACGATCACCCTGTTCCTGGCAGCCAGACGCATCGGCGGCCACCATGTTGCGCTGCTGACCGTCATTCTGCTGCTGACGACGCCGACCATTTTGGTTCAGTTCACCCCATTCCGGATCGACCATCATGGATGGCAGATCTGGATGGCGGCCATTGCCTTGTGCGGAACGCTGGATAGCCGCCCTTTGCGCGGGGGCATCATGGCGGGAACGGCATTGGCTGTCTGGCTCCAGATCTCCAGCGAGGGCCTGCCCTATGCGGCGCTCTTCGCGGGTGTGTTGGCCCTGCGGCACTGTTTCGACCAGCGGGAGACGCCCCGCTTCTGCGGTTTCGCGGTTGCGCTCGGAGGCGCTGCGATCGCGCTTCTGCTCGTGCTGCGTGGCCCGCAAGCGCCGCTGATCCGGCAGTGCGACAGTCTTTCGGAAGCCTATATCTGGCCGATCATGGCATTTGCGGCGGCAACGCCTCTTACGTTGCGTCTGTTCGGCACGGTTTCGGTCCAGCGCCGTCTCCTGGCCGCATCATCGGCCGGCACCATCGCCATCGGCGTGTTTTTCATGACGGGAGGGTCCTGCCTTTCGGGCGATCCCTTCAAGGCGCTTGGCGCTGTCGCCTACCGCCTCTGGTATCTGCAGGTAAAAGAGGGCCGCCCCGTCTGGGAACAGGGTCCTTCATTGGCAGGCATCATCCTGCTGCCTGCCCTTGTCGGCCTGCTAAGCACCATCGTCGCAGTCGTAAAAAGCACGGATCCAAAGGCACGCGAGCGTTGGATCGTCATCGCTCTGCTGCTCGGCGGCGCGACAGCGGTTTCAATTCTCGTGCTGCGCGCAATGTCGGTGGCGCACATCATCGCGCTGCCGGGAATTGCGTGGCTGCTCCTCGCACTGTTCCGGTACGTCCAGACCTGGACGAACGCCGTCGCACGAATATTGGTGACGGCAGCGGTTGCCATCCTTTTGACCCCGGCAGGGCTATGCGGCGGCTGGGTGATGATCGCGACCAGCGCGGCAAAGACGAAAGAACAGCCCGAAGGAATCAATTGCCGGTCATCAACCGCGCTGGCGCCCCTTCGCTCCCTTCCGCGCGCGACCCTGTTTGCGCCACTGGATCTGGGACCCGACATCCTCGTGCGGACCAGCCACAGCGTCATCGGCACGGCCCATCACCGCAATGCAGCCGGTATAACCGCCGTCATTGAAGGCTTCACCGCCCCGCCGGACAAGGCCCGGTCCATCATCATGCGCCTGAATGGCGGCAAGGGCCCGGACTATCTCGTGACGTGCCACGAAGCGAACGAGGTCAGGCATTACCGATCGGAATTCCCGCAGGGCCTGGGCGCTGCGCTGGCCCGTGGCGCGCCCCCAGCCTGGCTCCGCCCACTGCCCCCGGGACCCAAGCAGGCGCTGCGAATTTACAGGGTCGTTCCTTAGTCCGGAGCGAAATTGAGCGCGACGCCGTTCATGCAATAACGCTTGCCCGTCGGCTTTGGGCCATCGTCGAAGACATGACCCAGATGCCCTCCGCAGCGGGCGCAATGGACTTCGGTGCGCGGATAGCCGAGGGTGAAATCCCGCGACGTGCCGACGGCCTTGGGCAAAGGCGCCCAAAAGCTGGGCCAGCCGGTGCCGCTGTCGAACTTGGTCTTCGAACTGAAAAGCCGCTGCCCGCAACCGGCGCAGGTGAAGGTGCCGGATCGATGCTCCTTGTTGAGCGGGCTGGTGAAGGGATGTTCGGTCGCCTCATGGCGCAGCACGTTATAGGCCAGCGGACTCAGGCGTTTGCGCCATTCGGCATCGCTCAGCACGAACGGATAGGCCGCCTCGGCCTTGCCCAGACCAGCCTGCCACAAGAACAGCGTCATCGCCGCCGTTGCCCCAGCGCCCATAAATTGCCGCCGATTCATGGGCGCCGCCATAGCAGGATCATCCTGTCGCGCTTCTGAACAGCTGTTTCCACCAGCCGCCGCCCGACTTCAACACATGGCGGCGGAACAGCAGCACGCCGATTCGGATGATGAGCGCCACCCACAGCATCTGCCAGCCGATCGCCAGCAGATGAGGCCAGAGGGCATCGACCTGCGCGGCGCGGGCGATCATGGCGAAGGGCGAGGAGAAGGGAAGCACGGCCGCCGCGATTTCCGGCGGCGACCCCATTTTGTCGACGGCATAGGTGGCGAAGAAGAAGATCAGCATCTGCCCCATGGTCACGGGCATGTTGAGCGTCTGGACTTCCCGCACGGTGGCTGCCTGCGCGCCAATGCCCAGGAAGAGCGAGCCGAGCAGCGTATAGGCCATGCCGAAATAGATGACGGCCAGCATCAGGAAGAGCGGCCAGCCGATGGCCGGTTCCGCCAGGCTGACGCCGGGGGTCTTCAATGCCAGAAACACGCAGAAAGCCGTGCCGCCCCAGAACAGGATGCCGACGAAGCTCATCGCCAGCATCGCTATCAGCTTGCCGAGGAAAATCGCGTCCACCGGCACGGCCGCGGCCAGAATCTCTATGATCTTGTTGGTTTTTTCCTCGACCAGATTGGACAGGATCATGCCCGCCAGCAGGATGGTAAGGAAGAAGATCACCACCTGCGCGATACGGCCAATGACCAGACGGCCCTGCGTCTGCGCACCGACGCTGGTCGAAACCTGCTGCGGTTCGACATGCACCATATGCAGCGATCGTTCGGCTACGGCTGCGCTGGCGATCAGGCTGATGTCACCCTCAAGACGCTGGATATCGTCCGGCTGGCCCGTGATGACCGGGCGAGAGGGCGAACCCGACACGATCACCACGACATCGGCGTGAGGCTTGGCGAGCTGTTCTCGAGGCGCAGGCGACAAAGGGACCCGATGGAGTCTGGGAAGCGCCTTTTCTCCCATGCGTTCGGCCAGCCGTGCCTGGGCGCGCTCCATCCGGGCAGCGTCGGGCGCCGGCATTGCCAACCCTACGACGGGGCGCAGGTCCGTGTTGGAAATCCGGTCGCCCAGCCCACCAAAGGCCATGCCGATGATGATCGGAAACAGCGGCCCCAGCAGGAACAGGATGAAGGTGCGGGACAGCACGACGGCGGTAAAGTCCCGCCGGGCGATGACGAAAGCGGCGCGCATCAATTCCCTCATGCCGCCGCCTCCCGCGCCTGATCGTCCTGCATCTGCCGCGCCGCCGCTTCGCCCACAATGGCGACGAAGGCGTCGTGCAGGCCGGGGCGCTCGATCGACAGGCTCTCGATCCCGGCATTACCGTCGAGCAGGGCGCGCAGCAGCGGTTCGATCCCATCCTGCGGCAAGGCGAAGTGCCAGGCGCCATCCTCGGCCAGCGTTTCGGGCGGAAGCGCGCGCCGCCAGTTCCCGTCGCTGAGCCGCGTGCGCAGGCGGACCTGCGGGCGGAGCCGATCGCGGGCTTCAGCGACCGTGCCGTCGAATCGCACGCGGCCGCCCGCGACAATGGCGATCCGTTCGCAAAGTCGCTCGGCATGGGCGATGACATGGGTGGAGAAAAGCACGGTGACGCCGCGCTTGGCCTGTTCGCGGATCAGGCTTTCCAGCTTTCCCTGATTGAAGGCATCCAGCCCGGAAAAGGGTTCGTCGAGTACGATGAGCCGGGGTTCATGGACAATCGTGCCGAATAGCTGGACGGTCTGCGCCATCCCCTTCGACAACTGGCGGATTGGCTTTTCGGCCGACGCGCCCATGCCGTAATCTTCCAGCATCGCGCGGGCGCGCTGGCGGCCGACCTTCAGCGGCAGCCCGCGCAGCGCGCCCATGAAGGCGACCGCTTCAGAGGCTTTCATCGAGGGGTAGAGGCCGCGCTCTTCGGGCAAATAGCCCACATTGCGCGCCTGTCGCAGCGGGACGGGATCGCCGAGCAGCGCGCGATGTCCTTCATCCGGATCGATGATGCCCAGCAGCGTGCGCAGCAGCGTGGTCTTGCCCGCGCCATTGGGACCCAGAATGCCGTAGATCGACCCTGCGGGAACGGCGATGTCGATCCCGTCGACCGCCCGGAAATCGCCGAACGTCTTGACAAGACCATGGCCTTCGACGGCATAGCTGGGTCCTGAGGTCATGGGAGAAGCCGGAAGGTCGCCGATCATTCGCCTCTGATAGTCGCACAATATGCCAACGCAAAACGAAACCTTGGAAAAGCGGCTGAAGGCCGAAGCGCGGCGGCTGGGCTTTGCCGCCTGCGCCATCGCGCCCGCCGACGCCGCGCCGCGTTCGGCGGAGCGGCTGCGGCAATGGCTGGACGCCGGCCACCATGGCGACATGCTTTGGATGGCGGAGCGCGCCGGTCAGCGCGGATCGCCGCGGGGACTGTGGCCACAGGTGCGCAGCGTCATCATGCTGGGGATGAGCTACGCGCCGGGGCGCGATCCGCTGGTCCTTGGGGACGCGGGCGACCGGGGGCGGATCTCGGTCTATGCGCAGGGGCGGGACTATCATGATGTGGTCAAGAAAGGGCTGAAGGCCCTCGCCCGCTGGCTGGTCGAGCAGCAGCCGGGCGCGCTCAAGGTCTTTGTCGATACGGCCCCGGTGATGGAAAAGCCGCTGGCGCAGGCGGCGGGACTGGGCTGGCAGGGGAAGCACAGCAATCTCGTCAGCCGGGCGCATGGCAGCTGGCTGTTTCTGGGCGCCATCTACAGCGAGATCGCGCTCACCCCCGACGCGCCGGAGACGGACCATTGCGGCAGTTGCTCCGCCTGTCAGGCCGCCTGCCCGACCGATGCCTTTCCTGCTCCCTATGTGGTGGATGCGCGGCGATGCATCTCTTACCTCACTATCGAGCATAAGGGGCCGATCCCGGAGGAATTTCGCAAGGGAATCGGCAATCGCATCTATGGCTGCGACGATTGCCTCGCCGTCTGCCCGTGGAACAAGTTTGCCGACGCGGCGGCCGCCAACCGGGCCTTTATCGGGCGGGCGGAGCTGGCGGCGCCGGAGCTGGGCGATCTGCTGGCGCTGGACGATGCCGGTTTTCGCGAGATTTTCTCCGGATCACCGATCAAGCGGATCGGGCGGAACCGGATGGTGCGCAACGCCGCCGTCGCGGCGGGGAACAGCGGTGACGCCCGGCTGATCGAGCGGTTGCGGCCGCTGACCGGCGACGATGATCCGGTGGTGGCGGAGGCGGCGCGCTGGGCGCTGGCGCAACTGCGCGCCGGATAGAAGCTTATTTCGCCTGAAGCGCGGCGGCGCAGCTGGCCGGATCGACGTCCGCGCCTGCGGGCGTGCGCGCATCGACATGGGTAACAAGCGGCTCCTTTCCCTGCGGCGGGACATAGAGATAGGCGTCGAGCACGCAGCGGCCATTGGCGAATTGCAGCTTGCGCACCGTGGTTTCGCGAACGTCGAGCCGGGGCTGGCCGAACATCTGCATGAGGTGGCGGGCGTCCGACCCGATCAGCGGACCGGGCCGGGTGAAGGCGCTGGCCGGGGGGCCGGCGGGCGGACGGCTTATCTGCGTCGCCGGGGGCGGCACGACGCCTCCGCAGGCGGCAAGAGCCGACGACAGGGCCACGGCAAGCGCCAGACCGGAGCGGTTCATGGGATTTTCCTTCGGGCACCGTGCAGCATGTGCACCGCCATAGCCGCGCTCCAGATCGGCGCAAGCAGGTTGAGGACCGGCACCATGAACAGAAGCGCCGAAACGAAGCCCATGCGCCACCGGCTGCCGCGCGGGATCGGCGGCAGGCCAGGGTGGCGCGGCTCGACCATGTCGGCAAGGTCGCGGCCCAGCAAAATGGCGTTGAGGATCAGGAACAGGCCGATCGTGCCGACGCCCGTCACCAGCAGCAGCACATAGGCGGGCAGTGCGAGCAGGTTCCACCCGATGGTGCGCGCCAGCGAACGCAGGGCGAAATGCAGGCTGCGCCCCCAACCGACCGGGTGGGCGCGAGCAGCGGCTTCCGGATAGCTGTCGCGCTCGACGGCAATGATGATGTCGTCGGCGAACAGATTCATGATGGTCATGGCAACCGCGCGGAACAGCAGCCACGCGGCGGCGGCGATGCCGACCGCCGTGGCGGCGGCTTCGGCCCAGCCTCCCCACGCCGTCGTGCCCCAACCGAAATGCAGGCGGGCCGCATGGAGGGCGAACCAGAGCGCGAACCCCAGCAGGGCGAAGGCCATCAGGCTGAGCAGCAGCGTCTTCAGCGCGAGCCGCAGGGCGGCGCCGTGAAAGATCGAGGGAAAGGCGCGCAGGGCAGCGGTCAGGACCATCGCGCCTTCTTCGCCCGGCAGGCGCTGGCCGTCAATCAGCGCCGTTGCGCCGGACGCCCCGGATAGCTAGAGACAGCGGGATTTTTCCATTCCATTGAATCATGAAGGAATATGCGTGACCGCTGCTGCCCCCACGCTTGACGTTGTTGCCATCGGCAACGCCATTGTCGATGTGCTTGCCCGGAGCGATGACGGATTTCTCGCTGAACATGCGCTGACGAAGGGCGGCATGCAGCTGGTCGACGCGGAAACCGCCGAAAGCCTCTACGCAGACATGGGCGCGGGCAAGGAAATCAGCGGCGGGTCGGCGGCGAACACGCTGGCGGGACTTGCTGCGCTGGGCAAGAAATGCGGCTTTATCGGGCAGGTGAATGACGATCAGCTGGGCGCGGTGTTCGCGCATGACGTCCGGGCGCTCGGCATCCGCTACGATACGCCTGTGATGCAGGGCGACGTGCCGACCGCCCGCTGCCTGATTCTGGTCACGCCTGACGCGCAGCGGACGATGAACACCTTTCTGGGCGCCTCGCAATTCCTGCCTGAAGCCGCGCTGGACCTGGATCTGATCCGTTCAGCCCGCATCCTCTATCTCGAAGGCTATCTGTGGGACCCGGAACAGCCGCGCGCGGCGATGCGCGCGGCGATCGATGCGGCGCGGGGCGCAGGACGCAAGGTGGCCTTCACCCTGTCGGACAATTTCGTGATCGATCGCCATCGCGCCGATTTCATCGATCTGATCGAGCAGGGCCTGATCGACATATTGTTCTCCAATGAGGGCGAAATTCAGTCGCTCGCGCAGGTCGACGATTTCGAAAAGGCCGTGGCGGCGATCGCGGGCAAGGTGCCCATGTTGGTGTCCACCCGCAGCGAAAAGGGGGCGATCGCCGTGGCTGAGGGCACGCGCTATGAAGTGCATGCAGCGGCGGTGTCCGAAATCGTCGACACGACCGGCGCGGGCGACCTGTTCGCGGCGGGCTTCCTGGCGGCGCATCTGGAGGGGCTGGATGTCGAAAAATGCCTGAAGCTGGGCGCCGCTGCCGCGGCCGAGGTGATCTCGCACTGGGGCGCGCGGCCGGAAGAGGATCTTCAGGCGATCCGGGCCCGGACGCTGGGGTAAGAACCGAAAGGCCGGGCGGAAGTCCGGCCTTCTTTTGCGTCAGGCGGCCGCCTTCTGTTTGCGGAACAGGGCGCGATCTTCAGCACCGAAGCCCCAGCGCCAGATCACGAAGCCATAAACGCCGAGGATCGTGAAGACGCCGAAGACCAGTTCGACCCATTCGAGACTGGGGGGCAGCGCGACGAAGGCGGCGCCCACGACGCAGGCCACGCCGGAAGCGCTGAGCAGCGGCCAGCGCCACGCATTGACCTTGGCACCGAGCAGGTGCGAGAGGAGGCGGGCTTTCACCAACGCACTGATGCCCAGCGCAATGCTGAGCGCGAGCGCGGGGGCGGCGGCGATGGCTTCAGGCTTGAGGCCCATGTCGCGGGCGATGAGGATCAGCGCGAAGCTGAGTCCGGCCTGGAGTCCGATCATCAGCAGCGAGATCATCAGATTGCGGTGGCGGGCGATATAGACCAGCGCGGATTCGCTGACGACGGCGGTGGCGGCGACCACTTCGGCCAGCAGCAGGAAGGCGAGCGCCCCCGTGCCACCGACGAAATGCGGGCCGACGAGGCCCATGACCGCTTCGCCCGGAATGCCGAGCGCCAATGCTATTCCCGCCTGCGCGGCGATGATCCAGAAGCCGACCTGACTGACCTGCTTCGCGATGGCGGTCAGATTGCCTTCGGCCAGGTTGCGCGTGATGACGGGGCCGAGGATGGGGTCGAAGCTCGTCTTGAGCTTTTGCGGGAGAGAAGCGACCTGCTGGGCGACATAATAGATGCCGACCACCGCCGGGCTGACGAACAGGCCAAGGATGGCCATGTCGAGGCGGCGCGAACCCCATTCGACCCCATCCGCCGCCGCAAGCGGCAGGTTGCGGCGGGTAAGGCGCCAGAGTCTCCCGAAATCGGGGCGCCAGCCATAGGGGATGCCATAATGGCGAGTCATCGGAATGATGGAGGCGATGAGCGCCGAGACCATCGAGAGGACATAGGACAGGATCAGCCCGTCCCGCAGCGAATAATAAGCGAAACCGAAGGCGCCGATGCTGATCGCCCACGGCTCGATGACCGATCGCGCGCGTACGGTGGCGCCAATGTCGAAGCGGTAGGCGCAGGCGGCGAGCGCCACGTCTGACCCGGCGACGGCGATGACGATCAGGGCGAGCAGGCGGTCCAGACCATTGATGCCGCTGTTCGGGAACATCGCCTGCGGGAAGGCGACGAGGACCGCGCTGCCGATGAGGGAGGCGATCAGCGTCACCAGCATCGCGTCGGTCACGACGTGGCTGTGCGGGCGTTCGGTCTGCGCAAGAGCTCCGGCGAGGCCGCGTTTCAGGCCCAGCGTGGCAAGCTGGGCGACGAATTCCACCACCAGCACCGCATAGGCGAAGCGGCCCAGCGCATCGGCGCCATACCAGCGGCCAGCGATGAACAGGAACGGCAGGCGCGCGGCAAGACGGAGCAGAAAACCGAACACGTTGGTCCGTCCACCCTTGGCGAGCGCCGCAATATCATCCTGCTGCGCGGGAGAGGCCCCATCAGCCGCCAAAGAACTATAATCCCCCTGTCGCGTCATTCTGTGGAGCCGGATAGTAGCAATAAATGAGGATGGGGCGATGAATTTATTCGGCGCGCAGCGGACGGGCGAGCAGCGCGTCCATCACCTGGGCCAGCGGCGCCGCGTCTTCGAGCAGCGCGCAGACGGCCTCGACCACCGGCATTTCGACGCGGGCAGCGCGGGCAGCTTCGCGCAGGACGGGGGCGGTGAAGGCGCCTTCCGCTACGGTCCGCCGGTTCGACAGCAGCTCTCTGGCGGACCGCCCCTCCCCCAACCCTTTGCCCAGCGAGAAGTTTCGGCTGTTGGTGGAAGAGCAGGTGAGGACCAGATCGCCGAGGCCGGAAAGGCCTGCAAGGGTTTCGGGGCGGGCGCCGCGAGCCAGGCCGAAGCGGGTCATTTCGGCAAAGCCCCGGCTGATGAGCGAGGCGCGGGCGTTGAGGCCAAGACCTGCGCCCTCCGCGACGCCGCAGGCGATGGCGAGGACGTTTTTCACCGCGCCGCCGATTTCCGCGCCAACCACGTCATCGGAAAGATAGGGGCGAAAGGCAGGGCGCGCGATGCGGGCGGCGATGTTCGCCGCGAGGGCGGCGTCCGCGCAGGCGAGCGTAATCGCGGTGGGCAGGCCCCTGGCCACCTCATGCGCAAAGGTCGGGCCGGAAAGGACGGCAATAGGGGATGTCGGCTGCGCCTGCGCGGCGACTTCGGACATGAGCAGGCTGGTGCCCGACTCAATGCCCTTGGAGCAGAGGATGAGGGGCTTGCCTGCCGGAGCGTCCGCAACGACCCTGCGCAGATGCTGGGCCGGGCTGACGATCAGCAATATGTCGCGGTCGGCCATGCCGGACATGTCGCCGGTCGCTTCGATTGAGGCGCTGAGCGGGATGTCGGGAAGATAGAGCGGGTTCTGGCGGTCCTTGTTGACGGTCTCCACCACTTCCGGCTCGAGCGCCCAAAGACGAACATGCTGGCCGTCCGCCGCCAGCGTTTGGGCGAGCGCGGTGCCCCAGGCGCCTGCGCCGATCACTCCGGCCTTCATGCTTTTACTCCTGCTCCGCGCGCTTTTTCCGCGCCGGGGTCGAGCGGCCAGCGCGGGCGGGCCGGAACGGTGAGGTCATCGATCAGTCCAGCCGCGTAGCGCTCGGCGCCCGCCCAGGCGATCATCGCGGCATTGTCCGTGCACAGCCAGAGCGGCGGCGCGACGAAGGGCAGGCCGTGCCGGGCCGCGAGGGCTTCCAGGGCGGCGCGGATCGACTGATTGGCCGCGACCCCGCCCGCGACGACGAGGGCAGTCATGCCCCGATGCTCGGCCAGCTGCTTTTCGGCGCGGTCGATCAGGCAGTCGATCACCGCCTGCTGGAAGCTCGCGGCGATATCCTCGATCGAATATTGTCCGGACTGGACAGCGCGCATCACCGCGCTCTTGAGGCCAGCGAAGGAGAAATGGGGTTCGGCCGTGCCGACCAGCGGACGCGGCAGAGGGACGGCCTTGGGATTGCCCTGCGCCGCGGCTTTCTCGACCGCCGGACCGCCGGGATAGCCGAGGCCCAGCAGCTTCGCCGTCTTGTCGAAGGCTTCGCCGCTGGCATCGTCGATGGTGGTGGCAAGACGGCCATAATCGCCCGGGCCGCGCACCTCCAATATCTGGCAATGGCCGCCCGACACCAGCAGCAGCAGATAGGGGAATTGCAGGCTGGGGTCCGCGAGGCGCGGCGAAAGGGCGTGGCCTTCGAGATGATTCACGGCGATCAACGGCTTGTTCGCCGCATGGGCGAGCGCCTTGCCGGTGACGAGGCCGACCATCACCCCGCCGATCAGACCGGGACCGGCGGTGGCGGCGATCACGTCGACCTCGTTCAGGCTGAGGTCCGCATCCCTGAGCGCCGCTTCGATCAGGGGCACAAGCGCCTCGACATGGGCGCGGGCGGCGATTTCGGGGACGACGCCGCCATAGGGGCGATGCGCCTCCTCCTGCGTGGCGAGGCGGTGGGCGAGGATCCTGCCCTCCGCCGTCACGAGCGCCGCTGCGGTTTCGTCGCAGCTTGATTCCAGGCCGAGGATGATCGTCATTGCTGCTTCCATCTAATGCCCGCGATCATTAGAGCAAGCGGGATCATGCAAAAGCCTTCCCGCCCTCTCCGCCTTGGCACCCGTGGTTCTCCGCTTGCGCTCGCGCAGGCGCATATGACGATGGCGGCGCTGCGCGCGCGCCATGGTTGGGATGAGAGCTCGGTCGAGATCGTGGTGGTGCAGACCAGCGGTGACCGGATTCAGGACCGGGCGTTGGCCGAGATCGGCGGCAAGGCGCTGTGGACCAAGGAGTTGGACCGGGCCCTGCTGGCGGGCGAGATCGATTTTGCCGTGCATTCGATGAAGGATGTCGAGACGCTGCGCCCGGCAGAAATACGGATCGCCGCGATGCTGCCGCGTGCCGATGTCCGCGACCGGCTGGTGGGGGCGGGCAGTTTCGAGGCTTTGCCCGAAACGCCGGTGGTGGGGACCAGCTCGCCGCGCCGGGCGGCGCAGGTGAAGCGCTTGCGGCCTGATGCGCAGGTCGTGCTGTTTCGCGGCAATGTGGCGACGCGCTTGAGTAAGCTGGCGGCGGGGGACGTCCATGCGACCCTGCTGGCGGCGGCGGGACTGGACCGGCTGGGTCAGGGCGATGTGGGCGTGACGATCCCGGTGGAGACGATGCTGCCCGCGCCGTCGCAGGGGGCGGTGGGGATCGAGACGCTGAGCGGCAATGAGGCGATGCTGGAATTGCTGGCCACGATCAGTGACGCGGATACGTTCGACTGCGTGATGGCGGAGCGGGCGGTGCTGGTCGGCCTGGGCGGCACCTGCCATTCGCCGATCGCCGCGCTCGCGCGGCTGGAAGACGGCCGAATTCATCTGCGTGCGGAAATCATCAGCCCCGATGGACTGGAAACTGTGGGCCAAGAGGATCGGGTTGCGCGAGGCGATGCCGCTGCGGCCGAAGCCCTTGGACGCGGGTTGCTCGGGCGGGCAAGTCCGGCGCTGCGGGCGCTGTTCGAGGCGTGACACGGGTCGTCATCCTGCGGCCCGAGCCGGGCGCCAGCAGGACCGCCGCTCGCGCAGCGGAGCTAGGACTGGTTGCGGAAGTTCATCCGCTGTTCGCGCCGCGTGCGATCGATTGGGCGGCTCCATCCCCTGACCGATTCGATGCCCTGTTGCTGACCAGCGCCAATGCAGCGCGGCTCGCCGGAGCGCGGCTGACAGACTATCGGGTCTTGCCGACCTACGCGGTGGGGCGGGCCACAGCCAGGGCATTGGCGGAGGCGGGACTGGCCGGCGCCGTCGCCGGGGACGGAGACGGAACCGCGATTGCGCGAAGGATTGCCGACGACGGGCATCGCGTGGTTCTGCATCTCGCCGGACGGACGGTTGCGCCGATGGAAGCCGGTTTGCTGACGATCGAGCGCGTCGCCGTCTATGAAATGCGGCGCACCGACGAGGATGGGCTGGCCGACCGGCTGGAGCCGGGCAGCATCCTCCTGGTCCATTCCCCGCGCGCGGGCGGGATATTGGCGGAGCGGGTGAGCGTTGACCAACGCGGCGGCCTGCACCTGATCGCGATCAGCCCTGCCGCGCTGGCCGCCTGCGGCGCGGGTTGGGCGAGCGCCGAGGCGCCCGATACGCCCGATGATGAGAGGATGCTGGCCCTTGCCGTCCGATTATGCGAATGATTCGCCCCCAAATGAGGAAAGGCCTTTGATGAGCGATCCGGACGGCTTGGCCGTTGCCCCCGTAGCAGGTGGACCGGAGACGGATGCGCCCGTGCGGCGGCGCAGCCTCTGGTTGATGCTGATCCTGTTGCTGATGGCGTTTGCGATCGGGGTGGTCCTCACGATTCTGGCCATGCCGCAGCTTCAGCGCTGGCTGGGCAACCCCAAGCCGCAGACGGCGATGACCGATCCGTTGCTGAACGCTGTCACGCCGGGCGTGCCGATGCGACCGCTTAACGGCGATGCCGCCCAAATGCTGGATGCGCGGGTGATGCAGCTGGAGGAGCGGCTCAATCGCATAACGGTCGAGGCGCAGGCGGCTTCGGGCAATGCCGCGCGGGCAGAGGGCCTGCTGGTCGCCTTCGCGGCGCGACGGGCGCTCGATAGCGGGACGCCGCTTGGCTATATTGAGGGACAGTTGAGACTCCGTTTCGGGCAGGCCCAACCGCGCGCAGTGGCGACGATCATCAATGCGGCGCGGGAGCCGGTGACGCTGGCGGATTTGCGGGCCGGGCTGACGGCTCTGGGTGATCAGCTGACGGTTCCGCCCGCCAATGCAAGCTGGTGGGAAGCGCTTGAGCATGAAGCGCGGGAGCTGATCTCCTTTCACAAGGAATCCACCCCCTCGCCCCGGCCGCAGGCGGCGCTGGACCGGGCGATTCGCTATCTGGACGGGTCGCGCGTGGGCCCGGCGCTGGCCGAGGTGGAGAAGATGCCGGGACGGGCTGCGGCCGACCGCTGGATGCAATATGCCCGGCGCTATCTGGAGGCGCGGCGGGCGCTGGACCTGATCGAAACCGCCGCGATCCTGGAGCCGCGGCAGTTGCGGGCGGCAGACGGCGGGACGGTGGCCCAGACGTCGCCTTTGGCGCCCTGAAAGACTGTCACAAACGACAAACGGTTGAAACTTGTCGATGAAAGGCGTGGACGCGCGCCTGCCTGTCATGAGAATGTCATCTTTCCCTTTGGAAACAGGATGCCTTCTCTTGCCGCCTTATGCCGACACCATAACCAGCTTCTGGAAAGGCCGTCTGGCCAGCGGCCCGCGGGCGGCTGAACGCCCCTCGCTCCAGCATTTGCTGGGCAATGCTTCGGTACCGTTCGATCTGGTTCGGACCAGAGCGCAGGCTGCGACGCTGGCGCAAGCGATGCGTGGCGATGGACGGAAAGTGCTGCTGCTCCCCGGTTTGCTGGCGTCGGAGAAGCGGATGGAGCCTTTGCGTCATGTGCTGAATGCAGCGGGCTATGAAGCGCATGGCTGGGGCATGGGACGGAATTTCGGGCCGAAGCCGGAGACTCTGGAGCAGATCGACCGGCGGGTGGATTTCATCCGCCACCGGAGCGGCGCGCCGGTGACGCTGGTGGGCTGGAGTCTGGGTGGGTTGTTTGCGCGCGAATATGCCAAGTTCGCGCCGAACAAAGTCAGCGGCGTGGTGACCATGGGGACGCCCTTTTCGGGCGATCCGCGCGCCAATCATGCCTGGCGGCTCTATCAGCTCGTTTCCGGCTTTCCCGTGGACCGGCCGCCCTTTGCCTGCGATCGCGAGGCGAAGCCGCCGGTGCCGACCGTAGCGCTCTGGTCCCGGCGGGACGGGGTGATTCTGGCCGAATGCGCGAGGGGTCGCGCCGGGGAGCGCGACCGGGCGATTGAAGTGGACTGCACGCATATGGGCTTTGCCGCCGCGCCCGAGGGCATTCTCGCGGTAGGCAAAGCGCTTGAGGCGATGCGGGACTGAAAGCCCCGCTTACGGCCTGCCCTTCGCCTGCCGATCGATCAAAACGGCCTGTTGCCATCGACCCGGCGCCTTATCGGTGCGATGTATGCAGCCCGCCCAACAGCAGGGACGTTTCCTGCCCTCCAACAATTCCTCGCGGGTTCGCTCAATGCGGCGTAGCCGCGTCTTCGGCTGTTTCGCGTCGTCCACCCAGCAGATGAACTCGTTCCGGCCAAGCGGCGTCAGGCCTTCCCACAGGGCAAAGATTTCGGGGTCCGATCGCAAGGCCGTTTGAAGGTCCTCGCCTGCTTCGTGCACGGTGCCGTGTGGGAAGGGGTTTGCCATAGAAACTCCAGGATGCCGCCCGCAAACCGGGTTCACCGCCTCTCCCTGGAATGACGGCTTTCCAAGTCTGCCCCCCTGAACGATGGAATGTCCACCGTCGGCAGAAAACCGAACCGTCAGAGGCTGAGGCGTTTCAGTGCCTCATCCTTACCGATCAACGGCAGCAACAGGCCCATGTCTGGACCATGATCCAGTCCCGTGAGCGCGCGCCGGAGAGGCAGGAACAGCGCCTTGCCCTTGCGGCCCGTTTCCGCTTTCAGCCTTTCGGTAAGGCTGCGCCAGACGGTAGCGTCGAAGTCGCCTGTCAGCAGCGCAGCGTGCGCGAGGGCCAGGAATTCTCGATCTTCCGCGGCCGGTTCGGGGGTGTCGATGGGGCCGGTGACGATCTGCCACCATTCCGAAGCTCCCGAAACGGTTTCGAGATTGGGGCGGATGGCTTCCCAGGCGGCTTCGTCCATGCCCTCGGGCAACCGGCCGAACACGGCGTCATAGGGCAGGATGTGGACGATCTTCTGATTGAGGGTCGCCAGTTCCGCCTCGTCGAAGCGCGCAGGGGCGCGGCCGAAATGGGCGAAGTCGAAACTGTCGATCAAGGGCTGCATGTCCGAGAACGGTTCGATCGGCATGGAACTGCCCAGACGGGCGAGCAAAGACGCGATGGCGGCCGGCTCGAGGCCCATCTCGCGGAAATAAGCGACGCCCAGCGAGCCGAGACGCTTGGAAAGCTTGCCCTCGCTGCCGGTGAGCAGGGCTTCATGGGCAAATGCCGGAAGCGGCGCGCCCAGAGCGGTGAACATCTGAATCTGGGTGGCGGTGTTGGACACATGGTCCTCTCCGCGCAGGACGTGGGTGACGCCCATGGCAATGTCGTCGATCACCGAGGGGAGCATGTAGAGCCAGCTGCCGTCGGCGCGGCGGATCACCGGGTCGGAGAGCAGTTTCGGGTCGAAACGCTGCTCGCCACGAATAAGATCAGTCCAGACGATGGACTGGTCGTGGTCCAGCCTGAAGCGCCAGTGAGGCTGGCGGCCTTCGGCCTCGTAGGCGGCGATCTGCTCGGGGGTCAGCGAGAGAGCCGCGCGGTCATAAACCGGCGGCAGGCCCCGGCCGAGCAGTATCTTGCGGCGCAGTTCCAGTTCCTGTTGCGTCTCATAGGCCGGGTAGACATGGCCCGACGCTCTCAGGGCTTCGAATTTCTCTTCATAAAGGGCGAAGCGGTCGGACTGCTTTTCCTCCCCATCCCAGTGGAGGCCGAGCCAGTCCAGATCAGCCTTGATGCCTTCCGCATATTCCGGACGCGAGCGCTCGAGATCGGTGTCGTCGAGGCGCAGCCAGAACTGGCCGCCGCTTTTGCGCGCAAACAGCCAGTTGTGCAGCGCGGCGCGGATATTGCCGACATGGAGGTTGCCGGTCGGCGACGGGGCGAAGCGGGTGATGACGGTCATAGGGTCCGGAAGGCGTTGGTGATGGGATAGCGGCGATCGCGGCCGAAATTGCGCGATCCCAACTTCACGCCCGGGGGCGACTGGCGACGTTTATATTCGGCGACGTAGAGCAGTCGCTCGATGCGGGAAACCATGTCCTTGTCGAAGCCGCGGGCGACCAGTTGCTCGACCGACAGTTCCTCTTCGACCAGACCGTAGAGGATCGGGTCCAGCACCTCATAGGGTGGCAGGCTGTCTTCATCCTTCTGATTGTCGCGCAGTTCGGCGCTGGGCGGCTTGGTGATGACGCGCTCGGGCATGACCGGACCTTTGGGACCGAACGCCTCGCCCAAGGACGGGACATTCTCGTTACGCCAGCGGCAGAGATCGAACACCGTTGTCTTATAGGCGTCCTTCAGCACCGAATAGCCGCCCGCCATATCGCCATAGATGGTGGCGTAGCCGACCGACATCTCGCTCTTGTTGCCGGTGGTCAGCAGCATATGGCCGAATTTGTTGGAGAGGCCCATCAGCGTCACGCCCCGGATGCGGGACTGGATATTTTCTTCGGTAAGGTCGCGCTGGCGGCCGGCGAAGACGTCGGCCAGCATGGAATCGAAAGCGGCGACCGCCGGTTCGATCGGGATGGTGTCATAGCGGACGCCGAGCAGCCGGGCGCATTCCACCGCGTCGTCCAGGCTTTCCTGACTGGTGAAGCGCGAGGGCATCATCACGCACCAGACGCGGTCGGCGCCCAGCGCGTCAACGGCGACGGCGGCGGAGAGCGCGGAATCGATGCCGCCCGACAGGCCGAGGACCACGCCGGGGAAACGGTTCTTGTTCACATAGTCGCGCAGGCCGAGCACCATGGCATTATAGATATCGGCCGGGCGCGGATCGGGTTGATGGCGTTCGCCGGGCAGGCAGACCCACTGGCCGTCCCATTTTTCCCAGTTGGTGAGGACCAGCGCCTCCTCCCAGTCGGGAAGCTGCTGGGCGAGGCTCAAATCGCCGTTCACGACGAAGGACGCGCCGTCGAACACCAGTTCGTCCTGCCCGCCGACGCGGTTGAGATAGATGAGCGGCAGGCCGGTTTCGCGGACGCGGGTGCCCGCGACGGCGTTGACGCGGCGGTCGTCCTTGTCGACCTCGAACGGAGAGCCATTGGGGCTGATCAGGATTTCCGCGCCCTCTGCCCGCAGATGCGCGGTGACGAAGGGGAACCAGATATCCTCGCAGATCGGAACGCCGATCTTCACCCCCTTGAAATCGATCGGCGCGGGCAGCGGGCCGGGCGCGAAAAGGCGCTTTTCATCGAATGTCCCGTAATTGGGCAATTCGCGCTTCT
This sequence comes from Sphingobium sp., assembly GCF_041987595.1. Lineage (GTDB taxonomy): Bacteria > Pseudomonadota > Alphaproteobacteria > Sphingomonadales > Sphingomonadaceae > Sphingobium. The sequence goes on along the minus strand of NZ_JBHIWJ010000018.1, from coordinate 37,857 downwards.
GACGGATGGCGGTGACGGCGCCTTCTTCCAGCAGGGCGACGACATTGAACAGCACCCCCTGCGAGGCGACCACCGTGCCGACCAGCATGGCGGGGCCGCCATCAGCCGTGGCTTGGGCGAGCCGGTCGAGTTCATGGTTGGCGCGGTCGACCAAGGCGGGCTTCAGCACCAGATCTTCAGGCGGATAGCCGATCAGTTGCAGTTCGGGATAGACGATGAGGTCAGCATCCATCGCCCGCGCACGCCATTCCAGCATCGCGTCGGCGTTAGCGGTGAGATCGCCCACCGACTGCGTCATCTGGGCAAGGGCTATCACGAGTTTGTCGGTCATAGGAAGCGCCCCTAATCCATTTTGCGGCAACGCGCAAAAGCGCCTTTTCAGCGAGAGGTTCGACCGCTAAAGGGGCCGCGTTCCGACCAGCGTCATCAATTCGTCACAGGGGTTTGGCCATGAAACTCATGACCGGCAATTCCAACAAGCCGCTTGCCGCCGCCATTGCCGACTATATCGAAATTCCCCTGACCGACGCGAGCGTCCGCCGCTTCGCCGATGAAGAAGTTTTCGTGGAAATTCATGAGAATGTCCGCGGCGAAGATGTGTTCGTGCTGCAATCGACCAGCTATCCGACGAACGACAATCTGATGGAGCTGCTGATCATGATCGATGCGCTGAAGCGCGCGTCGGCCAAGCGAATCACGGCGGTCGTCCCCTATTTCGGCTATGCCCGGCAGGACCGGAAACCCGGTCCCCGCACCCCGATTTCGGCCAAGCTGGTCGCCAACCTGATAACCACCGCGGGCGCGGACCGCGTGCTGTCGGTCGACTTGCACGCCGGACAGATTCAGGGCTTTTTCGACATTCCGACCGACAATCTGTTCGGCGCGCCGGTGATGTCGGCGGACATTCAGGCCCGCTTCGGCGACAAGAATATCATGGTCGTGTCGCCTGACGTGGGCGGCGTGGTCCGTGCGCGAGCGCTGGCAAAGCGCCTCGACAACGCGCCGTTGGCCATTGTCGACAAGCGTCGTGAGCGCGCGGGCGAATCGGAAGTCATGAACATCATCGGCGATGTTTCGGGCCGCTTCTGCATCCTGATCGACGACATCGTCGATTCGGCCGGCACGCTCTGCAACGCGGCGGCCGCGCTGAAGGCCGCGGGCGCCGAGGACGTCGTCGCCTATGTCAGCCATGGCGTGCTGTCGGGCGGCGCCGTCGCCCGCGTCGAGGCGTCGGAACTGCGCGAACTGGTCATCACCGATTCGATCCAGGGCACCGATGCGGTGAACGGGGCGAAGAGCATCCGCCACCTTCCCATCGCCCCGCTGCTGGGCGAAGCGATCAAGCGCATTGCAGACGAAAGCTCGGTTTCCAGCCTGTTCGACTGAGGGGACGGATCATCCGCTTTTTTGAGCGCCGCCGGTGGCTTCGCCGGCGGCGTTTTTTTGGCCGAACCCCGGCTGCCAGCCAAAGTTGCGCGGCGCGACTTTGTCAGTTTCGAGGAAAAAGCAGCAGCGGCAGGCTGCACACCAGCGCCATGACCAGGAAAATGCGCTGGCTGAATGAAATGCCGAGAGGCTTTTCCCTCCAGAGCAGCGGGCAACTGAGCAGCGAGAGCATGAACAGCATGTTCGCCAGCATCGGCGAACCATCGGCAGGCATGTCCTGCCATAAAGCCAGCCCGCCAAACAGGGCTGCGAAACTTATGATCCAGCCGACCAGCGCCACGCGCAACTCCCACCGATGAATATCAGCCAGTAGGACGGATTGGCGCCGGAAAGCTTTAAACGGAATTTGCCCAGGGGTCGTAAGTGCCGAAGCTCCAGACATTGCCCTCCGGGTCCAGCGCCTCATAGCCGCGCCCCGGATAGCCCTGATTGTCGTGCGGTTCGCTCACCACCACGGCGCCTTCGTTGCGAGCGTGGAGGCAATGGGCGTCGGCATCGGGCACCACCACATAGATGCAGGTGGTGACGCCGCCCAGTTCCCTCGGCGTCGTCCAGCTGTAAAGCGACTCCCCTTCCCCGTCGCGGGCGCTGCCCAGCATCACCATCCCTTCGCCCAATACGAGTTCGGCATGGTGGACGACATGCGGGTCGGCCTCATCCTCGTAGCAGGCGCGGACCTCAAAACCGAAGGCGTCGCACAGAAAGCGGATGGCAGCGGGCGCATCGGCATAGCGCAGGCCGGGGATGACGGGTGAACCGGGCATCTGTTCCCTCCTTGATTTTCGAGGAATCGGGATGGCTTAGCCTAGCGCGGGAGGCGCTTTACCGCTAGGTCCAGCGCCATGACGACCCGCGATGATCTGGCTCTTGCCAACCGCCTTGCCGATGCCGCCGGGATGGCGATCCGGCCCTTTTTCCGTGCCCGCTATGACATGGAAATCAAATCCGACAAATCGCCGGTGACGGAGGCCGACCGGGCCGCAGAAGCCGCGATTCGGGCCATATTGGAGAAGGAACGGCCGCAGGACGGGATCATCGGCGAGGAATATGGTTCTGTCCGCACCGATGCCGAGCGGGTGTGGATCCTCGATCCGATCGACGGAACCCGCAGTTTCATTGCCGGACGGCCGATCTTCGGCACGCTCATCGCCTTGACGCAGGCGGGGTGGCCGACCATCGGCATCATCGACCAGCCGATTGCGCAGGAACGCTGGGCTGGCATGTCGGGGCAGCCGACCACCTTCAACGGCAAGCCGGTGCGCACCCGTTCCTGCCGGGAACTGGAGGGCGCAGGCATCGCCACCACCAGTCCGCACCTGTTCGCCGACGGCGATGTGCCCCATTATATGGCGCTGGTCGCGGCGGTGTCGGGCGGCGCACCGCGGCAGGGACCGGTCTATGGCGGGGATTGCTATAATTACGGCCTGCTCGCTTCGGGCTTTCTCGACATCGTTATCGAATCGGGGCTGAAAAGTTATGATTTCGCCGCACTGGTGCCGGTGGTCGAGGGCGCGGGCGGCCTGATGTGCGACTGGAATGGCGAGCCGCTGACCGCGGAAAGTGAAGGCCATGTGCTGGCGCTGGGCGATCCGGCGCGGCTGGAAGACGTGCTGGAAGCTTTGCACGCGGCCCACGACCATCATCATTAGGGCGCTAATTATTTTACGCCGGTGCCCATGAATTTCTTCTTCTCGTCCTTATTCTCCCTTGCAACGCCCTTGCCCGCCTCTTCCTTCGCGGTGGTGCCGTGGCCGACATCGTCGCGGGACTTGCCGCCCCTGGTGCGCTGGGCGGCGGCGGTCGCGCCCGCGAGCACGGGGCCGCAGGCGGCGCTTTTCGCGTCGCCAATATCGACAAAGGCCAGCATCCCGGCGAGTGGGCTGGCGGCAATGCCCAGCGCTGCGCCGACGCCACCGCGGGCGATCAGCTGAGGGCTGATAACGTCGATATGGGGTCTGGCGAAAGTGCCGTCGAGGCCGACCGGCGACTGGCCGGAGAAAAGGCTGAACTTCTTACCGTCGGCGCGGAAGGCAAGGTCTAGGCTCTCGTCGCGGAAGGAAAAGCCGCCCCGCCCCAGCAGCACATTTTTTTCGGTGTCGATGATGATCGGGTCCGCCGCCGCCACGCCGTTGCGCACGGTAAAAGCGATGAGGCCGCAATTGATCTGCACGGGCTTCTTCAGCTTGCCGGAAAACATCTTGGTGACGAAGGTGCCGATATCGAGTTCGGACAGCTGGATGTTCCGGGTCCACATCGACCCGGCGGGCAGTATGACGGCGATGCGGCCGTTGGACGTGCTGAGCGAATCGTGCAGCGTGTCGCCAACGCCCGCCATCTGGACCCGCGCCTTGATCGTGCCCGAGGTTCCGGATTCCTCCACTCCCCAGCGCGCCAGCAGTTTGCCCATCGGCGTGGGCGAGAGGCGAATATCATAGCGGGAGCGAACGGGGTGGCCGCGCGCGTCGATGGCAATGTCGGAACTGACATGGCCGCCCGACATGTCAAAAGTCAGCGGCGACATGGTCAGCAGGCTGCGCTCCAGCGCCAGGGTCAGCCCGATATTGGAGATCGGCACATGTTCGGCGCGGACGCGACGGACATTATAGGTGAGCCGGGCGTCGAAATTGCGCAGCGCCTCGACCCTAAGCGGCGCGTCGGGCAGGATGCGCGGCGCGCCATTGACGGTGCTGATCGCGCCGTTCGCGCCCTGCCTCTCCAGCTTCTGCGGATCGTAGCCGATGAAGGGGCCGACATCGAGAATGTCGAGCGTCCGGGTGGAAAGATCGGCCCTCATCAGCAGGCGATCGTTCGGCAACGAAACCGTCAGACGCCCCGCCAGATCGCTGTCGCCGAAGCGACCCTTGAGATGGGTGAAGCGCCACTCGCCCCCCTGTTTGGTAAGGGCCGAAGTCAGACGGTAGCTGCGGGTTTCGGGGATGGCGACGCCGAGAAAATCGAACAACAGGGCGAGATTGGGGCCATGGGCGGCAAGACGCAGATCGGCGCCCTCGATCTCGGTCGCGCCAGGCAGCGTGCCGCTGACCTCCAGCACGGTCGCACCTGCCTCCGCGTGCAGGGCGAGGCTGTTCCTGCCGCCCGTCACCGTCTCGTCGGGCGACAACAGCCCGCCGCGCAGGATGAAGGGGCGCTCGCGCATCGTGCCGGTGCCGGAAAAGCGCACATCGTTGGCAAAACGCGTGTCATGCGCCTTCACCGTTTCGAAGCCGATGTCGGTGGCCAGATGCATCCTGGGATCACGGTAGCGCAGTGTCGCACCCGCCAGCAGCGCGCGGCGGATCAACGGCAGGTTGAGCGGCTTGCCCTTTTTGTTGGGGTCACCGAAGGTCCATGTGTTGCTCTTTCCGTCGCGGTTCCATTCAAGATCGGTTGCGGCGTTGCGCAGTTCGAGCCAGCGAACCTTATATTTGTCGCCGAAGAGGAGACTGAGCGGCGCGATCCGGCTGTCGATCAGATCTGCGCGAAAGAATTCCCTGCGGCTGGCCCATGGCGTGTTGGCGATCGCCATTTTTTCGGCCCGGAACTTGAGGGTGATGGGATCGAAATAGAGCTGGAAGTCGCCTCCCACCTTGACCGGGCGTTCAAGGCGGTGGGTCAGGAAACGTTCGAACGGGTGTTTGAGAAAACGCCCCTTGGTGATGAACAGGATCAGCCAGAGAGCGAAGATGATGCCGATGATCCAGAGCAGGATGCGGAGTGGCAGCGGCATTTTGCGCCAGCGTGCATGCGCGCCGCTCACATAATGACGCACGCCGCGATAATGCGGCACCGTTTGCGCCGGGCTGTCCGGCCGGAGGGGATCGGCATCGGCCATGGCGGTTCAACGCCGAGCCGCGATTTTGGGTCCGAATCGCTTGCCTTTCGGCGCGGGTCCGACTATGGGCCGCCCTTCGCGATATTCGGAAGGACCGCCCGGCTAACTAGGGCTGCCGTGGCTGTCCGTAATCGTCGCGCTGAAGAAGGAGACGAAAATGCCCAAGCTCAAGACCAAGAGCGGTGTGAAGAAGCGCTTCAAGTTCACCGCTTCCGGCAAGGTCAAGCACGGCGTCGCTGGCAAGCGTCACCGCCTGATCAGCCACAACGCCAAGTATATCCGCCAGAACCGCGGCACCTCGGTCATGTCCGACGCCGACGTCGCTCATGTGCGCCTCTGGGCGCCCTATGGCCTCAAGTAAGGAGTAGGGACTCATGGCACGCGTAAAACGTGGTACGACCACCAAGGCGAAGCATAAGAGGATTCTGGATCAGGCGAAGGGCTATTATGGCCGTCGCAAGAATACGATCCGCATCGCCCGCCAGGCTGTCGAAAAGGCCGGCCAGTACGCCTATCGCGACCGCAAGGTCAAGAAGCGGACCTTCCGTGGCCTGTGGATTCAGCGCATCAACGCTGGCGTCCGCGCCGAAGGCCTGACCTATTCGCAGTTCATGCACGGCCTGAAGCTGGCCGGCGTGGAGCTGGACCGCAAGGTTCTGGCCGACATTGCGATGCACGAAGGCGAGGCGTTCAGCGCCATCATCGCCCAGGCGAAGGCTGCGCTGCCCGCGGCCTGAGTTCAGAACGATCGCTTGGATCGCAAAGGGGCGCCGGGGCAGATGCTTCCGGCGCCCTTTTTCGTTTCCGAGCCTCTGGGAGAATCCCCATGTCGCTGCATATATGGTGGTTGTACGTCACGGCGGTTTTCCTGATCTCGGCCACGCCGGGACCAAATATGCTGCATGTGATGACCCAGAGCATCCATCATGGACCGCGACGGGCCATCGCCACCATGGCGGGGCTGATGAGCGCGATCCTGCTGTGCCTGATCGCTTCGGCGTTGGGTTTGGGGGCATTGCTGAAAGCCTCTCCACGCCTGTTTGATATTCTGCGCTATGCAGGGGTGGCCTATCTGCTCTGGCTGGGTATCAAGGCGTGGCGCGCGCCAGTCGGCGAAGCCGGGGAAGTCGGCGCGACGCGGACGCGCTCGCTGCGGGCGCTTTATGGCACAGGGCTGCTGACGGGGTTATCCAATCCCAAGCTCATCATCTTCGCCGCCGCGCTGTTTCCGCAGTTCATCGATACGGACCGGCCCTTCGCGGTGCAGCTGGCGATATTGGTTGTCAGCTTCGTCGCCATCGAATTCGGCTGGCAGTGCGTCTATGCGCTGGGCGGGGTGAAGCTCGCCCGCTGGCTGGCGCCCGCGAACCGGCAGCGGCTGTTCAATCGGGGGACGGGGCTGATGTTCATCGGTTTCGGCGGGGCGCTGTTGGGCGCCAGGTCCTGACCCTTTCCTTGTGCGGCGCGCCCCGCTAAGGCGCCCCCATATTTCCGCCTTCTCAGGAATGATTTTGGATGAGTGAGATTGCCAATCTGAAAGCCGGCCTGATCGCCGACATTGCCGCCGCCGATACGCTGGAGGCGTTGGAGGCGCTGCGTGTCGGTGCCATGGGCAAGAATGGGGTGGTAACGGGGCTGCTGAAGACCCTCGGCCCGATGAGTCCGGAGGAGCGCCTGGAGAAAGGCCCGCCGATCCAGGATTTGCGGGAGGGCGTGACGGCGGCGCTGGCCGAGAAGAAGGCTTCGCTGGAGCAGGCGGCGCTGGACGCGAAGCTGGCGGCGGAGAAGATCGACATGACCTTGCCCGCCGAGATCGGCCCGCAGGGGTCGGTCCATCCGGTGTCGCAGGTCATGGATGAGCTGGCAGAGATTTTCGCAGATCTGGGTTTCTCCGTCGCGACCGGGCCGGAAATAGAGGACGACTGGCATAATTTCACCGCGCTCAACATTCCGGAAACGCATCCGGCGCGGGCGATGCATGACACTTTCTATTTCCCCGATGCGGGGGACGGGAAAAAGATGCTGCTGCGCACCCACACGTCGCCGGTGCAGATCCGCACGATGATGAATGGCGAGCCGCCGATCCGCATCATCGCGCCGGGCCGGGTCTACCGCTCCGATTCCGATGCGACGCATACGCCGATGTTCCACCAGATCGAGGGGCTGGTGATCGACAAGGGGATCACGCTCGGCCATCTCAAATGGACGCTGGAGACTTTCCTCAAGGCCTTTTTCGAGCGCGACGATATCGTGCTGCGGCTGCGGCCGAGCTATTTCCCCTTCACCGAGCCATCGGTCGAAGTGGACGTCGGTTATACGCTTGCCAACGGCCAGCGGGTGATCGGCGGCAACGGCGATGCGCCCGGCGGCGGCTGGCTGGAAGTGCTGGGCAGCGGCATGGTCAACCGCCGCGTGATCGAGGCGTGCGGGCTGGACCCGGATGAATGGCAGGGCTTTGCCTTCGGCACCGGCGTCGACCGGCTGGCCATGCTGAAATATGGGATGAACGACTTGCGCGCTTTCTTCGACGGCGACCTGCGCTGGCTGAAACATTATGGCTTCTCGGCTCTGGATGTTCCTACTCTCAGCGGAGGAGTGGGCGCATGAAGTTCACGCTGAGCTGGCTCAAGACGCATCTTGCGACCGATGCGGACCTGCCGACGATCCTGAAGGGCCTGACCAATATCGGGCTGGAGGTCGAGGGCGTCGAGAATCCGGCGGAGAAGCTGGCGCCGTTCCGCATCGCCAGGGTGCTGACCGCGGAGCCGCATCCCCAGGCGGACAAGCTGCAGGTGCTGACCGTGGATGCGGGCGCCGGCGCGCTGCAGGTCGTGTGCGGCGCGCCCAACGCCCGCGCAGGTCTGGTCGGCGTGTTCGGCACCGAGGGTGCGGTGGTGCCGGTCAACGGCATGGTACTCAGGAAAACCGCCATTCGCGGTATCGAATCCAACGGCATGATGTGTTCGTTCCGCGAACTGGAACTGGGCGAGGATCATGATGGCATCATCGAGCTGAACCCGGATGCGCCGGTCGGACAGGTCTATGCGCAATGGGCAGGGCTTGACGATCCGGTCATCGATGTATCGATAACGCCGAACCGGCAGGACTGCATGGGCGTGCGCGGCATCGCCCGCGATCTGGCGGCGGCGGGTCTGGGTACGCTGAACGCGATCGTCGTGCCGACCATCGAGGGCGTCGGGCCGGGTCCGGACGTGCGGGTCGAAGATGCTGATGGCTGCCCCGCCTTTTTCGCGCGGACGGTGAGGGGCGTGAAGAATGGCGCGTCGCCCGAGTGGATGGCGAAGCGACTGAAGGCCATCGGACAGAAGCCGATCAGCGCGCTTGTCGACATCACCAACTATATCATGATCGACCTTGGGCGGCCGCTGCATGTCTATGACATGGCGACGCTGAAAGGTCCGCTGGTGGCGCGCAGGGGCAAGGCCGGTGAAGAGGTGCTGGCGCTCAACGGCAAGACATACACCGTCGACGAGACGATGACGGTCATCGCCGACGACGATGCCGTGCATGACATTGGCGGCATCATGGGCGGCGAACATTCGGGCGCCACGGAAGCCACGACCGACGTGCTGATCGAATGCGCCTGGTTCACGCCGGAGCGGATCGCGGTGACGGGGCAGAAGCTGGCCCTCACCTCCGACGCGCGCGGGCGGTTCGAGCGCGGGGTGGACCCGGCCTTCCTCGACGATGGCCTGTCGATCGCGACCTATCTGGTGACGGAACTGTGCGGCGGCACGGCGAGCGAGGCGACGCGGGCGGGAACTCCGCCGGTGACGAACAAGGTCGTGACCTATGAGCCTTCACAATGTCTGGCGCTGGCCGGGGTCGATGTGCCCGAAGGCGAGCAGAAGCGCATCCTCGAAAGCCTCGGCTTTGGCGTTCAGGGGAATGATTCGACCTTCGAATATCAGGATGGCATGCCGGTGACGACACCGGCCAACTGGACCGTCAGCGTGCCGAGCTGGCGCCGGGACGTCGATGGCTGGCCCGATATCGTCGAGGAAGTGGTGCGCATCGTCGGGCTGGATCAGGTGCCGTCCACCCCCCTGCCCCGCGCACCCGGCGTCGCAAGGCCGACCGCCACGCCCGAGCAGACCATCGAACGGAAGGTCCGCCGGACGGCGGCTGCGCGGGGACTGGCCGAAGCGATCAACTGGTCCTTCATTTCCGAGAAGGAAGCGGCTTCGGTCGGCGGCGGTGCCTGGACGCTGACCAATCCGATTTCGGAGGACCTCAAGGTCATGCGGCCTTCCCTGCTGCCCGGCCTGCTCTCGGCCACGCGGCGGAACGTGGATCGCGGCGCGGCTTCGGTGCGGCTGTTCGAACTGGGGCGGCGCTATTTCGCGGATAAGGAACGCGCCACGGTCGGCTTCGTGCTGGCGGGCGAAAAAGTGCCGCGCGGTTGGCAGACAGGCAAGGCACAGGCCTTCTCCGCGTTCGATGCCAAGGGCGAGGTGATAGCGCTGTTGGCCGCCGCTGGCGCGCCGGTGGCGAACCTCCAGAGCTTTGGCGACGCTTCGGCCGCCTATCATCCGGGCCAGTCGGGCACACTGCGGCTGGGACCGAAGGTCGTGCTGGCCGAATTCGGCGTGCTGCACCCCAGCCTCGCCAAGCAGTTCGGTCTGACGGGCACGCTGGTCGCGGGGGAGATCTTCCTCGACGCTATCCCGCTCAAGCGCAAGAGCGGCTTCATGCGCGCGCCCTATGCACCGCCCGTCCTGCAGGCGGTGAAGCGCGACTTCGCGTTCGTCATCGACGAATCGGTCGACGCCGATGCGCTCGTCCGTGCCGTCAGGAATGCGGACAAGAAGGCCATTGTCGACGCGCGGCTGTTCGACCTCTTCGTGGGACCGGGCGTCGAGGATGGCAAGAAGAGCATCGCCATCGAGATTACGCTGCAACCGGGGGAAAAGAGCTTCAGCCAAGAGGAACTGGACGCGATCAGCGCGGCGGTGGTGAAGGCCGCCGAAAAGCTGGGCGGCTCACTGCGCGCATGAGGCTGTTCGTCGGGATGGAAGGGACAGCCCGACTCGCCGGCCTCTTCATTCTCGGCGGGATGGCCGCGCGGGTCGTCGGCGATGCCGTGTTCCGCGCGGCCTTGGTCGTGCCCGGCTCGGGGCGGGAAACGGCACGCAACATCGAGGACTTCCCCTGGGCGTACCGGGCCGGAGAATTGGCCGATCTGGTGGCGATCTGCGCCATGCTGGCGGCGACTTCGCTGCTCTACGCGCTGTTCGCGCCGGTAGGGCGGCAACTGACGCGGACGGCGGCACTGATCTCCGTCGCCGGGATTGCGACGCTGGGGGCAAGCGGGGTGTTGGCCATGGCGCCACTGGTGCTGCTCGACGGGGCGCCGCGTCCGGGGATCAGCGTGGCGGAGAGCCATTCGCTGATCGAACTGGCGCTGGTCCTGCGCGATCAGGTTGAAGGCGTCGCGCATATTCTTCTGGGGCTGTATATGTTGCTGCTGGGTCTGCTGATCTTCCGGTCGGGCCGCTTGCCGCGGACCTTGGGGGGTGGTCTGGCGCTGGGCGGGCTGATCCAGGTGATCGTTCGGACTGTCGCGCTGATCGTGCCCGATCTGGCCAAAGCTATGGTCATTCAAGCCGATATTGTCGCCTCGATCGTTGAAACGCTCTTTGCACTGTGGCTGGTTATTTTTGCGGCTCGTCGTCCTTCTTTTCCTGCGGAGTCGGCGGCAAGCTGACGATCTTGCAGCCACGCTCAGCCGCGATTCCCCGTAGAAAGCCGCGACGGGCGATTCCGGCAGTCACCGCTGCCTGCAGACGGCGTTCAGCGGGGGCGGCGCCGCTGATCTCCCGCACCAGCCCGCGAAAGGGGATGAGGGAATTCACGATCGTCTTGCCTACCGCTTCGGCGATCTTGCCCGTGCGATTTTCATTAGCCTTCTGACTTACGGTGAAGTCTGGGCCGAGAACGGCATTCAGATCGTCCAATGATGCCTTGAGCGCCTTGCACGTCCGCGACGGCGGACGCCTATAGGGGTCCTCGACGGCCCTTTGCAGCACATCGGGAATCTTGTCCTTGTCGATACCCACGTCGCGGGCCGGTTGGGTGGCGATGCTCCCGGCCTTTTGCAGCGTGTCGTCCTTCTTTTCCTGTTCCTGCGCCAGAGCGGGGGTCGAGAAAAGCAGCAGCGTCGTCAGACCAAGCCATTTCATCCCTTTTTCTCCTTGTTTTCCCAAACCTTGGAGAGAGGCCATGGTTCCCGGCCTGCGTCGCCGCTATGCAAGGAGCGAAGGAGATTGCCGCGCATGACGGACGAGTTCATCACCATTACTTCAGGCGACCTTAGCGCCAGCATCAACCCGCTGGGGGCGGAGTTGTGGTCCCTGACGGATGCCGAGGGGCGAGAGTTGATGACCGACGCCGATCCGCGCTGGTGGACGGGTCATGCTCCCCTGCTCTTTCCTTTTGTCGGCCGCTCGCGAGGAGACGTGTATCGGCTCGATGGAAAGGATTATCCGATGCCGCAGCACGGCTTTGCGCGGCGCATGGTCTTTGCTGTAGCGGAGCAGGCCCGCAGTGCCGTGACCTTACGACTGGAGGCCGATGCCGGGACGCGGGCAGTCTATCCATTCGATTTCCGGCTCGACATGCACTTCGCCGTTGAGGGCCGGACGCTGCGGATGACGGCAACCGTGTCGAACCGGGACGAGGCGGATATGCCCTGTTCCTTCGGCTACCATCCGGCCTTTGCCTGGCCGCTGCCCTATGGCGGCGGCGTCGAAGACCATCGGGTGATGTTCGAGAAGGACGAACCCGCGCCGATCCGCAAGGTAGGGCACGAGCCGGGGCTGATCGCCCTGGAAAGCGTGGCAACGCCGGTCGAGGGGGCAGTGCTGGCGCCGACCCACAGGATGTTCGAGGGGGACGCGCTGATCTGGGACCGGATGGAGAGCCGAAGCCTGTTCTGGGGCGTGCCGGGGCGGACCGGCCTTCAGATCGACTTTCCCGACACAGCCTGGCTGGGACTGTGGCAGAAGCCGGGCGCGCATTATCTCTGCGTCGAGCCTTGGGCCGGAATGGCCGATCCCGTCGGTTTTGAGGGAGATGTCTGGGCGAAGCAGGGCATATTGCGCCTCGCGCCGGGCGAGGCGCGGGCGTTTCGGATGGACGTCAGCCTCACCGGCTGAGGCCCGACTGGCGAATCCCCTGAGAATCGCTATATGGGCCGCCCATGAGTATTCCGTCACGCCGCACCTTTGCCATCATCTCGCACCCTGACGCGGGTAAGACCACGCTGACCGAAAAGCTGCTGCTGGAAGGCGGCGCGATTCACCTGGCGGGCGAGGTCAAGGCGCGCGGGGCGAACCGGCGCGCGCGGTCGGACTGGATGAAGATCGAGCAGCAGCGCGGCATTTCGGTGACGTCCTCGGTCATGACCTTCGAGCGGACGCGTGACGGCGAAACGATCACCTTCAACCTGCTGGACACACCGGGACACGAGGATTTCAGCGAAGACACCTATCGCACGCTGACCGCCGTGGACTCCGCCGTCATGGTGATCGACGCGGCCAAGGGGATCGAGCCGCAGACCCGAAAGCTGTTCGAGGTCTGCCGCCTGCGCAACGTGCCGATCATCACCTTCGTCAACAAGGTGGACCGCGAAGGGCGCGAAACCTTCGGCCTGCTGGATGAAGTGGCCGACCAGCTGCAGCTCGACGTCTGCCCGATGAGCTGGCCGGTCGGCATGGGCGCCGATTTCGAGGGCATCTACGATTTCGCCACCAACCAGCTGATGCAGCCGGTTGGCCCCTCCAAGGAATTTGACGGTACGCGGCATCAGTTCAGTGGGCTGGATGATCCGAAGCTGGCCGATTATCTGTCCCCCCGCGCACTGGCGAAGCTGCGCGAGGAAGCGGAGCTGGCGCAGGGCGGCTATGCCGAGTTCGACCTTGGCCGCTATCGCCATGGCGACCTGACCCCGGTCTATTTCGGGTCTGCACTGAAGCTGTTCGGCGTCACCGAACTGATCGATGCGCTGGCCGCCCACGCGCCGCCGCCCCGCGCCCAGCCTGCCGAGCCGGCGCCGATCGAGCCGGAGCAGAGCGAAGTCACCGGCTTCATTTTCAAGGTGCAGGCCAATATGGACCCGATGCACCGAGACCGCATCGCCTTCATGCGGCTGGTGTCCGGCAAGTTCCGACGCGGCATGAAGCTGACTCCGAGTGGGTCGGGCAAGGCGCTGGCCGTGCATTCGCCGATCCTCTTCTTCGCGCAGGACCGCGAACTGGCCGACGAGGCTTTCCCCGGCGACATCATCGGCATCCCCAATCATGGCGCGCTGCGCGTTGGCGATACGCTGTCCGAGAAGCCGGGACTACGCTTTACCGGCCTGCCCAATTTCGCGCCGGAAATCCTGCGCCGCGTGGCGCTGAAGGACCCGACCAAGACCAAGCAGTTGCGCAAGGCGCTGGACGATCTTTCCGAAGAGGGCGTGATTCAGGTCTTCTATCCCGAGATCGGATCGAACTGGATCGTCGGCGTCGTCGGGCAGTTGCAGCTGGAGGTGCTGATTTCGCGACTGGAAGCGGAGTATAAGGTCGCGGCCGGGCTGGAGCAGTCCCCCTTCGACACGGCGCGCTGGGTCTCCGGAGATGACGCCGCGGTCAAGGATCTGGTGTCGTTCAACGGCGCCAATATGGCCAAGGATCGCGACGGCAACCTCGTCTTCATGGCGAAGAGCGCCTGGGACATCGGCTATCAGCAGGAGCGCCATCCCAAGGTCAAGTTCAGCGCGACCAGGGAGCGTTGACGCCGATCCTCTACAGCTTCCGGCGCTGCCCCTATGCGATGCGGGCGCGCATGGCGCTGCTGGCGAGCGGACAGGCCGTGGAACTGCGCGAGATCCTGTTGCGCGACAAGCCGACGCCCATGCTGGAGGCCTCGCCCAAAGGGACGGTTCCGGTGCTGCTGCTGCCGGACGGTTCCGTGCTGGAGCAGAGTCTGGACATCATGCGCTGGGCGCTCGACCAGAATGACCCGCAACGCTGGCTGGCGGGCGAGGACAGTGCGCTTATCGCCGCCAATGACGGCCCGTTCAAAACCCATCTCGACCGCTATAAATATGCCAGCCGCCACGCGTCCGATCCGCTGGCGCATCGGAACGAGGCGACGGCATGGCTGGGCGAGCTGGAGAGCCGGCTGGAGCGTAGCCGCCATCTGACCGGCGACCGGGCGAATTTGACCGACATCGCGATCTTTCCCTTTGTCCGCCAGTTCGCCGCGACGGAGCCGGACTGGTTTGCTGGGCAACCCTTGCCGCAGGTCCGGCGCTGGCTGGGCGAGCATCTGGCGTCGGATGTCTTTGCCCGCGCCATGCTGCGTGTGAAGCCCTGGGCCGAAGGCGACGCGCCTTTGTTTCTGCGCTGATTATTTCCGCAGCAGGAACACCGCATGTTCAGCGAACAGATTGGCGTTGGCGTGGGTGGTTTCCCTGTCGCCCTTGAGGAACCACTGGCCGTCGATCGTCCAGCCGCGATCCTTCACTAATGCGCGAAAATCGTCGACCGTGACATGGTGGATGTTGAGCGTGTCATACCAGGTGTCGGGCAGCAGCCGCGTCACCGGCATGCGCCCGCCCCAGAAGAGCGACAGCCGCCCGCGCCAATGGGCGAAATTGGGGAAAGAGACGAAGGCCTGCCTGCCGATGCGCAGCAGTTCATCGACCACGCGATCCGGGCGGCGGGTGGTCTGGAGCGTCTGGCTGAGGATGGCAAAGTCGAAGCTGGCGTCGGGATAATAGATAAGGTCGGTGTCGGCGTCCCCCTGCACCACGGACAGGCCCCGGCCCACGACGGCGGCGACATTGCGGGCGTCGATCTCAAGGCCCCGGGCGTCGACCTGCTTGCTGTCGCGCAAGGCGGCCATCAGCGCCCCGTCGCCGCAGCCCACGTCAAGGACGCGAGCGCCCGGTGTCACAGTGCGCGCGATCAGTGCAAGGTCCGGGCGCAGGCTCATCCGCGGCCGCCCTTCAGGAACCCATCCACCACGCGGTTGAGTTCGGGGCATTCCAGCAGGAAGGCGTCATGACCGAAGGGGCTGGACAGTTCGACGAAGCTCGCCTGCGCGCCGCTGGCGTTGAGCGCGTGGACGATGATTCGCGATTCCGCCGTAGGATAGAGCCAGTCCGTATCGAAGCTGACGAGGCAGAAGCGCGCTTTGGAGGCGGCAAAGGCTTTGGCGAGGCTGCCGCCATGATCCTCGGCAATGTCATAATAGTCCATGGCGCGGGTGATGTAGAGATAGCTGTTGGCGTCGAAGCGCTCGACGAAGCTCAGACCCTGATGGCGCAGATAGCTTTCGACCTGAAAGTCGGCGTCGAAGCCGAAGGTCTTGGCGTCTCGACCCTGGAGGCGGCGGCCGAATTTCTCAGTCAGCCCCGCCTCGGAGAGATAGGTGATATGCGCGGCCATGCGGGCGACGGCGAGTCCCGCGCTGGGGATAGCGCCGTCGGCATAATAGTCGCCGCCGCGCCAGTGGGGATCAGCCATGATCGCCTGTCGCCCGACTTCATGAAAGGCGATGTTCTGGGCACTATGGCGGGCGGTGGACGCAATGACGACGCAGCTTTCAACCCGCTCCGGATAAAGCGTCGGCCAGGTCAGCGTCTGCATGCCGCCCATCGATCCGCCGATGACGGCCGCGATCCGATCCACGCCCAGATGGTCGAGCAGCATCGCCTGCGCGCGGACCATGTCGGCGATGGTGATGACCGGGAAGCGCATCGCATGGGGTTCGCCGGACGCCGGATCAAGGCTGGCGGGACCGCTGGAGCCCATGCAGCTGCCGATGACGTTGGCGCAGACGATGAAATGGCGGGCCGGATCGACCGGCTTGCCCTCCCCCACCAGCCGCCACCACCAGCCCGGCTTGCCGGTGACGGGATGCTCCGACGCGACATACTGGTCGCCGGTCAACGCATGGCAGATAAGGATGACATTGGAGCGATCCGCATTCATCTGCCCATAGGTTTCATAGGCGATATCGACCGGACCGAGCGAGGCGCCGCTGTCGAGGCCAAGAGGCCCGTCAAGGCGCACATGGCGGCGCAGGCCGAACCGGGTGTCATCGGAAAGGGACGCGCTGGCCATAGGGTTCCGGGCTAGGGCGGCGGCCTGACTCTGTCAATTGCCCGCCCTTTCCCCTAGATCGAGCGCATGACCGATACCGCTCCCATCCCTGTCGTCGCATTCGGGCCGCTTTATCCCTATCTGAACGGAGAGCTGGAGCGGCGCTTTGCCGTCCACCAAGTGGCGGCGGATGCCGACCTCTCCGCCCTGCCGCCGGAAGTGCGGGAAGCGCGGGCCTTGGTGAGCTTCGGTTCGGTCGGCGCGCCTGCCGCGATCATGGACGCGTTGCCGAAGCTGGAGATCATCGGGCTGTTTTCGGTGGGCTATGACAAGGTCGATATCGATCATGCGCGGACGAACGGCATCCGCGTCACCAATACGCCCGATGTGCTGACAGACGATGTGGCCGATCTGGCGGTCGGGCTGCTCTATGCGACGGTGCGCAATATAGCGGCAAATGACCGGATGGTGCGCGCAGGCGATTGGGCGAGGGGCGCAAAGCCTTCGCTTTCGGGCCGCGTGACCGGGCAGAGGATCGGGATTTTGGGCCTGGGCCGGATCGGGCAGGCCATCGCCCGGCGGCTGGAGCCGGTGGCGGGGGAAATCCTCTATCACAATCGGCGGCCGGTGATGGACAGCGACTATCGCTATGTGGCCGATCCGATCGATCTTGCGCGTCAGAGCGACGTGATCATCGTCGCGACCTCGGGCGGGCCGGAAGCGCGCAAGCTGGTCGACGCGGCGATGCTGGACGCGCTGGGGGCCGAGGGCGTGATCGTCAATATCAGCCGGGGCAGCGTGATCGACGAGGAAGCGCTGGTGGCGGCGCTGGCGGAAAAGCGGATCGCGGGCGCAGGTCTCGACGTGTTCGTGGACGAACCGCATGTGCCGGAAGCGCTGATGGCGATGGATCAAGTCGTGCTGCAACCGCATCAGGGCAGCGCGACCGTCGCCACCCGCAAGGCGATGGCCGATCTGGTGCTGGCCAATCTGGATGCCTGGGCGGCGGGTCAGCCTTTGCTCACTCCCGTCGTGTGAGACTTTGCGTTTCGCCTCGATGACGCTAAAGCGCGGCGCATGACCAAGCCTGCACCCAAAGACTGGATTCTCGGTATTTCGGCCTATGTGCCGGGTAAATCGGCGGCGGATGACGGCCGGCCGCTGGTGAAGCTGTCCGCCAATGAAAATCCGCTGGGCACCGGGGAGGCTGCGCGGGCCGCTCTGGTGGCGGCGACGGCGGACCTCGCCACCTACCCCGATCCCGGCGCCGCGAAAATGCGCGAGGCCATCGCGGCGATGCATGGCCTGGACCCGGCGCGGGTGATCTATGGCACCGGATCGGACGAGCTGCTGCACATCGCGGCGAGCGCCTATGCCGGGCCGGGGGATGAGGTTCTCTACGTCCGCTATGGCTTTTCGGTCTATGATATCGCTGCGCGGCGCGTCGGCGCAACGCCGGTCATTGCGCCGGACGCCGACTATGCGACCGATGTGGATGCGCTGCTTGCCTGCGTGACGGAGAAGACCAAGGTGGTTTTCCTCGCCAATCCCAACAATCCCACCGGCACCATGACGTCGCGGGAAGACATAGCACGGCTGCATGCAGGGTTGCGGCCCGATATCCTGTTCGTGCTGGATCAGGCCTATGCCGAATATCTGGACGCTGACGAGGATGATGGCGGGCTGGAACTGGCGAAGACCGCCGCCAACATATTCGTGACGCGCACCTTTTCCAAGATTTACGGGCTGGCGGCCGAGCGGATCGGCTGGGGCTATGCCAGTGCCGAGGTCATCGACGTGCTGCATCGCATCCGCGCGCCGTTCAATGTGACGACGGCAGGACAGGCCGCAGCGATTGCGGCGGTGAACGACACGGCCTGGGTCGAGGCCAGCCGGGCGCATAATCGCCAGTGGCGCGAGTGGCTGGCGGGCGAAGTGGCTTCGCTCTCCAACCATGGGCTGCGCGCCGTGCCGAGCAAGGCGAACTTCCTGCTCATCCTGTTCGACGGCAAGCTGACGGCAGAGGCGGCGATGAAGGGCCTGTGGGACGAAGGGTTCGCCACCCGCTGGCTGCCGGGTCAGGGCCTGCCCAACGGGCTGCGCGTCACCATCGGCACGGAGGATCAGGTGCGCAAGGTCGCGGCCAAGCTGCGCGCCATGGCGGAAGCGGCCTGATGCTGCCCTTTGCCCGCGTCACCATTATCGGGCTGGGCCTGATCGGTTCCTCTCTGGCGCGGGCGATCCGCGAGACGATGCCGACCGTGCGCGTCACCGGCTACGACGCCGACGCAGGGGTCCGGGAAATCGCGCGTGCGATCGATTTGTGCGACGATGTGACCGACACGGCGGGCGCTGCAGTGACCGACGCCGATCTGGTGGTGTTGTGCGTGCCGGTCAGGGCCATGGGCGCAGCGGCGGCGGAGATTGCCGACGATCTGCCCGCCGAGGCGATCGTCAGCGATGTGGGGTCGTGCAAGGCCGATGTGCTGGCGCAGCTGAATGGGGCTTTGCCGGGGCGGGCGATCATTCCGGCGCATCCCGTCGCAGGAACCGAGAATAGTGGGCCGGAGGCGGGCTTTGCCTCGCTGTTCAAGGGGCGCTGGTGCATCGTGACGCCACCCGCCGATGCGAATCCTGCGGCGGTCGAGCGCGTCGCCGAATTGTGGCGGCGCGTCGGGGCTGATGTCGAGACGATGGACCCGCAGCATCATGACCTGGTGCTGGCGGTGACGAGCCATTTGCCCCACCTCATCGCCTATACCATCGTCGGCACGGCCAGCGATCTGGAGGATGTGACCCAGTCGGAGGTCATCAAATATTCTGCCGGCGGTTTCCGCGACTTCACCCGCATCGCGGCGTCCGATCCGACAATGTGGCGCGACGTGTTCCTCGCCAACAAGGACGCCGTGCTGGAGATGCTCCAGCGCTTTTCGGAGGACCTGTCGGCCTTGCAGCGGGCGATCCGGTGGAACGACGGCGATACGCTGTTCAACCTGTTCGCCCGGACCCGGGCGATCCGGCGGTCGATCATTGAACAGGGGCAGGACGATCCCAAGCCCGATTTCGGGCGGTCACACTGACCGGTTCAGCGCATTGATGGCGGCGTGGACGCGGGCTTCGGCTTCATCGCGGTCAAGGCCGGGGGGCACGATTTCGCCGACCTTGTAGGTAATCGTCCCGGCGCGCTTCAGGAATTTGCCGCGGGGAGATACCCGGCCGCTATCGATCGCGATCGGCACCACCGGCAATTTGAGCAGCGAATAGATGCCCGCGAAGCCGGACCGCAGCGGCGGGCTTTCCCCATGGGGGACGCGGGTGCCTTCGGGGAAGAGGCAAACGGCGCGGCCCTGCGCAGTCGTTGCCTTGGCGGCGGTGCGCAAGGCGCGCAACGCGGTGGCGCCCGCAGTGCGTTCGATCGGGATCAGGCCGTAGCGGCGGGCGATGCCGCCCCAAAGCGGAATATCGAACAGCTCGCGCTTGGCGGCAATCGCGGGGCGATCCAGCAGGCAAAGCAGGTCGATCGTCTCGAACATCGATTCATGCTTGAGGATGTAGAGATAGGGTCCCTTCGGCAGATCCCCCTCTACCCTGATCCTCTGCCCGAGCAGCCAGCGAACGCAGAGGCGGTGAAAGCGGCTCCAGCCGGTCGCCACCGCCGGGATCGACTGGGGCACGGCCAGATTGACCGCCATCGCCGCCAGCACGAACAACAGCGAGCCGACGTAAAAGGCCAGCATGAAGGCAAGGGAGCGCAGGGCAGTCAGCATGGATGGAAAACCGTCAGATACCGATAAGAGCCGCCGCCCGGCGCAGCAAATATTTATTATATTCGCGCACCAATATCCGAAGGCTTGGGCGGCTGGGGACGGCGTCGTAGACCAGCGTGACCCGCTCCGGCAAGGCCTGCCGCAGTTCCAGCGCGGAGCGGCGCATATGCCAGTCGGTGGTGATGAGGCGCACCGTTTTGAAGTCGCGGCGTTCCAGCCAATGTGCGGTTTCGATGGCATTGGAGCGGGTGTCGATGGCTTCCCGGCCCAGGGTGATGCAACAGGTGAAGAAGCGTTCGGGCGTATTATATTGCGCGGCCAGCTCCGCCGGGCGGACCGAGCGGTCGACGCCGGAGATCAGCATCCGCTTTGCCGCGCCCTCGCGCAGCAGCGACAGGCCCCGGTCGATCCGTCCCGCCCCGCCGGTCAGCACGACGATGGCGTCGGTCTGCCGCCCGTCCAGCGGCTGCGGCAGGAAGATCGCGAACCAGGCAAAGCCCAGCATCCAGCCCAGCAGGGAGACAGCGATGAAGCGGACGATCATAGCAGCCGTCCCAGGGATCGCAGCACGGTCCAGCGCGCGGCAAGCGTCGCCAGAGCCACGCAACCCACCGGCAGCGCGGCGAGAAGGACCCAGCTGGTCCATGGCAATTGGATGGCGATGAGCAGTTCGGAGCCGGTGGCGAGCGACCTTGCGCCCAGCAGCACTATCACCAGCAACGCCAGGGTGAAACCAAGCGCGCCGCCTAACAGCGCGTCAAGGCCGATCCGGCGCTGAAACAGACGAGCGATCTGGACATCTGTCGCGCCCATCAGGTGCAGCACGTCGATGGTGCCGCGATGGCTGTCATGCGCGGCGCGGGCAGCCAGCACTACCACCGCGCCCGTCGCCAGCGTCATCAGCAGCACGATACCACCCGCCAGCCAGCCCAGTGCTGACAGAAGGCCCGCCAGCGGCGCGAGGAAGGCGGCGTGGGGCTCTATCCGAACCTTCGGCGAGACGGCGGCCAACTGACGACGCAGGCGGTCGACCTTTGCGTCGGTCTGGCCGGGCGTAAGCTCTATGTCGATCAACGCGGGAATGGGCAGGTCGCCGCTTGCCGCGTCCTGCCCGAGCCAGGGACGGATCTGGTCGGCCAGCGTGGTTGCCGGAACGGGCCTTACGGCGCGGACATAGCCGACCTTCTGCAGTGCCTGAGCGACATGGGTGCTCAGCCGGTCGCGTTGCTCGGCATTGGCCTCGACGATCTGAACCGTGGCGCGACCGGCAAGGTCCGCGCCCATCGCCTTCACCGCCGCACCCAGACCCAGCCCGGCCGAAGCAGACAGCACGGTCAGGAACATCATGATCGCAATGATCCACGGCATCGGCCCGGCCACCCTGCCCTCCGGCAGCAGGCGGTGGCGCGCAGCGGCGGCAGCGCGGCGATCCGCACCCGCCATCAGCTGGCCACCTGCGGCCTGGGCGGATAGCGCAGCGATCCGGTGGGATCGGACAGGCGGCCCCTGTCGAGCTTCATCATCTGCGCGCTTCCGACCTGCGCGATCAGCGGCAGATCGTGGGTGGCGACGACGATGGTGGTGCCCAGACGGTTGAGCGCTTCGAACAGGGTCAGCAGGCGGCGGGCCATGTCGGCGTCGACGTTGCCCGTCGGTTCGTCCGCCACCAATATTTCCGGGCGGCCGATCACGGCGCGGGCGATGGCGACGCGCTGCTGTTCCCCGCCCGACAGCGTCGCCGGGCGCGCCTGCCCCCGGTCGCCCAGCCCCACCCAGTTCAGCATTTCGCTGACCGGGGCGTCGATTTCGGCCTCCTCCATGCCTGCCACCCGCAGCGGCAGGGCGATATTGTCATAGACCGACAGATGCGGGACGAGGCGAAAATCCTGAAACACAACGCCGATGCGGCGGCGGAAACCGGGCAGGCGCCTGCGGGGCAGGGTCACCACATCCTCGCCGAACAGGCGGATGACGCCGCGGCTGGGCCGCTGGGCGAGGTAGAGAAGCTTCAGCAGCGAGGTCTTGCCCGCGCCCGACGCGCCGGTCAGGAAATAGAAGCCCCCGCTGGCTAGCGAGAAGCTGACGTCGGACAGCGTCTCGCTATCCAGACCATAGCGCAGGCCGACATTTTCGAACTGGACGATGGTCGACATGCGTGTTTTTGGCGCCTGCGCGCTCCCTGCTTCCCCGACATGTCTGCCATGGCACAGCGGACGGGCGGCCGTAAAGCCCATCCGCAACCCGATCCGGCCTGACTCCGCGAGTCGCGGCTCGACTGTTGTCATGTTGAAGCCGCTTGCCCTCGAATCCAACTCATGCCTATGAAGCGACATGATCCTGGTGTGTCCCAATTGCGCCACGCGCTATATTGTGCCGGACAGCGCCGTCGGCCCGAACGGCCGCCAGGTTCGCTGCGCCGCCTGCAAACATAGCTGGTTCCAGGAAGGAGCCGTGCTTGTCCCGCGCGAGGAAGCGCTGGCCACGGCCGGCGCGCCGGAAATGGCCGCGCCGCCGCCCCCTCCTGCCCCTCCCCCGCCACCGCCTGCGCCGCCGCCTCCTGCGCCGGTCGAGGCAGTGATGGCGCCCGTCGTGCAATCGGTCGAGCGGGAAGAGGAGCCAGCCGCCGCGCCGGTGGCCGCTGCCGCGACGCCGGATTATCGGTTCGACGACATTTATGGCCGGGCCGCGGCCGAAGCGCCCGCGCCGGACGAATGGGCGGATGCCGCCCCGGCGCCGGTCAGGCCGCGCCGCAACCGGCTGAAGATGCTGACCTATGCCGCCGTGCTTTTCTGCCTGGCGGTGGGGGCTGCGGGCGGAGCGCTCTGGTATTTCGGGACGCCGAGCTGGGCGGTCAATCTGGGGCTGGTGCCCGAAGAGGGTGACCCGGATCTGCTCTTCTACCTCTCCAAGCCGGCCGAGCGGCGCAAGCTGCCGACGGGCGAGGAATATTTCGCCTTCGGCGCACGGATCGTGAACAGCGGCAAGCAGCAACTGCCGGTGCCGCCGGTGCTGGTGCAACTGCGCGACCGTCAGAACCGGCTCGTGTTCAGCTGGACGACCAAGGCGGATCGCACCAGCCTGAAGCCGGGCGAGGAGGCCTCGATTAACGAGAGCCGGATCGACATTCCCAAAAATGCCGAGAATCTGTCGCTGACTTTTGTGCAGTGACCGTCATTCTCCGTCATTCCCGCGAAAACGGGAATGACGGTTCGCACTATGGATAGCTGACGGTCTTGGGACGTCCTTGCGGGATCGGGATAAATTCCTGATCGTCGCCGGGAATCAGCGGGAAACGCATCGCGTCCCAATCCTCGCGGGCCTGCATGATGCGGTCGGTCGAGGAAGAGACGAAATTCCACCAGACATGGCGCGGACTCTGGAAAGCCTCGCCGCCGCAGAGCATGACGCGGCCGCCATCGACGCTCATCAGCGTGGCGCGGGTGCCGGGCCGCAGGACGTAGAGCGTCTGGGGCTGGAGCAGCATTCCGTCGAGCGCCGCGTCGCCGCCGGAGACGTAGATGGCGCGCTCCTCGGCTTCCGCGTCGATCGGGATGGTGCCGCCGGGCGAAAGCTGGATATCGGCGTAAATGGTCTTCGCATAGGTAGTGACGGGGGACGTCTCGCCCCAGAGGCTGCCCATGATGACCCGCGCGCGGGCGTGGCGGCTTTCGATGATCGGCAGGCCGCCTTCGCTGACATGTTCGAAGGCCGGGTCCATTTCCTCGTCGCGGTCGGGCAGCGCCAGCCAGGTCTGGATGGCGGAAAGTTTGGAGAGCTTCGCCCGCTCCTCATTCGGCGAGCGTTCGCTGTGAACGATGCCCCGGCCCGCCGTCATCAGATTGACCGCGCCCGGATCGATCAACTGTTCCGTGCCGAGGGAATCGCGGTGAAGGAAGCTGCCCTCATACATATAGGTGACGGTGGCGAGGTTGATGTGCGGGTGCGGGCGCACGTCCACCCCCTGCCCCGGCGCGATCCGGGCAGGACCGGCCTGATCGAAGAAGATGAAGGGGCCGACCATGGTGCGCTCCTTCGCCGGGAGAGAGCGATGGACCCGGAAATCGCCCAGATCATGGGTGATGGGCGTGATGGTCTGGATGATCGGGTCGGTGGGTGTCATGCGGCGTCCAGTTCGGGATAGTGGCGGAAGATGCCTTCATCGGTGAAGGGCAAGCGCCGGTCACTCGCCAGATAGTCCTGCAATTCGGGGAGCGCCGCAACCCGCTCATGCAGGGCGTCGAGGCGCGGAAAGGAGGGCATCACCGTCGCCATGCGCAGGGGAAAGGCATGGCGCAGCCCGGCGATCAGGTGAAAAAGCGAGAGATCGGCATAGCTCCAGCGCTGCCCGGCCAGCCAGTCGCCCGGCTCGGCGCTTAGCGCATGTTCGAAATAGGTCAGGAATTTGGGAATGCGGCTGGCGCGGAAGCCCTGGGCGGCGCGCAGGGCTTCAGGCTTCTGATCCTCATAATAGAGGCCCGCACCGATCGGATGGTGCACGTCATGGGCTTCGGCCACCATGTCCATGATGGTGAGTTGCACCTGCGCGAGCCAATAGCGGGCCTTCATGCCGGTGGGGCCGCATTCATGGCGTTCGGCAAGATAGAAGAGGATGTTCGCGGTCTGCGCCACGGTCCGGCCGTCGGTGACCAGATAGGGCGGAGCGAAGGCGGGACCGGCATCGTGGCGCTCCATGTCGGCCATCAGCGCTTCGTCGCCGTCGATGCGGGCGCGGTCCCGATAGGCGATGCCGCATGCTTCCAGTGTCAGCCGGACGAATTCGCCCCGTCCGGGAATGGTGGACCAATACCAGAAATCATAGGCCATGCGCTGTTCCTCCTTGGCGACGGCGGGTCAACGCATGGCGGCGTTTACGGTCTCATGCCTCGCCCGGCGCGCGCGCCTTGATGGCGAGGGCATGGACCTTTTCGGGCAGCAGGTCGGCAAGCGCGGCATTCACCAGACGCTGGCGGGCGACCCGGCTCTGGCCGGTGAACCGATCCGAGACGATCTCTACCGTGAAATGGCTTTCGCCCGATCCGTCATGGCCCGCATGGCCGCGATGCATCTCGCTGTCGTCGGTCACGGCGAGTTGTGCGGGAGCAAGGGCGGCGCGCAGCCGGGCTTCGATTTCGGTGGCAACGGGGCCTTTTGCAACATCAGTCATGGCGCCTATATAGGCCCTTTGCCCGTAGTTGCATCAGGACAATCTTGGCCAGCGATCCCTTCTCGACCCGGCGTTTCAACCGTTTCCATGGCCGCGTGGAAAGCGACCGCCCCTGCGCGGTCCCCGGCTGCGAGGAGCCGGGCGAGTTTCGCGCACCGCCGCTCGACGGGCATGGTTCCCATCAGGAAGGCCCGCGCTGGCGCTGGCTATGCCTCGATCATGTCCGCGCCTTCAATCAGGGCTATAATTTCTTCACCGGCATGAGTCCGGAAGAAATCGCCGCCGCCCAGCGTCCCTATGCTGGATGGGAGCGGGAGACGCGGGCCTTTTCCTCCAACGCCGCCAGCCCGCCGCCTAAATGGTCGGACTTTCAGGACCCGCTCGACGCCATCGGCGCGAAGTTCCGGGATCGGGTAGCCAAGGCGCGGGCCGACGCCGTAAATCAGAATGGGCAGATGCGGCAGGACGGAAAATTCGTTTCGGGTGAGGAGCGTAAGGCTCTGTCCGTGATGGGGCTGCCGATCGATGCCGACCGCAAGGCGCTGAGACAGCGTTATACCGAACTGCTGCGGCGCTATCATCCCGACCATAATGGCGGGGACCGGACGCATGAAGCCGCGTTGCAAGGCGTAATCGAGGCCTATCAGTTGCTAAGAAAGGCGCCGGTTTTCGCTTAGCGCGGTTTTGACGTTCCCGCGCAGGGTTGTGATTACCGCGCCGCGCTGCCATAGGCGCCGGCCCCTCTTCCCCCGGAGATCCTTATGACCACCCCGCCCCGCGCCCTGGGCCTCGATTTCGGCACGACCAACAGCGTGGCGGCGCTCGCCGACGGCAGCGGGTCGGATCTCGTGGAATTTTCCGGCGCGCAGGCGAACGGCGCGGTGTTCCGATCGGCGCTCTGCTTCTGGCATGACAGTGCGGTGAAGGGCGGCATGGCGCACGAGGCCGGTCCCTGGGCCATCGCGGAATATCTGGAATTTCCCGAAGACAGCCGCTTCCTGCAATCGTTCAAGTCCGTCGCCGCCAGTCCGATCTTCGAAAGCGCCGGCGTGTTCGAGAAGCGCTTTCGCTTCGAGGAGCTGGGGCAGATGTTTCTGGGGCGGATGGTCGGTCATGCGGGCGGAATACTGGACAAGCGACCGGAGCGGATCGTGGTCGGGCGGCCGGTGGAATATGCCGGGTCGCGGCCTGATGAGGCGCTGGCCCGGCGACGCTATGACGCCATGTTTGCCGGCTTCGGCACCGAGATTCACTATGTTTACGAGCCTTTGGGCGCGGCGTTCAGCTATGCCAGCCGCCTGACAGAGGCGGCAACGATCCTCGTCGCGGACTTTGGCGGCGGCACCAGCGACTTTTCCGTCGTGCGGGTCGAGGCGCCCGGCGCCGCGCGGCGCTGCGTGCCCTTGGGATCGGCGGGCATTGGCCTCGCAGGCGATCGGTTCGACTATCGGATCATCGATCATCTGGTGCTGCCGATGCTGGGCAAGGGCGGGACCTATCAGAGCTTCGGCAAGGAGCTGGAGATTCCGCGCAGCTATTTCGCCGACTTTGCCGACTGGTCGCGGCTGGCGCTGATGCGCAACCGGCGGACGATGGAGGAGCTGGCGCGGCTGCAAAAGGCGGCGAATGACCCGGACGCCATCGGCCGCATGATAACGGTGATCGAGAAGGAACTGGGCTATCCGCTTTATGATGCGGTGGGGTCTATGAAGCGGCGCTTGTCCGAGGCGGAGAGTGCGCCCTTCCGCTTCGAGGGCGGCGGCCTTTCGATCGAGGCGGAAGTGACGCGGGCCGATTTCGAGCGCTGGATCGCGCCCGACATCGCCCAGATCGAGGCGACGGTGGACAGGGCGCTCGCCAAGGCCGGCGTCGGCCCCGAGGGCATCGATCGGGTGTTCCTGACCGGAGGCACCTCGCTGATCCCGGCGATCCGGGCGATCTTCCAGCGGCGCTTCGGCGCGGAGCATATCGCGACCGGCGGCGAGCTGACCTCCATCGCCCATGGGCTGGCGCTCATCGGACAGGAGGCCAGTTTGGCCGAATGGGCTGCTTGATCCCGGCGGCATAAGACCCCAATCTATCGACATGCCCGTCCCGCATGGTTAGGGCAGTGCCGACACGACTGCTGACAAGAGACAATAAGATGACCGACATCCCCAACGTCCAGCCCGATACCCGCGCAGAAACGCTGTTGGCCGCGCCCGACCGCGAAGTGGACGCGCGGGAGGTATTCGGCGTCGATGTCGACATGAAGATCCCGGCCTTTTCGGAGGCAGACGAACGGGTGCCCGACCTTGACCCCGCTTATGTGTTCGATCCGGACACGACCCTCGCGATCCTGGCGGGCTTTGCCTATAATCGCCGCGTGATGGTGCAGGGCTATCACGGCACCGGCAAGTCGAGCCATATCGAGCAGGTCGCCGCCCGTCTGCGCTGGCCGTGCATCCGCATCAACCTCGACGCGCATATCAGCCGTATCGATCTGGTCGGCCGCGACGCCATTGTCCTGAAAGACGGGCAGCAGGTGACGGAATTCCGCGAGGGCCTGCTTCCCTGGGCGTTGCAGCGGCCGGTCGCTCTGGTGTTCGACGAATATGATGCGGGCCGTCCGGACGTGATGTTCGTGATCCAGCGCGTGCTGGAAACCGACGGCAAAATGACGCTGCTTGACCAGAATCGGGTGATCCGGCCGAACCCCTGGTTCCGCCTGTTCGCGACCGCCAATACCGTGGGTCTGGGCGATACGACCGGCCTTTATCACGGCACCCAGCAGATCAACCAGGGGCAGATGGACCGCTGGAATCTGGTGGTGGCGCTTAACTATCTGCCCGCCGCGACCGAGGCGCAGGTGGTTCTGGCCAAGTCGGGCGAATATGATCATGAAGGCGGCCGCAAGGAGGTCGAGAACATGATCAAGGTGGCGGAACTGACCCGTCAGGGCTTCATCAACGGCGATATCTCAACCGTGATGTCGCCTCGCACCGTGATCAGCTGGGCGCAGAATGCGCTCATCTTCAAGAATATCGGCTTTGCCTTCCGCCTGTCCTTCCTCAACAAATGCGATGAGGCGGAGCGGGCGCTGGTGGCCGAATATTATCAGCGCGTGTTCGGCAAGGACCTGCCCGAAAGCGTCGCCCATCGGGTAGCGTGACATGATCGTCGTCGAACGGATCGATCCGGCGGGCGGTTCCGCCCATCGGATCAACATTCGCGGTCATGAGCTGATCGCCGACATGTCGGCGCCGGACGGCCATGATGCCGGGCCGGACCCGCACGACCTGTATGATTCGGCACTGGGCGCGTGCAAGGCGATGACCATGCTCTGGTATGCCCAGCGCAACGGCATTCCGCTCGAGGGCATCCATGTCGGCGTGATTCGCGACAATAGCGAGGAGCGCAAGGGCATCTACCGCCTGACCACGCGCATCGCCCTGAGTGGTCCGCTGAGCGAGGAGCAGCATGACAAGCTGATCGCCGTCGCCGCCAAATGCCCGGTCCACAAGCTGATGAGCGAAGTCGAAACGCAGATCGAAACGATCGCCGTGCCCTATGTGGGTGAGGGCGAGCGGCCGTGAGCGAGACGATCGCCCTCACCGGACATGCCGGGCTGCCGCTGGGCAGCGCCTTCAACCTGCGCGATTTCGGCGGCTATGCGACCGCCGACGGGCGTTGCGTGAAGCGCGGCATGCTGTATCGGTCGGGGACGATGGCGCTGCTGACCGACGGCGATGCGGCGCAGCTGCGCGCGCTGGGCATCCGGGCGATCTGCGATTTTCGCCGGGGCAATGAGCGCACCGCCGAACCGACGCGCTGGCATGGCGCGGATGTGGATTATTTCTGCCGCGACTATAGCGAAAGCAGCGGCCTGCTGGGCGAGATGCTGAAAAGCGACGACGCAACGGCGGAAGATATGCGTCGGACCATGGTCGCGCTCTATCGCGAAATTCCCGTCGATCATGCCGAATCCTACCGCGCCATGTTCGCCCGGATCGTCGAGGGACGGGTGCCGCTGCTGATCAACTGTTCGGCGGGCAAGGACCGCACCGGCGTCGGCGCAGCTCTGGTGCTGGCGTCGCTCGGCGTGCCTCGCACCACGATCGTCGAGGATTATCTGCTGACCAACGACCATGCCGATTGGGATTGGCTGTTGGCACAGCGCAATACGCTGGTGGCGCGGATGCGGTCCTCCAGGGCCGAGACGCTGAAGCCCCTGCTGGTGGCGGATGCCGCCTATCTCGATAGCCTGTTCGCCACGCTGGACGAGCGCCATGGCGGGGTCGATGGCTATCTGGAGACGCTGGGCGTGGACTCGGCGGCCCGGAACGCCATGCGCGGGATGCTGCTGAACTGATGACCGAACGTTCGCCCCTCGACGCCTTCAAGGATGTGCTGTCCGGCGCATCGCGGTCGATCGCGCGCGATGCGGAGGTGGAGGTCAGCTTCACCGCCGACACGCCGCATATGGTCGGCAAGGCGATCAAGGTGCCGACGCCCGGCCGCAACCTGCCCGCCGAACAGGTGGCGCTGGCGCGCGGCTTTGCCGATGCCAATGCGCTGAAGCTGCGGCATCATAATGCGAAGGTCCATGGGGCCGCCGCGCCGTCCGATGCGGTGGCGCGGGCGGTCTATGACGCGGTCGAGCAGGCGCGGGTCGAAGCGATCGGTTCGCGGGCGATGGAGGGTGTTCGTGCGAACCTCAACCACGCGCTGGACCTGCGGCTGAAGTCCGATCCGATCCGCCGGGCACGTTCGGCGGACGAAGTGCCCCTGTCCACGGCGCTGGCGCTCAAGGTGCGCGAGCGGCTGACCGGACAGGCCGCGCCAAAGGATGTGCTGCCGGGTCTGGCGATGGTCGACCAGTGGATCGAGGACAAGGCCGGGGCCGATCTCGATGCCCTGTCCATGGCGATCGACGACCAGCGCGCTTTTCAGAAGCTGACCTCTGCCATGCTGGAGCATCTCCAGCTGATCGACGCCGACACGCCACCGGAAACCGACGATTCCGAGCCGCAGGAAGAGGGCGAGGACGAGGAACAGCAGCAGGAAGAGGGCGACAGCGGCGAGGATCAGGCCGGCGACAGCGACGCTTTTGCCGAGGCCCGCGCCGAGGATCAGGGCGGCGATACCGAAGAAGGCGAGACCGAGTATAGCGACGAGTTCGACGCCGACAGCGAGGAAGGCGCGGACGACATGGGCGAGGAAGGCATGATGCCGGTCCGCCCGAACCGGCCGATGTCGGACCTGCCGCCCGGCTTCGACTACAAGGCCTATACCCTGCTGCATGACGAGGTCGTGACCGCCGAGGATCTGTGCGACGAGGATGAGTTGCTGCGGCTGCGCGGCTTTCTCGACCAGCAGCTGGTCAGCTTGCAGGGCGCCGTGACGAAACTCGCCAACCGATTGCAGCGGCGGCTGATGGCGCAGCAGTCGCGGTCGTGGGACTTCGATCAGGAAGAAGGGCTGCTCGACGCGGCGCGGCTGGCTCGGATCGTGATCGATCCCACACGCTCGCTGTCCTACAAGATCGAGCGGGATACCGAATTCCGCGACACCGTCGTAACGCTGCTGATCGACAATTCGGGTTCGATGCGCGGGCGGCCGATCTCCATCGCGGCGATCAGCGCCGACATCATGGCGCGCACGCTGGAGCGGTGTGGGGTCAAGACCGAAATTCTCGGTTTTACCACCCGCGCGTGGAAGGGCGGGCAGAGCCGTGAGGACTGGCTGGCGGCCGGCCGTCCCCCGATGCCGGGGCGGCTCAATGACCTGCGGCACATCGTCTACAAGAAGGCCGACGAACCGTGGCGCCGGGCGCGCAAGAATCTGGGCCTTATGATGCGCGAAGGGCTGCTCAAGGAAAATATCGACGGCGAAGCGCTGCTCTGGGCGCATAACCGGCTGATCGCCCGCCACGAGGAGCGCCGCATCCTCATGGTGATTTCCGACGGCGCGCCCGTCGACGATTCCACCCTGTCGGTGAACAGCGGCACCTATCTGGAGCGGCATTTGCGGCAGGTGATCGAATGGATCGAGAACCGCTCGCCCGTGCAACTCGTTGCCATCGGTATCGGGCATGACGTGACGCGCTATTATCGGCGCGCGGTGACCATCATGGATGCCGAACAGCTCGGCGGGACCATGGTGGAGCAGCTCGCCGGGCTGTTCGACGAAGATTAAGGACATGCGGGATTTCACCTCATGGCGGGCTGCAAATCGCGGCTTTCTGCGCTTCCGGTGCTCCCGACCCTTTAGGTCGCTGCATCGAAGCGAGGCCCGTGACTCGCTTCGAGGTTCTCGAAATCCACTATTTTCGCTCCACCCTGAGCTGAAACCCCGCATGTCCTAGAAGCCCTGCTCGTTCGGGCTTCGGCGATGGCGAAACCCGGACCTTCCCTTGAAAAGAAGATCGGCAATCTCGACCTCGTTCAAGCGCCAGCGGGCGTTTTGTGCAGGAGAGTGCAATGAGTGTCGCCTTTCGTCGCGAGAGTGACGAGGAGCATCTGGAACCCACTTTCGAAATTCCGTTGCCGTCCGGTCCCAACTGGGTGACGGCGCGGGGCCTGCGATTGACGCGGGGGAAGGTGGACGCACTGGAAGCGGTCGAGACCGAAGCCATGGCAGAGGAGGACGCCAAGAAGCACAAGCGCGAACTGCGCTATTGGCGCACCCGTCTGGCGACCGCGGAAGTCCGGCCGGTGCCGGATGGGGAGGCGGTCGCCTTTGGCAGCCGCGTGACCTATCGGCTGAATGGCAAGGAGAAGCAGATTTCGATCGTGGGCGATGATGAAGCGAACCCGACCGAAGGGCGCATCGCCTTTTCCGCACCGATCGCCCGCGCGATGATGGATGCCGAAGAGGGCGAGGCCGTCGACTTCGGTGGCAAGCCGGGGGCCCTGACGATTCTGGCGATCGACCCGATCATCGAGGAATAGGCGCACCGTTTCTCGTCTTCGCCTGGACGGAACGGATGCCGGCAAAGAAAAAGCCCTCCAGTTTCGGCCGGAGGGCTTTGATCCTGTCAGGCGTTGCGGCCGGCTTCGAAGAGGAACCAGGCGCGTTCCTCGGCCTGATCGGTCCAGTCGTCGATAATGCCTTCCGTCGCATTGTCGCCCGCTTCGGTGGCGGCCGCCTTGGCGGCGCGCAGAGCCTCGACCAGCTTCAGATTATCTTCGCGCAATTCGTTCAGCATGTCGCCGGGGCTGACATAATCAGCGTCATTGTCGGTCACCGTCTGGTGGCGCGAAATGTCGCCGATCGAGCGCAGCGTCGTATTCCCCGTCTTGCGCACCCGTTCGGCGATCAGGTCCGTCGTCGCCAAAATCTGCGTCGCCTGGTCGTCGAACATCAGATGATAGTCGCGAAAATGCGGACCCGAGACGTGCCAGTGGAAATTCTTCGTCTTGAAATAAAGCGCATAGCTGTCCGCCAGAATGCCGTTCAGCGCCTGTGCGACCGATTTGGTGGCGTTGCTACGCAGGTCCGTGGGAGTTTTGAGGTCGGGGGCTGTCATGCTTTGCTCCTGTCTGGGGATATGTTTCGCATATAGAATGATCCATCATCAATAAGGTGCCATGACAAGCCGCGAATTTCGCGTCGAAATTGTCGTTCAGTCTGATGAAGGGCGTCGATCAGGTAAGATGCAGCGCCGAAATGGCTGCTCCCATCGCCCCCAGAAGGAACAGCAGCGCGCCTGCGAGACGAATCGCGCGCAGCGGCAGGACCCTGAAAAGCTGTTCGCGCAGCAGGATCACGGGCAGCCATGCGGCGAACATGCCGATGGCGCCCCCTGTAGCGGCAAGGACCGGATCAGCGGTTCTGGCGGCGACGCCCAGGATCAGAAATTGGGCTCCATCGCCGAAGCCCAGGATGAAAAGGCCCAGCGCCGCGGTGAGGAAGGGGCCGATGCGCCAGTTGGCGAGCGGATCGGGCCGCTTGACCGGCCAGGCCATGCCGCCTGCAAGGAACAGAAGCGCCAGCGCGAGAAACAGGAGCCGGGCGTCGCTTCCCAGCATCGGCGCCAGAAAGCCGCCTGCCACGGCACCCAACGCAGCGTTGGCGGCGGCGGCGAAGGCGATGCCCGCTATCAGAGCGCCGGTCCGCTGAAACCGGGTGGACAGCGCCAGCAGGAGCCATTGCCCCTTGTCCCCCATCTCCCCCAACAGGCAACCAAGCAGCCCGATCAGCAAAGCATCCATCGGCGCCGTCAGGTCGTTCAGGCGGAAAGATGCGGGCCATATACCGCCGGTTTGGCGGCCATCGGCATCGGAATGATATCGGCCTCGGGCATTTCCGCCGCGATCGCGTCGCGCATCAGGTCGAGATAGGAGAGGACCACCGGCCCCGCCCCCTGCAGCGACAGCGCCGATTGCAGCGTCCCCGCCAGGCACTCCACCGTATCGATGTGGAAGGCCCGCGCGATATGCCTGATCTGATCGATTTCGTCGCGCAACCGGGGCACGGACACATGCCCTCGCTCCCCCGCGAGTCCATCGACCCGGCGCAGCAGATCGGCAAGAATGGCCAGTATAGGATCATGCCTCATGGAGAAGACTCCCCCCGTCTTGTGGCTCCGACTCCGATCATGCACGCAGGCGGTTAAGGCCGCGTAAAGTGTAGCATGAACCATGGATTTCCGCCACGAGCCTTGACATCAATCCGAATCTGCCCCAAGGGGCACCGCTGAAACGGGGCGGTCCCTTCCTCGATGAGATTGGGGGCCGCTTTTCTTTTTACGATATTCACGACCAGGGACTAAGGCCATGGCCAAGCCAGCAACCGTCAAGATTCGCCTCGTCAGCTCAGCTGACACCGGCTTCTTCTATGTGACCAAGAAGAACCCGCGCACCAAGACCGAGAAGCTGAGCTTCCGGAAATATGATCCCGTCGTGCGCAAGCATGTCGAGTTCAAGGAAGCCAAGATCAAGTGATCTGATGGCGGCCTCGGCCGCCTGAAGGCATTTGCGGTTCGTGGCTTTCGCCCGAACGAAGAGGCCCGTCCCCTTTGGGGAACGGGTCTTTCCTTGTCGGCTTGATGGAGTCCGGGATGGCGGTTTTGGGTGGCGCCCCCGTCCCATGTGCGGGAGGGGGCGTCGGGAAGTGCCCAGAACCGGCCACATGAAGGCCGTTCAGTTGCCGACCGGCTGGCCATCCGTGCGGCGCACCACGATGGTCGAGGATCGCGGCTGCTGACCCGATACGGGCCAGTTGCCGGTTGGATGCTGGATGTTGATGAAGAAGTTTTTGAGGTCCGGCGTATAGGCGATGCCGGTAATCTCGCAGCCGGCAGGACCAACCAGAAAACGCTTCGACAGCTTGGTCGTCTGGTCGACATGATACATGCTGTTGTTGCCGAAGGCCTGGGTCATATTGACCGCCGTGCCGTTCAGCGTGCCCGCATTTCCGGTCAGATTATGGTCGGTTTGGATCCATAAGCGGCCCTGGGGATCCATGCGCAGGCCATCGGGGCTGGAGAAATAATCGCCGTTGATATTTCCCTTGAGATTCGCTTCGGCAAGGCCGGGATTGCCCGCCAGCAGGAACAATTCCCAGGTAAAGCTGGTCGCGAGCGGCGAATCGCCATTTTCGCGGAACTTCAGGATGTGGCCGTGCAGGTTCGTGACGCGCGGATTGGGCGCATCGGTGACCCTGCGGCTGCCGTTATTGGTCAGCGTCACGAAAATGGCCTGCCTGTTGGGCGCGACCGTGATCCATTCCGGGCGATCCATCAGCGTGCCGCCCGCGACGCGCGCTGCCGACTGGGTGTTGATCAGCACATCGGCCGTCGAATTGAAGTTGACCGTGGTGGGAGCGGGCGCAGTGGCCGACTGGCTGACATTGCCCGGATCCGAAGCACCGGCGACAAGACCGTTTTGCCCCTGCACCAACGCCCGCCATTCCCCCGTGCCGTCAGCGTTGAAGCGCGCGACGTAAAGCGTGCCATAGTCGAGAAGATCGGTGTTGGCTGCGCGATTGCTGGTGGAATAGGCGCGGTCGGGAACGAACTTGTAGATGCAGCCCGGCGTCGAATCGTCACCCATGTAGAAGGCGACCCGGTTGTTGCTGTCATTGAGATAGGCCACATTTTCGTGGGAGAAGCGGCCCATGGCGGTGCGTTTGGTCGGCGCGGCCAGTTCCTGATAGGGGTCGATCTCGACCACCCAGCCGTAGGCGTTATTCGGCTGCGTCGGATCGAGATAATTGTTGGTCGTTTCCTCGCAGGTCAAATAAGTGCCCCATGGGGTCCGGCCCGAGGAGCAATTGTTGAGCGTACCGCGAATCGTCGACGGCAACAGACCCGCAGCCGGACCGCCGACGCGATAATCGGTGTTGCCGCTGTAGCGCTTGTTGAACCGCGACCCGGCCTTGACCGTAAACTTGCCGTCCGCACCCTTGGCGATTTCGACGACCGACACGCCGACGGCGGACAGAGCCATGGCCTTCTGGTCGGCCGTTGCCGTCGCGGCGTTGTAGCTGCCGCTGGCGAAGAGGATGTTATAGTCGGGCAGTTCATGGTTGATCGCCAGCAGGCCGCCATCATTGGCGTTGACCCCCGACAGCTCGAAAAATTCCATGCCGTCATGGTTGCCGCCGGCCCAGAGATTGGTCTGGGTCGCACTGCCGGGGAAGCTGCCTGGCGCGTAGGCCGTACCGACTTCAACCGAATCGCCTGCCTTCAGCAGCACGTCGACGGTGTAGCCGGCGGGGACGGTGACGGTGTCGTTGCTGTTGATCGCGACCGAGGCGAAGCTGATGGCGTAGCTGACCGACGGAGTGGGGGTCGGCGTCGGGCTGGGGGTCGGCGTGGGCGAGGCGGAATCATCGTCGCCGCAGGCCGCGAGCGCGCCCAGCATGGGCAGCATGGACAGGCCCATCAGGCCGTTTTTCAGAATTGTGCGGCGCGCCGGATTGGCTGCGACGATGGCCTCGAGGCTGTCTTCGCCCAGAGCGATTTTGGGCTGCGCATCGCGAAACGGCGCGCGCGCCTCGTCAGTCAGATGAGACATGGATGATACCCCTGTTTGCGGATCGGGCTGTCGGCGGAACACCGCGCCCTTGCGGCGGGGGCATGACAGGGATGAATGACGCCCATGCTGCACAAGCGGGACAGTCCGGTGAAAGGGGAATTACAGCCCTGTTACATAAGGCCCTTTGCATAAGGCCTTTGTCACAACAGGCCGTTCACCTGTTCGACGAAGCGGAGCACCGAAATCGGCTTGGACACATAGGCCTGCGCCCCTGCCCCTCTGATCCGCTCCTCATCGCCCTGGCCCGCATAGGCGGTGACGGCCATGACCGGCACCGATGACAATTGCGCGTCGCGCTTCAGAGAAACGATGAGGTCCAGACCGCTGATATGCGGCAGATGGATGTCCGTGATCACCAGATCAGGGTGGAACTCTCGGGCCTGGTGCAGCAGGTCGCGCCCGTCGCGCAAAGGCAGCACCTCATGCCCGTGCGCGCGCAGCAGGTCGCAAAAAAGTTTGAGATTGAGTTCGTTGTCCTCGACAACGAGCACGCGCTTTGCCACCAGTCACCCGCGTCTGAAAAAATGCGTAAATGGAAAGCGCGCCCCCTAAAGCCGCCCCCAGCTGAGATCAACCATGCGCCCCGAGATTAACCATGGCAAGCAACATAGCCCAAGCGCGGACCAAGAACCATCCGTGCTGGCGCTGATGGCGCTGGCCTGGACGCTGGCCGATGACCGTCGCGCCGACCGGCTGCTGGCGCTGACCGGGCTGGACGCCCAAACGCTGCGGGCCGGGGTGGGCGATCCGGCGATACTGGGTGCGGTGCTGGGCTTTCTGGCCGAATATGAACCCGATCTTGTCGCCTGCGCCGAAGCGATCGACAGCACGCCCCAGGCCCTGATCGCCGCGAAGGAGGCACTGCACGGATGAGCCGTCCGCTGATCATCACCGATTGCGATGAAGTGCTGCTGCACATGGTCGTGCACTTCAAGGAATGGCTCGAGACGAGCCAAGGGGTCAATTTCCACCTTAAAGGGCACAATTTTGCCGAAGCCCTGCGCTGGCAGACCAGCGGCGAATTGCTGCAACCGGTCGATATCTGGCGGATGCTGGGGCGGTTCTTCGATACCGAAATGGACAGACAGCAACCCATCAAGGGGGCGGTCGAGGCGATCAACACGCTTGCCGAAGTGGCCGATGTGGTGATCCTTACCAATCTGATCGATGAACGGCGCGACAAGCGCGCCGCCCAACTCGCAGCCATCGGCATCCATGCCGAGGTCTATACCAATCAGGGGCCCAAAGGCCCGGCCTTGCAGAAGATCATCGCCGAACATGCGCCCTCGA
>NZ_JBHIWJ010000018.1:0-207 GCF_041987595.1 Sphingobium sp. | reverse complement strand
CGCCTCGGTCGCCGAAACCGCACCCCAGGTCACGCGGCTGCACATGTGCGGCGAACCGATGATCGCGCACGCCATTGATTGCGCGCACAAGGCAGGCCATGCCCATTCGCGGATTGATCGCTGGGACGATGCGCTGCCGTGGATTCTCCAGCGCCTCGAAGAACCAGCCCATGTGGAGGAAATTGGATGACTATTGCAGCCCGTCTC
>NZ_JBHIWJ010000017.1:0-60148 GCF_041987595.1 Sphingobium sp. | reverse complement strand
TGGCCACCCAGATCGGCTATGGCCAATATGAATGGGAGGCCCGCATGCCCAACCGGCGCGGGTCATGGCCGGCCTTCTGGCTGGTGTCGACCAGTGGCTGGCCTCCGGAAATCGATATTTACGAGGGCTTCGGCTATCAGAGCTATTGGGATTTCGACCGCCACATCGCCCATACGATCCATGTCGGCGCCAACAGCACCCGCTATGGCCAGCGCGGCGTGACCATCCAGGCCGAGCAGGCCTACGGCCTTTCCGGCTTTTCGCAGGATTTCCATCGCTTCGCCGTGGACATCCAGCGCGATTACATCACCTGGTTCGTGGACGGGAAGGAAACCTATCAATCGGTCAATCCGTTCAAGGGCTTCCGCTTCTATCCGATCATGGACGTGGCGGTGAAGACCAGCGGCGCCTATGATGACGGCTCTGGCGACATGGTCATCAAGAGCTTCAAGATCTACAACGCGCCATAAGAACTTTGGGCGCCTCCTGCGAGGGCATAGAGGCGCCCCCAGCTTTTGATCCACTGCCCGGCAATGTCGACGCGGCGCGCGCCCGGCAGCATCAGCGCTGCCAGACCGGCGGTGCGAAGACCCAATATGGCAAGGGAGCGGACCAGCAGCTTCGCCGTTCCGGCCCTGCCCGGCAATTGCTTTCGCCGCGCCATCGTTTCGGTGCAGCCGATCCGCCACATGCGGCGCAATACCCATGACAGACGCGCCCGCTCCGCCGGCACCCATTCGCTGACCCGCGCATCCGGCGACCAGCCAAAGCGCGCGCCTGCATCGTAAAGGCGGCTGAGAAAATCCAGATCCTCCCCGCCGCTGCGGTTGAACCGGGGATCGAACCACGGATCGCCGATCAGGGCAAAGGCGCGGCGCGCGATCAGCAGATTGTTGCTGGCCCAAAGCAGGCCGGTGGCGCCCCAGGGCCGCTCCTCCGGACGAAAGACCAGACTTTCCTTGGCCCAGCGCGGCGCCTTTCCGACGAAGCAGCTGTCGACCGGACCCGCGACGACATCGGCGCCCACCTGCGCCTGACAGATGAGCAGCGCGTCCAGCCAGCCCGGCTGCGGCCACTCGTCATCGTCGATCATGGCCAGAAAGCGCATCTCCGGATCTGCCAGCGCGGCATCGCTGATCGCGTTGCGCACGGCGCAAAGGCCCGGCTGACTGACCGTCAGCAGCGTCAGGGGCAGGGGATAGCCCTCCGCCTGCAACCGGCGCACCGTCGCGGCGCCTTCCTGTCCGACCGGATCATTGTCGGCGACCAGCACCATCACGTCATGGCGGTCCACCATGGCGCGCAGCGTCTCCAGCAGGTGCGCAAGCTGCCGGGGTCGCCGGAATGTGGGAATGGCGATCCAGATCGCAGCCATCAGGCGGTGGCCTTGACGGCCGGCTTGCGCGGCTTGCCGCCGCGCTGGAGCCACTTGATGAACTGATGCCCGCGCACTTCCACCAGCGCATAGCTCGCCCAGCAGAGCAGCCATGTCGCGACCAGCATGGCTGCGATGAACAGACCGTCGAAGCTGGTGATGCCATGTTTGTGCGCGACCCCCATGCCGCGCGCGAAGACGTCGCGCACCAGCGGGTGCCAGAGATAGATGGAATAGCTGATGAGACCGAGGTGAAAGCTCACCGGATTGGCCATCACCGCCCGCGCCGCCGCGCCGTTATAATAGCAGCTGAGAACCAGCGCGGGCATCAGGCAGACGACCAGCACATCGGCCTTCCCCGGCAGCATCAGCGCCAGTGCGATCAGGCCGCAAACCATGGCGAAGCCGCCTTGCCGGTCGACCAGCCGTTTGCACCAGTCCTTTTCCGCGCAGCGATAGGTCAGCACGCCCAGCGAGAAGCCGGCGAGACAGCGCAGCAGCGTCAGCACCGTGTCGCTGTCGTTGACGTCCAGCGGCCCGCTGGATCCCAGGCCTGACGATGCCACCAGCGCCAATATCCCGACGCAGACCGCGCCCTGCACCCAGGCGGCGCGCGAAAAGGCGATGATCGCGATCAGGGGGT
The DNA here is from genome assembly GCF_041987595.1 of Sphingobium sp. Lineage (GTDB taxonomy): Bacteria > Pseudomonadota > Alphaproteobacteria > Sphingomonadales > Sphingomonadaceae > Sphingobium. Next base: position 58,130 of record NZ_JBHIWJ010000017.1, on the reverse strand, counting down.
AGATGAGATAGGCCGCTACTTCCGTACTCACCGACCAGCTGTTGCCCGCAATCGGCTCCGTGCCCCAGCCCCAGCTCTGCACCATCAGCAGATTGGTGAAGATATTGGGCGCGTTGAGATCGATCGCCTGACTGCCCGACACGTTGAGCAATATCCGGCCCATGAACACCAGCGTCACGATCAGATGGAGCGGCCAGACCCGCGCCATGCGGTTCACGAGGAAGTCGATGTAGCTCGCCCGCCCCAGATGGTTCACCACCCGGTCGTGATAGCCGAAGGAAATGACGAAACCGCTGAGGATGAAGAACAGGTCGACGGCCAGATAGGCGCGCGAAAAGAGGGGGATGCGAAAGGCTTCGAAAGCCGGGTTGTGCGGTATGTGGTACAGCAGCACCGACACCGCCGCCACGCCGCGAAGGCCGGTGAGGGACGAGATTCTCATGCGCGCCTCCTGCCGATCGCGGGGGCGGCATCGAAGGCGGAGGCGATCGCGTCCCATAGCGGTTTGCGGCGCATATCGCCGTCCAGCGGCAGGCCGCGGGAAAGCTGTCCGTCGGGCCATTTATAATCCGGGAAGTTGGACAGCCAGCTATATCGGTCGGAAAGACCCCAGCAGAGGATCGACCGCATCGCCGGATTGTCCAGCGCCACATCCAGAAAGGCCTTGGCGACGGAGGCGATCTGCTGGTCGCGCTTGTCGGGATTGGGTGGCCCGCCGCGATCGGCGACGTCGAATTCCGTCACTGAAAAGGTCAGGCCATAGCCGCGCAGCTGATCGAGAAAGCGGGCGAAGACGGCCTGGTTGAAACCTTCCCTGAACGGCTTCAGATGCCCTTGTATGCCGATCGCGTCGATCGGCACGTCCCGCGCCTTCAGCCGGTCGAGCAGTTTCAGCATGGCCGTCCGCCGCCGCTCGCAGCGCGGGGAGTCATGCTCCAGGCCGAAATCCGTCAGGAACAGCGTGGCGCGGGGATCGGCGTTGCGTGCGCGATGAAAGGCGATGTCGATATAATCCTCGCCCAGCGCCTGCATCCACATGCTGTTCTGGCGCATGCCGTCGGCGCGGCCGTCATTGGGTTCCAGCGCTTCGTTGACGACGTCCCATTCGGCGATCCTGCCCGCATAACGGTCCATGGCGGTGTCGATATAGCTGGTCATCAGCTTCTCCCGCCCGCCTCTGTTTGCCAGCTTCAGCGCAGGCTCCAGCCATTTTGGCTGCGCTGCATACCAGACCAATGCATGGCCACGGGCCCGCATGCCGTGATCCTGCGCGAAGGCGATGATCTGGTCTGCGCCGCTGAAATCATATTTGCCCGGCTTTGGCTCGGTCGTGCCGCGCTTCAGCTCATATTCCTGAACCACCATGTCGCACTCGCGCGCGACGGCGGTGGTGAAGTCGGGATCTTCCCGCAACTGTCGCGACTTGATGGCCGCGCCGAAATAGCGTCCCGACCGCCGCGCATGGGCGGCCAATCCCTCGGACGAGACGCTTTCCTGGGCATGGGAGGGCACGACGGGCGAACAGGCGCCTAGTGCCAGCGCCCCGGCCAGAAATTCCCGCCGTTCCATGGTGGCAGTCACAGCCGCTGTCCCTTTCCGGCAAATATATGTGAAAAATCGATCCAGCGGTCCGATATGCGCCGGTAGACCGGATCGGGCATGACGATCTGGAGCAGCACCGTCGCCGCCAGCCGCGGCCCGAAGGCGCCCCGACAGACCGCGCCCAGATAATAGCGCATCGCCTGCCGCCGGCTGGTCGGCCAGATGCTCTTCGCCGCGTGCCAGCCCATATAGGCGGAAAAGGCGCGGGGGGAGATATGGGGCTTCAGGTCCCTGAGCCAGATGAGGCTGCCGATGCTGCCGCGAACATGCGACAGCCGATCGTCGGCGTGCCGGTCGGCCCAGATCGTGCCCGGTCTTTCGGTCATCAGGAAACGCGCCCCGGCAAGCGACAGCCGCATGGCAAAGTCGGTATCGTCGCCGAACTTCACATCCTCGCGATAGCGGACCTTGCCCGCCAGCGATCGGCTGAGCGCCAGGCTGCTGGTCTGGATGAACCCTCGGTCGCACATCAGATAGCGGTCCATGGTTTCGCCATGGGCGATGGCGCGGGGGGGCTTCAGGAAATTGCGCCCTTCGCCCCGGTCGGCCAGCACCTGCCCATAGGCGACGACGTCATCGCTTTCCTGCAACAGCGGCAACAGGTCGGAAAGATGATGCGGCAGGAAACGGTCGTCGCAATCGAGGAAGGCGATATAGCGCCCCCGCGCATGATCGACCCCCTTGTTGCGGGCAGCGGCCGCGCCGCGATTTTCCTGCACGATGACCTTCAGGCGCGGGTCGTTGATCGCGCCCAGAGCAACTTCCGTCCCGTCGGTCGATCCGTCGACGACGACGATCACCTCGATGATGGCGATCGTCTGTTCCAGCGCGGACATGACGGCGGCCACCACGGCATCGCGCCGCTGATAGGTGGGTATCACGACGGAAAACAGCGGCGAGGCGGCGGCTGCCCGCAGACTGGACGGAGGTTGCCATGCGGTCATCACGAAGTGGCTCCGCCATGCGCGGTCCCTGCCTTGCCGAAGCGCAGCACGAAGCCGTTGACCAGCGAGCGGTAGAGCGGCTTGGGCAGGTAGGAACGCAGCACCTGCCGGGCGATCACCTTCGGGGGCACGCCGCCCGCGACCATGCCGACCGCAAGATCCCTGATCGCCGCCACGGGCCGGACCGGCGCCATATGATAGGCCAGCACCGTCGCCCGATAACCCCGCCGCGCCCGCAGCGTCAGCATATGGCCGCAGCGGTCGAGCCAGTCGAGCGAGGTTTCATAGCCCTTCACATAGGATGTGCGCCCCGCTTCCGTCGCGTCCAGCCAGACGGTCAGCGGCTGGTCGATCATGCGGAAACGGGCGCCCGCGCCCTGAAGCCGGACGCAGAAGTCCAGATCCTGTCCCTTTTTCAGCGCAGGGTCGAAGAGAACGTCCTGCGCCATGCGGGTCGGCACGACCATGGTGCTGGTCTGCATGAACTGGTTGGCGCAGAACAGATATTCGCCCACATCCTCGCCCTCGCGAATGCCGCGATCGGGCCTGATCCAATAGCGGTCGACGCCGCGGTCGACCTTCATCCGCGAATAGAGGACGGTGCTGCCGTCGTCCTCCGCCAGCGCCTTGGCCATGATGGAAAGCTTGCCGGGCAGGAACAGGTCGTCGGAATCGAGAAACGCGATGTAGCGGCCGTCCGATGCCATGATCCCGGCGTTGCGCGCCGCCCCGCCACCTGCATTGTCCTGCCGGATATAGCGCACGCGGGGATCGCCGATGGCGTCGATCACCGGCCCCGGATTGTCGCGGGAACCGTCGTCGATCACCACGATCTCGAAATCCTGCCAGTCCTGCGCAAGGACGGAGCGGATGGTGTCGCCGACGATCTCCGCGCGGTTGTAGAGCGGAATGACGACGGAGAAAAAGGGTTGAGGGGCCGCATTGCTCATGCGCCGTGCACCTTTCGATATTCTTCATAATGGATGCCCGCGAGACCGGCGACCTTGCCGGCAGCGCGGTAGAGCTTGCCAAGCCGCTCGACCCGCTTCCCCCGGTCGAACGTGGCGATTGCGCCCAGCGATCCGACGAGGAAGCCGGCAGCGATCCGGGGCGCTTCGCTGGTAAGGGCGCGCAGACGCCCCTTGTGAAAGCGCTCTACCATCATATCGGTCATGCCGACGCGATAGCCGCGCATCAGCAGCCATTTGGCGGTGACGCGGCTGGCGGGAATGAGTTCGGTGACGACCGCTTCCTCCGACCAGGCGAAGCGGAAGCCCGCCCGCTTCATGCGGGTGAAAAGCTGCTTGTCCGAACCGCCGGTCAGCGCCATGCGATCGTCGAAGGGGCGTGGACCCATGGCGTGCAGCGCCGTCGCGGCCATCAGTACGTTTGCCGTGCTGTCGACCAGCGCCACCGGGCCGGATTGTCCACGCTGCTTGGCCGCCAGCAGGGGATGGCGCGCGGCCCAGGACGCGATCTGGCTGTCCATTTCGCGCAGCACCGCGCCGCCCACCACATCGGCCTGCCACCGCGACGCCGTATCGGCCATCGCGTCGATCCAGCCGGGGGAGGCGGCCTCGTCGTCGTCCAGCATGGCGATATGAGTAGCTCCCGGCCGTGCCAGGGCAGCCGCAACCAGCGCGTTGCGCACCAGCGGTATGCCGCGTTCGGGAACCAGCAGCGCCTCTATCGGCCAGCGATAGCCCCGCGTGGCGAGCTTTTCGACCACGGCCATGCCTTCCCTCCGGGCAGCGTCATTGTCGGCCACCAATATTTCAAGGCTGTGCTGCGTTTGCTGCGCGCCAAGGGATTCCAGAGTCCGAGCCAGCCCCTGGGGCCGGTTGCAGGTTGCAATGCAGACGATGATTTTAGCCATTCACACTCTCCGCCTGGGGCAGATGCCGCCGGGACCATATCGGGCGCGGCCTGGCCTTGAAGGTTGCGTGGGCGGTCGCGACCGCCGCGAGGAAGATCACCCAGACCTGGCGATCCTTGTCGAAAAAGCTGGTTTCCAGCAGATTCTGGTACATGACGAACACCCAGATCGCGAAGGCCGGAACCATCAGCGACTGGTTCTCCCTGGTCGCGCCGGTCAGGAACCAGTAAGCGGGCAGCGCCAGAAAGCTGATGAGCAGCATGATTAGTCCGACCGGCCCGGTCGTCACCCAGATTTCCAGATAGCCGTCATGCGAATGGGCGGTCAGCATCTGGAACTGCTGGTTGAGATAGTCATGGGCCGGGGAATGGATGCCCACCTGCCAGAATCCACCGAAGCCCGCGCCCAGATAAGGATGGTCGGCGAGATAATCCAACGCCACGCGCCAGATCGACACCCGCCCGGTGAAGCTGGTGGGATCGGCGAACAGCCGCTCGATGGTCGGTTGATAGGCGATGTAGAGGCCCAGAAAGCCGACCATGCCGAACCCCAGCATCAGCAGCAGGATCGCGCGCTTTTGCGTGTTGTCGCTCAGCGCCCGATAGATGTTGCTGATCGCCAGCATCCCGACGCATAGCGCCAGCGACGTCTTGCTCTTGGTCCCGATGACGAAGACGAAGGCCATGAGCGCGAACAGCGCATAATACCATTTGCGCCTGTCGATCCAGCTGTTGCCGCAGACGATGAAGCAGAGCGCCATGACAGCGCCCGCGATATTCTTGTGGAAGAAGAAACCGCGCCACGCGCCGATCAGCGCCTTGTCGCTCTCCGTCGCCGGGTGGACGGCGGCCGGGGTCAGCGGCAGCGAAATCCAGCAGATGATGAGCGAGGTGATGAGCGCCCATCGCAGGGCGTCGAACAGCCGCTGCGGCCCGATCAGGGATAGGGCGCAGAAGGTGATGTAGATCACGATCAGCTGCTGCATCGCCCGCTTGAAGGACACGAACGGATCGACGCCCCATGTGCAGGTGATGAAGAACCAGACCAGCATGATCGCCAGCGGCCAGAAGCTGAATCTGTAGCGCAGCGGATGTTTGCGGATGATCTGCACCCCGGTCAGCAGGATCGCGAAACCGATGAACAGAGCCTGTTTGAACAGGTCCGACCCGTCATTTTCCTGCGCCATCGCCACCAGTTCGTCCTGGGTGCGGGACGCGAAGGGCTGCTGGCCGATGAAGACCATCATCAGGAAGATGAAGTAGAAGATCTGCGCGATCCAGACGAGCCGACGGCTCCCTTCCTCTGCGCGCAGCCTGCTTGGGGATGCGGGTGCGGCAATTCCGCTGCGGTGCCAGCTGGTGGCCATGGTCAGATGGCCTCCTGCTGGTCGCGCCGCCATTTGCGGTCGAGCTGCCAGATGCCGATCATCATGACGAGCTGCGACAGCACGACGCCGCCAACGGAAAAGACCGGGGCCGTCCCCAGCACCAGCAGGCTGACGGCCGCGATGCCGACGCCGCAACTCCTCATGCTCTGCGCGGCCAGCGGGCGGAAGGCCTTGCGCGCCTGCGTCATGACGCTCATCGGCGTCTGCACGCACTGGACGAGCGACAGCAGGGCGCAAAGACCCACCGCGATCATGACCAGCCGATGGTCGAGCGTCGGCTTCAGGATCAACCCCGGAAAGGCGTAGAGCGCGATCGCCGCCACAACGCAGGTTCCCAGCCAGAGCGTCACCAGTGCGGCCATGAACAGCCGCTCCGACCTGATCGCTGCGTCATGATCGCCCCGCGCCACGGCACGGGTCATGCGCGGACGCTCCAACTGGGTGAGGGCGGTGATGCAGACATTGACCGGGCGGAAGAACAGCATCCCTACCGCGATCGGCGCGAAGGCGGTCGGCCCGGCCAGCAGCGTGACGATATAGCTGTGCGAGTTGGAGGTCGCCTCGGTCGACAGCACGCCGACCAGCGTCCAGGCCGATTGCTCCTTCCAAACCGGGCGATAGGCGCCAAGGGCGCGTCCCGGCGCCATGGCCACATGCCGCTGTAGATAGCCAAGGCCGAACGGCAGCAGACCCACGAGACTTGCCGCCACCAGCATTCCGCCGATGGCGGACATGTCCGCGCCCGTCCGCATCGCAATCAGCAATCCGGCAAGAATCGTCCCTGCATAAGCCAGATCGGACCGCGCGGCGCGGGCCGGGGCATGATGCGCATAGGCGTTGGACCGCCCGAACCAGCGGATCAGCGACAGCGTCCCGGCAAGGCCGAACAGCAGCGCGGCTTGGGGCGAGGCCGTCGCCCAGGCGATGCCCGCGCAGATCATCCCCTGGCTGGCCGCCAGCATCAGATTGACGGGGAAGAAGAAATCAAACCCTCGCGCATCCGGTTCGTCGCTCTGGTTCACCGCGATCGTGTAGGGCGTCGACACCAGCGCGTTGGACAGGCTGTAGCCGAACTGGATGATCACCAGCAGGAAGGCCAGCGTGCCGATCGCCGCCGTCCCCAGATGGTGGATCGAAAAAAGCTGGATCAGCAAATGGCTGACCGAAACGATCGCCGACGACAGGCTGGCAAGGCCAAAGCGGCCGAACAGGCTGCCAAGGCGCTGGACGCGGCCTCCCACGGAAGGGGTGTCCGCGGCTTGGACTTCAGCCATTGCGATGCTTCCAGATCAGCCAGAGCGCATGCGGATTGGTGGTGATGTAGCGCCAGGCCAGCTCCTTGGGCCGCGTCGCCATGCGGTGGAGCCATTCGAAGCCGGATTTCTGCATCCAGAGCGGCGCGCGCGGGTAGTCGCCGGTGATATAGTTGAACAGGCCGCCGCAACTGACGATCCATCCCGCCTTGATCCGGTCGCGGTTGCGCACGCAAAAGGCCTGCTCACGCGGTTTCCCGGTGCCGACCCAGAGCACGTCGGGCGCGGCCGCGTTGATCGCATCGATGACGGCGTCTTCTTCTTCAGGCTTCCAGAATCCGTTGCGCCGCCCGGCGACCTGAAGGCCCGGCGCCATGGCGACGATGTCGCGGGCGCATTGCGCGTTCACCTTCTCCTCGGCACCCAGCAGATAGTAGCGGACGCCCGCCTCAGCGGCCGGTTTCAGACTGTCGATGAACATGTCCGTCGTGCTGGACCGGTCGGCAATGGCCGGGCCGCCGAACCAGCGCGACGCCGCGACAATGATCTGTCCGTCGGCATGGATCAGGTCGGCCTGCGCCAGATTGGCCCGGAATTGCGGGTCGCTCGCATTCATCGACAGGCCCTGCCCGTTGCAGTCGAACACCAGCAGCGGCGTCTGATCCAGCGATCGCCGCAACGGCGCCTCGACCAGCATCTTCGCGATCAGGGCGTCGAGCGACAATGTGGAGACGGGAACCCCGCCCACATTCGCGGTGGTCTCATCCCGGTCGAGACCGGGCGACGGCAGGGGCTGGCGATGCGCCAGCGCTTGTTCGGCGCTCATGCAATCACCGTTCCGGCAATCGGCACGCCGTGACGGTCGAGATCGTCGATGATCCGGCGCATGTCGGCGATGGCGGTGTCCCCCCGCCGTGCCACGATCACCACCGCGTCGAAGCCTGCGAGTATGCTCCCCCAGGGCGTCTGCTCGCCCTTTCGCTCGGCAAGGTAGAACAGCATCGACGTGTCGCGCAGGCCCCAGCCATTGGCCGTTTCGGCCAGCGGACCCCGGGTGATGAGGCTCGCCGCGCTGCCCGATGCACGGCCGGCGGTCATCAGCCAAAGCCCTTCGATCGCGGTCTTGGCTGCGGGAAGCAGCGCTGCGCTCCCCATCAGCTGTTCGGCCAGGCCAGCCTTGTTGGCGACCCGGAACAGCCGGTCGAGCGAAGGCCGTCCCATGTCGACGTCGATCAGCATCGTCTGCCCGTCCATCTGCGCCAGCACGACCGCCAGATTGGCCGCCATGATGGCCGCCTCGTCCCCGGCGTCGATCGCAAGCACCGCCATGCGCAGCGATGCCGGATCGGCATCCTTGGCCGCTGCGCGCATCTTGGCGCGGATGGTCCGCATCTTGGCGGCATAGGGATTGGCCGGATCGAAAGCGGTCACAACCAGCGGATCGACCCGCTCATCGCTTTCCTGCAGTAAGGCAAAGCCGCCCTGCAAGGCCGCTAGGATGCCTGCGTCATCAGTGTTGAGCAGTCCCAGATCGACTGCCGCGTCATGCAGCGCCAGCCCCTGGGACCGGGCGTGCGCCTCGACCCTGTGCACTTCGGTTTCGGCCAGAAAGCCATGCTCTACCGCCAGGCGGGCGAAGCTCTGTGTATCGCGGGCGCGGGGACGCAGCGCAGCGGTGCCGCCGGGCTTCAGTTGCGACGGGGCGCCTGCCGAGGAACGCAGTCTCATGCAGCCTCCTGCTGTTTGAAGAACCAGCCGCCACGGACGGGGACCGGCATCAGTTCGGTAATGACTTCCACTTCGGTCGCGCGGGCCACGCCGGCGGCCGAGCGAACGCGGGGATGGATGATTTCCATGAGGATCACGGCCGCGATCCCGCCGACCAGACCCAGCGCCACGCCGCCGATCAGCCAGAGCATGATGTTGGGCTTGGCGGGCAGGAGAGGCACGGTCGCCTCGTCCAGCGGGCTGGCGTTCGGTTGCGAGATCTGGCTCTTGAGCACGGCTTCGTTGAAGCGCTGGCGCACCGTGTCATAGGTCTGCCGCGCCGCATCGACGTCGCGCTGGAGCACCATCAGCTGGTCTTGCACGTCGGACATGCGGATCATGCGATCCTCCTGGCCCGCCATGTTGGACTTGAGGTCGCCTTCCCGGCGGTTGGCCGCCACGCTATTGGCATTGACAGCGCCTGCCTGGCTTGCCCGCGCTGCCCCCAGCTTCGACTGAAGTTCGGAAAGCTGCGCCGTGGCCGCGGCCATGGTCGGGTGATTGGGACCAAGCGTCTTTTGCAGTTCGGACACTTTGGCCGACTGCTCCGCCACCTGCTGCTGCAAATTCTGGACGATCAGCGATCCTTCGATGTCCGACACGCTGCCTGCACCAGCCTTCGACCGCGCCGCCGCGGCTTCCGCCTGCGCCTGCGTCAGCTGATACGACATGTTCTTCAGCTTCTCGGCCTCAAGATCCATGCGGTTGATGCCGATAATGTCGTGCGCGCGCTGGAAATCGGACAGCTTCTTCTGTGCCAGCTCGTAGCGGCGGCGCACTTCCTCCGTCTGCTCATCGAACCATTTGGCCGATCCGCGGGCAGGGGACGCGCGCAGTTCCACCTGCTCGCGCATGTAGATCTTGGCGATCAGGTTCGCGACTTTCGCCGCGACCTGAGGATCGGGGTCCAGATACTGGATCTGGAGTACGTTGCTCTGGCGCCCGGTGGTCACGATCATGTTCTTGCCGACCATGGCCGCGGCATTTTGCAGCCGCGCTCCGGCCGGCAGATCGGTGGGCTGGGCATCGACAAAGCCCGCTTCCTTGGCGACGGCGTTCATCACCTTGCCGCTGCGGATGATATCGGTCTGGGTGCCCAATATGGCATCCGTGTCCGGCTTGGCGCCCTGCGCGGCATTGGTGTCGGTGGGGTCGGTTTGCGAAAGGTCGAGCAACAGCGAGGCCGTGCCCATATATTGCCGCGGCTGGATGAAGGCGAGGATCGCAATAGCCAGGAACAGGATGCCGCCGATCATCGCGGCGGTCCGCCAACGTGCCTTCAGCGCCGTCAGCAGGTCGATAGGGTTCATCATCATAGCCCGTCCACTCCCCGCAGCAGGGCGCGCATTTCCTCGGCCGGCGTCGGTGCAGGCGGCGCGCTGGGCGCCGGCTGCTTTGCCATCAACAGCAGGAATTGCGGCCCCAGCGTATCTTCAAACATCATCAGTTCACCGTTCGGCGTCGAAACCAGCGCGGGTTGCAGCCGGGCCATGGCGTCGCGCGCCTGCCCTTCGATCATCGACCCGCCGCCCAGCACTTCCTGACCGGTCCTGACCAGCCGGTCATGGGAAATGGCCGACATCTGCGAAGCGACCACCGCCGCCAGAGCGATCATCCGCTTGGAGGAACCGGCCTCCCACAATATCCGCTGGAACAGCGCATGGGTGGCGCCGCTCATTTCCTTCCAGTCGTCGAGCGAGGACGCCAGCCCTTCCTCGACATCCATCAGCGTCAGGCGATCCCGCCCGGCGGCCTCGGTGATCAGCGCCGCCGACATGCCGAACAGCCGCGCATGATAGGGCGAACCCATGGCGGCGCCGGACAGCGCGTCCAGCGCTTCGGCATCGATGGACAGGCGCGCATTGTCGGCGCAGCTGAGCAGCAGCCTTTCCAGCGCAGGCTTGGGAATGGGCGCGACCCGCTGCGGAGCGAGGTGACGGCGCAGCGAGGGATGGGCTGCGATCAGTCCGTCAATGTCGCTGGCGATGCCGACCAGCACGATCTGCACGGGCGAATGAATGTCGGTCAGCAGCTTGAGCAGCGTCGCCACATCCTGTTTCGCGCTTTCCGACTGCACCCGGTCATATTCGTCGAGGATCAGGATGGAGCGTTCCCGCACTTCCTCCACGAGGAGGGCGGAAAGGCGGGAGACGTCCAGGGGCTCGTTCGCCATCTTGGCGACCCGGTCGCGACCCGCCGCGCTCATCGGCAGTTCGGTCAGGAACGGACGGAACAGCGTGTCGAAATCCGCTTCGCCACTGGCGGAGGCATAGAGGGCGACGCAGCCAGCCTCATCGGCCAGATCGCCGAACACGCGGGCGAGGGAGGTCTTGCCCGACCCTCGCGTGCCGAAGATCACGGCATGTTTGCGCTGGACCACGATCGCCTCGACCAGCTTTTCCAGCTCGCTGTTGCGACCGGCCAGCCCATGGCGATCGGTGACGGGCAGGGCGGTGTTGAAGGCGGAATAAATACTGTCCCGGCGCAGGCTGATCGGCTTGATCGGCGCGGCCATAGCGCTCATCGACAGCGGCCGGTGGCCGTCGTCGGACGCTTCCTCCACGGTCGAATCCTGCCGGAAGCCCGGCAGCGCGGGCACGTCCAGATGCAGCGGCACATTGTCGGGAATGATCCGGTCGTTGCGCCGTTCCCCCTTGCTGCGCGTCAGCGACGTCAGCCAGTCCAGCATGCCGGACTTTTGTTGCATGAAGCCTTGATCGATGGTCGTCAAAACAGCTTCTCCCGGATGATGAGGACATCTTCAGGCTTCACTGGATCGTCCAGATTGGCCTGTATTTCCTTCCCCTCCCGGCGCACTTTTATGCGTTTCGTTGAACCTGCCAGCGTAGGACCGCCCGCCAGCGCCAATGCCTGCCGGAAGCTTTGCCCCGGCACGTAGGAAAAGGCGCCGGGCTGCTGCACCTGGCCATAGACGTAGACTTTCTCGGCCGGCGGCACGAACAGCGTGTCGCCCGGCTGCAATGGGCGCATCGCGCCCGCCGCCATGTCGGCCAGCGAAATGCGCACCGGCCCGCTGCCGTCGGCCGGCGTCAGGATCACGGCATTGGCGCCGTCCTTGGTCGACCCGCCTGCCTTGGCCAGCATCGAGGCGACCGTATAATTGCGATCCAGCGGATAGTTGCCCGCTTGCGGCACATTGCCGAGCACCGTCACGAAACGGCTGACATAGGTGTTCACTTCGACGCTGACCGACGGCTTGGTCAGATAGCCGCCGCTGGCATAGCCCGCCGCGATATCATTGGCGAGCTGCGTGGTCGTCTTGCCCTGCGCCGGGACTGCCCCGACGAGGGCGAGAACGACCGTGCCGTCCGCCTTGATGCGCGTCGTCGTCGACAGGTCCGGCTGACCGAAGACGGAGATCTTCACTTCGTCGTCAGGGCCGAGCTGATAACCGGCGCTTGCCGGCTGAGGCGCGGAGGCAGCCGCAGGCGCGGCAGCCGTCTGCGCGGTTGCTGCCATGGGGCCGGCCATCAGCAGCAGGGTGGAAATGGACTTCAGGAGAGTTTCAGCTTTCACAGCCAGTGGCTCCCAATCTTTGGAGGTTAAAAGCGCAGAGCTGCCCCTAGCGTCACTTGCGTTCCGCTATAGTTGGAAACACTGGTGTCAGTTCTGCGGGTATAATGCTGGGCGTCGAGCGTAATGTCGAAACGGTCGGAAAGTTTCCGGGTAAGCGTTCCGCCAAAGCGACGATTGCGATCAGCGGTGATGGAATAGGGACGAAGTGCTGCATCCTGCCGGAATTTACGCCGGTCCCATTCGGCATATAATCCGGCAGCCGTCAGCTCCGAAATCGAAAACTCGCCGCCGATGCGATAACGGCTCTCAATGGCGAAGCCGCTGGCGATCAGGCTGTCGTTTATGATTGCGCGCTCCGTCTCGCCGGTCAGCTTCAGCCGCGGAACGATGCTGGTCGACAGCTTCACGTTCCAGCCAAGCCCGCTATAGCCGCCCACCGTCGCGCTGTCGCTGTTGACGTCCAGCCAGCGCACATCGGCATCGATCTGGGTCAGCGGCGACACGGATCGCCGGAAACGCAGGCCATAGCTGTTGATCCGGTTCTCGATCCCCAGCGTGTCGCGCTTGCTGTTCACCCGCTCATAATAAGCGGTCAGCGTGCCCAGACTGGGCATGGCATAGCCCACGCCGCCCATGAAAGTGTCGCTGGTCTGATCGGCATAGTCGAACTGGTCGGCGTTGCGCGTGGTGTCGTGGCTGTAGCTGGCCACGGGGAACAGGCCAGGCCGTTCGCAGGTGAAATCCGCGCCTAGGCCTGAGAATTTCTGGAGATTTTCGGTCGCCGAATTGAGATCGCCATAATCGGCGCGCTGCTGGCGATAGGAGGCATACGGCGTCACCAGACAGGTCGCGCCGAAGCGGATATTGCCCTTGGCCTCGGTGTCGATCCGCAATTTGCTGCGCTGACTTTCGGAGACGAACTGGTCGTAGCCGACCTTTCCCCGCAGCAATATGTCATGGCGGCCGATCGGCTTGCCGAAGGTCGCCTCCAGAGAGGGGGTCACGATCAGGTCGCCGGTGGGGTCCTCGACCCGATCATCGACGCGATAGACGTTGTCGTCGTAGAGAAGATCCAGCCCCGCAGTCAGATGCAGGCCATAATCCTTCAGCCGTTTCTCATCTGCCGGGTCGTAGACCTTCCGCTGTTTCTGTTCAGTCTGGCCGTCATCAACCTGCGCGTAAACGAGGGCAGGCACTGCCGCCAATATTGCGGCACCACTTAACACAACCGCCTTCGTGCATTGCGGCCAAAGAGTTTCTCGTCTGAAGGGCGAACGAATACCGCCCCGCAAACGCGGACTGTCATCATTATTCAAACTATATGACCCTTTATTGCATTGCAGCAATTGGGCCATGCTAGTCATGTTTCCAGGTAAAACACACTAGGCGGAACGCAGCTTGTCGCGTCAAAACAACGGCTCAGTTCATCGCAAACAGGGCGCGACGGGACCACCCCGGCGCACCCTGTAAGCTGTTAATCTGGGAGAAAGCTTGCGGAGAAGCGATTCCGATCAGAAGATCAGATAGGCAATGGCGGCGACGGCCCCGACAAAGGCGAGAATGCCTGCCCAGCGCGAGAGCAGCTGCACGCCGCTTTCCGCTCGATCCGCAAAACTGATGCTGTTGGCATGGACCGGCATTTCCCGGCGGACGTCCGCCGTGTCGATCAATGTTGGTTGCACTACCGCAACGCCTGCAAAATCTTCCGCCACGTCGATATTCCCGCCGCCCATTTGCTGATGGCGGTAATATCCGATTTTGCCGTTAACAAAAAGTTGGCAGCATGGGGGAGGCGACCTCGCTTCGTCGCATATGACAGGCCGGGATGTTGAAAATCTTGATCTGCGACAGGATTTTTTGCGACGAAGCGTTCAGGCTGACGCTTCGTCGCATAAATTGCTGATCCGAAACATTTTTTCGGAACCTTTTTTATCCTCCGGCGTCCTGGCGCCGCTGCCCGATTCGGGGTCAGTAGGCGTTCTTGTGGACCAGCACGTTAAGCGTCCCGAACAGGATCGCGATGTCCCGCGTCAGGCTCCATCCGTGCAGATATTCCAGATCCGCTTCGACCCGGTTCAATATGTCGCGCCGGGTTTCGGTGGCGCCCCGGAAGCCGCGGATCTGGGCGAGGCCGGTGATGCCGGGTTTCAGGGCATGGCGGTGCCAATATTGCCGGTCGACCTGCCAGAACAGCTGCTCCTCCGCGGTCGAACCCAACGCGTGAGGACGGGGGCCGACAAGGCTCATCTCGCCCAGCAGCACGTTGATGAGCTGCGGCAACTCATCGATGCTGGTCTTGCGGATGAATGCGCCGATCCGCGTGATGCGATTGTCGTCGCGCTGGGTGGAGGTGGCGCCGGCGGCGTCGCACTGCTCCACTTTCATGCTGCGGAACTTCAGGATGTGGAACAGCATGTTACCGCGTCCGATCCGCTCCTGCCTGAAAAAGACCGGTCCCGGCGAGTCCAGCTTGATGAGGACCGCGATGACGGCCATCAGCGGCGACAGGATGATTAGAACCGGCACCGTCAGGGCGATGTCCAGCAGGCGCTTCTTGGCCCGGTTGGCCAGATTCAGCGGTCCGCGCGACACCACCAGCGTCGGGGTTCCGCGATAGGCCTGGACGGCGAGGGGCGCTATGGTGTCGAGTTCCGGCACGATAATTTCGCCCAGGATATTGCCGCCTTTCAGCATCTGCGCCCAGTCGGCCTTGCGCTCCGGCGGGCAGGAGATCACGACGCGATCGAAGTCGCGCAGCATCGTCCCCAGCCGGTGGAGCATATAGGGATCATCCAGATCGGCCTTCAGGCCGATGGCGCCGGCATCCACGATCACCATGCCGCTGACGTCTTCCGGAATGTCGCCATCGTCGATGATCAAAAGCTGGGCGAACAGTCCCTCGGCGAAATTCCGCCGAACCGTCTGCACGATCAGCAGACGTTGCAACACCAGCAGTGTCCCGCTGCACAATATTCCCGCCGACACGCCTAGTCTTGAAAGTTCCGCCGTGGCTTTCAGTGAGAAGACGACCAGCAGAAAGATCAGCAACGTGCCTGCAAAAGCCATGGTGGCGCTGCGGCAGGATTGCGTCATGCGGGTGAGGCAATGGGGATTATAGGCCTGATTATGGAAAGCCAGCACGCCATACACGATCATGCCGCCCGCCAAAGGCTGCCATTGGCCGTCGGCTATCCAGCCTATGCCGGCTGCGCGCAAACCCAGCCCGAAGCCCGTGGCCAGCGCTGCCATGTCGGCGACCAGCAACAGCAGGCACAGCCACAGTCTGGCATTCCGCTGACCTGCGGCTGCGGCGGGCTGGCGACTGGGAACTCCTGTGATCGCCAGATCAATTTTGGACATCTGCAACCCTTTTTGTGTCATGACGTCAACGGGCCGCCGTGGGGAACGGCAGGTAAGCATCAGACATCCGCTGCGTTTTGATTTATGTTGCGCAGCAGCAGGACATAAATGATCGGTGCTGACAATCGGGGGTGGGACGCTTGGCCCCGCTTTTCCGACGATC
The DNA here is from genome assembly GCF_041987595.1 of Sphingobium sp. Classification (GTDB taxonomy): domain Bacteria; phylum Pseudomonadota; class Alphaproteobacteria; order Sphingomonadales; family Sphingomonadaceae; genus Sphingobium. The sequence continues at coordinate 42,241 of NZ_JBHIWJ010000017.1, read as the reverse complement.
CGTTTATCTCAAAGGACGCGCCGCCCCACATTTGCGACGACCCGTTTTGAGACATGTTTGCGGTGCGGCGCAATCGGGGCGGTGGAAGATGTTGCCGACCCGAATCGCGAAATGGATCAATATATTAACCAAAGTCCGAGCAGCAGAAGCACCGCGAGCAGCGCGACGGGTCCTGCCCAGCGCGAAAGCCGCTGCACGGCGGCCTCTGCATGCTCATGGGAAAATTGCCCCCAGTCCCGCTTCTTTTCCCGCCTTTCGGCATGCCCCGGCACCAGATCGTGGCGCGGCGGCGGCGCCGTATCCGACCCCTTGTCGTGCGGGTGAGGAGAAAGGTCGATCATCTACGCAGCCCCAGTCATCGCAATGCGACCCGCCGCCAGAATAAACCGCTCTGACGAAAAGAGAAGTGAATTCGCCGTTCCCTGCCGAAAAGAAACGGGGGCGGACGGAAGCAACAGGGGTACGGCAGGGCCGCTGTAGAACGATCTTGGATGAAACGAGCGGAGCATATATCCTTTGTCGAATGAAACAGGATGGACAGATCGACGCCATTGATCGAAAAATCATTGCTGCCTTGCAGGAGGATGCCACGCTGAGTCATGCCGATCTGGCGGAGCGGGTGGGGGCGTCCAGCGCGTCCTGCTGGCGTCGGATCAAGGCACTCGAAAGTGCGGGCGTGCTCGTTGGAACCGTACGTCTGGTCGACCCGGAAAAGGTTGGGCGCGGGGTCAACGTCCTCTGCAACATCCGCATGCGTAGCCATGCACAGGAAGCGCGCAGGGCTTTCGAGCAATTTGTCGATGGCCGCCCCGAAATCGTCGAGTGCTTTTCCATGTCTGGCGAATGGGACTATCTGCTGCGGGTCGTGGTGGCCGACGTCGCCGATTATAACCGATTCCTGATGATGACGCTTCTCGGTCATCCCTCGGTTTCGGGGGCAGCTTCGCATTTCGCCCTGTCGATGACGAAATTCACGACAGCCCTGCCGGTCTGACCGCGAGAGCTGTCTGCCCCGCGTTCAGGAAGGCAATGCTTCGGAAGAAAAGTGGTGGACGCACTAGGGCTCGAACCTAGGACCCGCTGATTAAGAGTCAGCTGCTCTACCAACTGAGCTATGCGTCCACGCCAGCTTTCGGCAACTGCCTTAATCCGCTGGAAAAATGGTGGACGCACTAGGGCTCGAACCTAGGACCCGCTGATTAAGAGTCAGCTGCTCTACCAACTGAGCTATGCGTCCACACCTGCTTTCGGCTAGTCCCGGACGGGCCGTCGCCTTGGCGTGGGCGGGCTGTTAGCAGTCACATGGGACTTTGCAAACACTAAATCGCGTCGTGGCCCAAAAATTTGTGCGGGGCCGGGATTTATCCCCAGTTCCCCGGACGGCTGCGGCGCCGACCCGACCGTTCGATGGCCATGATGATACCCACGCAGAGCATGACGGTCAGCATCGACGAACCCCCATAGGACATGAAGGGCAGCGGGATGCCGACCACGGGTGCCAGCCCCATGACCATCATCAGGTTGATCGCGACATAGAAAAAGATGGTCGTCGTCAGACCGGCCGCCACCAGCCGCGCATATTTGTCCTGCGCGCGCAGCGACACGCCGATGCCCCACCGGAACAGCAGCATGAAGGCGCCGATCAGCAGCACGCCGCCCAGCAGCCCCCATTCCTCCGCCATGGTGGCGAAGACGAAGTCGGTATGGCCTTCGGGCAGATAGTCGAGATGGCTCTGCGTGCCTTTCAGGAAACCCTTGCCAAAGATGCCGCCCGAACCGATGGCGATCTTCGACTGGCTGATATGATAGCCCGCCCCCAGCGGATCGCTTTCCGGATCCATGAAGATCAGCACGCGGTTCTTCTGATAGTCGTGCAGGAAACTGAAGGCGATAGGAACGATTGCAGCCAGGGTCAGCCCTGATCCGACAAATAGCCGCAAGGGCAATCCGGCGAGGAACATGACTGTCACTCCGCCCGCCGCGATCATGGTCGCAGTGCCAAGGTCGGGCTGCACCAGAACCAGTGCCCAAGGCACGCCGATCAGCACAAGCGCGGGCCAGATCGCGTTCCAGCGCCTGATTTCGCCGACCGGCAGCAGCGCATAGAAACGCGCTACGGCCAACACGATAATCGGCTTCATGAATTCGGATGGCTGCAACTGCATGAAGCCCAGATTGATCCAGCGCTGGCTGCCGCCCGCGACGCCGCCGATCAACTCGACCAGCAGCAAAGCCACCAGCACGAAACCATAGGCGGGAAAGGCGAAGCGCGCGAAAGTCGCCAGCGGTACGCGGCTGAGTAGCAGCGCCATTCCGGAAAAGATGACGAAGCGCACGCCCTGATTGATTGCCCAGGGAGTGATGCTCCCTCCCGCGGCGCTGTAGAGTACCAGCGTGCCGAAACCGGCGATGGCCAGCAATATGCCGAGCACCCGCCAGGGCAATTGGGTCAGGGGTTCCGGAACGATGCTCATTGTGCCGTCCCTGCGCCGGGGCCGGGCGGTGGTGGGGCATCGTCATCGTCGGCCGGCGGCGGTGTGGAAGGCGGCGCGGCGGCCGTCGCCGCGTTGCCAGGCTCGGCCGAATTGGCGGCGTTGGCCGCTTCGGGCGGCGGTGCCTCTCCCTTTTCAATCGCCTTGGCCAGCCGATAGGCCGCCATCTGCCGTGCCATGCGTTCGGCCGGAGGACCGCCCCATTCCTTTTCCAGCGTCTCCAGCTTTTCCATCGCCTTGGCCGGGTCGAACAGGTAGGTCATGGTGTCCGCCGCGATCATCGGCGCGTCTTCATTGCGGTTGATATGGCCGCCATGTTCGATGATGCAGGCAATGGCATAGCGTGGATTGTCGAACGGTGCGAAGCCATGAAACAGCGCGTGGTCGCGCAGCTTGAAAGGAAGGGATGCGTTGCTGCGTACCCCGCCGCCGCGTTCGGCCATTGTGATGCGGCGCACCTGAGCTGTGCCGGTCTTGCCCGCCATCATCACGCCGGGCACCGTCATGCGTGCCGCGCCGCCCGTGCCGCCGCCGTTCACGACCGCGCTCATCGCGTCGCGGATCGTTACCAGATGCTCCTCATTCACGCCTACGGGAGCGGGCGCGGGCCGCCCCGCGCCGAAGATGAAGTTCGGCATCAACTGCCTGCCTGTCGCCAGCCGCGACGCCATCACCGCCATCTGGAGCGGATTGATCAGCATATAGCCCTGTCCGATGGTCGCGTTGACCGTGTCGTAGACCTGCCATTTCTGATTGTATTTTTTCAGCTTCCACGCTGGATCGGGCACTGTGCCATAGCTCTGGCTGGGGAAGGGCAGGGCGAATTTCTGTCCCATGCCTACCCGTCGGGCCATGCTGGCGATCCGGTCCATGCCGATGCGCTGCGCCATCTGGTAGAAATAGATGTCGCAACTCTGCGCAATGGCGCCGCGCATGTTGAGCGAGCCATGGCCACGCCTCTTGTGACAGTGGAACAGCGTGTTGCCGACCCGAATGGCGCCGGGGCAGTTCACCGTGTCCATCGGCGAAATCCCGGCCTCCAATAGCGCCAGCGCCACCATCGGCTTCACCGTGGAGCCGGGGGGATAAAGTCCCTGCAAGGTCTTGTTGCGCAGGGGCACATGATCGTCTTTAGACAGCATGTCCCATTCCATATGGCTGATGCCGTCGGAAAAGCTGTTGGGATCGAAACTGGGCATCGACGCCATGGCCAGCACGTCGCCATTATGGCAGTCGATCACCACCACCGATCCGCTCTGGGTCGCAAGGCGCCGTCCCGCATATTCCTGCAACCCGGCATCGATGGTCAGCTTGATCGGATTGCCGGGCGTATCGGGCCGTGTCGTCAGTTCGCGCACGATCTTGCCCCGCGCGGTCACTTCCACTCGCTTGGCGCCGGGCTTTCCGGTCAGTGCCTTGTCGAAGGATCGCTCCAGCCCATCCTTGCCGACCTTGAACCCCGGCGTGATCAGCAGCGGGTCCTTGCGCTCCTCATAATCCTTGGCCGACGCCGCGCCGACATAGCCCAGCAGATGGCCGACCGTAGCGCCGCCGGGATAGTTGCGCGAAAAGCCCTGGCTTGGCGCCACCCCCGGCAGGTCGGGCAGGCGCACGGAAACGGCGGCAAACTGGTCGTAGGTCAGCTTTTCCGCCACCTGCACCGGCCGGAAACCGGCGGATTTGTTCAGTTCCTCCTTGATCCGTTCGACCTCGTCATCGGTCAGCGAGAGCAGATGCGCCAGATTGCGGATCGTGCCTTCCGGATCGGTCACGCGCTCGGGGATCAGGTCGACGCGGAAATCAGTGCGGTTGTTCGCGAGCGGCCGCCCGTTACGGTCGATGATCCATCCGCGTCGCGGCGGAATGAGCGTCAGGTTGACCCGGTTGCTCTCCGACAGCAGATTATATTTCTCGTTCTCCGCCACGCTGATCCAGCCCATGCGGGCCACCAACAGCGTGCCGATGCCCGCCTGCAATCCGCCGACCACCATCGCGCGCCGCGTAAAGGTGAAGGACAGGGAGGCTTCGGTAACGGTCTTTTTCTTGAGGAAAGGCAGCTTCATGCCATCACGCGCCAGCGGTCGATCCGGGCGCATTGCCGGACGACAAAGGGAAAGAGCAGGATCGTCCAGAGCATCTGCGGCACAACCAGCAACGGCTTGATATTTCCTCCGCCGGTGATGTGCGCAAAGAACACCCCTCCGGCGATGCAGAAGATAATCGCAGCCGTGGCGATTAACCAGTCCTGCCGATAGCTGCGCCAGACCATTCGGTGTTCGATCGCGTCGATGGCGATCAGGGTGACGGTCCACAGGAAAACGGCGGAACCGATGGGCTGCCCGCTTGCGATATCATCGAACAGGCCGAGCGGCACGCCGATCCAGGCCCGCCACAATTCGGGCCGCAGCAGCCGCCACGACAGCAGCAGCAGCAGTCCGAAGGTCGGCATGACCGGGGACTGGGCGATCACCGGCAGGGCGGTGACCATCGAGCCCAGCATGACGGTAATCATGGGTGTTCCCGCCAGCCGGAATCGCGACGGCTGACGGCCGAGGCGGGGCACGTGCTGAAGGTGCGGATCGATCATGGGCCGGGCGAGTGGACAGCGTTGGCGGCCGCTTCGGGGTCGATTGGCGGCGACGAGGCGGTGGGGTCGGGCCGCGTCACCACTTCCTCGAAGGAACGCTCGACCACCACCGCATCGACTTTGGACGGATTGGCGAGCGGCACGCCATAAGCGATCTCGCCCTCGGTCCGCACGATCACCGCGACCGGGATGTTGGGCTGGTAAATGCCGCCAATGCCGGACGTCACCAACAGGTCGCCGGGCTTGAAGGGATTACGTCCCGCCGCTAGCGCACGAATCTCCAGCGTTCCGTCGCCAAGCCCGGTGGAAATGGCAGGCACGCTGTCATTGGCGCGTCGCACCGGCACGATATTGCTGGTGTCGGTCAGCAACAGCACTTCGGCGGTGTTAGGCGTCGTCGTGTGGATGCGCCCGATCAGGCCCTCCGGCGCGCGCACCGGCATGCCGGGCCGCACCCCCTGCCAGTTTCCCGCGTTCAGCCGCGCCAGCCGCCGCGTGCTGGTGGACGAGGAAGCGATCAGCCGCGCCGTCAGCAACTGGCTGCCGTCATCCTCTACCAGCTTCAACAGTTTCTTGAGGCGCAGATTTTCCTGCGCCACCGCCTTGGCCTCGATAATGCGGTTGCGGTCGACCTCCACCTGGCGGCGCAGCGCAATATTCTGCGAGCCTGCACGCCAATAGCTGGCAAGCACCTCGTCGACGGAACTGACCCCGCTTACCATATTCTTGAGGCCGACCGACGCCGGGCGGGTGATCTCCGCCGTCGCGATGCGGATCGCGGCGAAACCTGTCGGATCGAATATGGCGACAACCACCAGAAGCAGGCCGACGGCGGCGCCCGTCATCGCCACGACATAGCTGGCGAAGAGGCTATATTGCGCCTTCCGGTTGTGCCCGGGGCGTCGGCTGGGCGGCCGCGCCATCAACCTATCCCCTTTTTACGCGGTCTGGAGAACGCCCCGGAAGATCGGATCTTCCATCGCGCGGCCGGTGCCGATCGCAACGCAGGTCAGCGGATCTTCGGCGATGGTTACGGGCAGGCCGGTTTCGTCGCGCAATTCGTCGTCCAGGCCCTTCAGCAGCGCTCCGCCGCCGGTCAGCACGATGCCCTGATCGACAATATCGGCGGCAAGTTCAGGTGCCGTGTTTTCCAGTGCAATGCGCACGCCCTCGACGATGGTGCTGATCGGTTCGGCCAGCGCGTCGGCGATCTGGCCCTGATTGATAGAGATTTCCTTGGGAACCCCGTTCACCAGGTCGCGGCCCTTGATGTGGATTGTCTCGCCCACGCCATCTTCGGGCGGCTGGGCGACGCCAAACTGCTTCTTGATCCGCTCGGCGGTCGCTTCACCGATGAGCAGGTTGTGATGGCGGCGCACGAAGGAGACGATAGCTTCGTCCATCTTGTCCCCGCCGACGCGGACGGAGGTCGTGTAGGCCAGGCCGCGCAGCGACAGCACCGCCACTTCGGTTGTGCCACCGCCAATATCGACCACCATCGAACCGATCGGTTCGGTCACCGGCATGTCGGCGCCAATTGCGGCGGCCATGGGTTCCTCAATCAGGAAGACCTGAGAAGCGCCCGCATTGCTCGCCGCATCGCGAATCGCGCGCCGTTCCACGCTGGTCGAGCCGGACGGCACGCAGATCACGATTTCAGGAAAGCGCCAGGGGCGCGACTTGCCGCCATGCACCTTGGTGATGAAATGCTTGATCATCTGCTCCGCGACGTCGATGTCGGCGATCACGCCGTCTCGCAGCGGCCGGATCGCCTCGATCGAATCGGGGGTCTTGCCCATCATCAGCTTCGCATCGTCGCCGACCGCCTTCACGCGCTTCACGCCGTTCAGCGTTTCGACTGCCACCACCGACGGTTCGTTGAGCACGATGCCGCGCCCGCGCACATAGACCACGGTGTTTGCCGTGCCGAGGTCGATGGCCATGTCCTGAGACGAAAGTTTGAAGAGTCGCGAGAAGATCGACATGCCTGTTCCTGTTCAGCCCACCCCCCGGCGAAGCGAACCGGGACAGTCGGAAAGTTCGCCCCACGTTCCACCCGCCCCGCAGGTAACCAATTTTGGCGACCAAATTTTCTGGGGCTTGCGTCTCGCGGAAAGCGCTCGCTTGGGCTAGTCACTAATCAATGTCAATACGCCGCCTGCCCGAACATCTGGTCAATCGCATCGCCGCGGGCGAAGTGGTCGAAAGGCCCGCCAGCGCGCTCAAGGAAATCGTTGAAAATGCGCTGGATGCGGGATCGCGGCGCATTTCGATCCGCATCTCCAATGGCGGGCTTGACCGGATCGAGGTCAGCGACGACGGCTGCGGCATGGAATCGGGGGAGATCGCGCTGGCGCTTGAACGCCATGCCACGTCCAAACTGCCCGACGATGCGATCGAGAATGTCGCGACTCTGGGGTTTCGGGGGGAGGCGCTGCCCTCTATCGCCAGTGTCGCCCGGCTTTCGATCGACAGCAGGCCGCAGGGCAGGGACGGCTGGAACCGCACCGTCGACAATGGCGTGGTGGTGGCCGAAGGCCCCGCCGCCCTGCCGCCCGGCACCCGCGTCACTGTCGAACAGCTTTTCGCGCGCGTGCCTGCGCGCCGCAAATTCCTGCGGTCGCCCAAGACGGAATATGCCGCCTGCCTCGACGTCATCCGGCGGCTTGCCATGGCGCATCCCTCGGTCGCGTTCAGCATGGAGCATGACGGCCGCCGGGTGCTGGGCGTGCAGGGCGACGAAGCGCGGGAGGACCGCGTCGCCGCGCTGACCGACAGGGCGCTGGCGGACAATCATGTCATCGTCGCGCTGGAGCGGGAAGGGGTTCGCCTGTCCGGCGTCGCCTCGATCCCGACCTATAATCGGGGGGTAGGCGACCATCAGTTCCTGTTTGTCAACGGCCGTCCGGTGCGCGACCGCCTGCTGGTCGGCGCGGTCAGGGGCGCCTACGCCGACATGCTGGCACGGGACCGGCATCCGGTCGTCGCCCTGTTCCTTGACGTTCCGCCGCTGGAGGTCGACGTCAACGTCCACCCGGCCAAGACCGAAGTGCGGTTCCGCGATCCCGCACTGGTCCGCGGCATGATCGTCTCGGGCCTGCGCCGCGCGCTCGATGCGGAGGGATTCCGCGCCGTCCAGCATGCCGATCCGGCGGCTTTCTCGGCATGGAAGCCCGAACCCGTTTCCCCCACGCCGATCAGCGCCATGCCGATCTTCGAAGCGGCAGGCGCGCCCGCGCCTATGCCGAGCTATGCGGTGGCCGACCGCCGCCCCGGTTTCCTCGCGCCCCCGCCGCAGGCCCGCGCCGAACCGGCCGCCGCGCCCGCACCCGAAGGTACCAGCTTCCCTCTGGGTGTGGCGCGAGGGCAAGTTGCGCGAACCTATATCGTCGCTGAAGCCGAGGATGGCCTCGTCATCGTCGACCAGCACGCGGCGCATGAACGTCTGACCCTGGAACGCATGCGCCGCGCCATGGACGGGCAGGGGATTGCCTCTCAGGCGCTTTTGTTGCCCGAAGTGGTGGAACTGGACGAACCGGCCTGCGACCGCCTTGAAGCGCGGATCGAAGAACTCAAGGATTTCGGGCTGGAAATGGAGCGTTTCGGCCCGGCCGCGATGCTGGTCCGCTCCACGCCCGCGATGCTGGGGCAGGGCGATGTGCAGGGACTGGTGTCGGATCTCGCCGATGATCTCGCCGCCTATGACAGCGCCCAGTCGCTCAAGGAACGGCTCGATCTGGTCGCGGCGACCATGGCCTGTCACGGCTCGGTCCGTGCGGGAAGGGTGTTGAGCGTTGCCGAGATGAACGCTCTGTTGCGCGAAATGGAAATTACCCCCCGCAGCGGCCAGTGCAATCACGGCCGCCCTACCTGGGTGAAATTAGATCACGCTTCGATCGAAAAGCTCTTCGGCCGGAAATAGAGAGGAAATGAGGATGAAGCGGCTGCTGCTCCTGCTGGCGCTCTGCCCGATGTCTGCCCATGCCTCTCCCCATCACTGCGCCAGTCCCACGCCACTTGCGGAGCCGTGGACGAGCTGGACGCAAAGTGGGTCAGCCATCGCGGGCGCGACGGTCTCTACGGCGCCGCGCCTGATCCTCGGCAAGCCCGTCACTGCGACCCTGCGGCCTGCCGTGCAAGTCCAGTATGTCTTGGCTCCGCGCAAAAATGCGCCGAAAAGCCGTGGCGGACTCTTCATCCTCGCCGTCAAGGATGCGGCCCGCATCGGCATAGCCCTGTCGGAAGCGGCGTGGATCGACGCCGCCATGGGAAAAACAGCCCTCCCGTCAGTGGACCATGGCCATGGCCCCGCCTGTTCGGGGATTCGCAAAATCGTCTGGTTCGATCTGGCACCGGGCCTTCACACCATCCAGATCGCCAGCGCAACGCAATCGACGATCCGCATCATGGCCGCCGACGCCCGCGCCAATCAGCCGAAAGCGGAAAGCGTCAGGCCGGACGGGTTCTGAACATCGCAATCGGCTTCATCGTCAGCACCGGCTCGTCGCGCTGATTGAAGATCGTCACCTGCGTCCGGACGATGCCCATTTCCGGACGGCTTTTCGAAGCCTTCTTGTCCACCACCTCCGACCGCCCGCGCAGCGTGTCGCCCGGACGCACCGGCTGGAGCCAGCGCAATTCGTCGACGCCCAGTGCGCCCAGACTGGCTGCCTGCACGCCGGGATGCTCCTGCCAGGCCGCGACCATCATCTTCATCGACAGCGCCGTGGTGTGCCACCCGCTGGAGGCAAGGCTGCCGAAATGCGTCTGCGCCGCTGCTTCGTCGGAGAGGTGAAAGGGCTGCGGGTCGAATTCGCGCGCAAAGTCGATAATCTCGTCGCGGCTGACGGTCAGCGGCCCGAATTCGCTGCTGGCGCCGATGGCCACATCCTCAAAATAGACGATTTCGCTCATGTTCAACCCGTTTCCTTTAGCAACGGGTGAGAGGTAGGCACGCCTTACGTTTACGTCAATCATTAGTTGACGAGAACGTAAAGCCGCTATTTCCGGACAAGCCCCTCCAGCGCCTTCGGATCGCCGTCGCCTGCCGCTGCCGCTACCCCCAGCAACCGCGCAAGCAGGGGGTAGACATCGACATTGGCAAAGTCCGTCGGCGGCCGGAATCGCGGATCGAACGCCGGGCCATGGGCGATGAACAGCGCCTGCATTTCGGGCGAGCGATTGTCCCAGCCATGATCGCCCCCGGCAAAGGGCTTGGCGGGGGCGCTCGGCTGGATGAGCCAACCGGTTTCGGCCAAGCAGAAATAGGGCGGTATCCGCCGGTGCGTGCCATAATGAAAGCGCGCCGGAATGGTGCCCTTGCGCCAGCATTGCATGTGCGGTCGAGGCTTCAGGATGCTCGCTTCCAGCGCGGCCTCATGCCCCCGCAGGGCAGTCAGGCTGGCATAAGGCCCGCTTTCGACGATCCGATAATCGGCCGGGTTGGCGACCTGATCCAAGGGCACGACCCGTTCGCTGGATTTCGCAGCCATCCCATGATCGGATATGATGACGAGATTGGCGGGCTGCCTCAAAGCATTCAGCCCTTCCACCAGCATGCCGATCTGTCCGTCGACCTCGCTGACGGCTTTCGCCGTCTCCGCTGCATCCGGGCCGTATTCATGCCCGGCCGTATCAACCGCGTTGAAATAGAGGGTCAGGAAATGCGGCCGGATATTCGCGGGACGGCGGAGCAGGTCCAATATGCCGTTCACTCGCTGCACGCCCGAAATCTCTTGGTTGAACTGCGCCCAGTCGCTCGGCCGCGTGCCGCCGACGAGCCTGTATGGCCAGTCCTTCTGCACATTTCCGCCCCAGGCGACGTTCGATCCGGGCCAGAACATCGTTGCCGTTCGCATACCGGCTTTCTCCGCAGTCACCCAGATCGGTTCGGCCTCGTTCCACCAATAGGGATCGTCGCTCGCCATGGTGAACTTTTCGCCGGGGCGCGACGCATCCTCCATGTTATTGGCGACGATGCCGCTGCGGTCGGGCCGCTTGCCGGTGACTATCGCCCAATGGTTGGGAAAGGTCTTGGTCGGGAAGGACGGCTGCATGGGCGCTTCGATGCCGTCCCGCGCAAGCGCATTCAGATTCGGGGTCACGCCGCGTTTCAGATAGTCCGGGCGGAAGCCGTCGATGGAAATGAGGATGGTGACGGCCTGCCGCTGTTCGATTGCTGCGACGGCAGCAGGCCTTTGGCCGGCCTGCGCGCAGCCTGACAGAACGGCGATCGACAAGGCAAAGAACAGGCAGCGCAGATACATGAGCGACTCTGAATATTCATGGCGTGCCCATTCGCTTAACAGGGCGATTGCGACGGTAAAGTGACATAGGCGGTCAGCGCCATCCACGCCGCGCGTTTGTCCTCCCGCGACATGCTGGCGAATGCGCCGCTGGAGGAGGGGAGGTTGATCAGCCTGAGGCCTGGCCGCTCCCCGATCTGCCGCCGCCCATGCAGCGCCGCCGTCCTGCCGTTGAAGGCGACCGCTTCCAGCTTCGGCAAGCGCGCCACGAAGGCGCCGAGATCGCGCAATTCCGCGCCGCGTATGGCGCTGTCCAGACTCCCTTCGCGATCCGCGCTCTCGATCACATCCCAAAGGCCCACGCCCCGCGCACGCAACCGCTTCAGCCGCATCGCATAGGGCCGTCCGCGCAGGTCTTCGCCCAGCACCTCGCCCATCAGCGCCCAGAAGGCGTTGCCGCGATGGGCGTAATATTCGCCCTGTTTGATCGAGGCGTCGCCGGGCAGGCTGCCGAGGATCAGCAACCTTGTTCCTTCATCGACACTGGGCGGAAAGGCCGCCTTGCGCCGGACGGGCGTGATCTCACGGTGAATGAATTCGGGCGTTTTTGCCATCTGGCTCAGGCCGGTTTGGGGCGAATGGCAAAATCACCTAGACGTTGAAGCGGAACAGCATGATGTCGCCATCCTGCGTCACATAATCCTTGCCTTCGGACCTCCACTTGCCCGCTTCCTTGGCCCCGGCCTCGCCATTGAACTGGACATAATCGGCATAGGCCATGGTCTCGGCCCGGATGAATCCCTTTTCAAAATCGGTATGGATCGCGCCAGCGGCCTGCGGCGCCTTCGACCCCTTCGTCACAGTCCAGGCGCGGGCTTCCTTTGGCCCGACGGTGAAGAAGGTGATGAGACCCAGCAGTTCATAACCCGCCCGGATGATCCGCGCGAGGCCGGCTTCCGTCAGCCCCAGCGCCTCCAGATATTCGGCCCGCTCCTCGACCGGCATGGTGACGAGTTCCGCCTCGATCGCGGCTGATACGATCACCGCCTTGGCATTTTCCGCCGCGGCCTTCTCGAATACTCGCGCCGAATGGGCGTTGCCCGTCGCGGCGCTCTCTTCCTCGACATTGCAGACATAGAGGACGGGCTTGGCCGTCAGCAGCTGGGCCTGTCCGAAGAGGCGCTCTTCCTCCACATCCCTGGGGACGGTGAGGCGGGCCGGCTTGCCGTCGCGCAACAGGTCGAGAGCCTGCCCCAGCACCGATGCGGCGGCCTTGGCCTCCTTGTCGCCCTGCGCCGCCTTCTTGGCAAGGTTGGGCACGCGCTTCTCCAGCGATTCAAGATCGGCGAGCATCAATTCCGTCTCGACCGTCTCGGCGTCGGCGATGGGGTCGACCTTGCCCTCGACATGGGTGATGTCGCCATCCTCGAAACAGCGCAGCACATGGACGATGGCGTCGGTCTCGCGAATATTGGCCAGGAACTGGTTACCCAGGCCCTCGCCCTTCGACGCGCCGCGCACCAGCCCGGCAATGTCGACGAAGGAAAGCTGGGTTTCGATGATCTTGGCGCTGCCGCCGATCTTCGCGATCGTCTGCAACCGATCGTCAGGCACGGCGACGCGGCCCTCATTCGGCTCGATGGTGCAGAAGGGATAGTTCGCCGCCTGCGCCGCCTGCGTCTCGGTCAGCGCATTGAACAGGGTGGACTTGCCCACATTGGGAAGCCCGACGATACCGCAACGAAAACCCATGGAACTGCCTTCACGTCAGAATGAATGGCCGCGCCGATAGCCTTTTCCGCGCGCAAAGGCCAGCCTCAGTGGCGGAAGAACAAAGTGATCGATGCGACATGGTTGACGCGGCTGTTTCCGGCCCGCTGGTTGATATATTGGTTAAGGTAGCCGATCTCCGCCGTTGAGGCGCCGCCCAACCCCAGCTCAGCGCCGATAAAGCTGCGCAACTGGTCGAAGCCGCCCTTCGCGCCCCAATCGGTGCTGTTCAGCGCCACGAAGCCCTCGCCATAGATCAGCGCGTTCACGGCATTGCTGCCGGGCTTCAGCGGCTTTTCGTAACGCAGCATCTCGCGCAGCCGCCATCCCATATCCTCGCCGTCGGACCGCCAGCGCTGTTCCAGCCGCGTGCGCGACGATAATTCTCCGGCCCATGGCTTGCCGATGGTCCAACTCACCTGTTGGAAACTGCGCTCCTCATTCACGTCCCTGCCGCCGTCGACAGGCAGGACGACATGGGCATATCCCTGATAGACGGTAAGACTGGGCGACAGCTTCCATCCCACGGCGCCCCGCAACAGCAACTGGTCGAGCCGCGACACGCCATCGCCGACACGCGGCTGGATTTCCGCGAAATAGACGAGCTTGCCGGAAAGCGACCCCATGGCGGTGAGATTGACCCACAGCTGCTCATCCTCGCTGGTCCGGGCCTGAACCTGACCGGCAAGACCCAGAACAGCAGCGCAAAGGAAAAGGGCACGAAACAGACGGCGCATTCTGGAGCCTCGAAGAAAAGGGAGAGTTTCCCATTCTTTAGGATGCTGCATGTTTCCGACAGATTTCCCAAGCGTAAGCGTTGGTAGCCGGCATCAGGTGATGACGCTCGGCCTGTCCATGCCGGTAAAGCCGGAAAGATCGGCCACCTCCTGCGCGGCGCTGACCAGCGGCGCCAGTGCGTCGCCGGTTTGCAGGTTAACGGCACCATCCACGCCGACATAGCGCTCGATATAGACGCGCAGGGTCGCGCCTTCGGTTCCGGTGCCGGACAGCCGGAACACGATCCGCGATCCATCCTCGAACAGGATGCGCACGCCCTGGTTGCGGCTGACGGACTGGTCGGTTGGATCGGTATAGGCGAAATCGTCGGCGCTCCTGATCGTCCCGCCGCTGTTCGACGTGCCGGGCAGCGTCGCCAGCCTGCCCCGCAGCGCCGCCATCAACGCGTCAGCCCTGTCCTTGGCGATGGCTTCATAATCATGCCGGGCATAATAGTTCCGGCCATAGGTCGCCCAATGGTCCGCCATGATGTGCGCCACGCTCTGACGCCGGGCCGCAAGGATGTTGAGCCAGAGCAGAACGGCCCAGATGCCGTCCTTCTCGCGTACATGGTCGGATCCGGTGCCCGCGCTCTCCTCGCCGCAGATGGTCGCCATCCCCGCGTCGAGCAGGTTGCCGAAGAATTTCCATCCCGTCGGCGTTTCGTAAAGCGGGATGCCCAGCCTTTCGGCCACGCGATCGGCCGCGCCGCTGGTCGGCATCGACCGGGCAATGCCTTTCAGGCCCCTGGCATAGCCGGGCGCCAGATGCGCATTGGCCGCCAGCACGGCCAGCGAGTCCGACGGCGTGACATAGCAATGCCGCCCGATGATGAGGTTCCGGTCCCCATCGCCATCCGAAGCCGCGCCGAAATCGGGCGCATCGGCGGCCATCATCCGGTCGTAAAGCTCTTTCGCATGGACCAGATTGGGGTCGGGATGGTGATGGCCGAAATCGGGCAGGGGGGTGCCGTTGCGAACCGTGCCCGCAGGCGCGCCCAGTCGCCGTTCGAAAATCTCGACCGCATAGGGGCCGGTCACGGCGCTCATGGAATCGAAGGACAGGGCGAAGCCGTTGGCGATCATGGCCCTGATGCCCGCAAAGTCGAACAGCGTCTCCATGAGATCGGCGTAAGCCGCCACCGGATCGACAACCTCGACCGTCATTTCGCCAAGCTGGCTGGTTCCGGGCGTGTCGATGTCGACGTCGCCCGCTTCCAGGATGCGATAGCTGTCGATCGTCAGCGTCCGGGCGTGGATGGCGTCGGTCACCTTCTCCGGCGCGGGACCGCCATTGGACACATTATATTTGATGCCGAAATCCTCATCCGGCCCGCCCGGATTATGGCTGGCCGACAGCACCAGCCCGCCAAAGGCGCCGAAGGAACGGATGAGATGCGATGCCGCCGGCGTGGACAAAATCCCGCCCCTGCCCACCAACACCCGGCCAAAGCCGTTGGCGGCGGCCATTTTCAGCACGATCTGGATGACCTCCCGGTTGAGGTAGCGCCCGTCGCCGCCGACCACCAGTGTCTGACCCGCAAAGCCCTCCAGACTGTCAAAAACCGACTGGACGAAATTTTCCGCATAATGGGGTTGCTGGAAAATGCGGACCTTCTTGCGCAGGCCGGACGTGCCCGGCTTCTGATCGTCGAAAGGCTGCGTCGAGACGGTCTGTATCACCCGGGTCCCCTTGGAAAAATTGGAAAAGTCAGCCTACTCTATGGCCCGGCAATGCGACAGTCCGCAATCGGCCTTGCCCATTTCATCGCGAGGGCAGGGCGGACGAACGCGCAACCTTCTTCTGTCCTGTTTCGCTGCCGGCTCTCAGTCTGCCAGCCGCAGAGCCACTTCGTTCATGAAGCGCGCATCGTCGCCCTTGGCCAGCCATTCCGCCTCGGCGCCGATCGCGCCCAGCATGTCCGACAGGGCGTCGGTTTCGCTCTTGTGATAATTGCCCAGCACATAGCCATGAACCCGGTCCTTGTGCCCCGGATGGCCGATGCCGATCCTGACGCGGCGGAAATCCGCGCCGATGTGCGCATCGGTGGAGCGCAGGCCATTATGCCCGGCATTGCCGCCGCCGCGCTTCACCTTCACCTTCATTGGCGCAAGGTCCAGCTCGTCATGAAAGACGGTCACATCTTCCGGCGTGAGCTTGTAGAAGCGCATCGCTTCACCCACCGAGCGGCCGCTTTCGTTCATGAAGGTCGCGGGCTTGATCAGGATGATCTTCTCCGGCCCGATCCGTCCTTCCTGCACCCAGCCCTGAAACTGTTTCTTCGGCGGCGAGAAGCGATGGATGTCCGCGATGACGTCCACAGCCATGAAGCCGACATTATGCCGGTTCATCGCATATTGGGTGCCCGGATTGCCAAGGCCCACCCAGATCTGCATCGCGTGTCATCTCCAAAGAAAAATCCCGCCCGCCGGGTAGGCGAGCGGGATCGGAATTTCCAGTCCATAAGGACTTGCCGATGAGAGGCTTAGGCGCCTTCGGCCGGGGTTTCGTTGTCGCCTTCGGCGCTCTTCAGAGCCGAGGGGGCAACGATGGTCGCGACGGTGAAGTCGGTCTCGTCATGGGCAGCCTTGGCGCCCTTGGGCAGCTTCACGGCGCCGATGTGGATCGATTCGCCGACATCGAGGCCGGTCAGATCGACCACGACATCGTCGGGGATTTCGGCCGCATCGACGATCAGTTCGATCTCGTGCGCGACGATGTTCAACACGCCGCCCTTCTTCAGGCCCGGCGAAGCGTCTTCATTCTTGAAGATCACCGGAACATTGACGTGGACGGTGGCATGTTCCGAAACGCGCAGGAAGTCGGCGTGCAGCGGACGGTCGGTCACGGGATGGAAGGCGACATCCTTGGGCAGGGTGCGCACGGCCTTGCCGTTCACCTCGACCATGACGACCGAATTGAAGAAGTGGCCGGTGCCGAGCAGCTTGTTGAGGAGCTTTTCCTCGACGTGGATCGACTGGGGTTCTTCATTGTTACCATAGATGACGGCGGGTACGCGGCCCTCACGGCGGAGGGCGCGGGAGGCTCCCTTGCCTGCCCGATCGCGTGCCTCTGCCGACAGCGTAAGCTGCTCGCTCATTGCGTGTCTCCAAAAGCAAATTGATGTAAGCGCCCGCCACGCCTCCAGGGATGACCATCGCGGGACCGCGGCCCAATAGCAGAAAGAGGCGGGAAAGCAAGGGCCGCTTACTGGATGCGCGTCACCTTATAGCCTTTGGCCCGCAGCAGCTCGACCAGATTACCCTTGCCGGTCAGATGCCCGGCGCCAACGGCGATGAAAGGACGCCCCCTGAGCGCTTCGACCGACTTCACCCAATCCCGGTTGCGGTCGATCAGAACGGCCCGCTCGACCACAGGATCCGGCACCTCGCTCAACTGATCTTCCCGCGCGAGGGTGGCGATGTCGCCCTTGATCCACGCGCCAAGGATGCGGTCGTAAAGCGCGCGTATATCCTGCGCCTCATGCACCATATCGATCAGCAGCCGCTGCTGCGCGCTTTCTGGCAATGTGTCGAAGGCGCGAAACTGCCGCTCCACCGTTTCCAGTCCGCCAATCGGCTTGTCAGAGCGCCTGAATGCCGCGATCAGCACAGGTTCGACACCATGGTCCTGGCTGACTTGCAGTGCCTGCTGTGCGGCAGCCGAAAGCAGCATCGCCGCGGCCCAGCTTTCATAGCCGGAGAGAGCCTGCGTGCTGGTGCCGCCATCGGCGGCGATCCTGTCGAGCGCGGCCCGATCCTTTGCGGGAAGGCGCGCCTCCAGCGGCGGCAAGCCGGGACTTCGCCCCATCTTCTCGAACAATGCCAACGTCCGCGCCTGATCCTGAATTTCCGCGGATTCCAGCACCAGTTGATCTGCTTTTCCGATAGCGTCGCCGATTGATGGCGTTTGCCACCGCACATTTTGCGGCAGAACATGGATGGTGCCGAACAGCCAGCCGTCTATGCCCTTGCCCGCAACATGCCAAAGGGCAGGGCCGCCGCCCGGAGGAGCAGCAGGGGGCGGATCCCCGCAGGCTGCGACCCAAAGAAAAGCGGCCAGCCCGGCCCAGCGCGCCAGAAGGCGGATCATCCCTATTGCTTCACCCGTGCCGAAGAGATGCCCATCGTCTTCAACTGCGCCTGCACGCTGCCCTTGCCGGACAGATGACCAGCGCCGACGGCGATGAACACGGTCCCCGGGCGAGTTAGTCGTTGCTTGATCCATTGGGCCCAGCGCGCGTTCCGCTGGATGAGGAGAACCTCCGCCAGTTCCGGCGTCGCCTCCAGCGATTCGTTCATCTCGGCGGCAAGCTTTTCCGGCTCGCCGTTTTGCCAGTGCTGGACCAACCGGGCAAATTCGCGGTCCATGTCGGGAAGCCCGTCCACAGTCGCATTGAGGAACTTCACCTGCTGCTCCATGGGCAGGCCAGCGAAGTAGCCAAGCTGCTCGTCGATGGTTTCCAGTGCATCGATTTTCTTGCCCGACCTCCTGGCCGTCGCCGTCAGCAGCTTTTCCGCCCCCAGTTCCGACTTGTAGCCCAGTTTTTCGAGCGGCTGCACCGAAAGCGCCATGCCCGCCATCCACGGATTGAACAATTCGAAGGCTTGCCAGGGCAGGCCGTTGGCAGACATGGCTGCCTGATATCTTGTCCGCTCCTGGCTTCCCAGCCGGGCGGACAGCTTCACGCCATCGCGCGCCAGCGCCTTGCCCGCCATGGTGGCGGCCAGAGCCTGCTGATCATCGGGTTCCACAATCTCCAGAACCAACTCGCCGGAACGATCGAATGCCGATCTGACGCCGTCCTTGAACCAGTCCAGTCCCGGCTTCATCACATGAACCGTGCCGAACAGATAAATGGTGGTGTCGGCGTCCTTCACGGCCCAGAGCGCGGGCGTCACATAGGTCGATCGGGCGGCCGGTTCGCGCGCGGAGGCGGGATGCTCTTGCGAACAGGCGCCCAGCAACAGCAAACCGGCTGCCAGCCAACGGAAAGAGGGCCATTTCATGCGGTCTTCGGATCCATTTCTGCACTATTTGCCCATCCATGCGTCCCGCAACGCAACAGGGCAAGCGGATTTAGCCTTCCTCCCGCCCTCTTTTCCTTGACCCTGCGGCCTTGCTGCGCCAAGGCGCGCCGCAATTGAACCGTCATCCAAGGGACCGTCCGTGGCGACAAGCAAAGTGCTCTCCTTTCAGGATCTGATCCTGACCTTGCACGCTTATTGGGGTAAGCAGGGCTGCGTCATCCTGCAACCCTATGACATGGAAGTCGGAGCTGGAACTTTCCACCCGGCCACGACCCTGCGCAGCCTTGGTCCGAATGTCTGGAACGCCGCCTATGTGCAGCCCAGCCGCCGCCCGACCGATGGCCGCTATGGCGAAAACCCCAATCGGCTCCAGCATTATTACCAGTATCAGGTCATCATGAAGCCGTCCCCGGCGAACCTCCAGGAACTGTATCTGGGATCGCTGGCCGAAATCGGCATCGATCCGCTGGTCCATGACATCCGCTTTGTCGAGGATGACTGGGAAAGCCCGACGCTCGGCGCATGGGGCCTGGGCTGGGAAGTCTGGTGCGACGGCATGGAGGTCACCCAGTTTACCTATTTCCAGCAGATGGGCGGCTTCGATTGCAAGCCTGTCGCGGGTGAGTTGACCTACGGCCTCGAGCGCCTCGCCATGTATATTCAGGGCGTCGACAGTGTCTATGACCTGAAGTTCAACGATGCAGGCGTCACCTATGGCGACGTGTTCCTCGCCAATGAGCAGCAGATGTCGAAATGGAATTTCGAGATCGCTGACACGGAGAAGCTGTTCCGCTGGTTCAGGGATGCCGAAGCCGAATGCAAGGCGTCGCTGGAGGCGGGGGTTCCGCTCGCCGCCTACGATCAGGCGATCAAGGCGAGCCATGTCTTTAACCTGCTTCAGGCGCGCGGCGTCATCTCGGTGCAGGAACGCGCGAGCTATATCGGCCGCGTGCGCGACCTCGCCAAGGGGGCCTGCGAGAAGTGGATGGAAGTGAACGGGTGGGCTGCGTGATGACCGATTTCCTGCTCGAACTGCGCTGCGAGGAAATCCCGGCGCGCATGCAATTGAAGGCGTCGGAAGAGCTTGCCCGCCTCTTCACCGAGGAAGTGGCGAAGGCTGGCCTGAAGCCCGAAAGCATCGACAGCTTCGTCACGCCCCGCCGTCTGGCGCTGATCGCGCGGGGGCTGCCGCAGGAAACCGCTGCCGTGAGCGAGGAGTTCAAAGGTCCGCGCACCTCGGCTCCGGCTCAGGCGCTTGAAGGCTTCCTCCGCAAGACCGGACTGACGCAGGATCAACTCGAAGACCGCGATGGCGTCTGGTTCGCCGTGGTCAACAAGCCCGGCCGTGCGACCGTCGAAGTGCTGGCTGAATCCGTGCCTGCAGTCATCCGGGCCTTCCCCTGGCCGAAATCCATGCGCTGGGGCGCCGCATCGCAGACCACGGAAAGCCTGCGCTGGGTACGTCCGCTGCAAGGGATCGTCGCGATCCTAGGCGATGAACTGGTCGACATCGAGATGGAGGGCGTCAGGTCGGCCTATGCCACGCTCGGCCACCGCTTCCACCATCCCGGCGAGATCACGATCGGCAGCGCCCACGACTATGTCGAAAAGCTGCGCGCCTGCCATGTGATCGTCAGCCATCAGGAACGTCAGTCGATCATCGAGGCGAAGGCCGCGGAGGCAGCTTCCGCTCATGGCTACACGGTGATCGAGGACAAGGGCCTTGTTGCGGAAAATGCGGGACTGACCGAATGGCCGGTGCCGTTGCTGGGCGATTTTGACCCGGCCTTTCTGGAGGTTCCACCAGAAGTCATCCAGCTGACCCTCCGTATCAACCAGAAATATTTCGTTCTGCGCGATGCTGCCGGCAAGCTGGCCCCGGCCTTCATCTGCACCGCCAATATCGAGGCGAAGGATGGGGGTGCGGCGATCGTCGCAGGCAACCGCAAGGTTCTTGCTGCGCGCCTGTCGGATGCCCGTTTCTTCTGGGAGCAGGATCGCAAGACCAAGCTGGAAGATCACGCCAGAAAGCTCGAGCGCATTACCTTCCACGAAAAGCTCGGCACAGTGGCCGACAAGGTCGAGCGTGTCGCCAAGCTGGCCCGATGGCTGGTGGAAAAGGGGATCGTCAAGGGCGCGGACGCCGAGCAGGCCGAACAGGCCGCGCATCTTGCCAAGGCTGACCTCGTCACCGAAATGGTCGGCGAGTTCCCTGAGCTTCAGGGTGTCATGGGCGGCTATTATGCTCGCGCCGAAAGCTTGCCCGATGCGGTCGCAGACGCCATTCGCGACCACTATAAGCCGATTGGGCAGGGCGATGACGTCCCCAGCGCGCCGACGACGATCGCGGTTTCGTTAGCCGACAAGCTGGATACGCTGGTCGCCTTTTTCGCTGCCGGCATGTTCCCTACTGGATCGAAGGACCCCTTCGCGCTGCGCCGCTCGGCGCTTGCGATCCTCAGTCTGCTGACCGAAAACGCTCTGCGTATCCCGCTGGCATCCGCCATCTCCTACAGCTTCGACCTCATCCGCCGCTCCTTTCTCAATGCGCAATTGATGACTGAACTGTCTAAGCTGCGCGGACAGGATATTGCCGGCAATCAGGAGCATCTGGATCGGTTGATGTCGAGCATCGTGGCCGGCTTCAATCCGGATCGGGCCTGGACGGATGTGGAGCGGCAGGCCGCGACCTCGCTGGTTGGCGAACTGCTGGACTTCTTTGCAGATCGCCTGAAGGTGCAGCAGCGCGAGGCGGGCGTCCGCCATGATCTGATCGATGCGGTGTTCGCGCTGGGGGGCGAGGACGATCTGGTCCGCCTGCTGGCCCGCGTGACCGCGCTTCAATCGCTGGTCGCTACCGATGACGGCACGAATTTGCTCGCGGGCTACAAGCGCGCCGCGAACATCCTGAAAAAGGAAGGTGTCGAGACAGCGGAAGCGGTCACGCTCAGCTATGCGCCGGAGCAGGCGGAAGCGGGCCTGATCGCGGCGCTTGATATTGCCGAACCGCGAGCCAATGCTGCCGTCGCGGCTGAGGATTTTGAAGGCGCCATGGCCGCACTTGCAACATTGCGGGCGCCGATCGACGCCTTTTTCGAGACCGTGACCGTCAACGACGCCGATAAGGACAAGCGAGCGATGCGGCTTGCGCTGCTGGCGCGCGTTCGCGAGGCGGTCCACGCGGTCGCCGATTTTTCCAAAATCACGGGTTAATACCGAAAGATATCCGGCCCACCGGGAAAATCAGTGAAATAAGAGAGCAATCATCGTAAAAGCGGGTGCGTCTGTCGCCTGCTTGTTGTTTAAGTTTTGTTGCATCGCACAAATACACGGCAATCAGTGCAGGAGAGCCGCGATTATGTTGACAATGGAAGAGGCCAGCATGAGCACGACCGCTAACCGTTATGTTTATCGTTTCGGCGGCGGCGTCGATGATGGCGGCAAGGGTGACAAGAATCTCCTGGGCGGCAAGGGCGCTAATCTGGACGGCATGGCCGCCATCGGCCTGCCTGTGCCTCCTGGCTTCACCATCACGACCGAGATGTGCACCCGCTATTATACCGATGGCGGCGTCTATCCTGAAAGCCTGAAGGCGGAAGTCGCCAGCGGCATCGCCCATATCGAGGGCGTGACCGGCAAGAAGTTTGGCGACAAGGGCGATCCGCTGCTGGTGTCCGTCCGCTCCGGTGCCCGCATTTCGATGCCCGGCATGATGGACACGGTGTTGAACCTCGGTTTGAACGACGAAACCGTGCTGGGCCTTGCGGCTGCGTCGGGCGACGAGCGTTTCGCCTGGGACAGCTATCGTCGCTTCATCCAGATGTACTCCGACGTCGTGCTTGAACTCGACCATGGCGCCTTCGAGGAGGCTCTTGAAATCGCCAAGGAGGATCAGGGCTACACGCTGGACACGGAAATGACCGCCGAGGACTGGAAGGCGCTCGTTACCGAATATAAGGCTCTCGTTTCAAAGCTGTGGAACAAACCTTTCCCGCAGGATGTGAACGATCAGCTATGGGGCGCGATCAGCGCGGTGTTCGGGTCATGGCAGGCTGACCGCGCCAAGGTATACCGCCGCCTGAACTCGATTCCGCATGACTGGGGCACCGCCGTCAACGTGCAGGCGATGGTGTTTGGCAATATGGGTGACACTTCGGCCACCGGCGTTGCGTTCACCCGCGATCCCGCAACGGGCGAGAATGCCTATTACGGCGAATATCTCATCAACGCGCAGGGCGAGGACGTGGTGGCGGGCATCCGCACGCCGCAGTACCTCACCCGGCAGGCGCGCGAGCGGGCTGGGGCCAAGCCGCTGTCGATGGAAGAGGCCATGCCGGAAACCTATGCCGAACTGGCGCGGGTGTTCGAGATCCTCGAAAAGCATTATCGCGACATGCAGGACATCGAGTTTACGGTGCAGCAGGGCAAGCTCTGGATGCTCCAGACCCGCTCGGGCAAGCGCACGGCCAAGGCCGCGCTCAAGATCGCGGTCGACATGGCGAACGAGGGCCTGATCTCGGAAGAGGAAGCTGTCGCCCGCGTCGACCCCGCCGCGCTCGATCAGCTCCTCCATCCGACGCTTGATCCAAAGGCGCCCCGCGATGTGCTCACAAAGGGCCTGCCCGCCTCGCCGGGCGCGGCTTCGGGCGCCATCGTGTTCGACGCCGACACTGCGGAGCGCCGCAATGAGCTGGGCGATTCGGTCATCCTCGTCCGCGTCGAAACCTCGCCGGAGGACATTCACGGCATGCATGCGGCGAAGGGCATCCTGACTGCGCGCGGCGGCATGACCAGCCACGCGGCCGTGGTGGCCCGCGGCATGGGGCGTCCCTGTGTTTCCGGTGCGGGTAGCCTGTCGATCGACAACGCCGCCAGGACGCTGCGCATCGAAGGCCGCACGCTCAAGGAAGGCGACATCCTCACCATCGACGGTTCGACCGGCGAGGTGATGGCGGGCGAAGTCCCGACCGTGCAGCCTGAACTCGCAGGCGACTTCGGCGTGCTGATGGGCTGGGCCGACAAGGTTCGTCGCCTCAAGGTCCGCGCGAACGCCGAAACCCCGCTGGACTGTCAGACCGCCCGCGATTTTGGCGCGGAAGGGGTTGGCCTGTGTCGAACCGAGCATATGTTCTTCGACGCCGCCCGCATCACCGCCGTCCGCGAAATGATTCTGGCTGACAGCGAAAAGGGTCGCCGCACGGCGCTCGACAAGCTGCTGCCCGAGCAACGCGACGATTTCGCGCAGATTTTCATGGTGATGGCGGGGCTGCCCGTCACCATCCGTTTGCTCGATCCGCCGCTGCACGAATTCCTGCCCCATGGCGAAGCGGAGTTTGAAGAAGTAGCCAAGGCGGCTGGCGTTGGCGTGGACGCGCTCAAGCGCCGCGCCGCCGAACTGCACGAATTCAATCCGATGCTTGGCCATCGCGGCTGTCGCCTCGGCGTCACTTACCCCGAAATCTACGAGATGCAGGCCCGTGCCATCTTTGAAGCCGCGCTGATCGTCAAACAGCGTAGCGGTGAAGCGCCGATTCCCGAGATCATGATCCCGCTCGTTGCGACGAAGAAGGAGCTGGAATTGATGAAGGCGATCGTCGATCAGGTCGCGCAGGAAGTGTTCGCGGAGCAGGGCGCTTCGGTAGACTATCTCGTCGGCACCATGATCGAACTGCCCCGCGCTGCGCTGAAGGCAGGCGAGATCGCGGAAGTGGGCGAGTTCTTCTCCTTCGGCACCAATGACCTCACGCAAACCACCATCGGCATCAGCCGTGACGATGCCGGTCGCTTCCTGACACAATATGTCGACAAGGGCATCTTCGCCCGCGATCCGTTCGTCAGCATCGATGTGGAAGGCGTTGGCCAGCTGATCGAACTGGCCGCCGAACGTGGGCGCGCGACCCGGGAAGGCATAAAGCTCGGCATCTGCGGCGAGCATGGCGGCGATCCTGCCTCCATCGCCTTCTGCGAAAAGACCGGTCTCGATTATGTGTCGGCATCTCCCTATCGCGTGCCGATCGCCCGCCTCGCCGCTGCGCAGGCCGCGCTGGCGAGCAGGAAATAAGAGGAAAGGGGCGGGACGCAAAACCCGCCCCTTTCATTTCAGACGCGGGTAGGGCGATGCGCGTAGAGATGCGCATGCTCGTCATATTTGCGGGCGTCGAGCAGCTTTGCCTGCTCACGCCATTCTTCCCGCGCAATGATGCCCGGCTTCAAACCCAGCCGAGCCTCCAACGCAGCTTCTTGCTCGCCGTTCATTGCCGCGATCTGACCAAAGCGATGATAGCCCGCCTCGTTGAGCGCGATTTCATCCTGTTGGGTAATGCCATGAATGCGGCTGATGTCATCGCGCCCATGCACACCGCCCGCGACGGCGGTGGCTGTTCCCGGACCGATGGGGCCGGATTGCCGCTCCAACTCCGCAATCCGTTCGTTGGCAGCGGCCAATCTCGTGTCCCGGTCCTTGATTGCATTGCGGTGGGCAAGCTGTTCTTCCCGCCAGTGGCGCTTATATTTGCCGCGTCCGCTCAACATCAGGCCAAGAACCAGCCCTATCAGCAGAGCGATCGCCAGCAACACGATGTCATTGAGAGTGAAGGTCATGGTCCTGCATCCTTTCCTGCGCTGGCAACGAGTGGATCGCGGCAAAAGTTGCGGCCGCGCCCAGCGGACGGCTCTGCCTTTCAAAAAAGTGCAAAAAGGCCTTGCTCAATCGGACTGACGCTTCTATCTGCGCCTCTCCAACGCACCCGTAGCTCAGCTGGATAGAGCATCAGACTACGAATCTGAGGGTCGGACGTTCGAATCGTTCCGGGTGCGCCATTTATTCCGAAAATCTGTCATTCACGCTGTCTGGTTCAGGCGCAAATGGCGCTCGTCTACCATTTGCAATCGAGGCGGAATTTAATTGCAAATAGTCGAACTTAAGGGTTGCCAGACCATTCTGGTCGCTCTATCTGCGCCTCCACAACGCACCCGTAGCTCAGCTGGATAGAGCATCAGACTACGAATCTGAGGGTCGGACGTTCGAATCGTTCCGGGTGCGCCATTTACCCAAATCTTGAAGACAGACGGTATCGTCTGTGTCAGCCACACCGATCGGGCGCTGGCCGGTCGAGTGCTACCACGGTGATGATCGTGGAGATGCGCGCGGTGGTCGATGCGTCGCACACCCGGGTCCGGTCGAATGAGCCTGTCGGCCACTCCTCGGGATATTCGGCATTAAATGCGGGTTTATTCGCTGCGACATATGGTGCCGCATCAGAACAGAAATTTCCCAGCACGCAGCCTTCGAACAGGATCGCATCGAACAGGGAAACGAGTCGGGCCGATGATCCACCCGCGTTTTTCTGCATCGGTTTCAGGCCGTATCCTCGTGCCCGGCTGGACAGGGCGGTGACATAGTCGACCATATTTTGCTCGGTGAGATTGAAACCCGTTGTGGATGCGCCATCTTCAAAGGAGTCCATCACATCGAACTCGACATAATCAAAGCCTTTGTCACGGCACATGCGCAATCGATCATCCATGATCTGGATGAATTCGGGGTAGCGGCGGATATCGATGTAGCGTTCACCAGGGAAGCCAGGATAACTGCCACCCAGCAATCCGGGGATGGCGCTCAACTGTGTATAGTCGGGCCGGTTATTTTCCGCAGAGCCGATGTCCAGATAGCAGATCATCTTGGTTCCCGCCGCTTTAGCCTGTGAGACGTAGCTGGCGGGCGTATCGAACCCGTCGACGTCCAGATAGGCGACGGTGGGCGGCGTGGCGGGCAGGCCCTGACTTTGTAATATCCAGTCCCAGGAGGAGAGGGGGGTCGGCGTCGGGCTGGGCGTTGGCGTGGGGGAAGGGGTGGGCGTGGGTGCGGGAGTTGGCGTGGGAGAAGGCGCAGGCGAACCGCCCGAGCTGCCGTTACCCCCACAGGCTGACAAAACCAGCGTTGCCGCAATCAACGCGTGCGGCCAGGAAATGGATGTGCGCGCCTGATACACAGTCATATCCGTGCTTTCGCGGGCATTGGTGGTGAAGCGGTGATCGTCTCTTCAGGACGGTCGCCGGCACACGGGCCTTTTACCGCCAAATGCCGGAAAAATGGATATATCAATAGTTATATCCGAAACGATGTAAATCTTTTGCTATTATACTTTATTTGTAGAAATATCGGTGAGTATTCCAAATTTTTTACATATGAACATTCATTAAAGTTGACATGGGATCATGCTTGCAAGCACATTAACCATGGGTAAAAACTTAGAAAAACCGAGTCGCCCCAGAAAACTGCGCGGTGTGACTGAAACCAGCTGGCCTGATCGCAAAAGATCGGCGGTGTTGGAAATAGAAGAAGTAGAAACCTCATCCATTTCGCATGGCGCGGAAGAAGCGGGGATGGTCCCAGCATATCAGGCTTTCGCCTGAACATCGGTTGGTGCTTTTAACCGGAGTTCGGCAACGGCGAACGATCAACTGTTCTTCGAGACCGTCGATTTTTTGTGATAATTTTCACTTAAGCTAAGAATATAAATTTCGAATTAATACAATAATAGATGGTCGCAAACTTATGAAATGAATCTTTCAGATCCATAAGTTTGGGGAAGTGCCATGTATCTGGGACATGATGTCACACTGGACGGCTCTCTTGGCGACTGGCTGAGTACTGACAGGGTCGATAACAGCAGCGTTGCTGGATATCAGGTTTACTCGACAATCAATAACGGTGACTTCGTATTCGCCTTGAGCGCTCCAGTGGCGATCGGCGCGGGCACCACCATCTGGCTGAATACGGATGGCACGGCATCCACAGGCTATCAGGTTTTTGGATCGACCGTCGGTGCGGAATTCAATATCAGCGTTGACGCCAACGGGCAGTTCAACCTCTATACAGGGGGACAGGGACAAACGCTGGTTCAGGCCAATCTGCAGCAGGTTTGGTCAGCAGACAGGACGACGGTGGAATTTCGGCTCCCCACCTCACTGGTCGGCAGCCCCCAGGTGATGTACACCGCCTACAACTTCAACAACCAGACATACCTGCCGACCAATTATTTTTCCGGGCAGGAATTCGCCGTTTTCAACGAAAGCACGGCTCCATCCGCCTCGATGCAGCGGATAGGCATTGTCTATTCGGCGACGACTGCGGCCAACTATTTCAGCACGACGGCCTATTCCCAGCTCTTCATGTCAGCCCAGCAACAGGCCCAGCAGGCCGGGATTGCCTATGACATATTGACGGAATCGGATCTCAAGGATCTGACCAAGCTGTCGCAATATAAAGCGCTGGTCTTTCCAGATTTTCGCAATGTGCAGGCTGCTGATGTGGAAATGATCTCCCATACCTTGGAAGCGGCAAGCAAGCTGTTCGGCGTCAGCCTGATCGCATCGGGCGAGTTCATGACGAACGACGCCAACAATGATCCGCTCACGGGCGATCCCTATCTTCAGATGAAGACGCTGTTCGATGCTACGCGCGTGACCGGCGGGACCGGCGATGTGACGATCACCGCGACAGACCCTGCGAACATGGTCCTTACCGGCTACACCAATGGACAGGTGGTGAACACTTACACCAATGTCGGTTGGAATGCCTTCGCCAGCGTCAGCGGCACGGGGCTGCAGATTGCCACCGAAACCATCAATGGGGTCAACTATGCAGCGGCGCTCGCGACGCAGACGGGGGCGCGCAACATACTCTTTTCAAGCGATGGCGTCATGGCCGACGCCAACATGCTGCAAAGGGCGATTGATTACGCCGTCAACGGCACGGGCATGTCGGTCGGCCTGCAACTGACCCGCGACGCGGGCATTGTCGCTGCCCGTATCGATATGGACCAGAGCCAGGAAACGTTCGACGTCAATGGCGGTATCTATGACAAGCTGGTGCCTATCCTGGCCCAGTGGAAGAGCCAATATGATTTCGTCGGCACCTTCTTCGTCAATATCGGGAACAACCCGCCGGATCAGGAGACGAACTGGACCAAATCACTGCCTTATTATCAGGCGATCGCCGCGATGGGCAGTGAGATCGGCAATCACAGCTATACCCATCCGGATGACACCAACAAGTTGACGGCAGCCCAGATTCAATTCGAATTCGGGCAGAGCACGACATTGCTGAACCAGCTATTGGGAAGCGCGGGACCGATTCGCGGCATCGCGTTGCCCGGTGCGCCGGAGACATTGGCGACCGCCGAAGCGATCATGCAATATGCGCCCACCTATCTGACCGGCGGCTATTCAGGGCAGGGGGCGGGCTATCCCAATGCCTTCGGCTATCTGACGCCGGGCGAGCAGAGCAAGATCTACTTTGCGCCCAACACTGTGTTCGACTTTACGCTGATCGAGTTTCAGAAGCTGACGGTTGCCCAGGCGGAGGCCGTCTGGGCGGCGGAATATAACAAGATCATCGCTAACGCGGACGCACCGATCATCGTGTGGCCATGGCATGATTATGGCGCGGCGGCCTGGGACACCAGCGGGGTTCCGGGCGCTGTAAGCCCCTATACAACCGACATGTTTACCAACTGGATCGCGCGTGCTGCGGCGGACCATATGGAATTCGTCACGATGGGCGACCTTGCCCAGCGCATGATGGCGATGAATGCCGCGAACGTGACGACCAGCGTGAACGGCAATGTCATCACCGCCACCGTTACAGGAAACAATCTCGGCAATCTCTCGCTGGACGTCGACCGGCAGGGATCACTGGTGATCCAGAAGGTCGATGGCTGGTATGCCTATGACAGCAGCAAGGTGTTCATGCCCCAGAGTGGCGGCACCTTCACCATCACCATGGGCGCAGCGGCCGATGACGTGACCCATATCACTGACCTGCCAATGCGGTCCGTGCTGATGAGCCTGACGGGTGACGGTCATAATCTCGCTTTCTCGCTGCAGGGGGAAGGGCACATCGTCATCGACATCGCCGATCCCGGCGGGAAGAGCGCGATTGTCCACGGCGCGACGATCGTCAGCCAGGTCGGGGAGATACTGACGCTGGATGTCGGCAGCAACGGCTTGCACAATGTCGTGGTGGCATATGGCTATGCGCCGGTCATCACCTCCAATGGCGGCGGCGCGACCGCCGCGCTTTCCGTTTCAGAAAACATTATGACTGTAACCACGGTATCCGCAATGGATGCGGATGCCGGGACGGTGATAGCCTATTCTATCTCCGGCGGAGCGGATGCGGGCAAGTTCACGATCAACAGCGCGACGGGCGCCCTGTCCTTCATCGCGGCGCCCAATTTTGAGTCTCCGGCGGATGCAGGCCAGAATAATGTCTATGACGTGATCATCCGTGCCTCCGATGGCTATCTGTTTGACGAACAGGCGGTCGCCATCACGGTGACCAATGTGAATGAGGCGCCTGCCGTCACCTCCAATGGGGGCGGTGCTTCGGCGGCGATCTCCGTGCCTGAAAACACGACTGCCGTGACGACCGTAACGGCGATCGATCCGGACGCGGGGGCGACGCTGGTATATTCCATTTCGGGCGGACCCGATCGGGCCAGTTTCTCGATCGATCCTTCAACGGGTGTGCTCGCTTTCCTCGCCGCACCCAATTTCGATATCCCGGCCGACGCGAATGGGAATAACGTCTATAGCCTGACGGTACGGGTATCGGACGGCGCGTTGTTCGACGAACAGGCGATCAACGTAACGGTCACCAACGTCAATGAATCGGCTCCGGTGATCACATCGGGCGGTGGCGGAGATACAGCGGCCATTTCCATCTCCAGCGGCACGAGGCCGGTAATGAAGATAACGGCGGTGGATCCGGACGCCAACACGACGCTGGTTTATTCGATCGTGGGCGGGGCCGATCAGTCGAGGTTCACGATCAATTCATCCACCGGCCAGCTTAATTTCGTGAACACACCCAATTATCTGTTGCCCACCGATTCAGGCGCCAACAATGTCTATGACGTCATAGTGCGGGCGTCGGACGGCGTTCTCTATGACGAACAGGCCATCGCCGTGACCGTGACCCTGCCCAATGCGGCGCCGGTCATCCTCTCCAATGGCGGGGGCACCTCGGCGACCATCAGGATCGCGGAGAACGGTACGGGGGTGACCACCGTAATCGCGGCGGACGTCAACATCGGCCAGACCATCACCTACTCGCTTGGTACGGCAGCGGACGGAGCCCTGTTCTCCATCGATCCGAAGACTGGCGTTCTGACTTTCAAGGCCGCTCCGGACTTCGAGGCGCCGACCGACGCCAATCTCGATAACCGCTATCAGGTGCAGGTGCTGGCGACGGACAATCTGGGCGCTCAGGATTTCCAGAACCTGACGGTCGTCATCAACAACGTGACGGGCGTGTCCCTGACCGCGGTCAGTGCCGGATCGACGCTGACCGGCACCGGCGAGGAAGACACGCTAAGGGGTGCGGGCGGCAACGACAGGCTGATCGGCAATGGCGGCAACGACACGCTGACCGGCAATGGCGGCAACGACATTATCGACGGCGGGACGGGCAACGACCGGATAACCGGCGGCGCAGGCGCGGACATGCTGACCGGCGGCGCGGGTGCCGATCTGTTCATCTATAATGCGGTCGCCAACAGCACGATGCTTGTCAGGGACCAGATCACCGATTTCCAGGACGGCGTCGACAGGATCGATCTGTCCGGCATCGATCCCAATCCATTGCTTTCGGGCAACCAGGCCTTCAGCTTCATCGGCGGCGCCTCCTTTACGGCGATCGGACAGTTGCATGTCTATAATGACGGTACGAACACCTATGTAGAAGGGAATACGGACAATAATCCGGCTACGGTTGAATTGGCGATCCAACTTGTCGGTGTCCATAATCTGACGGCGAGCGATTTCCTGTTGTAGCATCGGAGCTTGGGGGAAATGGCCGGCATCGGTTTCAAACTCGATCGCATCGCCCGGGAAGACGGGCTGGGCGGGATTGCTCATGCAGCCTTTCACGGCGCCGTGATCAGTTCCGGTCCATGGCTGATTACGGCACTGGCGGTGTTTCTTCTACAGAGCTGGACCCGGTCCGTGATGATGCCGGCGGATCATGTGGTCATCCAGACCAGCCTGATCTACGCCTTTGGCGTGTCGACCGTTGTGACGGCACCGTTGGCGATGATCGCGACGCGGGTGGCTTCCGACCGCTTCTATCTGGGCGAGCGCGACGCCATTCCGTCGATATTGATGGCGGCGCTGGTCTGGGCCACGCTCGCTTCGCTGATCGCAGGCGACATGCTGTTCGGCTTTGCAGCGGGGATGCGGCCAGACCTGTTTCTGCTCGCAACCGCGATCCTGACGCTGTTCGCGCAGATCTGGATAGCCAGCCCGTTCCTGCACGCGACATGGCGCCATCGGCCGATCTTCCTGGCTTATGTTTCGGGCATCGCCATGGCGGCGGTCTCGCTGGGCGTGGTGCAGCCGACGAGTCCAGCCGCCGTGCTCGCCGCCATTGCGGCGGGGCTGGTAGTGACGCTGGTGTTGTTGATCGCCGCCATCCGGGAAGATTTCCCTTCGATGCCGGTCTGGCAGATGAGCTGGATCGGCAAGACGCCCGGCGTCATGGCGTTGGGGGCAGCCGGACTGGCCAACGCGCTGGCGATCTGGATCGACAAATGGCTGCTCTGGTGGGCACCGGGCAGCGTTCAGGCGGTCGGCATGCTGCGCGTCAATCCTATAAACGATCAGGCCAGTTTTTTGGGCCTGCTAACGATGATCCCAGGCCTTACGCTGATCCTTGTTACGACGGAAACCCGGTTTGACCGGGCCTTCGCGGATTTCATGTTGCGCTGCACTGGGACGGCCAATTTGCGCCGCATAGAAAAGGCCCGGCGCAAGATCGCTGGAACGATCCGGCTCGATCTGCGGCTGCTGATGGTCCAACAGGCGATACTGGCCAGCTTTTGCTGGGTGCTGGCGCCCGAGATCGTGCGCCTTCTGGACCTCAACGCGCGGGGCATCTTCGGCTTTCGTCTGACGGTCGTTGGCGTGGTCTTTCATCTTGTCGCGATCCAGATGAGCATCATCCTGTCCTATTATGACCTGTCGGGACGGATCGTCGCCGTCTGGGGCAGCTTCCTCATCGCCAGCGCCCTCGGAACGCTGCTGTTTCGCGATGCCGGCTTCGCAAGCTTTGGTTTCGGATATCTGGTGGGCGCCGTGACGGCCGCGTCGCTGGCGGTGGCGCTGGTGTCGCAGGCGACTGGCAGGCTGACCTACCTTCTTTTCGTCGGCAACAATCCTTCGGTCGTCGGCAATGCGAGGTTCTGGCCATGAACTTCGCCTCCCTGCGCCGCCGCGATCTTTTTGCCCTGTCC
The DNA here is from genome assembly GCF_041987595.1 of Sphingobium sp. Taxonomy (GTDB): domain Bacteria; phylum Pseudomonadota; class Alphaproteobacteria; order Sphingomonadales; family Sphingomonadaceae; genus Sphingobium. The sequence continues at coordinate 9,043 of NZ_JBHIWJ010000017.1, read as the reverse complement.
GTGATGGTCTTCGGACTGTCTGCCCGCGCTCTGCCCGATCGCGGCCGCTCCGGAGCCTGGGCCCTCGATTATGGCGGCACGACCGATCCAGCGCTGGCCCGCACCTTCGATCTGCTGATCCTTGAACCTGATTTTCCGCGCCCGATTCAACCGCTGCGCGGTCCGAAAAGCAGGATATTGGCCTATATCAGCCTGGGCGAAGTGCATGGCGGTCGCCCATTCATTACCGAACTCGAAAAGGCAGGAGCACTGCGCCAGTCCAACCCCAACTGGCCCGATGCGCGTCTGGTCGACCTGCGCGATCCGGCCTGGACGAAGCTGGTGCTTGATCGGCTGGTCCCGGCCATATTGCAAAAGGGCTATGATGGCATTTTCATGGACACGCTCGACAATGCCGAAGCGATGGAGCGGCAGGACGCAGAGCGAAACGGGGGCATGGTGGAAGGCGCCGCCCGGCTGGTTCAGGCGATCCGGAAGCGCTTTCCCCCGATCACCATCATGATGAACCGGGGCTATGCGCTGCTGCCGCTGGTCGCAACCCATATCGATCTGGTTCTGGCCGAGGCCATGGCGTCGCGCTGGAATTTCGCCGAGGGCCGTTATGAAATGACCACGGCCGAGGATTGGGCGTGGCAGGCTGGCCAGTTGCTGGCCGCAAAGCAGGTCAATCCCCGCCTTGGCCTTGCCACACTTGATTATTGGGACCCGCAAGACAAGGCGACCGTCGCCAGCCTTTACGCGCGGGAGCGTGCAGCCGGATTCCAGCCCTACGTGTCCACTCTGGCCCTGGACCGGCTCATACCGGAGCCCAACCCATGATCCTTGCAACGCTGCGCAGCCCGAACATGTCTTTCATAGGACCGATCTTGGGGGGAGGGTTGCTGCTCGCTACAACGGCCTTGCTGATGCCCAGCCGTTGGCAGATTGCCGATGCCATCCGGCGAGGGACCTTTTCGCCCCCTGCTGTTGCCGTGCCGCTGCCGCCCAGCACGGCGACGTTGATGCAGCGTTTTTCCGAGGGCAGACATTTATCCGTTCCCGAACTTCAGCGTTTGTTGGCGGCGTCGACGGCTACCGCAAGCGCCTCAGGCCTTTCCGCCATGGCAGACGCCTTGGCAAAGGGCGGAGCGAAGGATGCGACTGAACGTGTCAGTTACGACATATTGGCAAGCGGCCGTCCGGACGTCGCACTTGCCTTTCTGGAGAGCCGGCCCGGTCACGCCGATCCCGCCCTCTGGCGTCTGCGGTTCGATCTGCGCCGCAAGACTGGCGATCTTCAGGGCGCAAATGACCTGCTGCGCGCCGCCGCCATGACGCCGGGCGCCGCGCCGACAAAGGATCTGACGGAGGCGGCCTATGCTCTTGGCCAGCCTGACATGCTGGTCACGGCCGCTGAACATGGCGCCATTCCGGGGCTTACCAAGGTGCAGGCGCTTGATCTGGCCAATTGGGCGAACAATGCCAAACGCTATGATCTGATTGTTCGCATCGACAAGGCGGGAGGCCGCGGCTGGCGCCGGGACAATCCATGGCTGGCCATGACGCTGGCGCAGCGGTCGGGCGATACCGGATCGGCGTTGCGCTACGCCGCGTTGCTGCCAACGGGGCGGGAAGCCGCGCGCGAAAGCATCCTGATGGCGTCGGGCAACAGACAGGCCATCCGGCAATTGCTGTTGGAACAGGCAGAAGCCCGAAATGCCGACCAGTCCGCCATTGCCCAGCGCCTGTTGGAACAGGGGTTCCGCAGCGACGCCATTGCCTTGTTGCGGCAACAATCCGGCCGGCTTGGCAGCCAGAACGAGATTTCCGCGAGAATGCTCTACCTGATGGGACCGCGACCCGGAGAGGCTGATCTGGCCTGGCTGCGGGCGCGCGCCTTGGCGGATCGCGGCTGGATGCCCGCTTATGTCGAACGGGCGCAGCCCGCTCAGGCTCTTGCCTTTGTCGAAAGCCTCCCCTCGGCGGACAGCAGCGATATGCTGGTCCAACGCATATCGCTGGCCAATATCGCCCGGGACCGGGCTGCTGCGGCGCGGGCAGTCGACCGGCTGCTCGATGGCCGCAGCCTGTCCGCCGCGGAACTGAAGGCGGCATCCAGCGCCGTTCTTCCCGCGCAAAAGGCGGAATATTATTCTCTAGCTCTGGCGCGCGCCCGGCTTGCAGCAGGGCAGGGGCAGATGCCGGATCGGCTGACCTTGGCCTGGGACGCCTGGAACCATGGCAATGCGCGGGATGCGGCGCAACAGCTGCAATCCTATCTGCAGGCCCAGCCGGAAGATCGGGGCGCGCTGCGCCTGATGGCTGACGCGCAGGAAAAGTTGAAGGGCAAGGATGCAGCGAAATTCTGGTTGGAAAGGCTGCTGGCAACCATGCCCGCGCCTTCGATCGAACGGGCTGAATTGTTGATGCGTATCGGGCGTACAGCCGATGCCATGGCCATGGTCGAGATGTTGCGTGCCGCCGCGCCCAAGGATCGGCGGCTCGACATCATGCTGGCGCGCCTGCTGATCGTCTCCGGCGACCCCGGACGCGCCAGAAAGGTGTTGCGGCCATGATGCCGTGGGTTGCACCCCTTTTGCTCGCGGGGCCGCCACCACTGCCGCTGATGATCGTGGATTTTCCGCCCGATGCCACCGTTTCAGTCCCCGCGTCGGAGACAGGCGGCCGAAGCGTCGATCTGATATGGAGCCGGGACGTTCATCTTCAGATTGAAAAGGAAGACTATGATCTGGTCATCCGGTTCGATCAGCCGATTACGGATAACCAGCTGAAGGATTTTGCCAAGGCGGCCGGGGACGATCTGGCGGACCTGCGGTGGAACGATAATAGCCTTGTTCTGCGTGCCGCCGATGGAAGGCGGCTGGAGGCTGTTGCGCATGGCCGCGTTCTGCGCGTCAGCTTTCCTTCCGACCAGCCTTCCCTGTCCGCGACGCCTTCAGCCCCCCAGCCGCGAATGGCGGACCTGGACATGGAGCTGGCCATAGCAAGAGCGCAGGCCGACGCTGCGGCGGGCTATCCCGATCTGGCCCGGCGGCGGCTGGCGCCGTTGGCCGCCGCGCATCCCGATGACAGGCGGCTACAGCGTCTGCTGGCGGACATGGAGGTGGCGGAGGGCGCCCTGGCGCTGGGCGCGAACCGTTACCGCAATCTTGCGGCCGATGATCCTTTCGCCCGGCAGACGATCGCCGAGTCCGGCGGCAACGTCATGGCTGCGGTGACGGCGCGGGGCGGGAAGGTCTTCTGGCAGCTGGAAAGCGGCATCAATGGCATGGTTCCCGTGGGCCAGCGCATTTCGGCCGGTGCGGGCCTTCGCTGGTTCCGGTCGAAAGCCGACACCGTTTACGGCCCAACCGGCATTCTGAGCAACCGCACGTCCCGTTCGACCATTGGCGACCTGTTCGCGACGATCAATCTGGGCGCAGTCTCCCGGATCGAGCTTCAGGGCAGTGCGCAACTGGATGCAAAGGTCTTCGGCGGGGGCGCCCGGCTGTTTGCGGGGCCTCCGGAAAAACAGGGGCGGCTGGTGGTGGCCTATCATCTGCCCGATCTGGCAACACCCGAACAGTCCACCTTTGGCGGGCATATCAGCCGGGTGGGCGTGGGCGGGACGATGCGGTTGACGCCCGAACTGGTGGTGCAGGCTGACGGCGCGTGGAATGGCTATGGCCTTAGCGGAACCGGCATCCGCACGCGAAGCCTCAGCGTGACCGGCGGCCTTGATTATCTGCTTCTTCGCGGATCGCCCTCGCTGGCGGTCAGCTACCGGCTGGACGCGGAATATGTCCGCCGCACGGATATGAGGGCCAACGGCCTGGCCTATATTCCGCTCAGCGACCGGGAAAATCACAGCTTCCAACTGGTGTCCGGCATGTCCTGGACCCGATGGCAGCTGACCGGCGCGGCGGGCTGGACCTTCGACCGGAAAGGAAAAACCGATGGTCCCACCGCCAATGTCAGCGCGACCGGGAGGCTTGGCGCCGGTTGGCGCTTGCAGGCCAGCGGCGGGGTCAGTTCGATCAGCCGGCCGGGCATTTCGGGGCGGCAGCTTTATCTGCGCGTGGCACTGACGCGCTATCTGGGGAGGCACTGATGCTGAAACATCGGCCTATCTTCCTGCAATGCGCGGAAATGCTGATCCTGTTCGCTTTGCTGCTGACGATCGACAAGGGACTGTTGCACGGCGACGCCTTCTCCAATCTCAACCCCAATCCCTATTGGCTTCCGGTAGTGGCGATGGCGATCACCTACGGCACGGGAATGGGGCTGGTCGCGGGCATCATTGCAACCGCCATCTGGCTGAACTGGTCCAACATCTGGTCGCTCCCGGCGGATCATCTGGAACAGCAATTGCGCCTTTCCATCCAGCCGCTGTTGTGGATGGTGGCGGCGCTAGTGATCGGAGAAGTGACCGCCAGCCGGATGAACCGGATAGCCGATCAGGAAAGACGGAATCAGGCAATGAACCGCAACTGGAAGCGGCTGGCGGAGGTCATCGCGCACCTCACCGACACCAATCGCAAGCTCCAGGTACGGATCGCGACAGAACAGCGAACGGTGGTTCAGGCGATCGGTGCGGGATTGAGGCTGATGCAGCCCGATCCGGAAAGCCGTGCCGAAGCAATCGCCCGCATGATCGCGCTCGCTGCGCAGACGGAGGATTTCACCTTTTATGACGTGCGCGGCAATCAGGTGACCGCGCGTTTCAGCGGCAGGGTCGTGGCGGACCAACCGCCGGACCTTGGCCGGTCCCTGCTGGTGGAGACGATGCTCGCGACGCCACGGTCGCTTCAAAACAGCTGCGCACCGGATCAGGCCGCATTGGCGGAGATTGGTGTCGCTGCATTGCCGGTCATGGACCGCGAGGAGGCATTGGTGGCAATCATCGTCATTCACAGCGCCATAGGGCTGCGAACGACTGAAGCCTATATGGCCCAGCTGCGCCAGGTCGCCGACCTGATAGGAAGGACCCCGGCGCTGTTCGGCAAAGAGGTGGGGGGCGCACCAAAATGGCTGGTGCCCGAAGGAAAAGTGGCTTGATTGCGCTACTTGCTCTTTTTTCCATCATTGACCTGCTCTTGCTTTTCTGGGGAATGCTGGCGGGGCCGGGAGCGATTATCTGGTTTGGGCCTCTCCATCTGGGGCTGACTATCGGTGTCCTGTTGTGGCTGACGGCGCGCCTGCGACACTTTACGGCGCTTCAGTCCTTTGCATTGCCGATCGGGGCCGCCTTCGGGCCTTTGGGCATATTGCTCTGCATGCTTCTTTCTCCCTTGGCACGCAGCAGCAGAAGCAATCGGCAGATCGTATTTCGGGACGCGCATATTCGCAAAAATCGGTCGATGAATAATGCCTCGCCAATCGAAAGGCTGGGGCGCATTCTCGATGAGCGCGTGCGGTATCCGGACAGCGACGAAATCGGATCGCTGGCGACGATGTTGCGCTACGGCAATTTGCAGGCGCGCTATCAGGCGCTTGAAACTGCCGTCATCTCGTTCGAGCCGCGGCTTTCGCCCCTGATCGCCATGGCGCTGTCCGACGATGATCAGACGATCCGCGCCTTGGCCGCTGCTGCCGCCGCCCAGGTGAGCTATAATCTGGCGCTGCAACGCAAAGAATTGCAGGCTCGGATCGCGCTCAGCCAGAATTTGGACGATCGTTACGCCCTGACCATGTTGTTGGCCGATCATGGCTGCTTCAATCAGCTTTTGCCCCATGCGCAGCGCGTGCGCTTGTGTCAGGAGGCAAGCAGGAAATTGAGCGAAATCGCCGGGACTTTTGCAGTCAGCGACAGTCGCCGCAAGGTATTGAGGACCGTGCGGACCCAACTCAGGCAAGAAATGGAGCACGCCGGCGCTGCGATACCAAGGCCCGTTCGCGCCTCCTCCATAGGGCGGACCTCCTGATGCGCGATGCAGCCGATATTGAGGAAAGCGATGTCTGCCTGATCGTTGAAGGCGCCTATCCCTTCGTAGTCGGCGGCGTATCAAGCTGGCTGCAGGACCTCATCACCAGCCTGCCGGACCTGCGCTTCTCGATCGTGGCGATCAAGGCCGGTTTCCACCCGCAGCCCTGGCAGATCGTGCCGCCGCCTAATGTCGTTGGCATTCTGGAGGTGCCGCTTTTGGTCGAGCCGTGCCTTCCGCGGCGCTATCCAGCCTTGCAGATGCGACGGATCGGCCGGTTGCTGCTCGCTTTCCTCTCGACCGGCGGCAAGGAGGAACTGGTCCACCTGCAGCAGGCCCTTGGCAGCCTGAAGCCCACGCCTGCTGCGGGCGATCTTCTTTCAAATCCCGAGATCTTCGATCTTTTCACTTATTATTACGATACGGCGTTCCGCTCGTCGTCCTTTCATCATTTCTTCTGGGCGATGCGGGTGCTTCTCGGCGGGCTGTTGAAAATGTTGCTCGTGCCTTTGCCGCGGGCGAAGGTCTATCACACCATTTCCACCGGCTTTGCGGGGTTGCTGGCGGCGCGGGCTGCTTATGAGACTGGGCAGCCCGCCTTCATCACCGAACATGGCATCTATATGTTGGAGCGTCAGATCGAAATCATGATGGCCGACTGGATCGGTGATCAGATCGAAACTGGCCTGACGCTCGATCGTGAGGGACATGACCTGCGCGACCTGTGGCTGGCCGTTTTCCAGACCTATACCCGTGCATGCTATGATGCCTGCGATCCGATCATCGCCCTCTACAGCGCCAATAATCAGACCCAGAGAAGACTGGGCGCCCGGCAGGAGCGGCTGCGCGTCATCCCCAACGGCATCGATGCCGACCGCTTCATTCACATGGAGCGTGCCTGCGACCCGGCGCGCCCCCTGGTGGCGTTGATCGGCCGGGTGGTACCGATCAAGGATATCAAGACATTTGTCAGGGCGGCCGCTCTCGTGCTCGCGGAGATGCCCGAAATACGCTTTACGATATTGGGTCCACTGGACGAAGACCCCGACTATGCCGCCGATTGCAACGCGTTGGTGCAGGAACTGGACATCGCCAACGCCATCCAGTTTCCCGGTCGGGTCAATGTGGCGGAGTGGTTGCCGCGGATCGACATTCTGGTTCTCACGAGTCTTTCCGAAGCGCAGCCTCTCGTCATTCTGGAGGGCGGGGCCTGCGGCGTTCCCGTCGTCGCTCCGGACGTCGGCAGTTGCCGGGAGATGATCGAGGGCCGGTCAGCCGCCGATCAGGCGGGAGGCATCATCACCCAGCTCGTCAATCCTGAGGGCACTGCCGCGGCCATACTCAGCCTGCTCCGCAAGCCTTCCCTACGCCGTTCGATGGGGGAGGCGCTACGTCAGAGGGTGCTGAAAGATTATGACCGCGGTGCCATCATAGCGGAATATCGCCATATTTATAATGCGCTCGGCGCGCAGGTCCGCTTTTCGGAACTGCAATGAAGATCCGCTCAATGCTCGCGGAACGATAGCCAGAGCGATTGGGTCAGTGGCTCGAACGCATATTGCAGCGCCGTACGTCGGCGCAGCGGAACCAGCACCTGCACCGGCATCCCCGCCTTGAGCGCGAAATCAGCACCTCGCACCTTCCTGATCAGATCCAGTTCCTTCGACGGAACCCGCACTTCGGCGGTATAGAAGGACAAGTCTGTCTTCTCGTCCTGAAAGCTGTCGGCCGACAGGCGTGTAATCTGCCCGTCCATGATGGGCAGGTCGCGTTCGTGCAGGCTGGTGAAGCGGATCTGCGCCTTTTGCCCGACTTTCAGATCATCAATGTCATCCGGCATGATCCGGGCCTCGATCACCAGACCTGCGCGGTCGGGAACGATGTCCATCAGCTTCTGGCCGGGCGAGATCACCCCGCCGACGGTAAAGACGGTCAGGCCAACGATAGTGCCGGTTGCAGGTGCCCGAATCTGGAGCCGCGCAAGCTGATCCTTGGCTGCGCGATATTTCGGCAATATCTCGTTCAGTGAAAACTCGACGTCGCGCAATTCCGATGCCGCACGCTCCTTATAGGATTTTTCGGCCTCCAGCGCCTTCAGCCGGTTTTCGCCGGCTTCCGCGCCTGAACGGGCGATGCTCGCGGTAAACTGCCCTTCCTGCCCCTGAAGATCGGCGCGAGCGCGTTCCAGCGCCCTGACCCGCGACTTGGAGACAAAGCCCTTCTCCGCCACGTCCCTCAGGCTTTCCAGCTCTTCCCCGATCAGACGTTCCTGTTCGGCGGACGCCGACAGCTGAGAACGATAGCCGCGCGCCGTTTGCTGGACCTGATTGGCCTGTTCCCGCAATACGCCGGTCTGCGCATGAAGGACGGAGGATCGCGCATTGAACTGCGTCTGTTGGAGACGGATCGCCTCTTGGGCATCTTTCTTTTCCTCCCCCGTCAGCGATGCAAATTCGGCCGGCCATTCGACATGACTTGTGCCCATCTGCTCCGCGATCAGGCGCGCCCGCTGCGCCTGAAGTTCGATCGTCTGCGCTCCATACATTCGCGCTTGCGCCCGGACTTCGGCGGCGGCGAGTTCCATCAGCGGCTGCCCCTGCCGGACATGCTGGCCTTCCTTCACGAAGATCGCCCCGACCACGCCCCCATCGCGATGCTGAACCGATTGCCGCTGCCCTGAAACCGTCAGGCGGCCCGGAGCATAAGCAGCCGCGTCCAGCCGGGCAAAGGCGGCCCAGCCCAGAAACAGCACGAAGAATGCCACGGCGATAATCGCGCCCATCCGCATGTCGCGATCGGGCCGGTCGTCAATCACCTCGCCGCCGGCGTTGTTCGGGTCCGGATAATAGAGCTGGACTCTGCCGCTTGCGTCGCTGAGCTGAGCTTCCCCCATGGCGCGCGTCATCCTTCCGCAGTCTGCGATGTGGGATGGTCTTCGGATCGGATCGCCTTCAGCCGCCCCAGTACCTCATCGCGCGGGCCAAAGGTTTCCAGCCGCCCGTCGCGCATCACGATGATCTTGTCTACCACGCCCAATATGCCCATGCGATGCGCGACGATGATGACCGACGCGTTTTTCTTCTTGAGATCCGCCAGAGTCGCCACCAGGCGCACCTCACCCTCGGCATCCAGATGGGCAT
>NZ_JBHIWJ010000016.1:0-60453 GCF_041987595.1 Sphingobium sp. | reverse complement strand
GGCCCACATGGCTTCAGCCAGCCGGTAAGCGCGCTTTGGCGGCAGGCGGGTCCTGATCGCCGGCGGCCCCGCCGGGATCGGCCCCGCAAGCGAAAAAACTGCTCCCCTTGGGTCCCTGCGTTGTCGACGTGCCGTTCGGGACCTGGCCTGTTCGAAGAAGATCCGCTTAACGGCGGACTTTTCCAGCGGCGCAGCGCGCGGCTTGACCCGTATCAAATAAAACAGTCCGACACAGGATTAGAATAAAGCGGAATTGATGGGCGAGGCGTCGGCGAGATCATCAGTCGGCTCGCTCGACTGATGATCTCGCGCTGACGCAGGCTCAAGTGGAAGCGGAAGGGCCGGTCGATGACCTACTATATGGCTACGTCGCTCGATGCGAGTTTCGAGGCAATCATCGATCGGGTCGAAGCCGCGCTCAAGGAAGAAGGCTTCGGGGTGCTGACCCGGATCGATGTGCGAGAGACGATGAGGGCGAAGCTGGGCAAGGATTTTCGCCCCTACGTCATCCTTGGCGCGTGCAATCCCAAGCTCGCCTATGAGGCGCTGCAGATCGAGGACAAGGTCGGCACGATGCTTCCCTGTAACGTCGTCGTCCAGCAATCTTCCACGGGGAAGATCGAAGTCGCTGCCGTCGATCCCGTCTCCTCGATGCAGGCGATCGATAATCCGCGACTGAAAGACGCGGCCAAGGCGGTGCGCGAGAAGCTCTCGCGCGTCATCGCAAGCCTCTAATCCATGAAGGGCAGTCTCCTCGTTCGGGAGATAGTGCCCTTCTATGGCTCGCTCGTCATTCTCCTTGGCGCAGCGCTTCTGTTCGATGCCGTGCTGCACTTGATCGATGCCGTCTGGATTGGCCGCTGGCTAGGGATTCCGGGTGTATTGCTTATCCTGGGTTCGTTCGGCCATTCGCTGCGCAAGCGCAAGATCATCCGCAGCGGCAACCCCATCAGCTATTTGAGGCTGCACGAACGAATGGGATGGGCAGGATCGCTGCTTGTCCTCGTGCACGCCGGCATCCATTTCAACGCGCTGCTGGCCTGGCTGGCGTTGATTGCCATGCTGATCAACGTCGCGAGCGGCCTGACCGGCAAATATCTGCTGCAACGCGCGCAACGCTGGCTTCGGGAGGCTCGAGCGCAAATGCGTGAGGCGGGGGCGCAAAGCGAGGAGATGGAACTCAGCCTCCATTGGGACAGTCTGGTCTTCGATCTGGTCAAGCAATGGCGCAAGGTCCACCTGCCCATTGCATTTGCCTTCGCGGTGCTGGCCGTGGCGCACATCGTGGCGGTCTTCCTGTTCTGGAACTGGCGATGAGGCGCCGCCGGCTCTGGATGGCAACCGCTCTGTTTCTCATCGCGGTGATCGGCGCGGCCTTTTTCCGGCCGCACGAAATGGTCAGCCCCGGCGACCTCCGGCCCGCACATGCCGCACTTGAAGGAGACTGCTTCGCCTGCCACATTCCGTTCAGAGGCGTATCGGCCGATCAATGCATCGTCTGTCACAAGGTGGCCGACATCGGTCAGCGCACGACGAAGGGCCTGCCGATCAGGCATGAGCGGCCCATCCTTCCGTTTCACCAGGCCTTGGCGGAGAAGAACTGCCTTGCCTGTCATAGCGACCATCCCGCTCCGCGGCTGACCCAGGAATATCCCCGGTCCTTCGATCATGCGCTGCTGACGCCCGCGGTGCGCGGCCAATGCCAGGCATGCCACCGGGCTCCTCAGGACGTGCAGCACCGAGGCTTCAACCTGCCTTGCGCGCAGTGTCACCAACCCGCCGGCTGGAAGCCGTCGACCTTCGATCACAGTCGCTACTTCCTGCTCGACGGGGATCATCGGGTGGCTTGCATTACCTGCCACAAGGGCCGGAACTATCGGCGCTACACCTGTTACGGCTGCCATGTACATCAACCGGCGCGCATTCGTGCCGAGCATGAGGAAGAAGGCATCCGCGACATCGGCAATTGCGTTCGCTGCCATCGCAGCGCACATGGCGAGGCCGATGAAGACGCGGGAGGGGCCGATTAGCCGTTCAGCGGCTTGGGGTTTCGCGCGCCTTGAGCACGCGTACCATGTCCCGCTTCACGACGCGCCGGGCAACCCACGCGGCAGTCGCCGGCGCCGCGATCAGCACGACCGGCGCCGAAACCGGATCGCCGATCCTGTCACCGAGAGTCTGGAGCACGCGCATGCCGGTGCTGCTCTCCAGGGCGCCGGTCGGCTCGTCGCAGAGCAGGACGCCGGGCCGCTTGGCGATGGCCCCGCTACGGCAACGCGCTGCTGTTTCGGGACTGCCGATGTGTCCTGCCATCTCAGTGGCCGCATGCGCTGCCGATCCTGCCGCTTCGACGCAACCTGCCGGATTGCCATCCGGCGGGGAAGCAGAGGATAAAAGTCCAGGCAAGAGACCATATCCATCAGCTAGGCTTCAAAATGCTCCCGCGCCGCTGGGTCGTCGAGCGCCCGTTCTGATCGAGGACCCGGAGGCGCCGTCTGGTCCGCGACTACGAAAGGCGCATCGAAGTCTCCCAGGTGGTGATCTTCGTCGCCATACGCGGAAATCTCCTACGCCGGAACTTCCATCCCTGATTCTCCAGACATAAACCCAAGACCGTATGAACTACGTCCCACATTGATGTTTTGTAAGGATAAATGCAGGGGTATCGATTGTATCGGGCGTAACATGTGCCGGCTATTCCACCCAAATGACTGTAAAATCGACAATATCTGTAAAATCTATTATGCAGCTGTAGAAAAGGGGCTGGCTTGTTCCATGGACTTGTCTCAACTCATCGCAATATTCACTCCAATTATCCAACGGGTCACTGGAGCGGTTGGCGTTGTTCATGTATCAGAAAGGTTGAGTTGAACAGCAGAACATCGATGGCGCTGATCCGTAGCGCCAGGGCGCATCTTGCGAAGGCAAATGGAGAGGGTTCTGACAGCTGAATACGCCGTCACGCGCAGCGGTCGGACGAGAAGCTGCGCTCATGCAGGCCCGACCAACAGAATTATGAAGGAGTAGCCTGATGAGTGTGATTTCCCGAGGTCCCAAATTTCTCCTGTCGCTTGCCCTGCTTTGCGGGGTGTCGACGGGCAGTCTGTCCGCGCAGACGCAAGAGCCGCCTGCGGCCGACGTTTCGGCAACCGCATATTTGCCGCCGGCTGAAACGACAGTCGGACCCGAGATCAAGGGCATTATTTCCGCCCGCAGCGGCGACAAGATGCAGGTTACGGCGGCCGATGGCACCAAATCCGTCATCGTGATAAACGACGCCACCAAGATCAGCGCCAGCAAGGGTTTCTTCGGTCTCAACCGCAGCAGGCTCGCCGCGACATCGCTGCTGAATGGCCTTCCGGTTACGGTCAAGACATTGCAGTCCGGTGACGGGCTGGTGGCCAGCCAGATCAATCTTCAGAACAAGGATCTCAAGACCGCGTCGATGATCCGCAGCGGTACCGAGCAGGGGTTTGCCGAGCAGACCGCAGCGACGGAGGCACTGCGTGGCCGCATGGGTGAGATCGACCAGTATAATGTCAAAAGCACGACGAACGTGAATTTCGACACGGGCAAGGCCGTGCTGTCCGCTCAGGCGAAAAGCGATCTTTGTGCTGCGGCAACCGCTGCCGAGGGAATGAGCAACGCCCTGCTTCTTGTCGTGGGTTACACGGATTCTACCGGGGACGAAGAATATAATCAGCTGCTCAGCGAAAAGCGGGCCGGTCGCGTCGTCAATTATCTTCAGCAGGCCTGCGGCTGGAAGCCCTATCGCATGCTGACCCCCACGGGAATGGCCGAAGCGGACCCGCTGGCCAGCAATGACACTGTTGAAGGCAAGGCGCAGAACCGCCGCGTTGCGGTGAACATCCTTGTCAGCAAGGCCGTCGACGGCCTGTGAGAGGCGCGGGATGGGCTTGGCCCATCCCCAACCTTGCGGCCGCCGGCCGCCAGCCCGGTGGCGAGCGCCATTCGGATCCGGGCCTGACCTCCCCTTTTTCCATACGATGCGGCGGCCGATCAGCCGGCGCGACAGGCTTCAACATGCGGTAGAGGGCGGCTTGACGCTGGATTGCGTCATTCATAAACGTCCTGCACAAGCTGGCGCCGCATTTGGAGACATACGCCCATGGAAGAAATCGCCAAGGAGCGTCCGCCCGGTTATAGATATTCCCGGCGCGGCACCCTGGCCCTTATCCGGGAACTTTCCAAAATCGACAACCGCCGCAACGCATTGCTCCTCCTTCTGCAGTGGGTGATCGCGATTGCGGCCGGCGCGATCGCGATCCATGTCGATCGGGTGCCGGTTTATCTGGCGGCGGGCTTCGTCATCGGGTCACGCATCCAATGTCTGGCCGTGATGATGCATGATGCCTGCCACGGGATGCTGTTCAGCAATCGCCGCGTCAACGATCTGATAGGCGACATTTTCGTTGCCTATCCGCTTGGCTTCAGCATCCATCTGTATCGCGCCAATCACTTATATCATCACCGCTACACCAACACTCTGCGCGATCGCGACTACCGCGTCCAGCGTAGGGACCCGGACCAGCATTTCCCGAAAAGCGCGGCCTCCATGGCATGGCTGCTGGTCCGCAGCGTGACCGGCCTCAATTTCTATCGGATGGCGCGGGACAGCCGAATCTGGGCGCCCTTTGCCAATTTTCACAATCCCGGACGCTTTGGTTTTGATTATCGCTTGGGGCTGCGCATCCGTTATGTGGTCTGGGCCGTGTCGTTCTACGGTCTCATCCTTTGGTCGCCCTGGCGCTGGCAGATACTGGGCCTGCTTTTGATCCCGCAATTCATCTGGGCAAATGTCTTCAATCGGATCCGGGCGATAGCGGAGCATAACGGCGTCGCGGACGAGCAGGAACTCAATGGCACGCGCACCGTGATCCCCACATTTCTGGATCGGTTCCTGATCGCGCCCTTCAATGTGAGCTATCATCTGGAACATCATCTGTTTCCGTCGGTGCCTTGGACCAATCTGCGCCGGCTGCACGCACATTTGATGACCGATCCCAACTATGTGGCGGACGCCCACATCACGAAGGGCTATTGGGGCGTGATCAGGGAGTTGATGCCGTCGCCCGCATCAAAAGGCGAGACCGTGCTGGTCGCGAAGGGCGAGGTATAATCAACGCCGATGGCTGCGTGACCTGTCAGCGGGCGAGGGTGGCGTCCGTTCAGGCGGCCGTGTCCACGGTGCGCGTCAGCGTGCGTGGCGAATGGCTGAGCGATTGGTCGATTTATGTGGGATGGACGCTGGTTGAATGCGGATAACCGGATCAACGCGTCACCAGGGCGGCTATCAATGCAATGGCCAGCAGAAGCGAGACGATCTGCCAGAAACGGAGGGGGTCGCGTTCAAGGAGGGGAAGCGGGCGCTGGTTGACCCGGACGACTGCTGCGCCGCCCTCCAGGGCACGCAACAGTTCGATGACGTCGCCGAACCTGTCGCCCGGATCGATGGCCACGCTGCGCATCAGGACATTGTCCAGCCATGAGGGCAATTCAGACCGGTATGTGCTGGGTGGAGCGGCCTTGCGAAAGCGCGGACGGCTGAACGCTTCGACCTCACCATAGGGATAACGTCTCGCGAACAGGCGCCAGAGCGTGACTCCCAGCGCATATTGGTCGGTTCCTTCGTCGCCCGCATTCCTGCTGAACATTTCCGGTGCGAGATAGCTGAACGTGCCGGGAACCTCCCTGTTCGCAAATTCCTCGATACGCGGCAGACGTGCAACGCCAAGATCGATGAGCTTCAGCCCGCCGTCATGCAAGAGCAGGACGTTGTCCGTTTTGATGTCGCGATGGATGATGTCGAGCCGGTGCAGCGCGGCGACGGCCCGTGTAAGCCGGATCGCGATGGATAACCCGTCTTCGACCGAGATCGGACGGGCGAGGCGCTTTTCCAGCGTTTCGCCGTCATAGAATGGCTGGACGCCATAGAGTCGTGTCTGCCTGTCGGACGGCACGGGAAGCACCGTGCCCACGAACGGGCTGGAGACGCGGCTGCCCACTAGCATTTCGCGCGCGAAAGCCAGACGGGCGCCGCCTTCGGAAAGCTGGTCGGGTTTGGGAAATTTGACCACCACCTTTCCCCCCGACAACATGTCCGTCGCGTGAAAAAGACGGGCATAGCGGCCGTCCGACAGCAGGCTGTCGAGCCGGAAACCGTCAACGCTGTCTCCCTCGCGGGGCGGGGCCAGAATGGGCAGCCGAGCAATCTCGCTGGTGACGCTGCCTTGATCCAAGGCGGGAAGCGTCACGACGTCCAGCACCACGGCGCTCGCATTGTCGGAGCTTCCTGCGGACAGGGCGGCCTCCACGATGGCGATCGCGTCGGCCTCAGCGGAATTGCGCGCGCCCAGCAGCTTTTCCAGCCGCTTTGCCGAAAGGCTGCCGTGCACCCCGTCGCTGGTGAGCAGCAGCCGGTCATGCTCGGCCAGCACGATCTCATGATGATCGAGACGGAGATGGTCCTCGATGCCGAGCGCGCGATAGAGGATATGTCTCTGGTCGGGGTGAGAAGGGGTATGGTCTTCGGTCAAAAGCGTCAGGCGGCCGGCACGATAATGCCATGCGCGGCTGTCGCCTACGTGGCAGACATGGGCGCGCCGTCCCTTGAGAACGAACGCGGTGAAGGTCGTCGCGGCATGCGCCATCGTCTCCGTCCGGCCCATGGCGGCGAGCCAGCGGTTGAACGGCCCCATCACCCGCTGTACCGCCGCGCGCGTGCCGATGGTGTCGGGCTGGTCGTAAAGTCCTTCGATCAGCGCGCGCACCGCAAGCTCCGCAGCGATCCGTCCGCCGGCGGCCCCGCCGACGCCGTCTGCCAGCGCGGCGATCAGGCCATGACGGGCGCGCTCGCTTTCTGTCGCGGCATAAATGCCGACAAAGTCCTGATTGTCCGGCCTTGCGCCCTGCTCGGATGCATGCCCTGCCACCACCCGCAGGCGTCCTTCTGGCCTCATCCCGTTGACCCCCTTCCCTGCGCCGGGGAGCGCCAAAACGCCACCAGGACCATGTTAATCGGCGATTAGCCGGCTTGACGCAACTGGAGGGAAGGGCATTTAAAGCCATTTATCTCAACCGGGGGTCGCCGTCCTTGTCGGCAAGGCGGGCCAACTGAACGAACTCCTGCCGCCAATAATCCTGTTGGACACCGGCAAGCCGGGCGATGTCGGCATAGCTGAAGCTGCCCAGTCGCGTGTCGCCGCGCAGCTTTTGTCCGAAAGCCGCGACCGCCACGGCAAAGGCCATGTCGCGCTGGGGCGTCGTTGCTTCGGTAAGGAGTCCCACGGGTACCGGCTTTTCGATCAGGCGGCTCCCGGCGTCCTCCGGCAATTTGTAGCGCAGGCGGACGGTGGCGATTTCGCTGCCGTCACCCGCCGGCGCGATCGGGTGGCGATTGGCCGCATATTTGCGCGGGGCCGTCCAGCCCGTTTCGCCCGTCGGGACGATCTCATAGAGGGCCGTCACCTGATGACCGGCGCCGATCTCGCCCGCATCGACGCGGTCGTCGGCGAAATCCTCTTCGGCAAGGCCGCGATTTTCATAGCCGATCAACCGATATTGGCTGACCAGCGCGGGGTTGAATTCCACCTGCACCTTCACATCCTTCGCGATGGTGAAGAGGGTGGAAGACAGTTCCTCGTCCAGCACTTTGCGTGCCTCCATGGCGCTGTCGATATAGGCGTGGTTTCCGTTGCCGAGGTCGGCCACCGCCTCCATCATCGAGTCATTGTAATTGCCCTGGCCAAAGCCGAGGGTGGTCAGGGTGATGCCGTCCTCGCGATTCTGCTTCACCATTTCTTCCAGGCCCGTCTGATCTGACACGCCGACATTGAAGTCGCCGTCGGTAGCCATGATGATGCGGTTGATGCCGTCCCGGATGTAGTGGGCGCGGGCGATGTCATAGGCGCGTTCAAGCGCCGGGGCGCCTGCGGTCGATCCGCCGGCGTCGAGGCCGTGGAGCGCCGCCTTGACCCGAGCCGCATCATGACTGCCCTCCACCAGCGTTTCCACATAGCCGGCATAGGTGACGATCGACACGCTGTCGTCGGGACGCAGGCCGTCGGCAAGGGTGGAGAGGGCCTGCTTCACCAATGGCAGCTTGTCGGCGTCCTGCATCGATCCCGACACATCGACCATGAACACCAGATTGGCAGCCGGGCGCTGCGAGCGGGGGACATCATAGCCGCGAAGACCGATGCGCAGCAGCCGCGTGCCGGAGTTCCAGGGTGTGGTCGCAACGTCCGTCGTCACGCTAAAGGGCGCGGAGCGGTCGTCGGGCAGGGGATAGTCGTAGCGGAAATAATTGATCATCTCCTCGGTGCGGACGGCGTCGGGGCGGATGGTCTGGCCGCCCAGCAGCATGCGGCGGACGTTGGCATAGGCGCCCGTGTCCACATCGACGGCGAAGGTCGACACCGGCTCGGTTGCGACCTGATGAATGGGACTGACCGGATGGCCGTCATAGCGTTCACCATTTTCGGCCGCGGCCGCGCCGTTAGCGGCCTCATAGGCGAAAGAGCCGTCAGGCGCCTGACCGCATCCGGCGATAACGAGATTGGGCAGGAGGGCGAGGCTGAGTGCCAGACGTGAGCGCATCCGATTTCTCCACTGCTTTGATAGAGAGAAAATAGGAGCGGCAAGTCGGGGCTGACAAGCGATGAGTTGAGCGGTGTCGGTCCTCTCTCCGGGAGGGGCGTTCGGACGGTTCGGTCTTTTCGGCGGAATTCCGCCTTTTCCAGTGCCGCCTGCACATCTTCTGCACCGTATCTGCGCCAACTATTGATCGACGGTACCCGCTGGTCTGCTTGGGGACGCGGCATTCTGCCCTGACATTCAGGGAGATACTCGATGCGTTCCTATGCCTTGCCGCGATCTTTGCCGCTGCGCGCCCGCTTCCTTTGGAAGCTGGTGCCGGCTGTGCTGATCGTTGGAATCGGTGACTGGCTGTTCTATCGGCATCAGCTTTATGGCGGCTATCTGGGGCTGTTCGCGCTCGCTGTGCTGGGCGCGTTGCTGGCCGGGCGGCCGGTGCTGTGGCGCGACCGGCGAAGCTGGGCGACCATCGCGGCGGCGGGGCTGTTCGCGCTGGCGATGATCCGTGATGCGAACCAGCTGGCCTGGGCGTTGTTCTGGGTAGCGGCGGGCATGGCGGCGCTGATCCCGGCGACGGCGCGCTTTGATGATGGGTGGCGCTGGTTTCAGCGTCTGCTCTGGCTGGGCCTGCGGGCACCGTTCGGGCCGCTGATCGATCTCAGGCGCCTGCTGCAAGTGCGCGCGGCCGGGCGGGCCAGGCGTTGGACCCTGCATGCGGCGCTGGCCACGCTGGCCTTGCCGGTGATCGGTAGCGTGGTGATCCTGACGCTGTTTTCGGCGGCCAATCCTCTGATCGAGCGATTTTTTTCCTCCCTGTTGCTGCCGGACCTGTCGCCGGAGCTGATCGGGCGGCTCTGCTTCTGGGGGCTGCTGTTTATGATGATCTGGAGCCTCCTGCGGCCGAGGCTGGCGCGGCGCCTGCTGCCGACCTTTGACGGGCAGGGGGATTGGCGTCTTCCGGGTGTGTCCGTCGCTTCGGTGACGCTGTCGCTGCTCGTCTTCAACCTGATCTTCGCGGCGCAGAATCTCATGGATGCCGCCTGGCTCTGGGGCTGGGCGCCGATGCCCAAGGGCATGACCATGGCGGACTACGTCCACCGGGGCGCCTATCCGCTGATTGCGACGGCGCTGCTGGCGGCGCTGTTCGTGCTGGTGACGCTGCGGCCGGGGTCGGAAACCGCGCGGACGGGCGCGGCCCGCAGGCTGGTAGTGCTGTGGATCGGGCAGAATATCTTCCTCGTCGCTTCGTCCATGCTGCGCACGGTGGACTATATCGACGCCTATTCGCTCACCCGCCTGCGGATCGCGGCGCTGGTCTGGATGGCGCTGGTGGGCTTCGGGCTGGCGGCGATATGCTGGCGCCTGTTGCGGGAGCGGAGCGCGGCCTGGCTGATCAACGCCAATCTGGCCGCGGCCGGGCTGGTGCTGGGCGTCCTGTGCTTTGTCGATCTGGGCGCGATGGCTGCCGGGTGGAATGTGCGCCATGCGCGGGAGGCTGGAGGGCAGGGGGTGACGCTTGACCTCTGCTATCTCGACGCATTGGGGGATTCCGCCCTCCTGCCGCTGCTGTCACTGGAGCAGCGGACGGATCTTCGCCCTGAATTTCGCGAGCGGGTGCAGGCGGTGAGGCTGCGGCTTCATGGACGGCTGGAGGCGGAACTGCCCCAACGCTGGACCCTCCTGGGGCAAAGGCGGCGGGATCAGGCGCGGGCGATGCTGTCGAACCGCCCCCCAGTCGCCATGACAGCGGGGGCAAGGGACTGCGCTGGCGCGCTGATCCAGCCTCCAGCGCCCGTGGCGTCGCCCCCGCCCGCAAGGAATGTCGATCCAAGGGCCGTTCGCGCGTTGACAGGGGAGATCGGGAAATGATCCTATGTCCCATGCCCAGCACGATCCTGATCGTCGACGATGATCCCCATATCCGCCAACTGCTCGTCTTCGCCTTCGGGAAGGCGGGGCTGGAAACGATCGAGGCGGCCGACGGCGAGGCGGCTTTGGCGAAGGTCGAGCGGCACGCGCCCGACCTCATCATTCTCGACATCAACATGCCGCGCATGGACGGGCTGGAGGTTTGCCGCAGGTTGCGGGCGGATAACGACGTGCCGATCTTCTTCCTGTCCTCGCGCGATGATGAGATCGACCGGGTGCTGGGGATCGAGTTGGGAGGCGACGATTATGTCGTGAAGCCCTTCTCCCCGCGGGAGGTGGTGGCGCGTTCCATGGCGATCCTGCGCCGCACCGCTGCCCGCCCGCCCGTTATAGAGGCGGTCGGCACGATGCGCCATGGGCGGCTCAGCCTCGACACGGAAAGCTGGTCGGCGCACTGGGGGGCGGAGGAGGTCAGCCTGACGGTGACGGAATTCACGATCCTGCGCACGCTGCTGGCCATGCCCTCCCGCATCTTCTCGCGAGACCAGATCATCGATCGTTTTCGCGGGCCGGGCTTTGCGCTGACCGACCGTACGGTGGATAGCCATATCCGCAACCTGCGCCGTAAATTCGCTGAAGTCGGCGGCGTCGACATCATCGAGACGCGCGCCGGGATCGGTTATCGGCTGGGCGGATGCAGCGGTACGGCGCCGCCTGCATGATGTCGGGGTTGAAGGCGCGCATAGCCCGGCATTGGCCGGTGCTGCGGCTGCGCACGATCCTGTTGGGCACGCTGCTGTTCGTGGCGGCGCTGCCGGGGCTGGGCGCGATCTTCCTGCGCGTCTATGAAAATGCGCTGGTGCGGCGGACCGAGGCGGAGCTTGTGGCGCAGGGCGCGGCGCTCGCGGCGGGCGCGGCGGTGGTGGGGCGGGGTCTGGCGGCCGATCCCGCCCGGCCCGCAGCGCCGGTGCGCTATCACGACCGGATGACGGAGGTGGACCTGCGCTCTTCTCCGATCCTGCCGCCGCGTCCGCCTGCCGCTGCGACCCGCGCCCGGCCCGACGGTGCGGCGGTGGCGCTCGCCCGGCAGATGGTGCCCGCCTTTGCTGAAACCAAGGTCACGACCCTGTCTTCCATTCTGATGCTCGACCGGCGCGGCATCGTGCTGAACGGCCGGGAGGGCGGACGGAGCCTCGCCGCGCTGCCGGAGATCCGGGCGGCGCTTGACGGGCGGGCCGTGACGGTGCTGCGCGAAAATGAGGGTATGGTCGCCCATTATCCGCTCGAATGGCTGAGTCGGGCGGCGGGCATCCGCCTCCACCATGCACGGCCGATCAATGTCGACGGCAAGCTGCTCGGCGTTCTGCTGGTGTCGCGTTCGCCGCGTGCGCTGTTTCTGGGGCTGTATGAGGATCGCGGCAAGATCGCGCTCGGCGTGCTGACCATCTTCGTGTTGCTGGTGCTGTTGTCCGCCATCCTGTCCCGCGCCATTGTCCGCCCGATTGAAGGCCTGAGCCGCGCCACCCGCGAACTGGCGTCGGGCCGCCGGGTCGCGCCGCGCCACCCCTCGCTACAGGTGGTGGAGATCCAGGCGCTCTACCGGGATTTCGAACAGATGGCGGAGAGCATCGAGAAGCGCTCCCGCTATTTGCGCGACTTCGCCTCTGCGGTCAGCCATGAATTCAAAACGCCATTGGCGGGCATTTCCGGCGCGATCGAGCTGCTGCAGGATCATGGAGCGGACATGACGCCTGCCGATCGGGAGCGGTTCCTGACCAACATGGCGGCCGATGCCGAGCGGCTTTCGCGACTGGTACGGCGGTTGATGGAACTGGCGCGTGCCGATGTGCTTGTCGGTGCGAGCGATGCTCGCGCTGCCGCTGCGCCAGTACTCGTTGCGGTGGCCGATGCGCTGGCGGGCGATGGATTCGCCATCCATCTTCATTTGCCCGAATTTTTTCCCCCGCTGACGATGGACGCCGGCGCGCTGGAAGCCGTGCTCACGACGCTGGCGGAGAATGCGCGCCAGGCTGGCGCTTCCCGGCTGGACATCAGCGCGGCATTGCAGGACGGTGTCGCATGGATCGACTTTGCCGATGACGGCCCCGGCATCCCGCAACGGGACCGGCCCCGCGTTTTCGACCTGTTCTTCACCAGCAAAAGGGAAGAGGGAGGGACCGGCCTCGGCCTTGCCATAGCCCGCTCGTTGCTCGAAGCCTATCATGGTGAGCTTCACCTGCTGTCATCGGAGCGTGGCGCTCATTTCCGCTTGGCCGTCACACTGGCGCGCTAAATGAGTGCGCCAGAAAGACGATGCGGTGACGTCGGGAATCCTTTTCGCGTCGACAAGATCGGCGAAGACATGCGAAATGCAGTATTGCATCATCTGTCTCGTGAATCGCACGAACGGCTTGATCTCCGTGACTTCGTAACGGCGCGGGGGATCATTCATGCATCACGACCAATTCCGACAGGGGCGCTCGGTCGGTAATGGCCTTGGCTGAAGCATGGTCTTCATCGGGATAGCCGAAACTGAGACCGAACAGGCAGATCAGCTCGTCGGAAACGCCGAGTTCGCGTTTCAATGCGCTTGAATAATGGCTGATCGCGCCCTGAGAGCAGGAGCCTAGACCATGCGCCGTCAGCGCGAGCATCAGGGTCTGCACATAGAGTCCCACATCGGCCGCCTCGCGCATGCCAAAATAGCGGGGCATGAAGAAGAAGGCCGCATGCGGCGCATCGAACATCGCATAGTTGCGCAGGAAGGAGCGGATGCGGGCTTCGCTGTCGTCGCGCGCGACACCTGTCGCGCTGAACAGGGCGACGGCCGATCCGATCCGCCGCGCCCTGTATTGGTCGACATAATGGGAAGTGAGCGGAACATCGGGGTCGAGGCGGCCAGCCTTTGCTTCTGCAAGCAATGTAGCGCGAACGCGGGCCAGAGCGGAGCCCGACACCACATGCGTGATCCAGGGCTGCACGTTGCAGTTGGATGGCGCCTTGCCGGCTATGGTGAACAGGCGCTGGATCAGCGCGGGCGCGATCGGTTGCGGCAGGAAGGCGCGAACCGACCGTCGCCGGTTTACGATGGCCTCATAGATTTCCGCCGATGAAGGGGGGAGAGGAGGGGTGCGCATGGCTTCTCACTCGATGGGCAGAAGGCCAGAGCATTTCAATGCATTTGCTATAGCAGTGACATGCCGCCCCTGAAAGCGGGCGGCGGCGCATTCCGTTTCGGATGGCAAGGCGCCCGGACGGTTATGCGATACGGCCGAGGCACCATAGGGCGTTCCGGCCTCGAACATCGCGGGGTCGGCAAAACCCGGCGGCACGATGACCATGCCGAAATGCGCCATGGGCACGAACAGGGTCAGGCTCGCGACCTCATTGCCGCCATGCGTGCTGCCTGAGCTGGCGAAGGCCGATCCGACCTTGTTCACCAGCTTGCCCCTCGCCCACAGGGCGCCGAGGCTGTCGAGATAGGCCTTTAACTCGGAACAGACCAGACCGAAACGGGACGGCGTGCCAAACAAGATCGCATCGGCCCACAGCGCATCGTCCGCCGTCGGCGCGGCATAGAGATGGTTCATGCGCGCAGCATTGTCGGCCCAGCCGGGGACCATCGCCATCACCTCCGGCGACACCACTTCGCGGACCCGCCGGATGCGGACTTCCCCACCAGCCGCCGCCGCGCCTTCCGCCACCGCCTGCGCCAGCGCTTCGGTCATGCCGTCACGGGAATGGAAAACGATCAGGACGTTGGGCATTGCACATTTCTCCAAAAAAGCAGCCTCAGATCATCGCTGATCTGTTTGGAGAGAGCTGTAGGGCTGAGGAGAATATATGTAAAATTATTTGACTAATTGTCCGGATCAAAAAAAGGGTGAATGCCCGTTTTCAGACGCTTCGCCAGTCTATGGCCATAGCGGCGCGCACGGCCTTCATCTTCGCCTTTCCAATATGCCGCTCCAGACGTTCTTCCAGCGCGTGGAGGATGGCGCCCGCATCCTCGCGCAGGGCAGCGGAAGAGGGCGAGAAGGTTACGATCCGCGCCCGCCGGTCGCTGGGATCATCGGCGACGCAAACCAGATCCTTGGCCGCCATCTCAGCCAGCATCTGGCTCATTGCCTGACGCGAGACTCCCAGATTTTCGGCGATGCGGGCAGAGCGGCTCTCGCCATTGGCGAGATTGGCGAGGACCAGCGACTGGGCGCGGGTGACGTCGTTCCAGCCCCTGGACCGGAGTCCTTGTTGCAGGGACTCGTCGAACCAGTAAATGGCCTTTACCAAATCCAGCATCAGCAGGTTAGTTGACATTTTTTCTGTCTGCGGAATTGCGCGCATTTTTGCAACCCTGCAATCCGTCGCCCATCATTAAATGTAAATATCCTTGACAATAATCGCTGGCACGCGATGATCTGCCTCGACCAGGAAATCCAGGAGAGACAGCCGTGAATGATTCGACCGCCGCGCCCCGATTGGCGGAATGCCAGATTCCGCCGGGGGATGATTTCCTGTCCGCCGAAGAACTGGCTCAGCTTACGCCCGAAAGGTTGATCGAGCGGACGCGCGCGCTCAAACCTCTGCTTGCCAATCATGCGCGGGAAGCGGAAAGGCTGCGACGTCCGGTTGACGCCGTGTGGGCCGCCATCCGCAAGTCTGGCTATTTCTATCTGATGGTGCCCAGGCGGTTCGGCGGCCTCGAACTTACACCCGACGAATATATCGATGCGACCCTTCCGCTCGCCGAAGGCTGCGCCTCGACCGGGTGGGTGGCAAGCTTTTGCGCCCAGCACAACTGGCTGCTCGCGCAATTTCCTGAAGAAACGCAGGCGGAGATCTGGGGCCGCCATCCCTATATCGTCGCGCCGAGCGTCGCTGCGCCTCCGGGCAAGGCCGATCCGGTCGAAGGCGGCTATCGGCTGACAGGACATTGGAAATGGGGCACTGGCGTCATGCATGCCGATTGGGTGATGGTGAATGCCTTCGTGCCCGGTGATGCCGGCCCCGTCATGCATATGTTCATCCTGCCTGCGGGCGACGCGACGGTGATAGACAACTGGCATGTTGATGGCATGATCGGCACGGGCAGCAACGACATATTGCTGTCGGATCTGTTCGTGGCTTCCCATCGCGCCTTTCCTGTCGGCCCTGCCCGGTCGGGACGCGGCCATGCGGCTCGGCTGCACGACAACCCCCTATATGCCTCGCCGATGTTGCCAAGTCTGGCCGTGACAGCGGCGATCCCCGCGCTGGGCGCTGCCCGTTCGGCGTTGGGGCTGACCAGGGAGCGGCTGGCGGGGCATGTAAAGATGGGCAGCGAGGGAACGCAGGCGGAAAAGCCGGCGGCGCAAATGCGCCTTGCGCGAGCCGACATGCTGGTGCGATCGGCGGAGTTGGCGATCCGCGACGCGGCCCGGCGCAATGTCGGGCTGGGCGTCATTGATGAGCCTGAACAGACGCAAGAGCGCATTCAGTTGCGCGGGCAGATCGCCTTTGCCGTGGGGCAGTGCCGGGAGGCGATCCAGACATTGTGCGAAAGCTCGGGATCGAGCGTCCACAACCTCGATAATCCACTGCAACGCGCATTGCGGGACATACAGGTGATGGCGAGCCATGTCGTCTATGATCTTGATGTCGCCACCGAATTGCACGGTCGGGCACTGGTAGGGCTGGCGCCCAATTCGACGCTGACCTGAAGATGAAGGGAGACGGTATGACGCACGCAGTCGACGCTCTGGACGCCACGGCATTGCGGCTCGCCATGCGCCGCATTGCCTCCACCGTGGCGGTCGTCACAGCCCGTTTCGGTACCGATTTGGGCGGAGCGACGGTGACGTCGGCGACATCGGTGACGATGGAGCCGCCGACCTTGCTGGTCTGCATCAACCGATCGACGCGGCTCCACGCGATCGCGCGGGCGTCCGGCCGCTTCGCCGTGAATTATCTGGCGAAGCAACATCGGGATGTCGCTGCCGTTTTTGGCGGCGGTGTCGCAGAAGATCGCTTCGCCGTCGGACGATGGGACCGCGCCGCGCCGTCGCCCGCATTGGAGGATGCGCTGGCGCGGCTCAGTTGCAGGCTCGAAGACGCCGTCGAATGCGGGACGCACAGCATCTTCATGGGCAGGGTGGAGGCGGCCTGTCTGGGCGAGGGTGAGCCGCTGCTTTACTGTCAGGGAAATTATGCGCGGCTGGCGGCCTGAGCGTTAGGATCAGGCCGGGACGGCCGGCAGATAGAGCATCACCGTCTCCGCAACGCAGGCAGGACGGCTTTCGCCTTCGACCTCGACCGTCATTTCGCAGCAGACCATACGCCCCGCGCCCCGGGACTCTACGCCCAGGATACGCAGCCGCGAACGCACGCGTTGGCCCGTTCTGACCGGCTGGATGAAGCGGACCCGGTTAAGGCCGTAATTCAGGATATGCCCGACACCCTCGACGCGCAGCAGATCCTCCATCATTGTCGGCAGCAGCGACAGGGTCAGGAAGCCGTGCGCGATCGTGCCGCCCAGTTCCTGCCCGGCGCGGCGCGTATCGACGTGAATCCACTGATGGTCGTCGGTCGCGTCCGCAAAAAGGTCGACGCGCGCCTGCGTGATGTCCCGCCAGGCCGATGGGCCGAACGTGCGGCCCTCATGTTTTTCCAGCGTGCCGAAAGCGATGCCGTCGATCTGCATGACGCCCATTTCATCATTCTCCGGCGATGCGATGGGGACCGGCATAGCCGAACATCCATGCGCCGACCTTGCGCAACTGGATTTCCTCGGCTCCTTCGGTGATCCGGTAGCGGCGATGATGGCGATAGATATGTTCGAACGGCTTGTGCCGGGAATAGCCGATCGCACCATGCACCTGCATTGCCCGGTCCGCCGCTTCGCAAACGAGCCGGTTCGCCCAGAAATTGCACATGGACACCTTGTCCGACAGCTTCTGGGCGACTTCCGGCTTGGACATGCGGTCCATGTCCCAGGCGGTCTTGCGGATCATAAGGCGCAGCATCTCAATCTGTGTCGACAGTTCGACTAGCGGAAACTGGATTGCCTGATTGGCAGCCAGCGGCTTGCCGAAGGGCTTGCGGGCGCGCGCATAGGCGATGCTCTGTTCGACGCAATAGGTCGCCGCACCCAGCGACGATGCGGCCTGACGGATGCGGTTTTCATGCACGAAATGCTGCGCAAGGGCGAGGCCCTCGTCGGGCGTGCCGAACATCGCTGTCTCAGGCACCCAGACATTGACGAACCGCACCCGCGGATGATCGGTCGGCATGTTGAAGGTCCAGAGATATTCGGCAATCTCCACTCCCGGTGCGTCGGCTGGTACGATCAGGCAGCTGACGCCGCGTGCGTCGCCCGCCTTGCCCGATGTGCGGGCGAACACCATGCAGTGCGTCGCGACATGCATGCCCGTGGTCCACATCTTCTCGCCATGGATTCGCCAGCCAGCGACGCCGTCGCGGGTTTCGCGAACGGCGGTGGTTTCCATGTGGGTCGCGTCGGAGCCATGATCGGGTTCGGTCAGGCCGAAGGGGAGGGCGCGATGTCCTTCAACAAGACCGGGGATGAACTCGGCCTGTTGCTCAGCCGTCCCGAAATCGCGGAACATCAGCACCTGCGGAAAATTGCCGACGATCGAATGTTCGTTTTGAAGGTCGTTGTGCAGGCCTAGCCCCTTGGCAGCGAGATGCTCCCGGATCACGGCCATGGCGAGATTGCTGCCGTTTTTTCCGCCAAATTCGCTCGGCAGCGCAAAGCGCAGATGCCCTGCGGCATCGGCGCGGCGCTTGGCTTCATGGAGCAGCGCTTCCCATTCATGGCGCGGCAGGCCGTCGCGGTCCCAGTCCGTCCGCGCGTGTTCGCGGCGATGGTCAAAGAAGCGCTCATTGTCGTCGGCGGCTTGCAGCGGTGCAATTTCCCTGGCGATGAAGGCATCCAGCTCGGCCAGATAATTGGTAAGATCGCTGGGTAGATCGAAGTCCATTTTTCTCTCCCGAAACCGGCGTGACGCATGGTCTCCGCCGCTTTGCGCATGACGTCGCCGCCCGATAAAGAAATGTCAATAGATTTGATGAAATCGGCAATTGATTCGGAAACGCGAGCCTTGCCCTCGGCGAAACCTGATTTTGCCGTAACCGCGGCGGGAAGAGTGCGCCAATAGCGCAATAAACCATTGAATAGACTGGAATTAATAGCGAATCTCGACGCGTAAGATCGACGCTTGTGTCCCAGATAAATGTCAATTACATTGACTGTTATCCGATAAAGAAATTGCCAAATAGGTGACGATTGGGGAGAGGTTTGTGAAGATGAAATGCAGGATAGTTGCGCCTGAAAAAGTCGGGCTTCTTCTTGCCGGCGCGTCGATGGCGGCAATGATCGCCCCGACGCGCGCGCAGGCGGCGCCATCGGCGGATGAAGCTCCCGCGGTGCAGGAAATCATTGTGACGGCCCAGAAGCGGGCGCAAAATCTTCAGGATGTGCCGATTTCAATGGCGGTGGTCGGCGGTGACATGTTGACTGCCAATGGAATTCAGGACTTCAATGAATTGGACCAATATGTACCCAATTTCTACGTCCAGAACTCACCGGGAAATAATGCCTTCTATATTCGCGGCATAGGATCGGCGCCGGGCAATCTGGCGGTCGAACAGACGGTCGGCCTGTTCGTGGATGGCATTTATGGCGGCCATGCGCGGCAGTTTCAGGCGCCCTTTCTGGATGTCGAGCGCATTGAAGTGCTGCGGGGGCCGCAGGGCGCCTTGGTCGGAAAGAATACCAGCGCCGGTGCGATCAGCATCGTTTCGGCGCGGCCGACGCGAAACTTCATGGCGCGGGTCGATGCCTCCGGCGAATTTGCGGTCGGCGGCGGCAATGTGCAGGCTGTCGTATCCGGACCGCTCGGCAGCGCGCTGGCAGGCCGTCTCGCAGTTCGTTACGAAAAATCCGACGGTTACACGCATAACCTGATTCTGGGCGGCAACGAAACGCGCAAGAAGTCCTTCTACG
This sequence comes from Sphingobium sp., assembly GCF_041987595.1. Taxonomy (GTDB): domain Bacteria; phylum Pseudomonadota; class Alphaproteobacteria; order Sphingomonadales; family Sphingomonadaceae; genus Sphingobium. Next base: position 40,964 of record NZ_JBHIWJ010000016.1, on the reverse strand, counting down.
CGCGCGGCACGCTCCTGTACGATGCCGGACAGGGACTGGAAATCATCGCCAAATTGGAAGGCGGCAAGGTCGACCTCACCGGGAATGCCGTGGAGCGGCTGAATTCGTCAGCCGATCCGGATCGCGAACGGTCCACCGGAGGATTTCCCGGTTTTGTCGGCCGGGATTTCGACAATAGCGACAGCATGAATGCGGCGGTTACTGCCAATATCGACATTGGCGATCATGTTTTGACCAGCGTGACCGGCTATTCACGCTATAAGTTCGACAAGCGGCTGGACTCCGACTTCGGGCCTTTGCCGATCCTCGGCACGGCGTTTGCCGAAGATTATGACCAGATCTCGCAGGAATTGAGGATCGCATCGCCGACCGATGGCGCGCTGGAATATATTGCCGGCGTCTATTTTCATGACAGCGATTATCATCTGACGGGTGATAGCCGGATCAAGACCGGCCCTTATGACGGCGGCAGCTTTCGCCAGTTCGATCAGGATAATCGGGTATGGTCGGCGTTCGGCCAACTCACCTACAAATTCAGCAATCAATTGAGGCTGGTGGGCAGCCTGCGCTATACCTATGACCATAAGAAGGCGGAGCAGGAACGGGCGAATACCGGCCGGGTACTGCCAACATGGCTTGCAACGCCGCTTTCGGGACGCAGGACGGAAAAGGAGTGGGACCCTTCCGTCAGTATTCAGTGGGAACCTGGTCGCCAGGCGATGGTCTACCTTTCCTATGGTCAGGGTTCCAAGTCCGGCGGCTTTGTGGGAGCGCAATCGACCACGACGCCGGCGCAGTTCCAGATCGATCCGGAAAGATCGGAAACTTATGAGGTCGGCGCCAAACTTTCGCTACTCGACCGCCGTGCCTTCTTCAACGTCGCGCTGTTTCGTACCCGCTTCAAGGATTTGCAGGTTTCGAGCTATGATGCGGTGTCGAGCGCCTTCATCACGACCAATGCGGGTCAGGCGACCAGCAAGGGCGTGGAAGCTGACCTAAACTTCCGGCTGACCGATGCGATCAAGCTGACCGGATCGCTCGCTTATCTCGACGCCAAATATGACGATTTCCCGGGCGCGCCCTGCTTCTACACCGTGCCGACCTGCAACGCGGCGCTCAATAACGCCGGGGGTCAGCGTCTGCCGCGCAGCCCCAAATGGAGCGGTGCTTTCAACATTGACCTCAATCAGCCTCTCAGCGGCCGTCTGAACCTGCTGGCGAATGCCGGGGTCAACTTCCGCAGCCGGGCTTTCCTGGAGGACTCCTATAATCCCGTCGCCGCTCAGAAGGGTTATGCCAAGTTCGACGCGCGCATCGGCGTGCGCGGCGATGAGGGTCAGTGGGAAGTGGCGGTGATCGGCAAGAATCTGACGGACAAGACCACGGCGTCCCATGCCTTCACCACACCCTTTGCGAGCAGCATCATCAGCAAATTCTTCGATCCGCCGCGCACCATCGCCGCGCAGTTCATCTGGAATTACTGAACAGGAAAGAGGGCCGGGTGGCGTTGCGGTTCCTGCCTCTCTTTTCGATCGCTTGCCCGTTCAGGGTGACTGCCGCCCCTCATGGCCTTGCATGAGGGGCGGTTCTTTATGCGGGAAGCGCATAGGGGCCGCGATATTCCTGGCCCTTGTCCTCGCCGATTTCGGCTTCGATCAGCGCGTTGGTCATGGCGTTGAGGCGCAGGATCGTCCCCCGATGCGCATCTGGTGCCGTTGCCAGATTGACCAGTTCGTCCGGATCCTTTGCCAGATCATAAAGCTCAAGATCATTGCGTGCCGTCAGCGTCGCCCAGTCGCGGGGCAGATGGTGATCGGCGGGCGCGAAATAGCGCGCAAATTTGTAGCGCCCATCGAACACCCCGCGATGCAGCCTTCGCAGCGAGAAATCGGGTTTGGGCAACGGCTTCGACTTTTCCGTGCCCACCGGCACGTCGGGCGCGTTCCAGCCATAGCCGACGGCATAGTTGAACAGGATGCCGCGCCTGTCCCGCTCGGTCCGCACCGCTTTCCGGTGCAGCACGGGGCTGAGATCGACACCCTTGAGCGCGCTCCAGTCGCTGGCGATCCGCTCGGCCGGGACGCCCGCCATGGCGAGGATCGTCGGTGCTAGGTCGACGGTGCTGGCCAGATTGGGTACGGTGCGGCCGCCCGCGACGTCGGGATGGGCGATGTAGAGCGGGACGCGCAGGTCCTCGTCATAGACGGTGCTGCCCTTCTGCCGCATTCCGTGCGCGCCGGCCCGCTCGCCATGATCGGACGTGTAGATGATGATCGTATTGTCGGCCTGACCCGACCGTTCCAGCGCATCGAGCAGAAGGACCAGTTGCCGGTCCATGTCGATGACGCAGTTGAAATAGTAATTCTGGAACCGCTCCCATGCAGTGACATTGCTGTGGGGCAGTTCGCCGTACAGAAAGACCATTGACGCCAGCTCTGCGCGATGGGCCATCGGCTTGGTCGACAGGTCGTCGGCATGAAAGCTGCGCGGCAGCGGTTGCTTCCAGTTCTTGCGGTAGATGGGGTGGCCCGGCTCCGCCATCAGCGGCGACACGAAATTGGGGGCAACCCGCGTCTTTTCCTGCTGCCCGGTGGCGTCGAACCACATGATGTCGTGCGGATTGACGAAATTCACCGCCATGAACCACGGCTTCGCATCGGCGCCTGCCTGTGTCTGATCGTAAAGAAAGGCGGCGGCGTCGGCAGCGGTCGCTTCGTCGCGCTGGAACCCTTCCCAGGTCAGGCCGGTCTTGTCGCCGTCGAAGTTGAAATGGGAAAAGCCGTATTTCTCCAGATAGTCGGCATCATTGGGATAGTCATGCACCCGGGCGTCATAGCGGCGATCCTCATTGGTCAGGTGCCATTTGCCCTTATAGACGGTGAGATAACCCGCCTGTCGCAGCATATGGCCGATCGTCGGGACTTCCGGCGGCAGTTCGGGATAGGGCGCGCTGTTGGGGTTGAGGTAAACGCCGGTATGCTGGGTATGCTGCCCGGTATAGATGGTCGATCGCGACGGCCCGCAAGGCGCGGTGTGGACGAAATGATTGTCGAACACCGTCGATCGCGCCTTCAGCCGGTCGTGCCCCGGCAACGGCAATATCGCGGGGAGACGGGCGCGCTCCTGATCGGTCACGATGAACAGCAAGTTGAACGGGCGCTTCGCGCGGGACAGGGTCCGGGCCGATGCCGGAGCGCCTCGCGCCGTGACCGCGGCCATGGCTCCGGTCGCGAACAGGTTCAGAAATTCCTTGCGCGACCAGCCGGCCGTCGCGTCGCCATGCTTTGCCATGGGGGCGCATCCTCCATTGTCTTATCGATCCCGATCCTGCCCGGAAATCGCGCCGGCCGCAATGGAAATGATGTAAAATGATTTGACAAAAATGATCGTAGAGGGTGCAATGGCGTTCATTGGAAGAACGATCCATTGGGAGAGAATCATGGCAGCCACTATCCCTGCCGCCGTCACGCTCGGGAAAATGCATCATGTGGCTTTTCGGTGCCGCGATGCCGAACAAACGCGATGGTTTTATGCCGATGTTCTGGGCCTGAAGCCCGCCGCCGGGGTTATATTGGACACTGTGCCGGGGCTGGGCGACGACACGCCCTATATGCATATCTTCTTCGAGCTGGGCGATGGGTCATTCGTCGCATTTTTTGACGCTCCGGAAACCGCCGATCCGGCCTGGTTCGAGCGTAAGGACAGTTTCGATATGCACATCGCGCTCGAGGCGAAGGATGAAGCGGACATGCTGGCGATGCAGCAGCGCATCCGCAGCTTCGGGATCAAGTGCGCCGGCCCGATCGACCACGGCTTCGTCCGGTCCGTCTACATGTATGACCCCAATGGAATTCAGGTCGAGATCACCGTCCGCGCGCCTGGCCATGATGCGGTGATGGCGGAGGAGGCGGCGGCGCTGCCCCGGCATCTGGCTGAATGGTCGGACCGCACGAGCGCTACGAAGATCGCCCGTTTCGGGACGGAAGCCATGGTCTTGCGGGGCTCTGCGCCGCGCAAGGGAGAGGACTGAGTTCATGCAGAAATATGAGCGTATCCCCTATCTCGTCATCTTCGACGAACGTTCGTCCTTCAAGGACACCTATAGCGGGCAGGTCGGCAAGGTGGTGCTGGAAGCCCATCTGCTGAAGCCTGCAACGCCGTCGGACACGGTAGTCATCATGATGCATCCCATCGGCGGCGGTGCCTGGCTGCCGCTGCCCAGCACGCTGGCGAAGTTCGGGCAGCACGTAATCTATTGCAACAGCCGCTATCGCGGGATCGACAATGCCCTGATCATGGAGAAGGTCGCGCTGGATCTGGGCGCTTGCATCCGGGATGCGAAGGAACGGTTGGGTTACAGGAAAGTGATCCTTGGCGGCTGGAGCGGGGGCGGGGCACTCTCGCTTTTCTATCAGGCGGAAGCGCAGCAGCCGACGGTCCGGGCGACCCCGGCGGGCGATCCGATCGACCTTGCCGCCGCCGGGCTGATCCCGGCCGATGGCGTGATGCTTCTCGCCGCGCATCTCTCGCGCAATCTGACGCTGACGGAATGGATCGATCCGTCGATCACCGACGAGGCGAAGCCTTTCGATCGCGATCCGCAATGGAATATCTACGATCCCGCCAATCCGGCGCGGCCGCCCTATGATGCGGCATATATCGCCGCCTATCGCGCCGCGCAGATCGCGCGCAACCGGCGGATCACCGCCTGGGTGAAGGAAACGCTGGCCGATTTGCGCCGTCAGGGCCGCGACAATGAGGAGCGGGGCTTCGTGGTGCAGGGCACCATGGCCGACCCGCGCTTTCTCGACGCGACGCTGGAGCCGAGCGACCGGCCCGACAACTGGTGCTTCCTGGGCGATCCACGAATCGTCAATGACGGTCCGGTCGGGCTGGCGCGTTTCTCGACCCTGCGAAGCTGGATGTCACAATGGGCGTATGATGAATCCAATGCGGATGGCCTGCGATGCGCGGCGCGGCTGGCGGTGCCCCTGCTGGTGATCGAGAACAGCGCCGACGACGCGTGCACGCCCAGCCATGCGGCACGCCTGATGGCGGCGGCGGTCAATGCGCCGCAGACTCACCATGTCATCAAGGGCGCCAACCATTATTATTTCGGTCAGCCCGAACTGGCGGGGCAGGCTGCGGAGATCGCGAAGGACTGGATCGGCTCCCATTTCGGGAGCTGATCCGGGATGGCGCCGTGCTCGCTTGGCGCCATCGACCTAACCCTGATTGCGGCGCGCCCGCGTCGAGGCGAGCGGAGCGATGCGGGTCGCCCGGGGCAGCAGCGGTTCCGCCTTGCCCTCCTTCACGCGGCAGATGATGGGGTCGCCCCAATCCTCATTGAAGGCAGCCTGAAGGGCGCGCACATGCCTGGCGCCGATGCGCTTTGAAAGCATCTCGGTCAGCGCGATCACGATCTTCTGCGCATCCTGCCGCATCGCGCTGCCCATATCGGTCAGTTGAACCATCTTGACGCGCTTGTCGTCCGGATCGTCGACCAGTTCGAACACGCCGCGCTCGACCAGCCCGGCGATCGTCGAGTGCACCGCCTGCCGCGTCAGCCGCAGGCTGCGCGCAATGTCCGACGGCCGGTTGATGTTGAGCTGGACATGCATCATCACCATCGACTCGGGACGCGTCAGCTGGGGCCAGCCGCATTCGCGCAGGCTGAGCTGCAAGCTCTCGTCGAACCATTCGAAGCTCTGAAGAAGTGGCACGATGAGATAGGCCACGGCATCCATAGACAATATTTCCCCTTCGTCGATCGCCGACCATGTGATTTCGTGCATTGCTATACCAGCAGGCCCCCTGATGCCATGATTTGTTACGTCAAAGCGACCGGGCGATCAGCAGCTTCATGATTTCCGACGTGCCGCCATGGATCGTATCTATCCGGGCATCGCGGTAAAGCTGGGCGATCGGATATTCGTTCATATAGCCATAGCCGCCGAACAACTGGAGGCAGCGGCTGACCGTTTCCAGCTCCGTTTCGGTGATCCAGAGCTTGGCCATCGAAGCGGTGGTCGCGTCCAGCGTCCCGGCCAGCAGCCTGTCGACGCAGCTGTCGACAAAACTGCGCGCAATCACCGCCTTGGTCTTGGCTTCCGCCAGCACGAACTGCGTGTTCTGGAAATCCATCAGCGCCTTGCCGAAAGTGGTGCGATCGCGCGCATAATCGACCGCGAGCGCGATCGCCCGCTCCATGATTGCCAGCCCCATGGCGGCGATCCCGAGACGCTCCTGCGGCAGCATCGTCATCAATTGCCCAAAACCCTTGCCTTCGGCTCCGCCCAGCAGATTGCCAGCCGGAACGCGCACATCCTCGAAGAAGAGTTCCGAAGTATCCTGCGCTTCGCGCCCCATCTTGTCGAGATTGCGGCCGCGGCGGAATCCGGCCCTGTCGCCTTCCACCGCAATCAGCGAAATCCCGCGCGATCCGGCTTGCCTGTCGGTCTTGCAGACGACCAGAACCAGATCGGCGGTCTGGCCGTTGGAAATGAAGGTCTTCTGTCCATTGATGACATATTCGTCGCCATCGCGCCGGGCATGGGTTCGGATACCTTGCAGGTCGGATCCGGCGCCCGGCTCCGTCATCGCGATCGCCAGGATCGTTTCGCCGCTTGCCACGCGGGGCAGCCACGCAGCTTTCTGCGTCTCCGTTCCGAAGGCGCAGATATAGGGCGCAACGATCATATTGTGCAGCGGCACGCCCCAACCCTCCAGCCCGCGCTTGCCGAATTCCTCGATGATGATGCGCTCATGACGGAAATCGCCCCCCAGACCGCCATATTCTGGCGGGAGGGATGCACCCAACATTCCGAAACGCCCGGCTTCGTGCCAGACTGACCGTTCCACCACCTTGTCCCGCCGCCATTTCTCATTGCGCTCGGGCGAGGCATGTTCGTCAAGAAATCTGGCTATGCTTTCACGGTAGATGGCCAGATCCTCGTCGGTAAAGTGCGAGGCGCCGGGGTGAATGGCGGGATGGGAAGACGAAGAATTGGTCACGGAAGGCATCCTCACGTTTTCGTAAAAAGCTGTGAGATTAAATATATCGTCAAATAATTTGACATCAAGGCTTCTCTGCCGCATGGCGTCCTTATGGGAGAGAGACAAGATATGGAGCAGGGCCTCGCGCCCCAGTCCGTCGCTCTGGCGCTTGACCGGCTGGGGTCGGTGATCGCGCCCGAAGATGGCCGCATTTCGCAACTGGTCCGGCTGACCGGCGGCGCCAGTCTGGAGACATGGGCGTTCGATCTTGCCACAGACGAGGGCGCGCGTCCGCTGATCCTGCGGCGCCGCGATGCGGTGGAGGATACGATCTTTTCGACCTCGCTTCCGCTGGCGACCGAGGCGGCGCTGCTGGAGCGTGCCGCTGCCGCGGGCGTACCGGTGGCGCAGCTTGTCCGGCTCTGTGAAGAGGCTGACGGTCTGGGCGAGGCCTATATCGTCACGCGGATTGCGGGTGAAACGCTGGGCCGCCGGATCGTCACCTCTGACGCTTTCGCGCCCGCCCGCCTGCTGCTGGGCGCGCAGGCGGGGCAGGCGTTGGCGGCGATCCATCGCATAGACCGTGCGGGTCTGCCGCCGCTCGAAACGCTCGACGCGCGTGGATCGCTGGCGCGTTACGAGGCGATTCATCGCCGCATCGGCGCGCAGCGGCCGGTGCTGGAAGCTGCCTTCCGCTTTCTCGATCGGGAAGCGCCGTCGCCGGTCGCGCCGCAACTGGTGCACGGCGACTTCCGCAACGGCAATCTGATCGTCGACCCCGACGAGGGGCTGGTCGCGGTGCTGGATTGGGAACTGGCGCATCTGGGCGATCCGGCGGAGGATCTGGGCTGGCTCTGCGTCAATAGCTGGCGCTTTGGGGAGACGGCGCTGCCGGTCGGCGGCTTCGCGACGCTGGAGACCCTGCTCGACGCTTATCGCGCGGCTGGGGGCGATCCCCCGCCGGTCTCGCGGATCCGCTATTGGCAGATGTTGGGTTCACTCAAATGGGCGATAGTCTGCCTGATGATGTATGAGTCCTTTGCCAGCGGCGAGGAACGAACGATGGAGCGCGCCGCGATCGGTCGGCGCTTGAGCGAGTGCGAGGTCGATCTTCTCGCGCTGATGCAGGAGGTCGCATGATCAGGCAGCCGGGTGCCGCTGAATTGGTTCAGGCCGTGATCGGCTGGCTGTCCGATCAGAAAGCCGCCACCGCGCCCAGCCCCTATATGGTGCGCGTCGCGATCAACGCCCTGTCGATCGTTCAGCGCGAACTGGAACTGGGAGGTACCGCCGAAGCGGAGGCGACGCGCCGACTGGCCGGGCTGCTGGGGGGCGGCGGCGATTTTTCGGCGCTGAACGCTGGACTGGTTGAAAGGATCAGGGCGGGCGCCATCGCGCCCGACGATCCGGCCTTGCTCGATCATCTGAGCCGCACCGCGCTGGCGATGATCGCCATCGATCAGCCGCGCTATCGCCATGCGCTGGCCGCGCCCACGGCGGACGTCATGCCGCCTTCCCGTCCGGTGACGTTGGTCGAGGTGTCGCCACGCGACGGGCTTCAGAATGAGAAGACGATCCTGCCCACCGCGGCCAAGGTCGAACTCATCGCCCGCGCGGTCGCAGCGGGCGTCAAGCGGATCGAGGTGGCGAGCTTCGTCCATCCGGACAAGGTGCCGCAAATGGCCGATGCCGAAGCGGTGATCGCCGCCCTGCCGCGCATGCCGGACGTCGAGACGATCGGGCTGGTGCTGAACAAGCGCGGCGCCCTGCGTGCGCTCGAAACCGCCGTCGATGAGATCGGCATGGTCTGCGTGGCGTCCGACGCTTTTGGCCAGCGTAATCAGGGGCAGACGATCGAACAGTCTGTCGCGGCGGCGGCCGACGTGTTGCGGTTAGCCCGCGACAATGGCCGGTCGGCGCAGGTGACGGTCGCGGTCGCCTTTGGCTGCCCCTTTGCCGGGCGGACCGAGCCGCTGCGGGTGGTCGATATCGTTCGACAGCTTGCAGCCTTCGGTCCCCGCGAAATCGCGCTTGCCGACACGATCGGCATCGCACGCCCTGCTGAAGTCACCGCCCTGATCGAAAGAGTGCAGGCCGAGGTCGGCGCGATCCCGCTGCGCGTTCATTTCCATGACACGCGCGGCACCGGCGTCGCCAATGCGGTCGCTGCGATCGCGGCGGGCGTGCGGACCGTGGACGCGGCCATCGGCGGCACGGGTGGCTGCCCCTTCGCGCCCGGCGCGGCGGGCAATGTCGCGAGCGAGGACGTCGTCTATGCCACGGACTGCGCCACAGGTCTTGATCTCGCCGCGCTGATCGACACGGCGGGCTGGCTGTCGCAGCAGTTGGGCAAGCCGCCTGCGAGCGCGCTCGCCCATGCGGGCGACTTCAAATTCTCCTGAGCCAAGGAAACGACCTATGAGCAATGCATCGGTGAGCCATGCTGGCCGGACCATCTTCATCACCGGCGCCTCTTCAGGCGTGGGCGCCCATGCAGCGAAATTGCTGGCAGCGGCGGGCGCGCGCATCATTGCAGGTGCACGCCGCATCGATCGTCTCGCTGGACTGGTCGAAGACATCGAGGCTGCGGGCGGCACGGCCATCGCGGTGCCGGTCGACGTCGAGGATGCCGACTCGATCCGCGCCGCCTATGTCATGGCGGAGGAGCGGCTGGGGCCGATCGACACCGTTATCGCCAATGCCGGGGTGAACACGGAAGGCCCGGCACTGACGCTGGAGGATGACGCCTTCGACCAGATCATGCGGGTCAACGTGCGGGGCGCCTTCCACACGGCCCGCGAAGGCGCCCGGCGGATGATCGCGGCTGGGGTGACCGAAGGGCGGATCGTCTTCATCGCCTCGATCGGCGGGACCAAGGTGCAGCCCGGCCTTGCCGCCTATTGCTCGTCCAAGGCGGCCGTCGTGATGATGAGCCGCGCCCTGGCGGTAGAGTGGGCGCGCCACGGCATCAGCGTCAATACCATCTGCCCCGGCTTCATGCTGACCGAAATCACCCAGGACTGGTTCGGCACGCCAGCCGGCGACCGGATGATCGCGGCTTTTCCCCGGCGCCGGTTGATGCCGCTCGAAGCGCTTGATCCCTCGCTGCTCTACCTGACGTCGACACGCGGGGGGCACACGACTGGGGCGACCGTCGTGGTTGACGATGGGCAATCGATATAATGTCATCTATAATGACAGTATAAGGGCGATTTCATGGAAGTTGTCGCGGAGGGTTTGCAGTTTCCCGAAGGTCCGGTGGCGATGCCCGATGGATCGGTTCTTATCGTTGAAACGCGGCGCGGTACGCTGAGCCGGGTGGCGCCTTCGGGCCGCATCAGCGTCGTGGCTGATCTGGGTGGCGGGCCGAATGGCGCCGCCCTTGGTCCGGACAACTGGGTCTATATCTGCAACAATGGCGGTTTTGAGTGGCACGATCATGGCGGCGCGCTGATCCCCGGTGATCAGCCAACAGACTATGCTGGCGGTTCGATCCAGCGCGTGCATCTCGAATCGGGCGTGGTGGAAACGCTCTATGTCGCGTGCGAAGGACGTCCGTTGCGCGGGCCGAATGACCTCGTGTTCGATTCCCATGGCGGCTTCTGGTTCACCGATCATGGCAAGGCGACGTCAGATGGTCATGACCACGGCCGCATTTTTTACGCCAGGGCTGATGGAACGGCTATTTCCTGCGCGCTTGACCGGCTTCATGGTCCCAATGGCATCGGCCTGTCTCCCGATGGCGATACGCTCTATTTCGCGGAGACGCCGACCGCGCGGCTCTGGGCATGCGATGTCGCGGCGCCTGGTCGACTCGGTCCGGCACCTGCCCCCTGGATGCCGGCACGTCTGATCGCGACCATGCCCGGCTATCAGATGTTCGACAGCCTGAAGGTTGAGGCCGATGGCCATATCTGCGTTGGGACGCTGATCAACGGCGGCATCACGATATTCGATGGGGAGGGGCGCCATGACCATCTCGCCTTTCCGGAACTGGCCATCACCAATCTCTGCTTCGGCGGCGCGGACATGCGCGATGTCTGGGCCACAGCGTCCAGTTCAGGGCGGCTCTATCGTACCCGTTGGGAGCGTCCGGGACTGGCGCTGAAATATCAGCTCAGCGGAAATAACGTCTAGTTTAGTGATTATTTTCGTCAGATATATTGACAAATAATTTTACAAAATGCACTTCTGCCTTCGCAACGCCAACAGGTTGAAAACAGAGAGGGTGAAGATGAAGGTTTCTGCACAATTGCAGACGGGGGCAGCACTGCTTGCATTCGCGATGATGCCGGCGGCAGCCTTTGGTCAGGATAGCGGGGCTGCGCAGCCGCCGGTCGACGATATCGTCGTCACCGCACAGCGGCGCGAACAGCGGCTTCAGGATGTTCCGCTGGCGGTATCGGCCTTCAACGAAGCCAGTCTTTCGTCGGGCAAGGTCGACAGCCTCGTCAATCTCGACGGCAAGATGCCCAATGTGCTGCTCGCGCCGGTAGGGGCCTATCCTTTCGCCAGCGCTTTCTTCATTCGCGGCCTGGGGTTTTCGGACGTCGAATCCAGCTTCGAACCCTCGGTCGGCGTAGAACTGGACGGCGTCTATCTGGCGCGCAATGTCGGCGCGGTGCAGGACTTTTTCGATGTCGAGGGCGTGACCGTGCTGCGCGGGCCGCAGGGCACGCTCTATGGCCGCAACACCATCGGCGGCGTCGTCAGCGTCAGGACAAGGCGCCCCAGCGGCGATTTCGGCGTCCGCGCGCAGGGTACGCTGGGCAGCTATGGTCGCCGTGAATTGCGTGCCGCGATCGAGGCGCCGATCGTCCAGGATCTGCTGGCCGCGAAGGTTTCGGTGCTGGCCAAGGGCTATGACGGCTATCTGCGCAATGAGGATGGGCGCCGCTTCGGCAAGCAGAACGTCCTGTCGCTGCGCGGCGCGCTGGCCTTCAATCCGTCAGGCAATTTCGATGCCGCGCTGGTCGCGGACTATACCCGCGATCGCGGTACGGGACCGGCCTTCGAAAATGCCAGTCTGCCGACCATGGTGTTGGGCCAGCTTGGCTATTCGGCAGATGATGACGGCAAGCCCTATCTGACCCGGATCGACGCCGCCAATCATTCGCGGCTGAAGAGCACCGGCGTTACCCTGGAAATGAACTGGGACATGGGGCCGGTGAAGCTGACGTCAATCAGCGGCTATCGCAAGACCGACACGGATGTGCTGAGCGACTTCGACGGCGAGAATATCCCTTTCCTCAATGTCGGCCGTATTGAGCAACATGACCAGTGGAGCGAGGAAATTCGGCTTGGCTCCACCGGCAAGGGGCCGCTCACCTATGTCATCGGCGGTTATTTCATGACCCAGCGCTATGATATCGCCGTGCATCAATATGGTCTGGCCTTTGGGGGGCCGACGGCCGGATCGACCCTGTTCGCGGGTCAGCGGGCGGATGCGGGCGCCATTTTCGGGCAGGTCGACTATGAGGTGATCAGGGGTCTTACCCTTACCGCCGGTGCGCGTTACAGTGACGAATCCAAGCGCTTCACCATCCAGCCGCTGTTCGCCGCGACATCGCGGACCTTCAAGGCGAGCTTCGACGATTTCTCACCCAAATTCGGGATCAGCTATGCCTGGACGCCCGACATCATGACCTATGCGCAATATTCGCGAGGTTTCCGTGCAGGCGGCTTCAATGGACGTGCAGGCGCCTTCACGGCGGTCGGTCCTTACAAGTCGGAAAATGTCGACTCCTATGAGGCGGGGATCAAGGCCGATCTATTCAGTCGTGTGCTGCGTCTGAACATGGCCGCTTTCACGACCAAATATAAGAATATGCAGCAAAGCGTGCAGGAGTTGATCCCCGGCACCAATGTTAACCAGACCGTCGTCAGCAATGTTGGTCGCGCTACGATCAATGGTTTCGAGGGCGAGGCGACGCTGAATATTGCCAGGGGGTTCACGCTCAACGGGACAATCGGCTATCTTGATGCCGGGTTCGACAGGTTCGTCGCCAATCTGGGCGATGGGCTGGGCACGATCGATCGTTCAAACCTGCCTTTTGCCTATGCGCCGAAATGGTCGACCAGCCTGACCGGCACCTACAAGGTCGACATCGGGCTGGGCGAACTCACCGCGCAGGCCAGCATGCGGCACGCCAGCAAGATTTACACCGGCTTCACGCCGTTGAACCTGCTGTCGGACCTGACGGTTCGGCCCGCCAACACCACGGTCGATGCCAGCATTGGCCTCGATCTCGCGGATGGCCGCTGGCATCTGGGCCTTTGGGGCCGCAACGTCACCGATGAACGGATCATCAACAACACTTTCGCGGTCGGCAATCTGATGGCGCTGCGGGTATATCAGCCGCCGCGTGAGATCGGCATGGACATCGGCTTCAAATTCTGAGGGCATGATGAAGGGACCGGGCGCTCTTGCGGGTATCCGCATCGTTGAATTTGCGGGGATCGGCCCGGCACCCTTTGCGGGCATGATGCTGGCCGATCATGGTGCGGAGGTGATCCGCGTCGAGCGGCCGGGCGCCGTGATCGACCGGACTGACGTGCTGGCGCGGTCGCGCCGGATCGTTGCGCTGGACCTCAAATCGGCAGAGGGCGTGGCCCAGGCCCGCGCCCTCTGCCGCGAGGCGGACGGGGTGATCGAGGGCTATCGTCCCGGCGTACTGGAACGGCTGGGACTGGGGCCGGAGCTGTTGCTGGCGGACAATCCGAAGCTGGTGATCGGCCGCATGACCGGCTGGGGCCAGCAGGGGCCGCTGGCGCATGCTGCAGGGCACGACATTAATTACATTGCGCTCACCGGGGCGCTCAACGCCTATGGCCGCAAGGGCGAGAAGCCGACCCCGCCGATCAATATGGTGGGCGATTTCGGCGGCGGCGGCATGATGCTTGCCTTCGGTATGCTCGCGGGCCTGCTGAACGTGCGCAATGGCGGCGAAGGGCAGGTGATCGACTGTGCGATGATCGATGGCGCTTCGCTGTTGATGAGCATGATCTGGGGTTTCCGCGCCCAGGGCATCTGGCAGGACGAGCGCGGCACCAACTATCTCGACACCGGCGCCTATTTCTACGACACTTACGAAACCGCCGACGGCAAACATGTTGCTATCGGCTCGATCGAGCCGCAATTCTACGCGGTGCTGCGCGAACGGCTGGGCATCGCCGACGACCCTGCCTTCAACCCGCAGAATGATCGCGAAGGTTGGGACGCTCTGCGTAACCGGCTCGCTGCGATCTTCCACACCCGCACGCGGGAAGAATGGTGCGCTTTGCTGGAGGGCAGCGACGCCTGTTTTGCCCCGGTGCTCGATTATGATGAAGCGCCGCGCCACCCGCACATTGCCGGTCGCAGGGGCTTTGTGGAACTGGATGGCGTGGTTCAGCCCGCGCCCGCCCCCCGCTTTTCGCGCACGCCGGCGGTCACGCCCCATGCGCCCCAACCCCATGGAGAATCTCGTTGAGGGAAGCCTATATTTTCGATGCCGTGCGCACGCCGCGCGGCCGTGGCAACGCCAGGGGCGCGCTGCACGAAATCCCCGCCATGGCTCTGGCCTGCCAGACGCTGGAGGCGCTGCGCGACCGCAATGGCCTCGACACTGCGCTGGTCGATGACATCGTGTTGGGCTGCGTCTCTCCCTGTGGCGAGCAGGGGTCCGACATCGCGCGGGTCGCGGCGATCACGGCCGGCTATGCCCAAACGGCGGCGGGCGTGCAGGTCCAGCGCTTCTGCGCATCAGGCCTTGAAGCCACCAATATCGCCGCGGCCAAGATCATCGCGGGTGAGGCTGATGTCGCCATTTCCGGCGGCGTCGAAAGCATGAGCCGCGTGCCCATGGGGTCGGACGGAGGCGCCTGGTCGGTTGATCCGCGCTCAGCCTTCGCCAGCTATTTCACGCCGCAGGGGATCGGCGCGGATACCATCGCGACGCTCCATGGCTTCAGCCGGACCGATGTCGACAGCTTTGCGGTTGAAAGCCAGCGGCGCGCTGCCCGCGCCTGGAACGAGGGGCGCTTTGCCCGGACGGTCGTGCCGGTCATGCATGAGGGCCTGATCGTGCTCGACCGTGACGAGCATATGCGCCCCGAAACCACGGTGGAAACGCTCGCTACGCTGAAGCCCGCCTTCGCCGCCATGGGAGCGGCTGGCTTCGATGCGGTGATCAAGTTGCGCTATCCCGAACTGGAGCAGATCGACCATGTCCATCATGGCGGCAACAGCTCCGGCATCGTCGACGGCGCGGCGGGCCTGCTGATCGCCACGCGCGAGGCTGGGGAAGCGATGGGCCTCAAGCCCCGCGCCCGCATCCGCGCCGCCGCGTCTATTGGATCGGAACCCTCGATCATGCTGACCGGGCCAGTCGCGGTGACGCAGAAAGTGTTGCGCCGCGCGGGCATGACGCTGGCCGATGTCGACCTGTTCGAACTCAACGAAGCCTTTGCCAGCGTCTGTCTCTACTATCTCCAGCAGCTGGAGCTGGACCCCGCCATCCTTAACGTCAACGGCGGCGCCATTGCGATGGGCCACCCGCTGGGCGCGACGGGCGCGATGATCCTGGGCACGCTGCTCGACGAGCTGGAACGCAGCGACAAGAGCGTCGGTCTCGCCACTCTCTGCGTCGGCGCGGGCATGGGCACCGCGACCATTATCGAGCGCGTCTGAGCGCCCTTTTCAAGATTTGCGAACAGGGGACTGATCCCATGCAGAATTTCCGAATTTCCGTAGATGCCGGCGGCATCGCGTTGGTCGAGTTCGACGTGCCCGGCCGGACCATGAACACCTTTACCGACAGCGCCGTGGCCGATCTCGACCTGCTGGCCGACCGCATCGCCGCTGACGAGGCGATCAGGGGCGTGGTGCTCGCGTCGGGCAAGACCAATGCCTTCTGCGCCGGGGCCGACCTCGGCGAACTGGGCGAAACGGCAGGGGCGCAGGAAAGCGATCCGGCGATCCTTGCCGAAGCGCTCAGATCTTCCTCGCGCATGAGCCGGGCGTTGCGCCGCCTGGAAACCATCGGCAAGCCCATCGCGGCCGCGCTGGAGGGGCTGGCGCTCGGCGGCGGTCTCGAATTCGTGCTTTCCGCTCATTATCGGGTCGCGGCGCGCGGCCCGAAGCTGAAGCTCGGCCTGCCCGAATCCACCATCGGCCTCCTTCCAGGCGCAGGCGGCACGCAGCGTCTGCCGCGGCTCGTCGGCGTGGAAAAGGCGCTGCCGTTGATGCTGACGGGCCGTCCGGTCGACGCCGATGAAGCGCTGGCGCTCGGCATCGTCCATGCCGTCGTCGCCCCCGGCGAGACGGTCGCGGCCGCCAAGGAGTGGATCAGGAATGGCGGCGAGGCGATGCAGCCCTGGGACCGTAAGGACTGGCGGGCGCCCGATGGCCCCTTCACCGCATGCGGCAACGGCATATTTGCGGGTGCCGCGGCTCAGCTTCAGGCGAAAAGCGCGCATAATTATCCCGCCCAGACGAACATCCTGCGCTGCGTCTATGAAGGCATCAGCCTGCCGATGGACGCTGCCCTGCGCGTCGAGGCTCGACTGTTCCTCGCCACCCAGCAGACGCCGCAGGCCCGCGCGATGATCCGCTCGGTTTTCCTCTCGAAGCAGGCGCTCGCCAAGGGAGCAGCCCGCCCCGAAGGCTTCGCGCCCTACGCCGCGAACAAGGTCACGGTTCTTGGCGCGGGCATGATGGGGGCGGGCATTGCCTATGTGCAGGCGGCGGCCGGCATCGACACGGTGCTGATCGACGTCAGCCAGGATTCCGCCGACAAGGGCAAGGCCTATTCCGAAAAGCTGGTCGCCAAGGCCGTGGCCAAGGGCGGCATGACGCAGGACAAGGCCGACGCGCTGCTCGCCCGCATCGACGCCACGACCGACTATGCGAAGGTCGAAGACTCCGATCTGGTTGTCGAGGCGGTGTTCGAGGATCGCGCCCTGAAGGCCGACGTCACGGCACGCGCTGAAGCCAAACTGCGCGACACCGCCGTGTTCGCGTCCAATACCTCCACCCTGCCCATCTCCGGCCTTGCCACCGCGTCGAAGCGGCCTGCCAATTTCATCGGCATTCACTTCTTTTCGCCCGTCGACCGGATGGAGCTGGTTGAGGTGATCGTCGGCAGGGAAACGTCGCAGGAGACATTGGCAAAGGCGATCGATTACTGCCTCAAGATCCGCAAGGTGCCGATCGTCGTCAACGACTCGCGCGGCTTCTACACTTCGCGCTGCTTTGATACCTATCTGACCGAGGGGTTCGAACTGTTGCTGGAGGGCATTGCCCCGGCGCTGATCGACAATGTCGGCCGCATGACCGGCATGCCGCGCGGGCCGCTGGAACTTACCGATGACGTCGCCATCGATCTGGTCGATCGCGTGCGGCGCCAAGCGCGCATTGACCGGGGCGAACCGGAAATTCCCACCGGCGGCAACGACAGGTTGCTCCACGATCTGGTGACGCAGCATGGTCGGCTTGGCCGCAAGAACGGCAAGGGCTTTTACGACTATCCTGCCGGTGGCACTAAATCCGTATGGAGCGGCTTGGCCGATATTGTGCCGGTCAAGGTCGCCCGGTCCACGCCCGAGTTGGTGGAGAAGCTGCGCCGGCGCCTGCTCTACCGCCAGGCGATAGAAGCCGCCCGTTGCCTGGACGAAAATGTTCTGACCTCCGCTCGCGACGGCGATGTCGGGGCGCTGCTCGGCTGGGGCTTTGCGCCCTGGACCGGCGGGCCATTGAGTCTGATCGACCAGGTTGGTGTCGCCACCTTCGTCGAGCGCTGCGACGCGCTGGCGGATGAATGTGGCGACCGCTTCGCCCCGCCCGCACTGCTGCGCCGTATGGCCGAGGCCGGAGAGAGCTTCTATCCCGCTCCGCCCAAGGCCAGGGCGGCGTGAGCGGCGAAAGGCCGGATCAGGCGGCGGCGCGCATAAGCGCCGTTGCCGACCGCTTCTTCGCTGCCGTTGAAGCGGGCGATATCGAAGGGGTCAAGCAATGCTATCACCCCGATGTCGTCATCTGGCACAATACGGACGGGTTGGAAAAGAGCCGCGAAACCAATCTGGAAACGCTGGCCGGCTTCGTGAAGCGCGCGCCGGAGCGGCGCTATCTCGACCGACGCGTGGAACTCATTTCGGGCGGCTTCGTCCAGCAACATGTGGTGCGCGCGGTGCGCCACGACGGTTTTGTGCTGACCCTGCCAGCCTGCGTGATCTGCAAGGTGGAGGGCGAGCAGATAACGCAGCTGAACGAATATTTCGACACCGCCGCGCTGGCCGGCTGGTTCGACGCGGGCTGAGTCGATGCACCCTTCCATCCACGCCCGGATCAGGCCGGATCACATCGCCTACAAGATGGTGCCCGGCGGCGAGGCCGTCCCCCGACCGGCAAACTTTACGAACGGCTGCTGCGCGAACGATATGGGAATGACCGTTAATCCACCCCCGCAACCGAGAGGACCGAAAGCGTCAGCGCCTTCGTTCCGGCGCGGATGGAAGGTTCGGGGTCCGGTGCGAAGAAGGGCGAGTGATTGACGGGCGGCTTACGGCCTTCCGTCTTTGCCCGATCAAGCACCGCCTGCGATGACCCGCCAATGCCGATGAAGACGGAAGGGATGCCAGCATTGACGAATTCGGAATAATCCTCGCTTCCGGACCCGGCGGGCTTATAGTCCGGCTCGACCGTGACCTGCCCCGGCATCGCGATCTTCAGCTTTTGCGCGACCGCGTCCGTCAGCCTTACCTCATTGAATGTGACGGCAGTGCCATAGAGATAGGCGATGTCCGGCTCTGGCGCGCCCGCGATCGACGCGGCGGCGAGCGCCGTCTTGCGCACGCCCGCCAGCAACTGCCTGCGCACCTCCGGGTCATGGGACCGCAGGGTTAGGCGCAATTCCGCGCTGTCGGGAATGATATTCTCCACGGTTCCGGCATGAAAGGTGCCAACGGTAATCACGCCGAAGGTTCCGGGCGTCAGTTCGCGGCTGATGACGGTTTGCACATCCGATATAAAATGCGCCCCCATCACGATCGGATCGATGCTGTCCGCGGGCATCGATCCATGGGCGCCCTTGCCTTTGAATGTGATCTTTACTGCGTCGGCCGCCGAAGTGACGGGGCCTTCCTTCAGCATCACCGTTCCCGCCGGATAGGGCATGACATGCGCGGCAAAGCCATAATCGGGCTTGGGAAAGCGTTTGAAAAAATCATCTTTCAGCATTGCTTTCGCGCCCTCCACCGTTTCTTCGGCGGGCTGGGCGACGAACATCAGCGTGCCGTGCCAACGATCCTTCATCGTCAGCAGGGCCTGCGCGGTCGCGATCCACCAGCTCATATGGATGTCGTGCCCGCAGCCATGCATGGTCGGCACGACCTTGCCGTCAATCTCCTGCGTGGCGCGGCTCGCATAGGGAAGGCCGGTCTTTTCGAGCAGCGGAAGCCCGTCCAACTCGGTTCGGACCAGCACCGTGGGACCGGCGCCGTTGCGGTAAAGCGCCACGATGCCGGTGCCGCCCACCTTCTCCGTCACCTCAAAGCCGAGCTTGCGCATCCTGTCCGCCAGCAGCGCCGCCGTCCGCACTTCATGAAAGGCGATTTCCGGATGCTGATGGATGTCCTTGTATAGCGCTTCCAGTTGCGGATAGCCCTTGTCGAGGACCGCATCGACCCGCGCGGCATCGGCCTTGGGATCGGGAGCAGCCGCCATGGCGGGAGAAGCCAGAAGGCTGGCGGCCAGCAGGGCAAGTTTCTTCACGCGCATCATCCTCGATAAACCATTTAATCGGCCGAAACCTGCTCCACATAGGCGTCGCGCAGCGGACCCTTCAATATCTTGCCTGCCGGACTGCGGGGCAGAGGATCGGCACGCAGTTCCATGCTTTTGGGGCATTTGTAGCTGGCGATGCGCTGCTTGCAGAAAGTCTGCAAGCCTGCAATGTCGATCCCCTCCGCGCCAGGCTTCAAAACGATAACCGCATGAACCCGCTCGCCCCAGAGAGCGTCAGGGACCCCGATCACCGCACTTTCGGCCACGGAAGGATGGTGGGAAATCGCATTTTCCACCTCGATCGAATAGACATTCTCCGCGCCCGACACGATCATGTCCTTCAGCCGGTCGGTGATGTAGATATAGCCGTCTTCATCCATATAGCCGGCATCGCGGGTATGGAGCCAGCCATCGCGCATGACTTCGGCGGTTTCCTCCGGACGGTTCCAATAACCCATCATCACATTGTCGCCGCGCCCGACAATCTCGCCCACCGTGCCACGCGGCACTTCCTGCCCGGCCTCGTCGACGACGCGGATCTCATAACCCAGGCATACATGCCCCGCCGACCGGAGCTTGGCAGGATCGGCGCCTGCCCTATGCGCTTTCGGCCCCAGCATCGTCGCGGCCGCCATCTCGGTCTGGCCGAAGCCCTGAATGAAATCGACGCCGGGAAAGCGCGAGCGCGCAAAGTCGAGGCTGGCGGCAGGCATCGATGAGCCGCCATAGCCCAGCATGCGAAGCGAGCCTATGTCGAACTGCTCCAGCTCGGGATGTTTGGCCAGCCGCTCGATCATGACCGGCACGGTGAAACAGTGGGTGACCTTATGGTTGGAAATCGCCTCCAGCACATCGCCAGCGTCGAAGCTTCGGCGAAAGACATGCGTGCCCGCCGCCATGGTCGCAAAGAGGATGCCGATATCCGCCAGATGGAACATCGGCGCGGAGTGGAAATTGACGCAATCCTCGTCGAACTGGATCATCATCAGCAGGTTGACCGCCATGGCGGAGAGATTGCCGTGGCTCAGCATCACGCCCTTGGGCAGACCCGTGGTCCCGCCGGTGTAAAAGATGCCGGCAAGATCCGCGTCACTCTGCTGCGCGGCCGGAATCGTCTGCGCCCCGGCGATGAGCGCGTCCATGCCATGATCGGCGGGGGCCTCGCCGCCGTCCATGCCAATCAGCATGCGTACGCGTCCCTGTGCGCGCAGCGACTTCGCAACGTCGGCGAACTCCCTGCCGAAAAGCAGGATGTCGACCCCGGCATCTTCCAGCTGGAACGCGAGTTCAGGCTCGGCCAGCCGCGTATTGAGCGGCACCATGACGCCTCCCGCCCATGGAATGGCGAAATAGGCCTCGAAAAAATAGTCGCAATTCATTGCCAGAACCGCGACCCGGTCGCCGGGCTGGACACCCAGGCGTTGCAATGCGCCTGCGAAACGGGCGACCCGGTCGCGGACCTCGCCCCAGCTTCGCCGTCGGTCCGCATCGATCGTCGCGGGGCGGTTGGCAGCGACGATCGCCGCGCGCTCAAGTGCGTGGGTTACGCGCATGTTCTCCCCCTCAGATGATCTTGTCTTGTTCGAGCGCCGCAATGGCACCCGCATCCATTCCCAGCCAGCGGCTCAGCACCGCCGCATTGTCCTCACCGACCGCGCCCGGCGCTGCCTTGCGCACCGATCCCGGCGTCGCCGACAATTTGGGGAAGACGCCCTGCATGGGCACCTTGCCCAGCACCGGGTCCTCCACCTCGATGATCGCTTCGCGCGCCTTGAAATGCGGGTCGGCCATCATGTCGGGCGCGCCATAGATTCGCCCGGCAGGCACGGCATGCTCGATCATCAGCGCTTCCAGCGCCTCGACGGTCAGCGTCTGCGTCCATTGTCCGATCAGCGCGTCCAGTTCGGCCTGGTTCGCCCCGCGCGCGACATGGGTGGCATAGCGGGCGTCCTGCGCCATTTCGGGCCGCCCCATTGCGGCGCAAAGCCGGGCAAAGACCGCATCCTGATTGGCGCCGATCAGATATTCGCCGTCGCTGCACGGATAGACGTTGGAAGGGGCGATGCCCGGCAGGATCGATCCGGTGCGCGTGCGCTGATAGCCCGCCACCGCATATTCGGGGATCAGGCTTTCCATGACCTGCAAAACGCTTTCGTAGAGCGAGGCATCGACAATCTGGCCTTCGCCGCTCTGGGCGCGATGGTGCAGCGCGGCCAGAGCCCCCATGCAGCCATAGGTCGCGGCCAGCGAATCGCCGATCGACACGCCCATCCGGGCAGGCGCCCGGTCCGGTTCCCCGACGATGGCGCGCCAGCCACCCATTGCCTCGCCAATGCCGCCAAATCCTGCGCGAGAGGCGTAAGGCCCTGTCTGGCCGTAGCCCGACACGCGGACGACGATCAGCCGGGGATTGACCTTGCGCAATTCGACCGGATCGAGATTCCAGCGTTCCAGCGTACCGGGACGGAAATTCTCGATCAGAATATCGGCCTCACCAATCAGGCGGCGGGCTATATCCTGCCCGGCAGCGGTGCGCAGGTCGATGGAAACGGATTGCTTGTTGCGCGCGATGACCGCCCACCAGCTCGGCCTCTCGCCACGGCCCCATGCGCGCATCGGGTCGCCCTGCGCCGGGGGTTCGATCTTCACGATCTCAGCGCCCATGTCGCCCAGCAATTGGCCGCAAAAGGGGCCTGCGATCAGCTGCCCCATTTCAACCACGCGGATGCCCTTCAGCGGGCCGGTCGATTGCAATTCGCTCATCTTCAGTCGGCGCCTGGCCAGTCCCTCACCTAATAATGTCAATATTTCTTACGATATTGACGAGAGTTGCTGGCTTGTCAATCCGCCAGATGTGGCAGCCAAAAATTGAATTATTTTTGCTAAAATCCATAAAATCGCGAACGACGGGCCATTGCCGTTGCCAAATTTATATGTCAGTTTATTTGATAAATATAATCTCGAAAGGAGCGGGTGGATGCACGGATTGCCGGAACGGGCGGGCGCGGCGCGCAAGCGGATCGGTTACGCCTATTATGTCGTCCTGATGCTGACCCTTGCCTATATGCTGTCTTTCATGGACCGGGTGCTGGTCAGTCTGATGATCGACCCCATCCGCGCCGATCTCCGCCTCGGCGACACTCAGATCGGTCTGCTGGTCGGCTTCGGTTTCGTCCTGCTCTACTCCGTCATGGGGATTCCTTTCGGCGTCTGGGCAGATTCTGGCAATCGCCGCAACCTGATCCTGTTCGGGCTGATCGGCTGGAGCCTGGCAACCGCGCTATGCGGCTTTGCGGGGGGATTTGCGTCCCTGCTGGCGGCTCGCGCCTTTGTGGGAATTGGGGAAGCTGCGCTTTCGCCCGCGGCCTATTCGACCATCGCGGATCGCTTCGAAAAATCCCGGCTGGGCTTTGCGATAAGCCTGTATGCCATGGGCGTATCGTTGGGCGGCGGCGTTGCGATGATGTTCGGTGGTTATCTCGTCGGCTGGGCGCAGACTATCGCCATGACCCTTCCGGGAGGCATGGTGCTCAGCGGCTGGCGCATGGCCTTTGTGGCGGTCGGGTTGCTCGGCGTTCCGCTCGCTTTGCTGATGCTCGCCACGATGCGGGAGGCGCCGCGCACGCAATCCCATATCGGCGCGCCGTCAATCAGCGCACTCTTCACTCTGATGCGGCGACGCAAGACAGCTTTCCTGGGCGTCATCGGCGGCTATTCTGCGATGGTCATCGCGGCCTATGGCGCGCTGCTCTGGGGGCCGGCGCATTTCGCGCGCGCCCATGGCATGGCGCCGGCGGAGATCGGCCTGCAATTTGGCCTCATCACCGGCCTGTTGGGTTCCTTCGGCCTGCTGGCGGCGGGCCTGATCTCCGACCGGTTGGCGCGGCGGGACGTGATCGACGCGCCGGTGCGCGTGGTGATGGGTTCGATCATCATCCAGTTGCCGTTGCTTGTGAGCGCCTTTCTGGCTTCGGATCGGACCATTGCGCTCGTCCTGATCGCGCTGGGCATGACCGCGACATCCATGATCGGCGGCTTGCAGGCGGCGACGCTCCAGATATTGGTGCCCGCCGACATGCGCGGGCGCCTGACCGCCATCTATCTGTTGTGCGTCAATCTGGCGGGCATGGGCATCGGCCCGCTGCTGGTCGGCCTGTTGAGCGAGCATGTTTATGGCGGAGCGACGGGCCTCGGCAAAGCGCTGGCGACGATCAGCGGCCTTGCTCTGGCGCTGGCCCTGACGATGCTGGCCGGAACGCGCCGGGCGATCCTGTCCGCCATCCGCGCCCATGAGGAAAGTGCGTGATCAGCGCCCTTCGAACCGGGGTGTGCGACGTTCCCGAAATGCAGCAACGCCCTCCCGGAAATCATCGGTCCGGCCAGCCGCATATTGGCCGGAGCGCTCCGCCGCCAGCGCATCCTCGAAGCTGAGGTTGAGCGCCCGACGGGCCAGCTTGCGGATCATTCCGAAGGATCGGGTGGGACCGGTCGAAAGCCGGTCGAGCAGGGCGAGGGCTTCCTCCTCCAGATGATCGTCGTCGACGAGCTTCGTGACCAGCCCCCAGTCAAGGGCTTGCTGTGCAGTGATCCGTTCGCCCAGCATCATCGTCGCCATCGCCCGATGCCAGCCCAGCGTGCGCGGCAACAGCCAGCTCGTGCCTGCATCGCAAACCAGACCCACTTGCGCGAAGCTGAAGCCCAGCCATGCCGATTGGCCGGCAATCACGATGTCGCCCGCCAGCGCCAGCGCCGCTCCCGCCCCGATCGCAGGACCGTTGAGCGCGACGATCAGCGGTATTTCCAGCGTCGCGAATGTACGCATCAGCGGATTGATGATCTCTTCCAATATGGCGCCGGCATCTTCAGGCAACGGATCGGATAATTGCCCGCCGCTGCAAAAGGCGCGCCCCGCGCCAGTCAGCAAGATGGCGCGGGCATCCGTTGCTGCCGCCTGCTCAACGGCTCCGACCAACTGAGCCGCCAGGGCGAAGGAGAGGGCATTGGCGGATCCAGGCTCGTCCAGCGTGATGATGGCGCCCTTGCCCCGATTTGTTTGCCGAATAGCCATGTGAACTCCAAATCCTTTGGTCAGGGGGCTGAGCCTGCACTGTATCTTCATCAAAGGGCAATATGTCAATAAATCTGACAAAATTTCATGAGACAGGCGCTGCCTGTGCATGAGGCGAGAAATCTCTCTATAAGGCGGAATCCCTTCTGTCGCCCGATTGGCGGAAGGCGTAATGGAACAGGGCAGGGAGAGACTATGGGCCTGAAATATACTGTCGCCGGCCTGCTGGCAGCGACGATTGCCGCTGCCCCCAGCGCGTCTGCCGGTCAGCCGGGCCTGGCGGGTCTGAAGCGGATCGCTGAGGTCGACGAACGCTATCAATCCTATAATGTCGAGATGGTTGAAGTGACAGGCGGCCGTTTCTGGGCACCCTATGGCGGACAGCCGGGTGAAGTCTTTCGCCAGCGCCCACCCATCGATCTGACCGATCCCAGGCTGATCCATCTTGCCCGGCACCTTGGTCCCAGCCTCATGCGGGTCAGCGGTACATGGGCCAACAACAGCTATCTGCCAGCGCAGGGCGAGGATCTGACCGCGCCGCCGGAGGGCTATCAGCAGATACTGACCCGCGATCAGTGGCGTCAGGTCATTGCCTTTTCCAAAGCGGTCGATGCGCCGATCGTGACCAGCTTTGCAGTAAGTGCTGGCACGCGCGGTCCTGACGGCCGTTGGAAAGCCGATCAGGCTCAGCGGCTCGCCGATCTCACCCATGAAGCAGGAGGCAGCATTTATGCCGCAGAATTTTTCAACGAGCCCAATATGCCCAGCGCTGCAGGCGCGATGCCCAAAAATTACAGCGCGGAAAACTATGCGAGGGATTTCCGGCTGTTCCGGGACTGGGCGAAAAAATCCCTGCCCGGCATGAAGATATTGGGTCCCGGCAGCATCGGGGAAGGCTCATTGATGTCCAATATCTCGGCCAGCGCGATGGGCAAGGCGGTGCGCAGCGAGGATATGATGAAGGCCAACCCGAACAGTCTGGATGCGGTATCCTATCATTTCTACGGGAGCGTGTCGCAGCGTTGCGCGGGATTTAAGATTGGCGGCGCGCTCAAGGCGGAGGCGCTCTCGCCCGCATGGCTGGACCGGACGCTGCTCGATCATAATCATTACAGTGCGCTGCGGGATAAATATGAACCGGGCAAGCCGATGTGGAACACCGAGACCGCTCAGGCGGCGTGCGGCGGTTCGCCCTGGGCTTCGACTTTTCTCGACAGTTTTCGCTATCTGAACCAGCTTGGCGTGCTGGCGCAAAAGGGCGTGAAGGTCGTGATGCACAACACGCTCGCCGCGTCCGATTATGCGTTGATTGATTGGGATACGCTGACGCCGCGGCCCAATTACTGGGCGGCGCTGTTGTGGCGCCGAACGATGGGCAACACGGTTCTGGAGGCGCCCGCGTCGCCCTCTCCTGACTTGCGGCTCTACGCCCAATGTCTGCCAGGTCGCAAGGGAGGGGTCGGTCTGCTTGCGCTCAACACGGGGCAGGCGGTGCAATCGCTGGCTGTTGCCGGCAAGGCGACAGGTTGGGTGATGACCGGTCAGCCGCTCGACACCGGCAATGTGCGAGTGAATGGCAAAGTGCCGGCGATTGATGGCAAGGGTGCGTTGCACGGGCTGAACGGTACTCCAGTGAGGGGCAGGCTTTCCATTGCCGGTCAGACCATTGCCTTCCTGGCGGTGCCTGACGCAGGAAATCCGGCCTGCCGCTGATGCACGGGCGGGAGGGTTAGCGCGACGGCCGCCGCTTGCCATTATCCTGCTTGCCGGGGATCGGCAGATCCATGAGAGATTTGTAGGGATCGTGGAGTTTCTGCTTGAAGTCGCTGTCCGGCAGATCACCTTTATGTGACGGAAGGCGCCATTTTGTGCCGGGTTCGGCGGCGGGAAGACAAAATCTTCAACGCTGCCGCCGCCGCGATCGTGGACGGCGCTGCAAAGGCGATCCGAATCGCCAGTTGCGCGTCAGCCGGTAGAAAAGGCGATCGAGCATCGAAGCCGGAAAGCGAGATGAACCAAAGGGTTCCGCTCGCCCCCAATCCCATCGCCAGCTTCAGCGTGATGCTGGAAAGGCCGTAATAGAGACCCGACCGGCTGGTCCCCTGCCGGATGTCCTGATCTGCCGCATCGGCGACCATAGCTCGCAGCAGGGCATAGTCTACACCCCAGACCAGGTTCCGCGCCAGCAGGTAAGCGATCATCGCGGACAGACTGCCGACGGGAAGCCAAAGCGCCAACGGCGCGACCATAAATTGCCAGCCATAGGCCCATATCAGCACCCGCTCGCGTCCATAATGTCCGCTCGCCCTGGTCCAGAGCGGCAAGGTCATCATGACCAGAACGGGCTGGATCAGCATCAGCGCCGCGCCCCAGCCGGGCAGTTGCAACACATTGTCGGAAAGGAAGAGGAAAGCCGTCGCGCTGGATGCATCGGCTATGCCCAGCCACAGATAGAGCGCCAGCGGCTTTCGTAACGCCGGGTTGCTCATTATGGCGCGGAGGGAACCACGGATCGACTGACCGCCTGCTTTCCGGTGGGGCAGCGTCCGTTCGCGGAACAGCACGACTACCGGCCCCACGGACAGCGGGGCCAATAGCGCCACGATCGAGCCTAATATGGCCGCGATCGCAGCCTTCCCAAAATCGAAGCCCCTTTCGAGCAGCGCGGCGATCGACAGGATCGCGGTGGCTCCTGCGGACGCATACCAGATCTTGGCGCTCATCAGGCGCGTGCGCTCATGGGTGTCCCGGCCGATCTCAAGACCCCAGCCGCCGTGGGGTGTCAGGATCAGAGAATAGCCCAGATGCAACGCGACGCTCGCCAAGACGATGCCGAACAGGGGCAATCCCGGCCCGGACGCGAAAAGGCAGATCGATCCGATCGCGATCAGGGGCACGCCCAGCATCATCCAGGGCCTGCGTCGGCCATAGCGGGTTTCGACATGGTCGCTGATCCACCCCATGGCAGGATCGGCGACGGCATCCAGGCTGCGCATCGCCATCATCAATATGCCTGTCGCCGCCAGCGAAAGGCCCATGTTTGCAGTCAGATGTTGGGGGAGATAGGATCGCCACGCAATTTCGATCGCCTGGAACAGCACGACCGGCAGCGAGAAAAGCGCTATGCGCCTTGCGCTGAGGCGAGAGGATATATGCATGGCTCCTGGCGTGCTTGAGCGGTATGAGCGGCGCCGGTAAGCGACATCGATGACATTATGGTGAAAGGGCCCCGATCCTGCCCAGCAGTCGCTCCAGTTCCTTGTGGATGCGGCCGGAAAAATCTTCCTGCGGCACGGTAAGCTGCGTGCGTAACTGACCGGCGAGAAAGCCGGAAAAGATCGCCGCTTCCAGGCTGGTCGCCGGCTGCGCCTGTCCCAGAATCGCCTGAAGATGGCGGCCGGAGGTTCGGCCCCGCAAATAGCGCAACTGGGCTGCGAAGTGGCGGAAGGAGGGGTCGCGCGCCACAACCAGCGTCAATTCCTCAGGGCCGGCATTGGCCACGCTGGCCTCCATCATCCGCACCAGACCATGCAGCGACCAGCGGTCTTCGTCCCCGGTGGCGGATTCGATGGTCGGCCCTGCCGGGGACACGTTCCGCATATAGAGCTGCTCGAAGGCGGCGCGCATCAGTTCGGCACTGGTTCGAAATTTGTGCGAGACGATGCCCAGCGTCAACCCTGACTGCGCGGCAACGGCGCGATGGGTCATGCTTGCCGCTCCTTTTTGCGAGACGATGTACGCGGCGGCCTCGGCAATATGTGCGGAGGTCTCGTCGCGTTCGGGCAGCGCCGGAAATTCGCGCAGCGCTTCGGCGCGGGCAAAGTCGCGCACGGGTCCGGCGGGGGCGCGCCTGCCGCCCAGCCATGCCGCCCAGCCCCGCGCCAGTTCCTCCAGCCCCGCCCGGTCGATTGCACGGCGCCAGCGGATCATGTGCAGGAAACTTTCGCTGTCGAACAGGCTGGCGGTCAGCGCGCCGGTGCCGGCGAGACCGAAATGTCCGGACAGTTCTTCCCAGAAATCGAGCCAGAAGCCGTTCCAGCGTGCGGCGCCCGATCTGAACTGCGGATCGCGCAGCGCGAGTTGCTGTCCCTCGCGCCATGCGAAGGCCAGCCGGCGGTGATCGTGCGCCCAATCGTCGATCAGGGCAGCAAATATCGGACCAAAGGCATCGGCATGCAGCCGGGCCTCTTTCAGGTCGAGCAGATGCCTTTCCCGCCAGCGAGCGGCAAGGTTGAGGGCATGATCCTGCGCTATTGCAGACAATCGTTCCAGAGAGCCAAAATGATGATAGATGGACGATACGCGAACATCGGCAGCCTGAGCCAGCATGCGGACCGAAATGCTGCCGCTGCCGACCTCCTCCCATAGCCGTAAAGTGGCGTCTATAAGCCTGTCCTTCGACGAAATCTGCGCTTCTTGGTTTATCGTCAAGCTGTTCTGCATCACCATCTCCTCTTGGCGCCTTAGCATTGTCCATCCCAGGAGGCGAGGCGAGAAAAGCCGGAACAAGTGTAACAGTTGCGACATACAACCGCTCTAGTTCGCTGCCGACTCATGAAGGGGACATACCATGCGGAAGTCGGTTTCGGACTATTTTTACGCCTCTGCCTTGGCCGGAAGCGCGCTGTCTGCGGCGCTGTTGCCTGCGGCGGCGCAAGCGAATGCGGTTGATACAGCGGCCACCGCGGCGGCGGTCGACGCCGTCGAGGCTGAGGGATTGGGAGCGATCGTCGTGACGGCGGAAAAGCGCCAGACCGACTTGCAGGACACGCCCATCGCCATTGCGGTCATGAGCGGCGACGACCTTGCCAATCGCCATGTGCAGTCGCTGGAGGATTTGGGTGACGGCACCATTCCTTCATTGCGGATCGCGCCCTTCTTCTCGCGCAAGTCGGCGCTGACGATCGGCATCCGCGGCATCGGGGCGCTGGGCGACGCCAACCAGCCGGCGCGGGATCAGGGGACCGGTGTCTATGTCGACGGCGTCTATATGGGGCGCGCCCAGGGATTGGGCGCCGCGCTGTTCGACGTCGAGCAGATCGAGGTTCTCAAGGGACCGCAGGGCACGCTTTTCGGCCGCAATACCGAAGGTGGCGCGGTCAGCATCGTGACCCGCAAGCCCAGCGGCGAGTTTCACCTCAACGCGACGGCAGGCATCAGCAATTATGGCGGCTATGAGGGCGTCATCCATCTCGACCTCCCCAGTTTCCATAATATCAGCGTGAAACTGGACGGATTGGTTCAGCGGCGCGGCGGCACGGTGGACAATCCGCTGGGCGGTCAACGCGACTTCAACAGCTACGATCGGCGCGGCGTCCACGCCGCCGTGAAGTGGGAGCCCAGTTCCAGTTTCACCGCACTCTATAGCTTCGACAAGAGTTATGACGCGACGACTCCCTATTATCTCCAGCTTCTCTCCGGCGGTTCGCTGACCCGCGCCCCGATCATCACGCTCCAGCCCGACCGCGCCGGGACGGCCAATGTGGGCGTGCCCTTGCAGGACAGCGTCGGAAAGACGTGGGGCCATCAGCTCAACCTCGACTGGCAGGTGGCCGATCACTTGACGCTGCGGTCGATCAGCTCCTATCGCGATCTGACGCAGAGCCAATATGACAATGGTTCGACAGTGCTCTCGGTTTTTGCCCCGAACGGCAATTTCGGCCGCTACAGCCTCGCCAATTTCGACCAGTATCAGTATAGCCAGGAATTGCAGGCGATTGGTGATATGCCGGAAATCACTTATGTCGCCGGACTATTCTATTATCATGAAAATGTCAGTGACGATGCCTGGTCGCCCAATACGCTGAAGTTCAATGCCGACGGCACCGGCTATACCGTTCTGCCTTCGCCGATAGCCTCTGCACCTTTTCCGGATCGGGCCAGCTCTGCGGTCACCGACAATATCTCCGTTTTCGGACAGTTTACCTGGACGCCTGGCGCGCTGGACAACCGATTTCACCTGACATTGGGCGGCCGTTACAGTCATGACAAGAAGGAAGGCCATCTCACCAAGGTCAACGGTACAACGCCGACCGTGAACGGGATCACCGGCTCGCTCCCGATGGCGTTCAAATCGGATCGTTTCGATCCGCTCGTCACGCTCGCCTATGATGTGTCGCGCGGGATCAACGTCTACGGCAAATGGAGCAGCGGTTATAAGGCGGGCGGTGCCAATTCCCGTTCGTTAACCTATCGCAGCTTCGGGCCGGAGTCGGTGTCTTCGTTCGAAATCGGATCGAAGATGGATCTGCTCGCCGACACGGTGCGCCTCAATCTGGCTGCCTATACGACCAAATACAAGAATGTGCAGATCGACTTCAATGCGGTGACGCCCGGCGTCAACCGCACCACGCTGGAAACCGTCAACGTCGACGGTGCCGGACGCGTCAAGGGCGTGGAAGCGGATCTGACGGTGGCGCCGGTAACCGGGCTGACGTTGACGGCGAGTTACGCGCTGACCGATGTGAGGCTGCCACGCGCACCCAATCCCTTCGTGGCGGGCAATCCGCTGGTAACGGTCTATCCGGTTTATGTGCCGAAACATTCGTCCAGCGGAGCGATCGATTATGAGTTGCCCGTTGCGGGCGACATGAAGATCGCCGCGCATCTCGACGCCAGTTTCGCCACCCGTCAATATAGCAGCGCCAGCGATCCGACGCTGAGCGACCGCAGCTTCCTGGTCAATGGCCGCCTGTCGCTGGCCGACATCGACCTGGGTTCGATGGGCGCCAAAATGCGCGTCTCTTTCTGGGCGCGCAATTTGCTGAACCGGCAAGCTGCCTTCCTGCGCAATTACAGCTCTGCGCTCGGGACTTACGCCATCTTCAATGAACCGCGGACCTTCGGCGGCGAACTGAACGTCAAATTCTGAGGAGCAAACCCATGAAGATCAATTGCACCAAATCGCTGCTGATCGGCTTCACGGCGATGTCGCTGTTGGCCATGCCGGCCTCAGCCCGCGTCGCCGAGGCGCGTGCGGAGAGGCTTGCGGGTGACCGCATTCAGCTCAGCTGGACCGGCGCGGCCAGGATCGATGTCTATCAGGCGGATCGCCCGGACGTGAGCATCGGTTCGGCGCGTCTGGTCGCGGCGAACGCGAAGGACGGGAGCGAGGTCTTTGCTGTCGACCCGGTCAAGCGCGCCTATTTTCTGCTGCGCGATCATTCGGACAACAGCGTCCTTACGGTGTCCGAGCGGGTGGTGCCGTTGGCGCAGGGTTCGAATTTTCGGGACATTGGCGGTTATCGCACGGTGGACGGGCGGCGGGTCAAATGGGGCCTCGTCTACCGTTCCGGCGGGTCGGCAATGCTGACCCCGCAGGATATGGCGAAGGTCGGCGCGCTGGGACTGCGCAATATGGTCGACCTGCGCTCGGACGAGGAGCGGCAGCTCGCCCCCTCGAAGATCGACGGCGTGCCCTATTTGGCCGTCGGCTATTCCATGGCCGGGATGATCAGCGGCAATTTGCAGAATGGCGGAGCCCTCTACCGCAATTTTCCTGAGCAGCTCGCGCCGCAGATGCGGCTGCTGTTCAACATTCTGAAGCATCAGGAGGGGCCGGTCGAATATAATTGTTCGGCCGGACAGGATCGCACCGGCTTTGCGACGGCGTTGATCCTCTCTGCACTGGGGGTGCCGCGGGAGACGATCCTTCAGGACTATCATCTCTCGACAACCTATCGTCAGCCGCGTTTTGAATTGCCGCCGATCAACGCGGCGCTTTATCCCGACAATCCGGTGGCTCAGATCTTCGCCCGATATCAAGGCAACCCGGCCTACGCCAAGCCGCAGCCGCTCAAAGACCCCGACGGCAGGGCTTTTCTCGCCAGCGCTTTTGAGGAAATTGACAGTCGCTGGGGATCGGTGGAGAATTATCTGCAACAGGAATTGGGCGTCAGCGCCGCGGACATCGCAACGATGAGGCAAGCCTATCTGGAATGACGGACGGGGCATCGCGGGAAGTTGACCGTGCCGTCGTCACGCCGGCCCTGAACATTCATGTGTCGCGCTTCGGTGAGGCGCGCACTTCAGACCTGCGGGCTCCATCGGAAATGGCCATGATGTGATCGTCATGGCCGGGGAATATATAGTCGAACTCCAGAACCAATCCGCCGCCCAACGGGCCATTGGCCAGAAGGTCGGTCTCACAAAAAGCCTGAACGCCATTGCGTCCATATGTGGTGCGGGCGATGTCGTGATAAACGGGTGAGGCATCCAGCCGCGCGTCGATCTCCGTATCGCCGGGGAGCGCGCGGTTGGCCAGAAATTTGAGGCGCCCTGCAAAGCGGGGGTCGTTCGCCTCAAGCGCCTGCAAGGCCAGGAATCGCTCTTCCAGATGGTCGAGCGAGTCGAACAGAAATCCGAGGTGGAAGTCAAATTCCGGGTCGGCCGCGTGCGCGGCAGCATAGGCGGCCACGGCGGGATGCTCGGTCGCCGTCCCGATGCCCAGACTCTGGCGCGCAGCCGCGAACAGATCAGCGGCTGTCTGCGGCAATGGAGAAAGATAGATGATATTGTCTGGCTGATTGAGCGCATGGACATTGGCCGTGAAGCGATAGAATGTACCGCCTTGTTGCAGCGGCATTTCCTGCGTTCTGATCAACCCGGCCGTTTCCAGCAGCAAGGCTGCCGCTTCCCCGTCCTGCAAGCGGGGATAGTGCAGATTCACATGGCTGATGGTCTGCGTAACCGTTTTGCGATCTATCGAATGGGCGTTCACGTCCTTCCTCCACCTCTCCAAGCGGACGGGATGGCCGCCCAGCTCCATAAATGTCAGCTTAAATGTCAGCGGACGGACGGATGCCTTGACGCCGATCAAATTCCGCCGCTGGAAGGGCAGTTGTGCGTATTTTTTATCCATAGTTAAAACGCAGGTCGCGCTCGATGTTGAATAATTATACCAATATCCGAAATCCAAGGAGAAAATCTAAACGCAAAGGCTTGTGATTTTGACCTTGGTCAATTCCCGCCGCCTCCTTCCGCGCCATCATGGCAGCGCAGTCTGGAATGGAGAGCCTCATGGAAGTCGCGGCCCTTGCCTATAGCGTGATAACGTCTGGAGACCCCAGAAAATGGGTTCGCTTCGCCGAGGATGTAGCGGGCTTTTCGACGCAGGACCTGCCGGGGGGCGTCGCCCTGCGGATCGATGAGCGGGCAGGGCGGCTGTTCATCGTCCCCGGAGAGCGCGACGGCTATTTCGCCAGTGGATGGGAAGTGCGCACTGAGCAGCAGTTCACCCAGGCTCTCGCGGTGCTCGACGCGCGTGGCGTTGCCTATACCCAGTCCACCAAAGAGGAGCGGGCGTTGCGGCACGTAATCGCGATGGTCTGGTTCTACGACCCTTCCGGCAACCGCCATGAATTGTGCTACGGCTATGTCAGCAGCTTCGCGCCTTTCTGTTCTCGCCACGGCGTGCGTTTCGTGACGGGCGATCTTGGCTATGGCCATGCAGTTTTGCCCGCGCCGGTAATAGGAGAGACCCGCAGCTTCCTGATGGATGTGCTGGGCCTTGGCCTTTCCGACTTCATGATCCACCGCCCGGAGGGTGAAGGCGGTCCCGAAATGCGGATCGATTTCATGCATTGCGCTAACGGCCGCCACCACAGTCTGGCCTTGTTCGAAGGCGAAGTGCCGTCGGGTTGCGTGCATCTGATGGTCGAGGTCGCCTCCATCGATGAGGTGGGCCACGCCTATGATCGCATGCTGAAGGCGGGCGCGAGGCTGATGGCGACCCTGGGCCGCCACACCAACGATCATATGATCAGTTTCTACGTCGAGACGCCCGGCGGCTTCGCACTGGAATATGGCTGCGGCGGCCGGGTCGTGGACTGGAATCATCACACCGTTTTCGAAAGCACGTCGGCGAGCCTTTGGGGCCATGATTTCAGCGTCGGCTTCGGCGCCGACGAACGGGCGAAACTGGCCGAGGCGGCCTGATCAGAGGGAGAGGGAATATGACGCTTGCCAACATGACCACCGTGCCGGACATGGCCGACCTCGTCGACCGGGCAGCCGCACTGGTGCCGATGCTGCGTGACCGGGCCGATGCCTGCGAAGCGGGCAACAAGGTGCCGGACGAAACCATCCGGGATTTTCAGGAGGCGGGCTTTTTCAGGATTCTTCAGCCCCGCCGGCATGGCGGGTATGAAATGGACATTGAAACCTTCTATGCAGTGCAGATGAAGCTCGCCGAAGGCTGCATGTCGTCGGCGTGGGTGCTGGGCGTCGTCGCCGTACATAACTGGCAACTGGCCTTGTTCGACGCCCAGGCGCAGCAGGATGTATGGGGCAGGGATTCCGCGACGCTGATTTCCTCTTCCTACATGCCGCGTGCGCAGGTGACGCCTGTCGACGGGGGGTATCGAATCAGTGGGCGCTGGGGCTTTTCCAGCGGCGTCGATCATTGCGACTGGGCATTTCTGGGCGGTCTCGTCACCGATCCGGAAACGGGGGAGCCGGACTTCTGGACCTTTCTTGTCCCCCGCGATGATTTTCAGATTCTGCCGATCTGGAACACCATCGGGCTTGGCGGCACGGGCAGTCACGATGTGACTGTGAAGGACGCCTATGTTCCGGCCTATCGCACGCATCGTTCGAAAGATGGTTTCGCCGCCACCAATCCGGGAGCGAAAGTCAATCCGGGTCCGCTCTACAGGCTGCCGTTCGGGCAGGTGTTCGTGCGAGCCGTATCCTCTTCCTCAATCGGTGCGTTGCAGGGTGTGCTCGACTGCTTTCTGGAAAAAGGAGCCAAGCGGAAGAGCAACAACAGCGGCGCCAGTGCCTCGGTCGATCCCGACGTTCAGATGGTGATCGCAGAAACCCGCGTGGCGATCGATGAGATGAAGACGATCCTTTTCCGGAATTTCGCCGATCTGACCGAAAAGGCGCGTATGGGCGAACAGGCGGATCTTGAAACCCGGCTCCACTACCGCTTCCAGTCGGCACAGATTTCCAGCCGCTGTTGCGCGCTGATCAGTCGCATTTTCGCGGCCAGCGGCGCGGAAGCCATCTATCGCGGCAACCCGATCGCGCGGGCTTTCTGCGACATTCATGCCGGGCGCACCCATGTCGCCAACAATCCCGGCATCGTGGGCCGCAATTTCGGCGGGGTCATGTTGGGCGCACCGAATAGCGACAGCTTCATCTGACAGGGAAGGGAGAGAAACCATGGCGAAGACAGCCGAATATGGCTTGGGCGACCTCACTTTCCCACGGGGCTGGTTCATGGTCGCCATCGCCGACGATGTAGGCCTGCAACCGCAGCCGATCCGCTTTTTCGGCAGGGATATGGCGCTCTATCGCGGCAAGAGCGGGCGCGTGGTGTTGCTGGATGCCTATTGTCCTCACATGCGCGTGAATATTGCGCGCAACACGACCTCTTATATCGTGCGGGACGGCAATCAGGTGGAGGGCGATTCCATCCGGTGCCCCGCCCATGGCTGGCGCTTCACGCCTGAAGGGGAGTGTGACGACATCCCCTATTCGACCCGCAATATCCCCAAGGCAGCCTGCATCAAATCGCACAAGGTGGTCGAAAGGGCGGGCTGCGTCTGGATGTGGCACGACATGGAAGGCGGCGATCCCGACTATGATCTGCCCGATTTCCCCGAATGGGACCGCGCCGACGAAGGCTGGGTGCGCTGGCAGGTGGACCATCTCGGCACGCTGCCGATCCATCCGCAGGAAATACTCGATAACATGACCGACTATGCTCATTTTGCACCGGTCCATGGATCATCCGGCAGTGTCTTTTTCGAAAATGAATTTTCGGGGCATGTCATGCGCCAGCGCTTTGCCTCAGGTCACCGCACGCTGGTGGACGGCGGTGCGATGCTGGAAACCGACACCTGGTATACCGGCCCCGGCATCCTGCTGTCGCGCATGGAGGGCAAGCACCCCTCCCTGATGATGATCTGCAACACGCCCGTCGAGGATGGCGAAGTCCGCGTCTGGTTTGCGGTCATGGCGCGAACCGCGGCTAATGGCGATCCAGGTGTCGAGGAGCGCGCAGCCGCCCGCGCCTATCATGAAGCCGGCCTCGCTGCCTTCTCGCAGGATTTCGAACTGTGGAAATATAAGGAACCGGCGATCCATATTCTTCAGATCCCCGATGATGGCCCGTTCCACAAGGAACGGCTATGGTATCGTCAATTCTATAACCCTCGCGCTCGCGCCGGTGAATTTCAAGGCCGGGTCGACGGTGTCCACACCACCGTGGATCGACGCAGGAGCAAGGCTGCGGCCTGACCCTGTGGGAGCTGATGACGGACGCGGAGGGCGGAGCACCCGGTGCTCCGCCTTTTTTATATGATTTTGTCCGGAAAATTTGATGCCGGTCAATTTCCCTCCGAAAAGTAAGTATATGCTAACTTTTCAGACAGGGCGGCATCCCGCCGCCGCCGGAACTAAGAGAGGATAGTCGATGAACGCGCACAACCAGCCGCATCCGGCAGCATCGTGCCCGCTTCCCATTGTCGATGCGGACGGTCTGCGCCGGGCATTGCAGGACGCCAATCTACCGACGTTGCTGATGGTTTACACGACCTATGTGCAGGACCGCGCCTATCTGGACAGTTTTGCGCCCTATCTTACCGGCATCTACACGGCCGAGGCACCCTCCAACGTGCCCGAAGCGATGGCGCAGGATTTGCGTGACCGCCTTTTCGCGCTGCTTACCGGCCCTACGCCTCCTATAGAGCGGGCGATCGATCCGGAACTGCTGCGCAGGATGATGAGCGTCAGCGTCGGCGAGGAAGTCGATCCCGCGATCATGCCGGTGCTTTACGATCAGATGGGGTTCGAACGCGCGGTGCCGCGCAGGGAAATGCCCGGCCGCATCCACCCGCCCGCCGGTTTTCGCGTGCTGGTGATCGGCGGCGGCATGACCGGCATTGCCGCAGGCATCAAGCTGGCCGAGGCCGGTTATGACTACACGATCATCGAAAAAAATTCCGATCTTGGCGGCACATGGTTTGAGAACCGCTATCCTGGCGTCGGCGTCGATACGCCCAGCCATTTCTATTCCTATTCCTTCGAACTGAACCCGGACTGGAGCAGCTATCACCCCAAGGGGCCGGAGATTCAGAATTATCTGACCGGGGTCGCGGACAAATATGGCATACGCGGCCATGTGCAGTTCCAGACCATGGTCGTCGCGGCGCGCTGGAGCGATACTGACAGCAACTGGCAGGTGACGCTGCGCGATGTCGGGACGGGCGCGGAGAGGGTGGAGACTGCCAATGCCGTCCTGCTTGCCCATGGCGTGCTCAATCGCTGGTCCTTCCCCGATATTCCGGGGCTGAACAACTTCAGGGGGCCCAAGATGCACACCGCCGGATGGGATCCGGAGGTCGATCTTCAGGGCAAGAGCGTGGCGGTGATCGGCACCGGGGCCAGCGCAGCCCAGCTCGCCCCGGCGATCGCGGGAAAGGTTTCCCGCCTGGTGATCTTCCAGAGGTCCAAACATTGGGTGCTCAACAACCCCGACATCGCCGTTCCGGTGAACGACAACATCCATTTCGCCCTGCGCAACATCCCGCATTACAAGGAGTGGTTCCGTTTTCGCGTCTACTGGTTCACCGGCGATGGCCTGTATGGCAATGTGAAGATGGACGCGGACTGGCCGAACAAGGATGTCTCCATTTCCGCCCAGAATGACGCCGCGCGCAGCTATGCCCTGCAATATATCCATCACAAGCTGGCGGACCGCCCTGATCTTATTGAAAAGATAGTCCCCGACTATCCGATCTTCGGCAAACGCATCGTGCTGGATGCCGATGGCGGCTGGCTCGACACGCTGCTGCGGCCCAACGTCACGCTGGAAACCGACGCCATCGACCATATTGAAGAGAATGCGATCGTCACGAAGAGCGGCAAACGCTATGAAGTGGACGTCATCGCGCTCGCCACCGGTTTCGAACTGGCACCTGCCCTTGGGCCACTCAAGGTCTATGGCCGCGGCGGCTGCGATCTCGCTGCGGCATGGGGCAAGGATGAGGCGCGTTCCTATCTGGGCGTGATGGCGCCGGCCTATCCCAATTTCTTCATGACGCTGGGACCGAACAGCGCGCCCAACCATGCCGCAGGCGTGAACATGGTACTCGAAGCGCAGATCCACTATATCATCGAGGCGCTCGACGCGGTGGTGGCTGCGGGCGGCAAGGCGATCGAACCCACCGAACAGGCCTATCTCGACTGGAACGAAAAGGTCGAGAAGCAGATGGCGCAAATGATCTGGTCCCACCCCAAGGCGAAAAGCTATTATCTGAACAGCAAGGGCCGGAATTATATATCCTGCCCGTTCAAACTTGCGGACTATTGGAGCTGGACACGCACGCCTGACCCGGCGGCGGTGGCCATTTCCTGATTTCTTGCAGTTCGGCAAAAAGGGGCCTGTTCCATCGAATCAGGCCCCTTATCTTTGAGGCACACGCACACGCACACGCACACGGCAGCCGCTGCCTTCGGCTTGTCGTTGCCTGATCCTTTTCCGAGGTTTATTGTACGCTTCGAAGCGCTGTTGCCATCAGCGCGCCGACCCGCGCCGGCCTGAAGCCATAACACAAAGGCATGGATGCATCGGTCAGGCGCGCTGTTCGTCATGGTTATGGTATGGGATTCCGGGGGACAGGAGGTTTTCTCATGTCCAATGCCATTGCCACGGTTTCGCTCAGGGGGACGCTGGAAGAAAAGCTGCGCGCAGCGGCAGCGGCCGGCTTTACCGGCGTTGAGATATTCGAGAATGATCTGATCGGATCGGAACGCCGCCCCCGCGAAGTTCGCGCAATGCTGGACGATCTGGGTCTTGCCTGCATGCTCTACCAGCCCTTTCGCGATTTTGAAGGAATGCCGGACGCGTTGCGCCCGCGCACCTTCGATCGGGCGGAGCGCAAGTTCGACCTGATGGGCGAACTTGGCGCGAACCGCATTCTCGTCTGCTCCAACTGTTCGCCTTTGGCGCTGGGGGACCGGAACCGGATCGTCGATGACCTGCGCGAACTGGGGGCGCGGGCGGAAAAGCGCGGCATCATCGTGGGCTATGAGGCGTTGGCCTGGGGACGTCACGTAAACGATCATCGCGATGCCTGGGCCATTGTCGAACAGGTCGACCATCCGGCGATCGGCATCATTCTCGACAGTTTCCATTCGCTCTCCCGCAAGATTCCCAATGAGAGCATCCGCGCCATCCCCGGCCACAAAATCGTCTTCGTCCAGCTGGCCGACGCGCCTTTGCTGGACATGGACCTGCTCTACTGGAGCCGTCATTTTCGCAATCTGCCGGGGCAGGGCGGGCTGGACGTCGAGGGCTATGTCGCGGAAATCCTGCGCACGGGCTATGACGGGCCGCTGTCACTTGAGATTTTCAACGACCGTTTCCGTTCCAACGCCGCGCGTCTGGTGGCGGAAGACGGGCATCGTTCGCTCGACTATGTTCGCGATGCGGCCTTGCGTGTGCTTGGCAGAGATTCGGACATGCCTGCGCCGCAGCCGGTCCTTGGGGCGGAATTTGTCGAGTTCACCGCTGATGGCGTCAGTTCGGCGCGGTTGGGCAGCACGCTTGCGACCTTGGGATTCGCGCTGGCGGGGGAACATCGGCACAAGAAGGTCACGCGGTGGCGGCAAGGCGGCGTCAACCTTGTCATCAACGCGGAACCGAAGGGCTTCGCCAGCGCCTACCGCGCGGCGCACGGAGCCTCCATCTGCGCCATAGGCGTGCGCGTCAGAGACAAGGCGGCGGTCATGGCGCGGGCCAAGGCGCTTGGCATCAAATCCTATCGGCCGGAGGGGCGTCCGGGACGGTTGGCCATGCCCGCGCTGCGCGGCGTCGGGGGAAGCCTGGTCTATCTGGTCGAAGATGATGAAGTCGAAGGTCTGTGGGCGCGTGAGTTCGCTGCGTCGGATGGAGCGGAACTGGATTCGTCCAACCACGCCCGCGGTTTCGAGATCTCGCGCGAATCGACGGAGCGTTTTTCGAATGGGCTTTTCAACGGGCAAACCGCCAAAGTCTTCGGTAAAACCGATTTTCAGGTTTTCAAGAGGAACGGGATTAATTTGGCGGAATTCACGCCCGTCGGTTTCAAGCAATCCGGGCAGCCGAGGATCAGGACCGGCAAGAACAGAGAAGAGCAATGCGACGTC
>NZ_JBHIWJ010000015.1:0-62901 GCF_041987595.1 Sphingobium sp. | reverse complement strand
CATCAAATATAATCCGCGCGTCGTGCGGATTACCGAAACGCCCAGAAGCGGAGAAGCCTGATCGCGGGCGCCTTTTTCGGGAATGACCGTCCCGCGCCCGGCGGTGCTTTCTTGTAAATGCGGAAAAATATAAATATTAAAATCCGCATATAGTGGATTGAAACGCGCCGTTTCAGGGTATAGCGTGATTTTCATCGGCATAATTGCCGCAAGAAGATTCGCTGGATGATCTGGAACGGCGTGGAGGCGGGTTGGCCCGGTCTGCCGCGCGGGGTCGCGACGGCATGTTGGGGACTTGGCTGATGGAATTCGCATTTAACGACGACCAGCAGATGATCGCGGAGACGGCACATGCCTTCTTCGCCGAGAATGCGACGAGCGAGCGCACACGCCGCGCCATGGCCGGGGACGGCATCGATCGTGAGCTATGGGCGACTTTCTGCCAGGAACTGGCCTTGTCGGGCATCGGCTTGCCCGAAAACAGCGGCGGCGCCGGGCTGGGCCTTGTCGAACTGGCCATCGTGGCGGAAGCGGCGGGTGCGCAGGTGGCCGCTTTACCGATGCTGGGCAGTCTGGCGCAGGCGGCGCAGGCCATCGCCGCAGGAGGCGATGCGCATCAGCGTGCGGAATGGCTGCCTGCGCTGATCGCGGGCGGAAAAATCGCAGGCTATTTCCATGATGCGGCGCTTGCGGCAGATGGCGACAGGCTGACTGGCGGATCGCGCTTCGTGCCGCATGGCGCTTTGGCTGACCTTTTGTCGTGACGGATACGCAGCGCATGTGGATCGTCCGGGCGGACGCGCCGGGCGTCACCGTGACGCGGCAGACGACCATGGACCAGACCCGTCCTCTCGCGCATGTCGTGCTGGACGGCGCTCAGGGCGAACCCTTGCCTGACGCCCCGGCCGCGCTTGCGGCCGCCCACCGCGCCGCCTTCATCACGGTTGCAGCCGAAGCGCTGGGCGGCGCGCAGGCCTGTCTCGATCGCACCGTCGCCTATGCCAGGGAGCGCGTGCAGTTCGGCCGCCCCATCGGGTCATTTCAGGCCTATAAGCACCGCCTGGCCGACATGATGATCGAAATCGAACAGGCCCGCTCCGCCGTCTATTGGGCCGCCTGCGCTGTGGACGAGCAGTCGGATGAGGCCGCCATGGCGGTCCATGCCGCCAAGAGCTTCGCCGCCGACACCTTCTTTCGCTGCGCGGGGGACATGATCCAGCTGCATGGCGGCATCGGCTTTACCTGGGAACATGACGCCCATCTCTATTTCAAGCGCGCCCGCGCGCTTCAGACGATGCTTGGCAGCGGCAACTGGCACCGCGAACAAATTGCCATGATGATTTTGGGAGAGGCAGCATGAAGCTCGGTTTTTCCGCTGAGGACGAACTGTTCCGGCAGGAATGCGCGGATTGGCTGAACGGCCAGATGGCGGGCGAATTTCGCGACATCAAGGGCGTCGCCAAGCTGACCGGCAGCCCCGAGCGCCGCAAGGAATGGGAACAGCAACTCGCCGCGCACCGCTGGTCCTGCATCGGCTGGCCGTCGCAATGGGGCGGGCGCGACGCGACGCTGGCGCAGCAGGTGATCTTTGCCGAGGAATATGCGCGTGCCGGTGTTCCGGGCCGGGTCAACCATATCGGCATCGAACTGGCCGGGCCGACCATCCTGACCTTCGGCACGGAGGAGCAGAAGCAGCGTTTCCTGCCCGGTATCGCCGCCGGCACGACGATTTTCTGCCAGGGCTTTTCCGAACCCAATGCCGGATCGGATCTGGCCAGCGTGCGCACGAAGGCCCGGCTGGAGGACGGCGAATGGGTGGTCAACGGCCAGAAGATCTGGACCAGCCTTGCGCATATCTCCGACTGGATCTTCGTCGTGACCCGCACCGAGGAAGGATCGCAGGGACCCAGGGGGCTGACCTTTCTGATGATGCCGATCGACCAGCCCGGCATCGAAATCCGCGGCATCAAGCAGATCAACGGCGATGCCGAATTCAACGAAACCTTCTTCACCGATGCGCGCTGCCCGGAAGACAGCCTGATCGGCGGCGTGGGCGATGGCTGGCGGATCGCCATGGGGTTGCTCGCTTTCGAGCGCGGCGTATCGACGCTGGGCCAGCAGATGGGCTTCCGCAACGAGCTGGACGAGATCATCGCAGCGGCCCGGGCCAATGGCGCGGCGAACGACCCGCTGATCCGCCAGCGTCTGGCGAAGGCGGAAATCGGCCTGCGCCTGATGCGCTACGGTGCGATGCGCATGCTGTCGCAGACAGACCATTCGCGGATCGACGGCGCGGCGCTGACCTACAAGATCCAGTGGGCGAGCTGGCGGCGAAATCTGGGCGAGCTGGCGATGGACGTGCTGGGGCAGGGGGGTGAAATCACCGATCATCCGGATTATGAGTGGGACATGCTGCCCAATCTCTTTCTCTTCTCCCGCGCCGATACCATCTATGGCGGCACCAATCAGATCCAGCGCAACCTGATCGCCGAGCGCGGTCTGGGCATGCCCCGCGAACCCAGGGGGTGAACGCGGCGATGGATGGCGGCGATGATCCTTTCGAGCGGCTGAAAAATCTGCCGCCACGCGGGCATCACGCCATGCTTGGGATTCACAATGTGGCCGACGGGGCGGACTGGGTGGAACTGGCCATCCCCTTCAACCCCGATTTCTTCATCGATGCGGAGCGCGAGCTGGTATCGTCCGGTCCCATCGTATCGCTGATCGATGCGGCGGCGGGGGCGGCGATCATCGCCCGGACCCGGCAATGGCGGCCGATGGCGACGCTGGATCTGCGCGTCGATTATCTGCGCGGCGCCAAGGCGGGACGGGCCTTGCACGCCCGAGCCACCTGCTATCATCTGACCTCCAAAGTGGCCTTCACCCGCTGCGACGTGCATGATGGCGATCCGGCCGATCCGATCGCCTTCGCTACCGCCAGCTTCTTCTTCACGGCCGATCCATGATCGACACCACCCCCTATGGCCGGATGCTCGGCATCAGGAAGATCGAAACTGCGCAGG
This sequence comes from Sphingobium sp., assembly GCF_041987595.1. Classification (GTDB taxonomy): domain Bacteria; phylum Pseudomonadota; class Alphaproteobacteria; order Sphingomonadales; family Sphingomonadaceae; genus Sphingobium. Next base: position 59,878 of record NZ_JBHIWJ010000015.1, on the reverse strand, counting down.
GGACTTCCGCCCTCATGCTGCCCGCAGCCCCCGAACTGGAGGGGCGGCCCGGATTCCTCTATGGCGGCGTGATCGCCAGTCTGCTGGAGCTGGCCTGCCTTGCCGCCCTGTCGCGGGAATTGGGGGACGTCCAGCGGCGGCCCAAGCCGATCAACCTGTCGCTCGACTTTCTGCGGGGCGGGCTGATGGTCGACACGTTCGCGGAGGCCCGGATCATCCGCCTTGGCAAGCGCGTCGCCAATGCCGATGCGATTTGCTGGCAGGCCGACCGCGAAAAGCCGATAGCATCCGGACGGGTTCACCTATTGCTCGACTGAGCCTTCGCCGGAGATGTACCGCTCCCGCCAGCGGGAAGGGGACAGCCCTGTCCATTGCAGGAAGGCGCGGCGGAAGGCGCCGGTATCGCTGAATTGCGCTCGTCGCCCGACTTCGGTGATCGTCAGGCGCGGGTCAGCCAGCAACTGGCTGGCGAGATCGCGGCGGGCCAGCGTCTTGAGCTGCACCAGCGACGTATTTTCGTCGGCCAGCCGGCGCTTGAGCGTCGCCACGCTGATGCTGAACTGCTGCGAGAGTTGGGCAGCGGTGGCGGGCGGTTCCCCACCTGCCAACATGGTCGCGAACAGGTGGGATATGCGCTCCGACAGGGGGGCGTCCATGGATTGCGGCTGTTCGACGTCAAAGGGAAAGCGTTCGAGCAGATGTTCCAGCTCATAGGGGCTGCGCAGCACCGGCCGGTCGAGATAGGCGGCGGGAAAGCGGAAACTGTTTTCCGGCGCGCCATGCTGCACGGGGTGCGGCATCAGATAGGAGATGGTGCGCTCGTCCAGCAGGGGCGGATAGCGCATGGCCGCGCCCAGCAGCATGATATCCTCCCCGATCAGCCAGCCGAACAGGCGGTAATAGGTGGACAGGCCGGTCAGGTCCGATACATAGGCGCAGGCGTTCCGCACCTTGCGCACGGTCGCCATGTCGAGCCGGGCGACGCCCTCTTCGACCTTCAGCCGCAACCGCCCTGTCCGCGCCCCGACCAGCGCGGAAAAGGCATCCGTCCGCTCGATCGCGTCGCGCAGCGTGCGGCAGGTGATGAGGCAATGGCACATCAGGTCGAACCCCGCCTTGGTCAGCGGTTCGCGCCCCTCCTGTCCCGCTGCCTGTTCGTCGAGCGCCCAGGTGCAATGGGCATAGAGGCGGGTGAAATCGCCATGCGACAATCCCCGTCGCAACGTCCCGCCCTCGGCCAAGGCGGGCACCAGATGGGGAAGGCCGGCCTGCCGCAGCAATGTCGCCGGATCGCCGCCATATTCGCTGACCAGCCGCAGCAGGTCCCGCGCGATGGCCACCGAAACGCGGGGCGGGACGGGGCGCGTCAGATGCTTGGTGTTGAGCGATTTTGCCATGGCATTTCGGCTAATCGGTCATTTTGCCCACGGCGTCCATAGCGCAAAGATGGTTCAGGGCTCGTAACGGCTGTCGAGCTGCGCGGCACGGTCGCGGTCCGCATCTGCCCTCCCGTCATCGCCCCGCTGCTTTTGCAGCAGGCTGCGATGATAATAGCCGCGCGCGGCATTGGGGGCGTAATGTACTGCCCTGTCCAGGTCGGCCAGGGCGCGGTCATCGTCGCCCTGGGCCTGATAGGCAAGGCCACGATTGAGATAGGCCTCGGCTGATTTCGGCGCGACTTCAACGGCCTTGTCGAAGGCCGCGATCGCACCGCCCCAATCGCCTTGCCACGCATGCACAAGGCCGTCGGCCATATGCGCATTGACGCTGGCCCTGTCGCCTCTGGCATGGGGATCGATCAGTTTCTTGCAGAGCGCCACATCGCGTTTCGGGTCCTGGACCGTGCAGGCGTTCCAGTCGCCTCGGCCCCTTAAAAGCGTCGGATCGATCCGCGCGCTCGTCACCACGATTTCGCGGGCATCTTCGCTCTCGCCCGCCATGCGCGACCGCTTGGCTGCGATGCCAGCATTGGCGGCCATGGCCGGAGCAGGGGGCGGGGGCGCAGCGGCGGGCGGGGCGGTCATGGCATGTTCGACGGGCGGAGGAGGGGCAGGCTCGCTGGCCTTCTGCGCGGGCGGTGGGGGCGGGGGACTGGAAGCAGGAGCCTGCGCGATCGCCGGGGGCGCGGAGACGGCCTGCTGCGGGGATCGTTCCGCCTCGACCGTCGGGGGTTCCTGCTGGACGTCCACGGGCGGAGCGGGGACTGCCATCACATCGGCCTGCGGGCGGCTTCCCGGCGGATTGGCGATGCTCCGCAAGGGCAGCGAAGCCTCCCGTCGCGGCATTTCCATCCATGTGACGGGCGCCACGATCAGCGCCAGCAGGGACAGCGCCAATGCAGTCCCCAGATAGTGCCGTTGCATCACCGGGCGCCATCTGCGCGGCGCCGCGATGTGCGCGGCGTGCGGCTCTCCGTCGAACCGCGCAAGCGCCGCTTCGATCGCCGCTTCCCGCCGTGCCGGAGCGGGCGGCGGCGGATCGGGCAGGGACAGGCCCAAATCGTCCTTGCCCGCCATCTAAGGCTTCCGGTCGGAAAAGATGGGGAGAGGAAGCGGACGCATCGGGATCTTATGGGGCAAAAGGCAATGGTTCGAAAGAGGTCTGTTCGTCCGTGGCGGACGGGCTGCGACCATCCCGCCACGGCTTTTCTTCGGTTAGAGCGGCTGCATCGACGATGCCGTCCGGGCGGCGCGGACAAGCTGGATGAACTCGCCGCGATAGCCATATTCGTCCGTCCCGCGCGCGCCCGCGGCGATGCGCAGCACATCGTCATAGCTCATCGATCCGCCATAGCGGCCGCCGCGCAGCAATTCGGCAAAGGCCGCCACGCCGGTCGCGAAGCGGGCATCCTGCGGCGCATTTTCGAAGCGGGCCACCTCCACCGCGCGGTTGATCGGCGTGGTGATCAGGCGGCTCTGGTCGGACTTGGGCGCCTTGTAGCGGATCTTGACGAAGCCATATTCGCCTGCGGTTGCGACGGCTGCGGGCCTGGGTGCGCCATAGCGCAGATCGGACATGGCGCGAGGGCCGCCGACCGGCACGATTTCATAGAGGGCGGTCACCGTCTGGCCGGAACCGACATCGCCCGCATCGACCTTGTCATTGTCGAAATCCTCGCGATTGAGCATTCGGGTTTCATAGCCGATCAGGCGATATTCAGCGACGGCGGCGGGGTTGAATTCGACCTGGATCTTCACATCCCTGGCGATCGGAAACAGGGTGGAGCCAGCCTCTTCCACCAGCGTCTTTCGCGCTTCGTTGATCGTGTCGATATAGGCGGCGGCGCCATTGCCGTTCTGCGCCAGCGTCTGCATCAACGCATCATTGTAATTGCCCATGCCGAAACCCAGGACGGAGAGGAAAATGCCCTTGCCCCGTTCCCGTTCGACAAAGCCCTTGAGTTCATCGCTGTTGGTGATGCCGACGTTGAAGTCCCCGTCGGTCGCCAGCATCACGCGATTGACCCCCTGCGGATCCAGATTGGCGGCGGCCAGCGCATAGGCCTGCCGGATGCCTTCCGCGCCCGCCGTGCTGCCGCCCGCGCCGAGCCGCTCGATGACGCTCAAAATCTTCTGCTTCTGACTGGCGGGCGTGGGTTCGAGCGCCGTGCCCGCGCTGCCCGCATAGGTGACGATGGCGACATGGTCATTGGCGTCCAGCTGGTTCACCAGCATGGCGAGCGACTGCTTCACCAGCGGCAGCTTGTTGGGTTCGTTCATCGACCCCGACGTGTCGATCAGAAAGACCAGATTGGCGCGGGGGCGGGCGGCGCGCTGGATCGTGAAGCCGCGAATACCGATGCGGACGAGCTTGCGGCCGGCCGTCCATGGGCTGGGGAACACCGCTATATGAGTGGTGAAGGGTTGGGCGATGCTGCGCGGGGCGGCATAGTCATAGGGGAAATAGTTGATCATCTCCTCGGGCCGGACGGCGGCCGGTTGGGGCAGCACATTGCGATTGAGCGACGCCCGGACAAAGGCATAGGAGGCCGTGTCGACATCGATGGAGAAAGTGGAAACCGGCTGCTCCCTGACGATCTGGAAGCGGTTCTCCTCCTTGTTGGCGAATTTGTCGCGGCCCACGTCATGATAATAGGGCGGCCAGGGCCGCCGCTCGGCGGCAATGATGGACGGCGGCGGCGGAGCGGGCATCGCATAGGCGGGTGCGGCCGGTTCGGCGTAGAACCGCGCGCCGTTCGCGGCTTTGCGCGTGCGGACGTCCTGACTGTCCGCACGCTGGCTGGTGACGACGATCTCCTGCGCGGGCGCATTGGCGGTCGCCATCTCTTGCGTGGCCTGCCCAGCGCAGCCGGCCAGGGCCATGCTCATCAGCCCGGCGGCGATGAAAGGAAGGAAGCGAGGCATAAAAGTCTCCCTATGATGCGACGGTCCGGATCGTCCGTCATTCACTGGGACGCGGCTCGAACGGAAAAGCTTGGGAGGGTCGCGAAATATTTTTAGATCATCCTTCGGCCGAGAGGATGCGACGGATTTCATGCATCCGCCATGCGACGGTGGATTCGCTGACGCCCAGTAAAATGGCAGCCTCGGCATGGGAGAGCTGTTGGCCGACGACCAGGATGGCGGCATCGCGATAGGCCGGTTTCAGTCGCGCAATGGCGCTTTTCAGCCAGATGGCGTCGTGCAGGTCGCGGCCGTCGGGCCGGGGCGTCAATCCGGCAATCACACCCAGCCGCTCGACAAAGCCAGAGAAAGTCCGCTTGCGGCGGCGCAGGTCGCGGCAGGCATTATAGACGATGCCGCAGAGCCAGGTGGTGAACCGGGCCTCCCCGCGAAAGCCGCCGATCTTTTCGACCAGCGCGCAGCATACGTCCTGCGCGATATCGTCGGCGTCCGCGCGCGAGCCGGTCAACTGCCAGGCGAGACCGTGGATTCGGTCATAATGGCGCCGGAGCAAGACCTCCAACGCCTTGCGGTCGCCTGCCTTGGCGGCGGCGACGAGGGCGCTGTCCGGGCTTTGGACGAGATCATCCATGGCTCAGACAGGTCCGCCGGCAACGGAACAAGGCCGCTTTGCGCTCCAGTCGATGCGGACCACCCCCAACATTCCGGCAGAGCTAGCAAACATGGCGCCCATGTGCCACTCGCTCCGCGCAGGATGGTCAGCGGCTTGCGTTTCTCCTCCTCGCGCTCAAAGCGCGGCGAGGCTTTTGGCAAGGTCGATCTGTTTGAACGGCTTGGTCAGCCTTGGCAGGTCCGCCGGAATGCCCGCATTTTCGGCATAGCCCGATATCAGCAGCGTCCGGATTTCCGGTTTCAGCCGCTTGGCCTGCTCGATGAGATCAGTGCCGGTGGTTCCGGGCATGAGATGGTCGGTCACCAGCACATCGACCTTCGGCTCGACCCTGATGATGGCCAGGGCGCGCTCGGCCGAACTGGCCTCCAGCACATTATAGCCCAGTTCGCGCAGCATGTGGACCGTGCTGGCCCGGACCAGATCTTCGTCATCGACCACCAGCGCCGTGCCATGATCGAGCGTGATTGGCACCGCATCCGTGCCCGCCGCGATCTGTCCCGCTTCGCTTTCGCTTGTGGGCAGCCAGAGCGTGATCGTCGTGCCTTCGCCGACCGTGCTTTCGATCGTCAGTCCACCACCCAACTGGGCAGCGAGTCCATGGACCATCGAAAGTCCCAGACCCGTTCCCTGGCCCACCCCCTTGGTCGTGAAAAAGGGTTCGATCGCCTGCCTGATCGTCTCCTTGTCCATGCCGATGCCCGTATCGGCGATCGACAGCCTGATATATTGCCCCGGCTTGAGCTGCCGGTCATCATTCTGCCTCACCATTTCGCAGGCGACGCAAATCTTCAGCGAACCGCCGTCCGGCATGGCATCACGCGCGTTCACCGCCAGATTGAGCAGGGCCATTTCCATCTGATTGGCATCGGCCCTGCCAGCAGGCAGGCCGTCGGCAATCGTCAGTTCGACCTGCACACGCGGCCCTACGGTGCTGACGATAAGTTCGCGCATATCTTCCACAAGTGATCCGATGTCGATCGCCGTCGCCTGAAGCGGTTGTCGCCTCGCAAAGGCCAGCAGACGCTGCACCAATGTCTTGGCCCTGTCGGCAGACTGCATCGCGCCTTCGATGAGGCGCCGTTCCCGTTCGGTTCCCAGACCACGCCGATGTAAAAGATCGAGGCTGCCGACGATCGGTGTCAGCAGATTGTTGAAATCATGGGCAACGCCGCCCGTAAGCTGACCCATGGACTCCAGTTTTTGCGACTGGCGCAAGGCCTCCTGCGCCAGTTCCAGTTCCCGCGATCGCTGTTGAACCCGTTCCTCCAGCGTTTCATTGAGCCGCCGCAACCTGTCCTCGCTCTGACGCAGGGCTGCTTCCATCCGGCGCCGTCCGGTGATGTCATTGAACAGCACCGCGACCTGACGTGCGGCAGGATCACCCACGCGAAAGGCGTAAACCTCATACCAGTAGCCACCCAGAGCGGCGGCCTGATCTTCGAACCGGATAGCCTCGCCGGTCATGGCCACGCGGCCGTAGATATCAAACCAATGCTGTTCATGTGCGGGTACGATGGAACGGATGGTCTTGCCGACGGCATCATTCAGTCCCGTCTGCTGTGCGAAGGCCGGATTGGCTTCAAGGAAAAGATAATCGATCGGTCGGCCGCCCTCATCGAAAATCATCTCGATGATGCAAAATCCGGCCTCGATCGATTCGAACAGCGAGCGGTATTTCTCCGCGCCCCGATGCAGTTCCTCCAGCCTTGAACGTGCCTCATATTGTCGCCGCCTGCCGCGCAGGGCCGACTGGGCTAGGCTGATGAGCGTTGTGGGGTGGAAAGGGCGTTCGAGAAAGGTAACGTTCCCCAGCGTCTCCAGATAGCGGGATGCCGCCGGGTTGCGTTCCAGACCGCCTCCGCGCCGGGTCAGCAGAACGAAGGGAAAATCCGACCATTCCGGCTGGTTCGAAAGCCACTGCGCAAGCGGATGCAAATCGCGATTGTGCAGTGCCTCCTCCGTCACGACCGCAAAGCCCGCCCCATCATCGATACCGCTCAACAGCGCCGGAATATCGCGGCAGATGAGGGATCGCAGTCCGGCCTCTGCCAGCATAGCGGCCGCAATATCCGCATCACGTCCTGTCGGCGCAAGGATCAGCGCCCGTTCGGAAAGGTGCGGGATCACGCTTTGTCATCTTCGAGCAATGCAGGGGCGCTGCCAACGAAGTTGGGAACGCCGCGCAGCACGCCCTGGAAACCGGCAAGCGGTTCGCCCAGCCGGATGCCGTAATGACCGATGCGGAATTCGCGGATCGTGTCTTCATGCATTCCGGTGCGCTTTTTGATGATCGAAATGGCGCGCCGGACCCGGCCCAGCGCTTCGAAATAGCGCAGGAGGATAACCGTATCCGCAAGATAGGTGAGGTCCACGGGCGTCTTCATGTCACCCACCAGCCCGTGCTGGGCTACGGTCAGGAATGTGGTGGCGCCTTGCCGGTTAAGATATTGCAGCAGCTCATGCATGTGCAGCACCAGCGCATTTTCTTCGGGCATGGCCGATTGATAACCGTTCAGGCTGTCGATGACGACCGTCCGGACCTCATGACGTTCGACGCAATTGCGCACGCGCTGGGAAAACTCCCCCGGCGACAATTCGGCCGCGTCGACCTGCTCGACCACCAGCTTTCCCGCATCCGACATGGCCTGCATGTCGATGCCAAGTCCCTTGGCGCGATTGAACAACAGACCGATTTCCTCATCAAAGACGAACATCGCCGCCTTTTCGCCGCGCGCGACGGCCGCGAATATGAAGGTCAACGCCAACAGCGATTTGCCGGTGCCCGCCGGTCCCAGGACGAGTACGCTTGAACCGCGCTCGATGCCGCCGCCCAGCAGCGCATCCAACTCAGCGGACTCGCTTTTGACGACTTCGCGTTTGAAGTCGGATTTATGTTCGGCGGAAACCAGCCGGGGAAATATGCGAACGCCGCCCGTATCGATCACAAAGTCGTGAAATCCGCCGCGGAAACGGCGGCCGCGATATTTGATCACGCGCAGCCGGCGGCGTTCCGGCCCATAGCCGGGGGAAAGCTCCTCAAGGCGAATGACCCCATGGGCGACGCTGTGAACCGTCTTGTCCGCGACCTCCGCGGTCAGATCGTCCAGCATCAGCACCGTAGTCTTCTGCGTAGAGAAGAAATGCTTGAGCGCCAGTATCTGACGCCGGTAGCGCAATGAACTCTGGGCCAGAAGCCGAATTTCCGACAGGCTGTCCAGCACGACCCGATCGGGCTTCACCCTCTCGAACGCTTCGAAGATTCTGCGCGTGGTTTCCCCCAGTTCCAGATCGGAGGAATAAAGCAGGCTTTGCTGTTGCTGCTCGTCCAGCAGGCTTTCGGGCGGGACGAGTTCGAACAGGTCGATGCCGGCCAGGTTCCAGCCATGGGATTGCGCACTTTCACGCAGTTCGTCTTCGGTTTCGGACAGGGTGATGTAGAGGCATCGTTCGCCCTGCGCTGCACCTTCAATCAGGAACTGCGTCGCCACCGTCGTCTTCCCGGTGCCCGGACTTCCTTCGAGCAGGAAGACCCGCCCCCGAGTAAGCCCGCCCGCAAGAACATCGTCCAGACCATCGACGCCGGCAAGTGCTTGTTCGGTCGAATAAGTCGGCACGTCATTCTCCTCTCATGGTACGAACGGGGCGATTTACCATGGGAGAGGGGCAGCCAAAAGCAGTGTCAGACTGACTTCGATCAAGGATCATCGGGCGCCGGGCGGCATGCCCTGATGCTGATTTATCTGCGAACGGGCGTCTGCGGCTGCGCGCAAAAGGGAATAGGCGGTCTTTTCCGCAGCATCCGGCGTCATGCTGATGGCTACCCCGTCCGGTCCATCCAGCATGACCTGCCCCTCTTCGGCATAGGCATCTCCCGCTTCGTCAAACACGCCTTTGGGCATAAGTATTTTTTCTCCTCTTGCCGGTACAAGGACGCGCTATCTTCGATGAGGTTCCCCGGTCATTGATCGATGAAGAGATAGGAGGGGTCAAACTCGCTCAGACGACGCAGGGCGGCCAGATCATGGATCGTCACCTTTCCGCGTTGCACCTGCAACAGCTTTCTCTCCCGCAATTCCCTCAACATGCGGTTGATGTGCACGGAGGTCATGCCGCAGGCTTCACCCAGATCCGCCTGGGTCAGGGGGAAATGATAATGATGGCCGTCGCTCAGACCCACGGCCCGCAATTTCGCTTCGATCTCGCAGAAAAAATGCCCCACTCGCGCAACGGCATCGAGACGGCCGAGACGGAATATCCACTCCCGGTGCATGGCCGCGTCCAGAAGCGTGCTGAACCAAAGCAATTTCGTCAGATTGGGTCGTTCCTTCACCAGCCTGTCCAGCGCCTGATGAGGAACCAGCGCGATCTTGCACGCACCCAGAGTCGCCACGTCGTGGTCAAGCCGACCGAGCGGATAGCCATGAAGATCGACGAAATCTCCTGCCACATGGACCGCCACCAACTGGCGAATGCCGTTGCGATCGTCCATGTAACGGCAGATGAAGCCCTCCATCAAATAGGTGCTCATGCTGATCGGCGCACCGGCATGCGCGATCATCTGCCGGGCAGGCGTTTTCCGGACGTCACTGACGCTCTCTTCGAGCGTGGCAAGGTCGGCGTCGGACAATTGCTCGCGGCGGCGTTGACGAAGGAAGTCGGCAAAGATCATCAGCTTGCTCACCTCCACCACATGGCAAGCTTATGGAAGCTAGCCCGCAATACCGTCCTGTTGCCGGGCTTATCAGCAGTCCGCGACCACGGCCAGACACTTCTTGCCTTCTTTCAACCCGATCATCTCCTGCAAATGCGGCGGGATGAATGGCGGATCGCGCTGCGCGATCCGTTGGGCGTTTTGATCCATTCGGAAGATCGCCGGATCAGCTTTGATGTTTTTCAACAGGATGGAGGTTTTTCTTGATGGATTCCGACCCTCATCAACTGGATCGGACTGACCTGCGCCTGTTGCGGGAAATCGTCGAGGATGGCCGCATTTCCGATGTGGCGCTGGGCGAAAAGGTGCATTTGTCGAGCACGGCCGCCGCCCGCCGCCGCAAGATGCTGGAAGAGCGGGGCATGGTTCCCCGCTATGCCGCCAGTCCCGACCTGATGCGTCTTGGCTATGGGATCGTCGTCCATGTGTCGATCGAACTGGTTTCGCAGACCGAGCAGGTGCTGACCGAGTTTGAGCAGGCCGTCGTCAGATGCCCGTCGATGAGCTATTGCAGCTTTGTTTCCGGCGACACGGACTTCATGATGACCGTCCACGTCCGATCCTTCGATGACTATGACCGGGTCTATCGGAAGGAATTGTCCATCCTTCCTCATGTGGCGAAAATCCGCAGCAGCTTCGTCATGCGGCCGGTAGCGCAGCGAACCGTGCCGCCGGTGCTGTTCGAGGGACTGAAATGAAGGAAACGAATCGCGATGCCGATGGAGCAGCGATGCGCAGGATTCCGGTCCCGAAATGGAGATCCGCGCAGATATCCTCCAATATGAAGCTCTTTCCGTGCCGAGTTTCGTGGGAAGCGGCAGCGTCAACTGTGTAACATCGCATGCAGAGGGTAGGTGAGGCACCCGGAAAGCCGGGGCCGCATACAGGGTAAGTTTCGGGATAAGGACCGCTTTTCGCCGGCATCCGGCGATACCGTGCCGTTGAAGCGCGAACCCTGACTCACGCCCGGAGAGGATGGCGGACGGACCGAGAAGAACGCGCAAACAGGGGACATAAGATGAAGGTTGCAGTTCCGGGAGAAGCAAGTCGCCGTTACAAACAGCGCCGGAGCAGGCTGCTCGCCACGGCCGGCGGTGTTCTGCTGGGGCTTTCGGTCACCGCCGCTGCCGCGCAGGAAGCGGCGGGCGTTCCGCAGCAGGACAGCGGATCCGGCGAAATTGTCGTGACCGGCACCCGCATCGTGCGCGACGGCTATAGCGCGCCAACGCCGGTAGCGGTGATGAGCAGGGCCGACATCGCCGCCCAGGCGCCCGCCAATATCTCGGATTTCGTAAATCAGCTTCCTTCCATTGCCGGCAGCGGCACATCGGGCACGGCATCGGGCGGCCTTTCCAACGCGGCGGCGGGGATCAACTCGATCAGTTTGCGCGGCCTTGGCGTCGGCCGCACGCTCGTTCTGCTGGACGGCCAGCGTTCCGTGGCATCGACCGTGGGCGGCGTAGTCGATATCAACACCATTCCTCAGGATCTGGTCGAACGGGTCGAAGTCGTTACAGGCGGCGCTTCGGCAGCCTATGGCTCCGACGCCGTTGGCGGCGTCGTCAACTTCGTACTCGACAAGGATTATAAGGGTTTTCGCGTCGGGCTGGATCAAGGTATCACCACTTACGGCGACGGCCGGAATTACAAGATCACCGCCAGCGCGGGCCTGTCTCTTCTCGACGACCGGCTGCACATGCTGTTCAACGGCGAATATTTTCATCAGAATGGCGTGGACACGATCGACCGCGACTGGAACGACAGCGGCTATTTCATGATCAACAATCCCGCCTATGACGGGGCGAACGGTCAGCCGCAGCGTCTCGTTGGGTCAGGTTTCGGGCCTTCGGGCTACACGGCCGGCGGGCTGATCGGTTCCGGACCGCTCAGGGGCACCTATTTTCTGGGGGCGGGGCAGACCGGCCAGCTCACTTATGGATCGACGCTCAGCCCATGGATGATCGGCGGCGACACGGATGTGACGCTGGCGGGGCATCTGGGCAGCAACTCGCTGATCCCGCATGATGAGCGGCTGAGCTTCTTCAACCGGACGGCCTTCGATCTGACACCGGATATTACGGTCTTCGGCCAATTTTCCTATAATCGCTCGACCAGCCTCAGCTATTATCAGCAGACGCCCAGCACCGGCGTCGTCATTCAACGCGACAATGCCTATCTCCAGACCTATTATCCCCAGGTTGCAGCGCAGATGGCGACGCAGGGACTGAGCTCTTTCACCATGGGAACCAGCAATGCAGGATTCCCGGTGCCAGGCAGCAATATCAAGCGCGAAGTCTATCGCTTCGTCGGTGGTGCGGAGGGCAAATTCGGCCTGTTCGACCGCAATTGGGAATGGAATGCCTATTATCAGCATGGCGTGACCAAGGCGCATGAGGAACTGATCAACACCTGGAACAATGGCCGCATGGCGATGGCTCAGGATGCCGTGTTCGCGCCCGACGGCAGTATCGTTTGCCGCTCGACCCTTGCCAGCCCCGGCAATGGCTGCGTGCCCATCAACCGGCTTGGGACATCGGGGCCGTCGCAGGCCGCGCTGGATTATATTTACGGTGATGAGCAGCCCCAACGCGACCAGACCATCAGGCAGAATGTCGCCGCCGCAAGCATCAGCGGCGAAGTGTTCGACCTGCCCGGAGGCTCCGCCGCGGTCGCCTTCGGCGCGGAATGGCGCAAGGAACAGATCAGCGGCAAGGTCGATCCACAGTTCAACTCCGGCTGGCTTTACGGCAATTTTCTGGTCAACCGCGGCGAATATAATGTGAAGGAAGCCTTTCTTGAGGTCGACCTGCCGGTGGTAAAGGGCCTCAACGTCAATGCGGCAGGCCGTTTCACCGATTATTCCACGTCCGGTTCGGTGCAGACATGGAAGGTCGGCGCGACATTCCAGCCGATCCCCGACATCCGGTTTCGCGGCAACATCAGTCATGACATCCGGGCGCCCAATCTTCAGGAACTGTTCGCGGCCGGGACTGCACGCACCAACACTGTCATCATCCCGTCCGGCGCCAATGCCCCTGCCACCGGATCGCTCCAGTTCGTGCAGAACCAGATCGGCAACCCCAATCTGAAGCCCGAAGTGGCCGATAGCTGGACGTTGGGCACGGTGCTGACTCCCGGCTTCCTGCCGGGCTTTACCGCATCCTTCGATTATTATTCGATCAAAATCGACAAGGCCATCGGCAATGTCACCGCTCAGGACACAGTGGATCTTTGCTATGCAGATGGCGTGTCATCCTATTGCAGTAACATCATCTTCAACGGGAACACGCTGACCAGCATCGTCCTCCAGCCGATCAATTTTGCCAAGCAGACTGCCAAGGGCTTTGACATAGAGGCAAGCTACCGCCTGCCACTGTCGAATATCGCTGATAATCTGCCGGGGACTTTCTCGATCCATGGTGCGCTGACGCATTATATCAAGAATGTCATCGACAACGGCATCAGCTTCCCGATCGATTATGCCGGAGTGAATGGCGGATCGCTTGCAGGCACCTATTCCTCGCCAAGCTGGGTCTATCGCATCAGCGCCTTCTACGAAGCCGATCCCGTCACCTTCAATCTGGTGGCGCGGGGATTCAGCGACGGTGTCTATGGCAATGACTATATTGAATGTACGACCAATTGCCCGGCATCGACGACGCAATATCGGACGATCAATAATAATCATATCGACGGCGCCACCTATTTCGACGCCTCGGTCGGCTTCAAATTCAATGCTTATGGCGGCAAGGGTACGCTGACCTTCATCGTCAACAACCTGTTCAACAAGGACCCGGTGCTGATCGGCAATGGTCCAGACGGCAACAACGTGCCAGCCTATGCCCAAACCAGCCGAAGCCTCTACGATGTGATTGGCCGCGTCTTCCGCGTCTCCGCGAAGATGCAATTCTGAAAACCCCGAAAGAAGGACTTATGACCGCCATGAAGAAAGTCGCAGCCGCCCTTGCTCTTGCCTCCACCCTGCTCACGCCGGTCGCTCAGGCGGCAGCGCCCAAGGCAATGAAGACCGCCGCAGCCGCCGCAGTCGATGCGCAGGCCAAACAGGTCCAGGTGATGGTCGATCAGGTCTTCAGCTATGCCGAGCCGGGCTTTCAGGAGGTGAAGACGTCCGAATATCTGACGAAGATACTGGAAGAGAATGGTTTTACCGTGAATCGCGGGGTGGCGGGCATCCCGACCGCCTTCACCGCAAGCTGGGGCAGCGGTGGCCCGCTGATCGCCCTGGGGAGTGACATCGACGATGTTCTGGGCGTGTCGCAAATTCCCGGCATTCCGAATATCAAGCCGCTGCTGGAAGGCGCGCCGGGCCATGGCGAGGGGCATAATGCCGGTATGCCGCTGGTCATCGCTGCCGCCATTGCGGTCAAACAGGTGATGGAAAAGAACAGGATTCCTGGCCGCCTGATGCTCTGGCCGGGCGTGGCGGAAGAATTGCTGGCGACCAAGGCCTATTATGTCCGCGACGGGCTGTTCAAGGATGTCGATGCCTGCATTTTCACTCATGTCAGCAGCGACTTTTCAACCGGCTATGGCGAAATGGGCAATAATGGCATGGTGTCGGTGGAATATACCTTCCACGGCAAGACCGCCCATGCCGGCGGCATGCCGTGGGAAGGGCGCAGCGCGCTGGATGGCGTGGAACTGATGGATGTGGCATGGAACTTCCGGCGCGAACATCTTCCGCTGACGCAACGCTCGCACTCGGTCATCACCAATGGCGGCGGCCAGCCCAATGTAGTGCCCGACACGGCATCGGTCTGGTATTATTTCCGCGAGCGCAGCTTCAAGTCGATCCGTGACCTTTACGGCACCGGCAATGAGATTGCGGATGCCGCCGCCAAAGCGACCGGCACGACGGTCACGAAACAGATATTGGGCTATGCTGCACCGAATTTCGGCAACAAGCCGATGGCCGAGGCAGCCTATGCCAATATCGTCGCCGTCGGCATGCCAAAATGGAGCGCTGATGATCAGGCCTTTGCCAAGGCAGTGCAGGAAACCAACAAGCGCAAGGTCGAGCCGCTGAAGGACAAGGTCGCCGAACTGTCGACGCCGGAGAACCGCAAGCCTTCCATGGGCGGCGGGTCGGACGATATCGGCGACATCATGTGGACGGTGCCGACCATCACCATTCGCTTCCCCTCCAACATTCCCAATATGATCGGCCATAACGTCACTTCCGCCATCGCCATGGCGACGCCGATCGCCCACAAGGGCGCGGTGGCCGGGGCAAAGGCGCTGGCGATGACGGTGCTGGATCTGATGACCACGCCAAAGCTGCTTGCCGACGCCAAGGCCTATTTCAAGGACGTGCAGCTCAAGACCGACAGCTATGATCCGGTCATAACCGCGTCGGACAGGCCCGCCATCTGGCTCAATGAAAAGACAATGACGCTGCTGCGGCCGCAGATGGAAAAATATTATTACGATCCGGCCAAATATCCGACCTATCTGGATCAGCTGGGCATCAAATATCCGACCGTCACGCCGCAATAAGCCGCTCTCCATCATCATAAAAGGATAAAGCCTTTGGGTCGCCCCCTTGTTCTCATCGCGGCATTGTTGTCGAGCGCCACGATGCCTTCCGTCGCTGTCGCGGCAACGCCCAAGGCCCTGAAGGCCGAGGCGGCCGCAGGCGTCGAGGCGCAAGCCAAACAGGTCCAGGTCATGGTGGATCAGGTTTTCAGCTTCGCCGAGCCGGGCTTTCAGGAAGTCCGCACCTCCGACTATCTGGCGAAGATATTGGAGCAGAACGGTTTCACCGTGACGCGCGGGGTGGCGGGCATTCCGACCGCCTTCACCGCGACCTGGGGCAGCGGCGGCCCGCTGATCGCGCTCGGCAGCGACATTGACGGACTGTTGGGCGTGTCGCAGACGCCGGGAACGGCCGCCGTCAAACCGATGATCGAAGGCGCGCCGGGGCATGGCGAGGGTCATAATAGCGGCATGCCAATGATGATCGCAGCGGCGATCGCGGTCAAACAGGTGATGGAGAAGAACCATATTCCCGGCCGCCTGATGCTCTGGCCCGGCGTGGCGGAGGAGTTGCTGGCGACCAAGGCCTTCTATGTGCGCTCGGGCATGTTCAGGGACGTCGATGCCTGCATTTTCGGCCATGTGAATACCGGCTTCGGCACGGCCTATGGCGACCTGGGCCTTAACGGAATGGTATCGGTCGAATATGCGTTCACCGGCAAGACCGCTCATGCAGGGGCCATGCCGTGGGAAGGCCGTAGCGCCCTGGATGCCGTCGAGTTCATGGATGTCGCCTGGAGTTTCCGCCGCGAACATCTGCCGCTCAGTCAACGGTCGCATGACGTCATCACCAATGGCGGCGGCCAGCCCAACGTCGTGCCGGACAAGGCGTCGGTCTGGTATTATTTCCGCGAAAGGGATTTCGCCTCCGTCCGCGCGCTGTTCGAAACGGGGAATGAGATTGCGGAGGCGGCCGCGCAGGCCACCGGCACCCAGGTTACGCGCCACCTGCTGGGCTATGCCGCGCCCAATTTCGGCAACAGGCCGATGGCTGAGGCCGCCCAGGCCAATATCGCCGCCGTCGGTATGCCCAAATGGACCGAGGCCGACCAGAGCTTTGCCCGGTCGGTGCAGCAGGCCAACAGGCTCAAGGTCCAGCCGCTGGGAACGACGGTGACGCCGCTATCCACCCCCGAAACGCGCGGATCGGCCAATTTCGGCGGATCGGACGATATTGGCGATGTGATGTGGGCGGTGCCGACCATCACCATCGGTTATCCGGCGAACATTCCCAATGTCATTTTCCATCACGCGACGGCGGCCATGGCGATGGCGACGCCCATCGCGCACAAGGGCACGGTCGCGGGAGCCAAAGCGGTGGCGATGACGGTGCTGGATCTGATGACCAGCCCGAAGCTGATGGCCGACGCCAAGGCCTATTTCCGCGACGTCCAGCTCAAGACGCAAAGCTACGATCCCGTCCTCAGCCCGACCGACCAGCCGGCCATCCACCTCAATGAAAAGGCGATGAAGCAGATGCGGCCGGCGCAGGAGAAATATTATTATGATCCGGCCAGATATGGCAGCTATCTCGAACAGCTCGGCATAGCCTGGCCGGGCACGGGCGCGCCGCAATAGCTTTTCAGGCAGGCCGCTCGTCGATCAACATGCGGACGAGCGGCTGCATCGTTGCATCGAACTTCGCCAGCATGACATGATCGTCCGCCGTTTCGAAATGCGTGATCAGGCCATGTTCGGTCCAGCGATGCAGCGCATAAGCGGGCGGATCGGCGACGATCATCGGGCGGTTGTCGGGCGTCTCCGGGTCCATCGGGCGTAGATCCAGTCCCAGTTGCGGCGCCGTGGAGGAGCAGATCGCAATCGTCGTGCCATGCCAGGGCGCGGTGACGGCGCGATGGATATGGCCGCACAGGATCGCTTCGATATTGGGCCGGTTCACAATGGTTGCGGCGAAACGCTGGACCCAGGGTTCTTCCGGATGGGTGTTCATCCAGTCGATGCCGACTTCGACCGGCGGATGGTGCATCACGATCAGCGTGGGCGTTGCGCTGTCCTCATCCAGCCGGTCGGCGAGCCAGGCCGCCCGACGCTCGCAAAAGGCGCCGCCGTGCCGCCCCGGTTCCAGAGTATCGAGCATGATGATGCGCTTTTCCGGCAGCGGAATGACATATTGAACGAAGCCTGCCTCCTGCGGGACGTGCGGAAAATGGATCGCGAAATTGGCGCGGTCGTCATGATTGCCCATGCAGGGCCAGACGGGGAAATCGCATTGACTGAATGCATTGGCCAGCCGCCGGTAGCTGTCCGCGTCGCCATGGTCGGTGAGGTCTCCGGTCGCCAGCAGCAGATCGGGGCGGTTCGGGCCGTCGTTCAGCGCGCGCAGCACCTGATCCAGCCGCTTGCGGTTGAACTCGGCGGGATTGTCCGGATCGAAGCCCAGATGAATGTCCGTGACCTGTGCGATCAACATGGCCTCATTACCCCTTATTTTTTTCCCTTATATTTCTTGGCCGGTCTGCATCGTCCCTTTTGACGCCGCGGGCCGTGGGTGTCCACGGCGCGCCGTCGTCGACATGATAGCTGTGGCAAATAGCGCAGCCCGACGGCACGGCAGCCTTCGATTTCTCACCGCCATGGCAGGTGCGGCAACTGTCAATGCCGGGTAGCAGCAACTCTTTCGCATCGCGCGATTTGAGCGCGGCATGACAGCTCTCGCATTTTTCGGTGCGGTGTGCGGCATGGTCGAACCAGCCGTTCATCATGTAGCGCATCGACTGATGGACCGGCAGTACCTGCCAGTTCGCATTGCCGCCGGCGCCCGGCGGCGTGACCGTATGACAGTCATAGCAGGCGCCGCCCTTGGAGAAGACCGCGCGAATGGCATCGTCAGCGCGTGATGGACGCGCCGCCACCGCGCCGAAATAGGCATGGTAGACTTGCCCCTGCGCATAGTCGCCTGGCCGCCGTCGCGCCATGGCGCTGAGGGCCGAAGGCCGGGCCGGGTCGGTCGAGCGATAATAAGCGCGCAGGTCCGCAATTACCTGATCGGGTTGGCCGTGACGGAGCGTTCTGACCGTGCCGCCGATCGTTTCGAAGGCGAGACTATGGCACATCTGACAGTCGCGCTCCATCTGCACGGGCTGGAAACGCACGCCGTCCGCCGTCGGCTTGTGGCAATCCTTGCAGGCAAGCGCATCCCCAAAGCCATATTGCGCCTTCATCGTCCGCGCCATTCTCGCGACGCCGCCGGTCGCGGACAGGTGGAGATCGTGCGGGAATTTGAGGCCGCTATCGTCCTTCGGCCCGGCGCTCAGGGATGCGCGGATAAAGCGCGGATATTTGCCGGGCATGGTCTGGACCAGCGGCATGAACTCGGGATGGCTGCTGCCAAAATCGCCTGCATTGCCGAGCTTCGTGTCCTGGAGCCGATCCTTCAGCGTGCCGTGGCAATCGGTGCAGAAGGCCTGCGGGGTAGGCTGCATGGGTCCAGCGCCTTCATGCTCGCGGTGGCAGTCTACGCAGGCGCCTTCAGGCGGCTTGCCGAATGCGGCGGCGATACGGCCAAGAAACTGGCCGCCAAGTCCCGGTTCTGCCCGCGCCATGGCGATGCGGGCGGCAGGGGCATGGTCATGAACGTCCTTGTGACAGGTCTGGCAGGCGGAATCCCGGACCGACACGAAGGCCTTCTGGTGACAGCTTTCGCAGCGGCCTTCAAGCGCGTGATGCGCCTGGCTCAAGGGACCGGACGACCATGCTTTGTCGCCCACCATCCTGTAGATGTTCCGGCTGTCGTTCGGCGGGCGGCTGGCGTAGCTCCAGATGGGTATCGCAAGGAAGCCGATCAGGATCGCAAGCGCCATGGCCCACGCGGTCAACCGCTTGCCGGGAAGCAGGCCGCGGAGGGAAAAAACCTTGATCTCCTCCATTTCTTCCGAAGCCTGCGACACCGCGTCGACGCGCCGGATCGAGAGGATGACGGCGCCATCCTC
This sequence comes from Sphingobium sp., assembly GCF_041987595.1. Classification (GTDB taxonomy): domain Bacteria; phylum Pseudomonadota; class Alphaproteobacteria; order Sphingomonadales; family Sphingomonadaceae; genus Sphingobium. Next base: position 40,624 of record NZ_JBHIWJ010000015.1, on the reverse strand, counting down.
ATCGCGGGAAACCGTGACACGGTGACCGCCGAAGCGCAGTTCCGCGCCCTTGGCGGTGTCGATTTCGGCGTGCAGAACGGTGCGGCCATCAAGGCCAAAGCCAAGCGTGCCGGTGGCGCGGACGCGAATGATGCGCTCGTCGATCCGCTCGATCCGGGCATGATCCGGCTCCAGAGCGAGATCGGACAGGTGGATGTCATTTTCCGCAGCCCGCCCGAGCGAGAGCTGCGGCTTTTCCAGCGTGGCGGCGCGGACGATCTCGCGGCCATCGGCGGTGAGGCTGATCTGACGGACAAGGAAGCTCATGCGCTCACCAATAGAAGAAGACGCTGACGATATGCGCGGTCAGCGCGGCCAGCAGGGCAAAGGTGGCGGGCACATGGACGTAGAGCCAGATTTCCAGCAACGCCTTGAGCTTGAGGTGTCGGCGTAAACGCGCCAACATCGCCTGCTTGCGCTCGAGCAGGGCGTCGATCCTTTCCAGCGGATCGTTTCCGGTGTCGGGCTGGTCCGCGGTCCACTGACGCAGCGCTCCCTGCGCCCTTGCCGTGGCGCAGCGCAGGTAGCGGCCTGACAGGCGATTGAGCAGGCTGCCGCCAAATGGGTCCTGCTCCAGCGACTGGCGGACCAGAGCCGCCCTGTCGTGCGGCAGGGGTTGAGCGGCGTCATGCAGTTGCCGGTCGATGGCGCGCACGGCGTCCAGCATCTGCAGCTGCGTCATTTCGGCGCGGTTGTTGCTGAGGGCGGCGGGCAGCGTTGCATACACGGCGATGCCGAACATGCCCGACAGGATCACCAGCATCATCAGCGCGTAGGCCAGCGTATGGACGTTCCAGCCAAGCTGAAATCCGGTGTGCAACGTGGCGATTACGATCAGACTGAGGCCTAGATAGACATGAGCCGAGGTCCAGGCCTTGAGCGACCAGCGCCCTCGCGTCATGGCCCGCTTGCGCAGGCCCAGCAGCGTCAGCCACAGGATCAGCAGCACGCCGATCGTGCCCATGGTATAGCCATACCAGCTGCCGCCATTATGATGCGGCGTGACGTCGATCAACATGTAGCTCGCAATCGACAGCACGCAGATCAACGTGGCGATCTTCAGCCAGCGGAAACCGGCATGACGCAGAAATCCGTCATGCAGCACTTCGCCCCTGACGCGGCGGTTGCGGGAGGGGGCTGCTCTGGTCGCCATCAATTCGCCTCCCGGTCGAGGCGGGCGACGGTCAGGAAATCCTCCGGCGCTACGCGGATGGCGGCGCCGGTCGGGCAGGCGCGCACGCAAGCCGGGCCGCCCTCAATGCCGGAGCACATGTCGCATTTGATCGCCTTTTTGGGTTTTTCGATGCCGGGTTCGGCATTTTTGTAGCGCCATTTCTTCGACGGTTCGCCCGGTCCCGGTCCCGCGCCGAAAAACATCCAGCTGAGCAGCCCCGGCTTCTTTGGCGGCACGCTGTCCATCCGGATCACGCCATAGGGGCAGTTGCGCTGGCAGTTCCCGCAGCCAATGCAGGTCTCATCGATGAACACTTCGCCATCGGGGCCGCGATGGATGGCGTTGGGCGGGCAGTCGGCCATGCAGTGCGGATGCTCGCAATGGCGGCAGCTGGTCGGCACGTGGAGATGGGCGTAGGTCCGTCCGGCTTCCCGGTCGAGGCGGGAGAGACCATCATGGCTGTCCGCGCAGGCCTTTTCGCAGTTGTCGCATCCCACGCAGAGATGCTCGTCGATCAGCAGCACGTCGGTCGCTTCGCCAATGCCGTTGTCGACCAGGAATTTGGCCGTTTCCGAATACATGTCGACGACGGTGGAAAAGCTGTCCTTGCGGCTTTCGATGAAGGCGTTGACGTCCTGCCGCGCGGCCATGTCACGGCGGGCGCGCTCCAGCAGGGCGGGCTTGGCCTCCATCAGCCGGGCGAAGGCGTCCCCCCGCAATTTGATGACTTCGGATTTGACCGTCGCCTTGACCGTTGCGGTGCGCGGGCCGCCCGCGATCAACGCCATTTCGCCGACATAGCTGCCTGCTGGAAGATAGGAGAGGAAGACGTTCTTTCCGCCGATCTTCTTCTCCACGATCATAGATCCGACACGGATCACATAGATGTCGTTGCCATGATCGCCTTCGGCAATGATAGGCTCGCCCGCCTTGACGGTCTGGATTTCCGCCGTGTCCAGCACGTCGGCCAAGTCCGCGCCGGTCAACCCCGCGCCGAACAGTTGCAGCAATTGCCGCTCGGTCGAGATGCGGGTGATGGCCCGCTTGGCTGGCGGGTTGGAGGACATGAGCTTGAGCGCCGCCGTGCGCGACACCTCCACCATGATCGAGTCCGCGCCCGCCCGCACCGTCGCCCCGCGGCGGCGGCCGGAGATGAGGCCGACCTCTCCGAAGATCGAACCCTGATCGATGAGGACATCCGCGCCGGGGCCGACTTCGACCAATGCCTGTCCCCGCGCCACGCCGAAAAGCGAGGAACCCGGATCATATTTTTCGAAGATCACCTCGTCCTTGCGATAGGCGCGCACTTCGCTGTCCAGCATGAATTCGCGCATCTGGAGCGGCGAAAGGCCTTCGAGGATCGAGACGTTGGCGCGCAGATACTCCAGCCAGTCGGCAACGCTTCTCTTCTCCGGCAGGCCTGCGAATTTGGCCGCGAGGATCGGTTCGTCGGCTGGTTTCAGGTCGCGATTGCCGTTGATATATTCAACGACGTCATAGCCCTGATTCATGCAGTGCTTGATCAGCGGATAGCCCGCCAGCGCGCCGATCACGAATATGCCGGGCGCCGTGCTTTCGAACACCGGGGACAGTTTGGGAAAGGCGAGGCGATCGCCGCTGGTGAACTCTATCCCGCAGCTTTCGACGAAGGCGCGCGGCGGCGCGGAGCCCATGCGGGCGATGATCCGGTCGCATTTCTGCTTCACCTCGCCATCGCGGCCGTCGAGCGTGATGAAGCCCGGCTCGATCTTCGCCGTGGTCGTCTCGGTCATGATGGTGAGGCGGCCTGCCTCCGCCGCCGCCATCAGCGCCTTGACGTTCGCGGCCTTGGCGCTCGCAAATTCGGTCGATCGGTTGAGGATGGTGACGGCATTGCCCTGCGCCTCGTCGGCGGCGAGGCCCAGCGCATTTTCGATGCCCGCATCGCCCGTGCCGACGACGAAGATATGCTCGTCATTATAGGCGGCCGGGTCGTCCAGCTGATATTGCACATGGGGCAGGTCCGCGCCCGCAACGCGCATCAGATTGGGATTGCCCTGCGTCCCGATGGCCATGATGACGGCGTCGGCAATCACCTCCCGCCCGTCGCTCAGCGTCAGACGATAGGGCGGGGCCAGACGCTGGATTTCCTTCGTTTCGCTGGAGCCGTCGCGTTTGCGCTCGACGATTTTCTGGACGCTGCCGGATATGGGATCGCCCGTGCCCGCGATCGCCGTCACCTCCGCATTATAGGCGACATTGACGCCCTGCTGCGCCGCCTGCGCGTTCCAGCGGTCGAGAATCGATTCGCGCTTCCCCGCCTCGAAATCGCAATCGGACCGCAGCACGAGCTGGCTGGGCGTCGCCATCACATGCTTGCCCTTCTGATATTTGAAGATGGTGTCGGACAGATGGTCCGTCTTCTCTATCAGCAGGTGCGAAAGCCCCAGTTGCGCGGCGCGCGCGGCCGCACTCAGTCCCGCCGGTCCCGATCCGACGATCGCGATGCGCACGCGCTCAGACACTCGATAACCCCCTGAAAATACCCCATGCTCCGGATCTTTTATCGACCGGATGCCTGTCCCCGGCGGCACTCTATCATTTCCGCAGCGTCACGCTAGAGAGGAGTTGCATTGGCACAGGGGCGGGGAAGCAAGAGACGATGAGCTGGAGCATGGGGCGCATCCTGCTGATGGGAGCGGTCGGCATAGCCACCGTTTCCATCGGCTATAATCTGGCGCGCGCGCCGGAAAAGGCGGCGGACAAGGCGCTGGGCAGCGCGCCGCTCGCCCCCGATATGCAGCAATCCGGCAATCCCGAAGCAGTCATTCGCGAGCTTCAGGACCGGGTCGGCGCCAATCCCAACGATGCGGAAGGTTGGCAGATGCTGGGCTGGGCCTATTTCGAGAGCGGGCGCCATGCTGATGCCGTGCGGGCCTATCGCCATGCCACGAAGCTGGTGCCGGGCAATGCGACCTTCTGGTCCTCGCTGGGCGAGGCGGCGGTGATGGCGAGCGAGCATGATCCGATGCCAAGGGAAGCCGCAGACGCTTTCGACAAGGCCATCGCGCTTGATCCCAGGGACCCCCGTGCCCGCTATTTCCTGGCCGTGCGCAAGGATCTGGCGAAGGATCATGAAGGCGCGATCCGCGACTGGCTGGCGCTGCTGGCCGACACGCCGCCCGGCGCGCCGTGGGAAGCCGACCTGCGCCGGACCATCGAGCAGGTGGGCAAGATCAACCGGATCGACGTTGCCGGGCGGCTGGCGGCGGTGAAGCCCAGCGCGCCGCATCCCGCCATGGGCGGCCTGTCCGTCGCGACCGCCGCCATTCCGGGCCCCAGCCGCGAACAGATGCAGGCGGCGGCCACGCTGCCCAAGGGCCAGCAGGATGCCATGGTGGAAGGGATGGTTTCCAGTCTGGAAGCCAAGCTGAAGGCCAATCCCGCGAATGTCGACGGCTGGATCATGCTGATGCGCAGCCGGATGACTCTGGGCGAAACAGCGAAGGCGACGGCGGCCTATCGGTCTGCGAAGGCCGCCAATCCGGCGCAGGCCGGGCGTTTGCGGGACGAAGCGAAGATATTGGGCGTGCCGGGGATTTAGGTTTCCTCCGCCCATGCGACATAGCGCAGCGGCCCGTGCCCCGTTGCGCCGAAGGGATAGCAGGTGGTGAGTGCCAGCAACGGTCGGGCCGGATCGCGAGGATAGGCGAAACGGTCCCAGCGGACGATCTGAAATCCGGTGATGCGATAGCGCCGCGTCCGCCCGTCGATGGATTGCACATCGATCGCGTCGCCCTTCTTCGCCTGTTTCATGAAGGCGAAATGCGTGTCGCGATGGGCCGCCATGATGCTGACGCGGCTCTGGCGGCCCATGGGAAGGAGCGTCGGGCCAAAGGCCATGGCCTGTCCCGACCCGCCGGACAGCACAATGTCGCTGACGCCAAGGCGGGGCAGGCTGATCCGGGCGATTGGCGCCGTATCGGCCCAGAACCAGGGCTTTACCGGGTGATGCTGCGAGAGGCTCTCACCAAAGGCGCGGTGGAGCAGGATTTGCGCGACCCACGCCTTGGCAGGGATGATCGCTCCTTTCGCCATGAGCATCAGGCCAAACAGGCAGAGGCCGAACAGTGCGGCATGGGAAAGGACGCGCCCGGCGGCGCGCCCTCCCTTGCGGCTGGTCCCGATGATCGAGGCGGCGGTCATGCCAGCCCCTCCCGGCGCGAGGCGCGGCGGCGAAGGGCAAGGCCGCCAAGGCCCAGAGCGAGCAGCGCCATGCCCTGCCCGATCAGCCCCGCATAGCCGGTTGCGGTCTGCGGCAGGTCCATCGCCTCCGCCTCTCCGGCAGGCTGCATCTCGCCCATCGCCGCGGTTTTGGCCGCCTGACCGCCAAAGAGAATATCGAAATCCCAACCCGCGGGCAGCAGCAGCGGCAGTTCCTCGCGGGTCAGCGTCGCGCCTTCCGGACGGGCCGGGGTTTCATCGACCGCGACCAGACTGGTCTGGCTGGTGACGAGGCTGTAGGCGAGGCCGATCCGGGCGATCGCTTCGTCGGCGGTGGCATCGTCGGTTTCGGCCGCCCAGCGCGCAGCCTCGACGTCGGCTATGCGGCGGCTGGCCCACAGTTTGGCGACGGCGGGGCTGTCCTTGGCGGAACCAAGGTCCACGCTCTGCGACCAGTGCTTGTCGCCAATGAGGCCGGAGACGGTGAGCCTGCCCGTCAGCGCCTCACCCTTGCCCAGCAGCACCAGCGGCTCCCCGGCATAGAGATCGGGCAGGTGGCGGGGCGTCAGGTCGAGCAAAGCGCCCTCCATCTTCACCTTCAGGTCACGCACGGCAGGGGCGGCCAGACGGTCGAGCAGGGCGGTCATCTTCGCGGCGACCTCCCCGCCCGTGCCGACATTGGTGAAGGTGCCGCGCCCCGCCTCCGCCATGCGGCGCATCAGATATTCATTGGGCGCGGAACCGATGCCGCTCATGAATAGCCGGCTGCGGCCGCCCTTGGCCGCGATGGTGGCCATCATCTCCTTTTCGTTGGAAATGTTGCCGTCCGTCAGGAACAATATCTGCCGGACGAAGCGGCTCTCCTGCGGCGTCCGGTCCTCCAGCGCGGCATTGAGGGCGGGCAGCATTTCAGTGCCGCCATCCGCTTCGAGGCCTTCGGTAAAGCGCCGCGCCAGCGCGACCTGTTCAGGCGAAGCGGCGACGCTTTCTTCAAACAATTTGGTCATGCTGTCGTCGAAGCGGATGACATTGAACCGATCCTGCGGGCGCAGCGTGCCCAGCGCATAGAGGAGGCTGGCCTTGGCGGCCTCCATCGATTCGCCGCCCATGGAGCCGCTATTGTCGATGACGAAGGTCATGTCGCGGGGCGGGACCGGGCCAGCGGGGTCGCGGACGGGCGGGGTGATCGCGGCCATCAGATAGGCGTCACCGTCCAGCGTCTGACGGAACAGGCCGATCGTCGGGTCGGCGCTGGCCGACCGCCAGCGCAGTTCGAAATCGCGATCCGCCGGAACTTCGCCGTCGGCGAGGCGGATGGTTTCGGCTTCCGCACCGTCATGCTGGACGGCGATGCGGTGATAGGGGCTGATGAGGTTGGCGGACCTGAAGCCGGGGGCGAGGTGGACGGTGATCGACACCGGGTTCAGGTCCTTGCCCAGCTTCGGGTGCGCGATCGGCGCCGTTACATTGGCCGCGTCGGCGGCGGGGGTCTGGGCAGGCGTGTAGCGCAGGCCAGCAACCAGCGGCAGACGCAGGGCATATTCGCCGCCCAGCTGGCGCACCGGCGCCTGATATTCGATCGCGATCAGCACGGTTTCGCCCGGCCCGACATTGGCGACGCTGTTGCGGAACAGATTGGGACGTTCGGATTCGACCAGACCCGCCTTTTTGCCTTCGTCGCGGGCCTTTTCGTAGATGGCGCGGGCTTCCTCGCGACGCTTGATGTGGCCGATGATGACGCGCTGGCCGACCACCATCTTCAGACTGTCGACCGCGCCGTCGTCGGGCAGGGGATAGAGATAGGTCGCCTCCATCCACTGGTTCCCGGTGTTGCGGAAGGCCTGCGTCACCCGGACGCGGGCGACCTGGCCGCTCACCGTAACATTCATGTCGGTGCCAAGACGCATGGCGGGCATGGCGTCGGCGACGCCCTTGCCGCGCAGCATCAGCGTGCCGCTGCCGATAGCATCGGGATCGCCCTCCGCATCGGAGGCGGAAAGGCGACTTGAAAGGAAGATCGGGGCAAGCAGCGTTGCCAGAATGAACAGGCCCAGCAGCAGGCGGCGGCGCGAACTGCTGGGGAGGGGGAGGGTGGGCATGGCTTTCACTCCAACGAAGGGAGCCATTCCAATAGGCAGCCGCCATGCCGGACAGCCATCGGCAAGCCATGCCAAACACTGCCGAAAGGCGCGCCATTGTGCGCAACGATGCAATGTCGCTTGACGGCGTGTCCGGTTTTGTGCGGAATTGTCCGGTCTTGGTTGAGTAGGGGCGAAATATGTCGGAACAGGGGGTCGCGGATCGGCTGCGCGAGGAACTGGCGCGACGGCGCATGTCGCGTCAGGCGCTGGCGGACATGGCGCGGATCAGCCTGTCGACCCTGGAAAAGGCGCTGTCCGGCAGCAGGCCCTTCACTCTCGCCACCATCGTACGGATCGAGGAGGTGCTGGGCGCGCCCCTGCGCGCCAACGCTGCGCAGGCGGGCGCGGGCGGGAAGGACCTCGCGCCTGAGCATATGGGTGCCTATGCGCGGGCTGCGGTGCACTGGATCGAGCAGGATTATGTGACGCTGCGCGCCAGTTTCGGAACGCCGGGCGCGGTCATTGCCTATCGCACGCGGATCGGGTGGGATGAAGAGGCAGGACATCTGGTCTTTGCGGAATCCGACCGGGCGGACGGCGCCTTTGCCCAGTCGGGCCATGTGTCGATGCCCAACCTGTCGGGGCATATCTATCTTGCCACCAATGAATCCGGGCAGCACCGGTTGATCATCCTGGGTCGGCCGACGCGAGACGGGCAGATGTTTGGATTGCTGACGACGCTGCAGGTGGGCGCAGGGTCGCAACTGGTGCCGGTGGCCTGTCCCGTCGCCTTCGTGCCGCAGGCGCAGCTTGCAGGTCTCGCCATGGGCGTGACGGCGGAGGGCGCCCCGATGTTCGAGGCCTGCAAGGCGATCCTCGACCGCGCCTTGCAGGATGATTTCTGCCGCTGGCGGCAATGATTATCTTTTGGCCGCCCAGCGGATCGCGTTGGTCAGTATCAGCCGGTAATTGGGATCGTCATAGGCTTCGGGCGTGTGGCCCAATGCCGAATAGACCACCCGCCCGCGCGTCCGCGAATTGATCCAGATGACCGGATGGTCGGCGCCCATGGCGATCTTGCCGGGGCGGTAGCTTTGTTCGTCGATGCGGGCGAGCACCGTCATCCCCTTTGCCGCGGGACTGGTCGCGAAGCTGTACCATTCGTCGCGGGGCGCCCAGGGAAGCTGGACGCCCGCCATGACGGGATGCGTGGGATCGGCAATGGTGACCGCAGCGGGTTGGAACTGGTCGCGACCGAGCGGATGGCCGATGAAGCGGGTGCCGATGATCGTGTCGACATACCAGGGCGCGACATGGCTGCTGTCCCCCGCGGCGTGGAGCGCGACAACGCCGCCACCCCGCGCGACGAAGCGGGCGAAGGCCTCGCGCTGACCGGCGGTCAGGAAATCGCCGCTGGCGCTGTTCAGCACGACGACCGAGAAACGGCGCAACTGAGCGTCGTTGAACACCGCCGCATTTTCGGTGACGAAACTCTGCCGGCCAAGGCTTGCCGAAATCTGGCTCAACACATCGTTGGAGTGCGGAATATGCTCGATATGGCGGAAGGCGTTGGTCTTGGAAACGATCAGCACGGCCTTGTGCAATCTGGCCGGCAGGACAGGCGGCACCGTGTCATGGGTGGGTGTGGGAAGATAGGGACTATTAGCCACTGCCTGCGTTGACAACAGCAATAGCGCCAGGCCCAGTATACGCAGCATCATTCGTCCCTCTCCGGTCCAGTTCTTTCTCTTAGACTGGCTGCGCGTTATTTGCCCAGCGTCAATCGGCCGCCTGCTCAGGTCACTGGCTTCAGATTCATGAAGTGCTACGGCAGGCTGGAAGAGCGCGGGCCGATCCAGTTCCCCGCGTCGGACGATGCCGGCTATGCGACGGGCAGCGTCCTGCCGTTCGCGGGTGGAAATCCCGGCTAAAGTCTGGCGCGGTTCGGAAAATCAGCCGCGGGACAGCCGCCGCCGATTCTTGCCGACTTCCTTGCGGTAATGGGATGTCGATGCATGCATCATTGAAAGCGGAGTCGCGCCCAGTGCGCCCGTCATCGCCTTCCATTGCAAAATGGCGGCGGCTTCGATCTTTTCGGTCACCATCTTCTGCGCTTCGGCAAAGGCGGCTGGGTTGCCCGCCATCAATTTCGGCACGCGCAGGTTGATGACCATCGCCGCTTCCACGCCGAGCTTCCAATAATCCAGCGCAATCGTCATGGGATGGGCGTGTCGCATGGTCGTCCTTGCCTCCTGCATTCGATTGTGTCGTCATGATGCTATAATGCGGCGCTTGTCGACTGCGTTTGTGACTTTCGATCCGCTTTGCGACGAATGGTGATCCATGGCGCGGCCCGATCGTTCAAGCCTCTGTCATGAAGATCATGGCATGCCCGATTATCCGCATTTGCGCGAGTTGATGGTGGCAGTCAGCTTCGTCCCGCTTGTCAGCGGATCGGACGAAGAGCAGGATGGAAATGGTTGATCCAGGTCAGGCCTTTTTTTGAGGAACTTGCCGCTGAAGGAACGGGTTTCTCTTAATGCCTGTCCACCGGGCATAAGAAAAAAGTCGGAGAGTGAAGCAATCGTGGCATCATCTTTCGGTCATGGCTCTGCGCAGCGAATAGAGAGCGGCCTACGCAGGCCCGGATTTTCGAGCCTCGCCCTGCGGGAGTTCCTCCGCAGTCCATTGTCCGTCGGCTCAGCTTTTCCCGCGTCCCGCTTTCTGGTGGAGAGCATGTTGGCTCCGGTCGACTGGAGCCACATTCATTGCGTTGTGGAATATGGGCCCGGCACCGGCATCTTTACCCACGCCTTGCTTGATCGTCTTCCCTGCCATGCACGGCTGTTGGCCATCGACACAAGTGCCGCCTTTATCGATCACCTCCGCGAGGCTACCCCTGACGGACGGCTCATCGCGGTGAGCGGATCAGCGGATCATGTCCGGCGCATCATGGCCGAGCATGACCTGGGCCAAGCAGACTGCATCATTTCAGGCCTGCCCTTTTCCACGCTGTCGCCCGAAAAGGCGGTTCGATTGATGGACGTCAGCCGCCGTTCACTGACGCCGCAGGGCATGTTTCTGGCCTATCAGATGCGCAAGGCTGTGGCGCCGCTGCTTTCCCGCAATTTTGCGACCGTCGAAACGGGGTTCGAGTGGCGCAACATGCCGCCTTGCCATCTTTATTGGGCCAGCAGTCCGCTCGGCTTCAGCTGACGGGGCGAGCCGAGACCTCCGCGATCAGGGCCAGCACCGTGCCGGCATGTTCCCTGCGGCAGATGAGCAGGTCGGGAAGGTAAACGTCGCTCTGGTTATAGACGAGCGGCGATCCATCGATGCGCGAGCAGTGGAGACCGTGCGCCATCGCCACCGCGACCGGAGCCATGGAGTCCCACTCATATTGCCCACCCGAATGCAGATAGATGTCGGCTTGCCCCAGGATCACCGCCATCGCCTTCGCGCCTGCCGATCCCATCGGCACCAGTTCCGCACCCAGCGCTTCAGCGACGGCGACCGCTTCGGCCGCCGGCCGGGTGCGGCTGATCACCATGCGCAGCTTTTCGGGCGCAGGCGGCAGGTCGCGCGGCTGATCGGAACGCAGCACCGTGCCGCCATCCAGCCCCGGCAGCGCCACCGCGCCGATGCTGGGCTGGCCGTCGATCGCCAGACCCACATGCACCGCCCAGTCGGCCCGCGCCTCGCCATATTCGCGGGTGCCGTCGACCGGGTCGACGATCCACACCCGGCTCATGGCGAGCCGCTCGGCATTGTCCTTCTCTTCCTCCGAGAGCAACCCGTCCTCGCCCCGCACTTCGCGCAGTGCAGCCACAAGGAACTGGTTCGCGGTCTGATCCCCGGCCTTGCCCAGCGCCTTGGCGCCGAACAGGCCGGAATCCCGGACGTTGATGAGGATGCGTCCGGCAACCTCGGCCAGATGAGCGGCGAGATCGGCGTCGGTCATCGCCTTGGGATCAAGTGCCCCGCTTGCCTTTGCAGTCGCTTCGCTCATGGAATCAGCCTCGCGATGATGGCGTCTGCCGCTTCCTCGGCGGTCATCGCGGTGGTGTCGATGCGGATCTCCGGATCCTCCGGCGCCTCATAGGGGCTGTCGATGCCGGTGAAGTTCTTCAGCTCTCCGGACCGCGCCTTCTTGTAAAGGCCCTTGACGTCGCGCGCTTCCGCATCGGCCAGCGGCGTGTCGATATGCACTTCGACAAACTCGCCCGGCTGCATCATCTGGCGCACCATCTCGCGCTCAGCGCGGAAGGGCGAGATGAAGGCGGTGATCACGATCAGCCCCGCATCGGTCATCAGCTTGGCCACTTCGCCCACGCGGCGGATATTCTCCACCCGGTCGGCATCGGTAAAGCCCAGATCCTTGTTCAGCCCATGGCGCACATTGTCGCCGTCGAGCAGGAAGGTATGGCGGTTCATCCGGGCGAGCTTCTTCTCGACCAGATTGGCGATGGTCGACTTGCCCGCGCCCGACAGCCCCGTGAACCACAGCACGGCCGGCTTCTGGTTCTTGAGATTGGCGTGGAAGTCGCGGGACACGTCGGTCGCCTGCCAGTGGACGTTCTGCGCCCGCCGCAGCGAGAAGTGCAGCATCCCCGCCGCCACCGTGGCGTTGGTGATCTTGTCGATCAGGATGAAGCCGCCGAGCGTCCGGTTCGCCTCATAGGGTTCGAACACGATCTGCCTGTCGGTCGACAGGTTGGCGACGCCGATGGCGTTCAGGTCCAGCGTCTTGGCCGCCAGATGCTCCATCGTGTTGACGTTGACCTGATATTTCGGATGCTGGACCGTCGCGGTGACGGTCTGGGTGCCGATCTTGAGCCAATAGGGACGACCCGGCAGCATTTCCTCGTCCGCCATCCAGACGATGGTGGCCTCGAACTGGTCGGCGGTCTGGGGCGGACTGTCCGACGCCGCGATCACATCGCCGCGCGAGCAGTCGACCTCGTCGGCAAAGCAGATCGTCACCGACTGGCCCGCCACCGCCTCTTCCAGATCGCCGTCGAGCGTCACGATCCGGCTGATGGTGCTGGTCTTGCCGGAGGGCAGGACACGGATGGCGTCGCCCTTGCGCGCCGTGCCGGTCGCGATCTGGCCGGAAAAGCCACGGAAATCGAGGTTCGGGCGATTGACCCACTGCACCGCCATGCGGAACGGCTTTTCCTGATCGGAGACCTGATCGACCTCGACCGTCTCCAGATGCTCGATCAGCGCAGGCCCCTTGTACCAGGGCGTATTTTCCGACGGGCCGGTGATGTTGTCGCCCTTGAAGCCGGAAATGGGCATGGCCGTGAAGGCCTTGATGCCGATGCTGTTCGCAAACTCGGTATAATCCTTGACGATGGCGTCGTAGACCGCCTGGTCATAGTCAACCAGATCCATCTTGTTGATGGCGAGTACGATATTCTTGATGCCGATCAGATGCGCCAGATAGCTATGGCGGCGGGTCTGCGTCAGCACGCCCTTGCGCGCATCGATCAGGATGACGGCAAGATCGGCGGTCGAGGCGCCGGTCACCATGTTGCGCGTATATTGTTCATGGCCGGGCGTGTCGGCAACGATGAACTTGCGCTTTTCGGTGGCAAAGAAGCGATAGGCGACGTCGATGGTGATGCCCTGTTCGCGCTCGGCGGCAAGGCCGTCGACCAGCAGGGCGAAATCGATCTCCTGCCCCTGCGTGCCCACGCGCTTGCTGTCGGCTTCCAGTGCGGCGAGCTGATCCTCGAAGATCATCTTGCTGTCATAGAGCAGGCGGCCGATCAGCGTGGACTTGCCATCGTCCACCGATCCGCAGGTGATGAAGCGCAGCATCGTCTTGTGCTCGTGCACCTTCAGATACTGGTCGATGTCCTGCGCGATCAGGGCGTCGGTCTTGTAGATGACATCTGCGTCCGACATCAGAAATACCCCTCCTGCTTCTTCTTTTCCATGCCGGCGCCGCCGGCGTCCTTGTCGATGGCGCGGCCCTGTCGTTCCGATGTGGTGGTCAGCAGCGTTTCCTGAATGACCTCCGGAAGCGTCTTGGCCCTGCTCTCGACCGCGCCGGTCAGCGGATAGCAGCCCAGCGTGCGGAAGCGGATCGAGCGCATTACCGGCTGCTCCCCTTCCTTCAAGGGAAAGCGGTCGTCATCGACCATCAGCAGCATGCCGTTGCGCTCCACGGTTGGGCGCTCTTCGGCGAAATAGAGCGGCACAATCGGCACGTCGTTCAGGTGGATGTACTGCCAGATGTCCAGCTCCGTCCAGTTGCTGATCGGGAAGACGCGGATGCTTTCACCCTTGTTCTTCTTGGCGTTGTAGAGGTTCCACAATTCCGGCCGCTGGTTCTTTGGGTCCCAGCCGTGCGAGGCGGTGCGAAAGGAGAAGATGCGTTCCTTGGCGCGGCTTTTTTCCTCATCACGCCGCGCGCCGCCAAAGGCCGCGTCGAAACCGTAAAGGTTAAGCGCCTGCTTCAACCCTTCCGTCTTCCACATGTCCGTGTGCAGCGGGCCATGGTCGAAGGGGTTGATCCCTCGTTCCTGCGCTTCGGGATTATGGTAGACGAGCAGTTCCATGCCTGACTCCCGCGCCATGCGGTCGCGCAGTTCATACATCGCCTGGAACTTCCAGGTCGTGTCGACATGCAGCAGAGGGAAGGGCGGCGGCGAGGGGTAGAAGGCCTTGCGCGCCAGATGCAGCATCACGGCGGAATCCTTGCCGACACTATAGAGCATCACGGGCTTCTCGGCTTCCGCCACGACCTCCCGCAAAATATGGATGCTCTCCGCTTCAAGACGCTCCAGATGCGTCAGCCTCTTCGAATCGATCATCGTTCACCCACTTTCTCTTATGGGTGCCTGATGGCAGAAGGCACGAAAGACTGGACCTCCCATATGGGAGGATATACATATTAGCCATGCGGCTTGACGATGGCGGATTATTGGCGGCTCTCCATGAGGGTATGTTTGAGCAACCCCTTTGGCACGGGTTTCTCGAAAGGTTGCGCGCCCGAACAGGCGCAACCTATGTGAGCCTCGCTTTTCGGCCGATCGATGAGGAAAGGATCGTCGAACTTTATTCGGGTCCGCCCATGTCCCGGCAGATGGGGCGGCTGTTCGATGAAAAATATGTGCGTGACCCCTTGCCTTACCGACAGATGCGGGAGGGGCGCATTTATACGATGGAAGAATTGCTCAACACGGCGGACGCATTTCAGCAGGCCTATCGTGATGAGTTTCTGAAAGGCATCGGCGTCACCAACATGCGCCTGATGCGCGTCAGCGAACCAAGCGGTATCGACGCCTGGCTGAGCTGCGCGGGGGGGCGGGAAATAGGCTCGGCGGTGAGCGCTCTTTTGACTGCGCTTGCCTCGCATCTGCGCATTGCCTTGCGCACCTTTGTTGCGTTCGAACGGGAAAAATTCCGGTCGTCGGTGACGTCCGAGGCTTTCGGCCGGCTCAATTTCGGCTGGCTGACGCTGGACGCCCAATGTCGCATCATCGACATGACGCCCAATCTTGAACAGATCTTCCAGCGATCCAGCGTCTTGCGGCGCGGCAGATATGACCGTCTGATGCCAGCTTCTCCTGCCATCGACCGGGAGCTGAGTACACTGGTCAAGAGCTTTGCGGCCGATGCGGAGGGAAAGCCAAGGGCGATCAACCTCAGCCGGGATCCGTTGATCGACATGCTGATCCGTCCTGTTCAGGACCGTTCTCTGTCGGCCCAGTCGCTGCCGGTTGCCATTGCCTATATCAGCGGCGACCGCTGGTCGCAGGCAGACCGCTGCGATCAGCTGGTCGATCTTTTCGGCCTGCTGCCCAGCGAAGCCCGATTCGCCTGGGCCATCGCCCAAGGGATGACTATAGCCGAAGCCGCGGAGGATCTGGGGCTGACGGTCGAAACAGCGCGCAACTATTCGAAAAAAATCTACGCGAAAACCGGCTCGCGGGGGCAGGCCGAACTGGTGCGCAATATATTGACCAGCGTGCTGGCGCTGGCCTGACCCATCTTTATCCAGGGCTTTGGGATCGAGACCTGAATGTGCGTCCGGCGCGAGTAACCCAGCGTCGCGACGAACAGATGGTATGAGCCATCTCCTCTCCGACCCACAACCTGCACTCGCGGAAACCAATCTGAAGCCGATGGCCCGGCGGTATCTCGAACCGAACTGTAGCCCGTTTCTGAGGCCGCGGCTCGCCGCCAGCGCTGGAACCCGGCGCTAGACCGGCCGTAGTCCGATTACGATCCCTTGCTCGCTCACCAACTCCTGGCGCAATATGTCAGCGCGGAGATATCGTCGCACCATATTGCGAATACAGCCGGGCTCCCTCGACAGCCGCTTCCCGGATCATGGTTCCTCCAACGGAGCCGCTGCAGAGCGATGAAGCGGTTTATGGTGGATTTTCTGCCGGCATCCGTTTCAATAGACGGCAATTGCATGTCATGCGTCCTGATTTACCATTCCATGGAGAATTGATGCGATCGATGCTGCTCATGGGAACGGCCCTTACCGTTCTTCTTGCGGGTCCGGCTCAGGCGCAACAGATTCCCAAGGCGGTCATGCAACTGCATCAGCGCCTGATCACGCTCGACAGCCATCTCGACACGCCCGCCTCGCTCGATCTGCCGGGCTGGTCGATCGAGAAAGAACATGACTTTCATGGCGATTATACGCAGGTCGACCTGCCGCGCATGAAAAAGGGCGGTTTGGACGGGGGTTTCTGGGCCATCTATACGCCGCAGGGACCTTTGACCCAGGAAGGCTTCCGCAAGGCACGCGATTTTGCGATCATGCGTGGCGTATCGATCAGGGAGATGGTCGCATCCGACCCTGTGAACTTCCAGCTTGCGCTGGAGGCGAAGGACGCCGCATCCATCGCGGCGGCACGGAAGCGGATCGTCTATATGTCGATCGAAAACTCCTATCCGCTGGGTGAGGACGTATCGCTGCTCAAAACCTTCTACGACATGGGCGTGCGGGTGTCGGGCTTTGCCCATTTCGCGCATAATCAATTTGCCGACAGTTCCACCGATCCGTCAAAAAAGCCGCGCTATGGCGGCCTCAGCCCACTGGGCAAGGAACTGCTGAAGGAAATGAACCGTCTGGGCGTCGTGCCCGACGCATCACATAGCAGCGATCAGGTGCTGGACGATCTGCTGACGCTTTCTACCACGCCGGTCCTTTTGACGCATTCAGGTTGCAAGGCGATCTATGACCATCCGCGCAATATCGACGATGATCATCTGCGGGCATTGGCGGCCAGGGGCGGGGTCATTCAGATGAACGCCTATGGCGGTTATCTGCGCGCATCAAAGCCCAATCCGCAGCGGCAGGAGGCGCTCAAGGCGCTGAACGGTCCAATGCGCGAAGACGTCAGGCTGACGGCCGAGAAGCGCGCAGAACTGCTGGCGAAGCGACAGGAAATCGATCGGCTTTATCCCGAAACGGACAGGCCGGACTTCGATGACTTCATGGCCCATATGCTTCATGCGTTGAAGGTCGCCGGGGCGGATCACGTCGGCATCGGGCTGGATTGGGATGGCGGCGGCGGCGTCGTAGGGATGGAAGATGTGGTCGATATTCCCAGGATCACGGCCGCCTTGTTGAATGCAGGGTATGGCGAAAGCGACATTCAGAAAATCTGGTCGGGCAATGTGCTGCGCGTACTCGCGGCGGCTGAAACGGCGAAAGGTAAATAGACCACTCCTCTATCTTGTGTCCGATAAATTATATTCTCGGACATTGATTTATGTGGTTGAAAGCCCCATGAAGTTCCCATGGTCCAACGTCTTCCGGTTCCCGCCGATCAGGGCATATTGCCCGACATCTTGCGCGCAGAGGTCGAGCGCGCCGCCGATTATGCGCGAGCCTCGCGCTCGGCCGCGACGCAGCGGGCCTATGCGTCCGACTGGCGGATCTTTCAGGGCTGGTGCGAAAGCCGCGGACTGCAAAGCCTGCCGGCGACGCCCGCCATCGTGGCGACCTTCCTTGCAAGCGAAGCGGATTCCGGCGTGAAGACACCGACGATCACGCGCCGCCTGGCTGCGATCGGCTATCATCATCGTCAGGCCGGGTTCGATCCGCCGCAACAGCAACCCGGCGCGGGCGCGCTCAAGGAAGTCGTCGCGGGTATCCGCAAGGCCATCGGCACGCGCAAGGATCGCAAGAAGCCCGCCGATGCCGATGCGCTGCGCGACATGCTTCGCACGATCGAGGGTGATGATCTCCGGGCCTCCCGTGACCGGGCCGTGCTGGCAATTGGCATGGCCGCTGCGCTTCGCCGTTCGGAGCTGGTGGCGCTGGCTGTGAACGACGTCGAACTGACGCCCGACGGCCTGCGTCTGCTTATCGGCCATTCCAAGACCGATCAGACGGGCGAAGGCGCCGTGATAGCCATTCCCGAAGGGCGCCGCATCCGGCCCAAGGGGCTGCTTCTCTCCTGGATGAGCGCCGCCGGGCATGATGATGGTCCGCTTTTTCGCCGCCTGACGCGGTCGGGTGAGTTGACCGGCGATCCCATGTCCGATCGCGCCGTTGCCCGGCTGGTGCAACGCTGCGCTGGAGATGCCGGGCTGGATCCGTCGAAATTTGCGGGGCATTCGCTGCGCTCCGGCTTTCTTACCGAAGCGGCGCGACAAGGTGCCAGCATTTTCAAGATGCGCGACGTCAGCCGTCACAAATCGGTTCAGGTCCTCTCTGAATATGTGCGCGACTCTGAATTGTTTCGCGATCATGCTGGCGATCGCTTCCTGTAGAGCCGCTCTATTCCGTCGATAGCAGGAAGGCCGCGCACATTTTGCCGAGGTCGCGCTTCAATATCTCCCAATTTCCTTCCCACGCGGCGCTCATGGCCGAACCAAAGCCCAGGTAGCGCGCGATCGCGGCATAGACGATCCGATAGGCCGAACGGACAGCCTGTTCCGGATCGGGCTGACGAATTTCGTGGCGGTATCCGAGCATGGCGGAACGCGCCCGGTCGGCCAGCTCGGCATAGCTGGCCTTGCCAGCCGCTGCGACGAGCGGATCGTTGGTGGAACGCAGCATCATCGGCCGCATCAGTTCGGCATGGTGGCGCAGCGTGTTCGCGATCCCCTCCACCATCAGCATGACCAGTTCACGCAGATTGCCGGCTTTTTCTTCGGCTTCCGCAATGACGCGCAACTGTTCCCGGTTGACCGCTTCCAGCACGCGGGCTTGCACAGCGCGGATCAGTTCATCCTTGCTGTCGAACCGGCAATAGATCGATCCGATCGATACCTTGCCCAGCTTGCCAACTTCCTGGAGCGTGAAATCATCATTTCCCCGTTCACGCAGCAATTGCTCGGCAGCAGCGATCATCCGCTCGAAGGACGCCTGGCTCCGCTGCTGCCGGGGTACCCGCGCGGGAGTGGCGCTCATTGATGAAGCTAAATCGGTCACGCCCCTCTTCAGTCCCTGCCTGTCGCCAGCCTGTCAAGAACTGGTTCCAGCCTGTCAAGCAAAAGACATCGCGTCATGCTCCTCATGGAACGATATCCGTGTTGGCATAGATCCGCTCGTCCGTGAAATTGCGGACAAGACTTGCTCTTCCAGCGGCCCACGGGTCGACGAAGCTCATTTGGGGAGAACGTGATTCCGACGGAAGGTGATTGACCGCTGCGGCAACCGCTATATAAGAACAAACATTCTAATATCAATGGCCGGAGCGGAGTTCCATGTTCAAACGCGGCGTCAGCCTTTACAGCTTTCAGGAAGAATTATTCCTCGGGACAATGACGGTCGAGGATTGCGTGGCCTTTGCCGCGTCCATCGGCGCCAACGGAATCGAAATCCTGCCCGAACAGAATATGCCGGGATTTCCCAACATCGATGACGCAACCATCGATCACTGGCTGGCGATGATGGACAAATATGGAACCATGCTGACCTGCTACGACATGTTCCTAGATACCAAGCGGCGCAAGGACCGCCTGATGACCGATGAGGAACAGGTGGAGTCCATTGTCCGCGATCTGAGGCTTTGCAACCGGTTGGGCATCAGGAACATGCGCGTGCTGGTGTTCGTGCGGCCGGACATTCTGGAACGCTGCGTGCCCTATGCCGAGCAATATGACATCCATATGGGCGTCGAGGTTCACGCGCCCTGGAGCCTGGACCATGCCTGGATTCTCCGCACGGTGGAAGTGGCCGATCGTCTCAACACCAAGCATCTGGGTATCCTGCCCGACATGGGCATTTTCATGAAACATTA
The DNA here is from genome assembly GCF_041987595.1 of Sphingobium sp. GTDB lineage: Bacteria > Pseudomonadota > Alphaproteobacteria > Sphingomonadales > Sphingomonadaceae > Sphingobium. Next base: position 20,900 of record NZ_JBHIWJ010000015.1, on the reverse strand, counting down.
TCCGCCCGAATTCCGCGACCGCTTTTTGCGTCAGGGCGCGACGCCCGCAATCGTCGACTTCATCATCGACCAGCATGAACAGAAGATCATGGCGGAATATACGATCTATGAGGTGGCAGTGAAGATGGACGGGAACAAGGCTGACATCGCCATGGCCGAAACACTGCGCCACGCCCCTTATTCCAACCCGAAGCGGATTCGCGATTTCATCCCCTATTTCCGCCATATCCAGGCGAAATTCTATGGAATGGCGGAGGACTGCACCGATCCCGCCATCGCCTATGACGATGTGATCCCGGAACTGATCGCAGGCGGTTGGGACGGGTATCTCTCGTCCGAATATGAGGGCAATCGCTGGGTGCAGGATGCGGGGCCGGTCGACAGCCGCGAACAGGTTCGCCGCCAGCATGTCATGTTCCAGACCCTCGCCAACAAAGCCGCCTGAAGGAAATCGCCCATGTTCGACAAATATCTCATCATGGAAGACAGCCTGCGGGCAACCTCAAGCGGTTTCGCCTTCGATGCGCGGCTCGGCTATTATCGGGGCATCGGCCTTTCGATGATCGAGGATCTTGCTGTCACGCTCGACGGCGAAGCCCAACCGCGCCAGTCCGTCTTCTTCGAACAGAATGGCAGGAGCTGGAGTCTCGACGCCATCGAGGAGGCGTATGATGACCGTTGGGAATTCGGCTCCGTCGCGACCATCCGGATCGAGCGCGACGGTGACCTGGCGCCTGGTAGACACAGCCTGTCCCTCAAGGAAAAACTGCGCATTTCCTACCTGCCTTTCCCCCTCTTTGCCGAGGACAGCAAGGACATGCAGGTCGAATGAATGATGAAGGGAGGGGGCGTTCCCCCTCCCCAATGTCAAGCCTGCACCCGCCGCCCGTAGCGGGCATAAAGCGTGGGCAGGACGAACAGCGTCAATAGCGTAGCCGATATCAGCCCGCCAATTACGACCGTTGCCAGCGGCTTCTGCACCTCGGCCCCGGCGCCGGTGCCCAGCGCCATCGGCACGAAGCCCAGACTCGCCACCAGAGCCGTCATCACCACTGGCCGCAATCGCTGCAATGCGCCGTTCCGCGCCGCTTCGGCCCGGTCCATGCCCGTCCGCATCAATTCCTGAATGGAAGACAGCATCACCAGCCCGTTCAGCACCGCAATGCCGGATAGCGCGATAAAGCCGACCGCCGCCGAGACGGAAAAGTCCATCCCCCGCAGCAACAGCGCCAACACGCCCCCCACCAGCGCCAGGGGCACGCCGGTAAATACGATCGCGGCATCCCGCACCGATCCCAAAGCGCCGTAGAGCAAAAACAGGATCAGCGCAAAGCAGGCCGGGATCACCAGTTGAAGTCGCTCCCTCGCAGAGGCGAGATTTTCCAACTGCCCTCCCCAGACCAGATAGCTGCCAGCCGGAAGCCTGACGTCCTTCGCAATGGCGGCCTGCGCGTCCTCTACCACGCTGGCAATGTCCCGCCCGCGCACATTGGCCTGCACCACGACGCGCCTCTTGCCATTTTCGCGGCTGATCTGGTTCGGTCCATCGACGATGCGGATATCCGCAACGCTGGCCAGCGGCACGAACTGCCCGTCGGGCGTGGGCACCTGCACCTGTTCCAGCATGGCAAAATCCGCCCGCTGCGCGTCGGACAGGCGGATTACCACCGGAAAGCGCCGGTCGCCCTCGAAGATCATCCCGGATTGCCGCCCGCCGATCGTCGCGGTGACGACATCCTGAACATCCTGCGCGGTGACGCCCAACCGGGCCATCCCGTCGCGATTGACGCGAATGTCCAGCATCGGAAGCCCGGCCGTCTGCTCGACCTTCACATCCGCCGCACCCTCCGTCCGGCGCAACACGCCTGCGATCTTCTCAGCGGTGGCGGTCATGGCGGCAAAGTCGTCGCCGAACACCTTGACCGCAATGTCGCCGCGGACGCCCGCGATCAGCTCATTGAAGCGCATCTGGATCGGCTGGGTGATCTCATAGGCGTTGCCGGGAAACCGCCCCAGTTGCTGCTCCAGCCGCTTGACCAGTTCGGCCTTGCTCAATCGCGGATCGGGCCATTGCGCACGCGGTTTCAGAATGACGAACATATCAGTGGCATTGGGCGGCATGGGGTCGGATGCCAGCTCGGCCGTCCCGGTCTTGGAAAAGACGAACTTCACCTCTGGCTGGCGCGCCATCATCTGCTCGATCGGCGCCTGCATCGCCTGGCTCTGCTGCACTGAGGTCGCCGGAATACGCAGCGCCTGAATCAGCAGGTCGCCCTCGTCCAGCTGCGGCAGGAATACCTGTCCCAAAGCAGTAAAGGCCAGCGCCGCTACAGCAAGGCTGCCCACAGCTGCGCCGATCGTCAGCCCCGGCCGTTTCATCGCCCGGTCAAGCCCCGGCTCATATCGAGCCTTCAGCCAGCCCATGATCCGCCCTTCCTTCTCCTCGATCCGCTTCGACAGCCACAGTGCAATGGCCGCCGGCACGAAGGTCAGCGACAGAATAAATGCGCAGCCCAGCGCAATGATTACCGTCACCGCCATCGGCACGAAGGTCTTGCCTTCCACTCCGCTCAACGTCAGCAACGGTACATAGACCAGCATGATGATCGCCTGCCCATAGACCGATGGCCGGATCATCTCCCGCGCGGCCGCGGCTACACAGTCGAGCCGCTCCTCCTGGCCCAACAGGCGCCCCTGACGGTGCTGCAACTCGGTCATCCGCCGCAATGCATTCTCGACGATGATGACCGCGCCGTCGACGATAAGTCCGAAATCCAGCGCGCCCAGGCTCATCAGGTTCGCCGACACGCCGATGTGCAGCATGCCGAAGCCGGTCATCAACATGGTGATCGGAATCACCATCGCCGCGATCAGCGCCGCCCGGAAATTGCCGAGCAGCAGGAACAGCACGACAATGACCAGCAGCGCACCCTCCCCCAGATTCTTCGCGACCGTGCCGATGGTGCTGTTGACCAGATCGGTTCGATCCAGCACCGGCTGAACGATGACGTCCGGCGGCAGGGAGGCGTTGATCGCCTTCAGCCGGTCCGCAACCGCCGTGGCGACCGTGCGGCTATTCTCCCCGATCCGCATGATCGCGGTGCCGACCACGACCTCCGTGCCGTTTTCGGAGGCTGAACCCATGCGCACCGCCTGCCCAGTGCGTACGCTGGCGACCTGTGCCAAAGTGACCGGCACACCTTCACGAGTGGCGATAACGATGCGCGACAACTCGTTGGCATTGCGGATCAGGGCGTCCGCCCTGACGGCCAGCCCCTCGCCATTGCGTTCGACAAAGCCGCCACCGACGCTGCCGTTGTTCCGCTCCAGCGCAATGCCCAGATCGGACAGGCTGATCTTCATCGCCGCCAGTTGCTGCACATTGGGCACGACCAGATATTGCTTGGCATAGCCGCCAATGGAATCGATCCCCGCCAGGCCAGGCACATTCTTCAGCAGCGGCGCCACGATCCAGTCCTGCGCGGTGCGCAAATAGGTCGCCTTGTCGGTCTCGCTGGTCAGCCGTTCGCCTTCGGGTGTGATATAGCTGCCGTCGGGCTGCATCCCCGGCTCGCCGGGAAGATGCCGGTCGTCACCGCGATGCTCCAGACGCACGGTCCACATAGTGACCTCGCCCAGCCCGGTCGCTATCGGTCCCATTTCCGGGTTGACGCCATCGGGCAGATTTTCGGCGATCCCGGCCAGCCGCTCGCCCACCTGCTGGCGCGCGAAATAAATGTCGGTGGCTTCGGTGAAGACCGCCGTAACCTGCGCAAAACCGTTGCGGCTTAAAGACCGGCTATATTCCAGCCCGGGAATGCCGGCGAGCGCCGTCTCGATCGGAAAGGCCACCTGCTTTTCGACCAGTTCGGGCGACAGAGCGGGTGCGCGGACGTTGATCTGGACCTGATTGTTGGTGATGTCCGGCACCGCGTCGATCGGCAGGCGGTAAAGCGCGACGGCGCCGATCAGCGCCGCGATGGTGGTCAGCAGCAGGACAAGCCAGCGCTTCCTGACCGCCCAGTTCACGATAGGAGCGATCATGGTTCAATGATCCTCGTGGCTGGCTTCGCCCTTGCCCAGTTCGGCCTTGAGCGTGAAGCTGTTGACGGTGGCGATCTGTTCTCGCCCGCTCAGGCCCGATCTGACGATGACGAACGCGCCCGATCGGTCACCGGTGACGACCGGCATGGCATCGAACCCCTTCTGGCTCCGCACGAAAACGACCGTCCGGCCCTCCACGGTCTGCACCGCCGTCGAGGGAACGCGCACTGCCCCTTGCCCGCTGCCGTCTGCCAGCGTGACAGAGGCGGTCACCGGCTCCCCGACGCGCCATTGTCCGGCCCTATTGTCCATCATGGCAATCACCGGCACCAGCCGGGTATCGGGATCAAGGGCGGGCGACACGAAACTTATGCGCGCGCTTCCCTGCCGCCCCGGTGCGATCACGGTAACGCTGGCGCCCGGCTTCACCCGCCCGGCATCGGCCGGTTGCAGGTTCAGCGACAAGGAGACGCTCGACAGATTGGCGATGCGATACAGTTCCGCATCAGCCGCCACGGTCTGGCCCAGTATGACGCTGCGTCCGATCACCTGTCCCGAAAGCGGTGCGATAATGCCCAGCCGGTTGAGGGCTCCGCCTCCGCCGCCCGCCGCCGCAACCTGTTGCTGCGCCTGGGCATGGGCGATGCGCGCCTCGGTCGCCGCCGTCCGGGCCGCAATCAGATCCTGTTCTGCTGAAACCCGCTGGGTGAAGAGCCGCTGTTCCCGCGCCAGATTGGAATTGGCCAGCGCCAGCCGCGCCCGTGATGCTTCAACCTCTCCCTTCAAAAGCGCGGCTTCCCGGCTCTCGATGATGGCCAGCGTCTGCCCTCGCTGAACGGCCTCTCCCAGATTGCGATGGAGCGCAACCACCCGGCCGCCGATCGCCGCCGAAACCACCTGCGTACCTTGCGGATCGCCATCGATGGTCGCGGGCAGTTCGATGGTTGCAGCGCCGCCGACGGAGGGGCGCTCCAGCTGAATCCCTGCCGCCGCAATCTGATCGTCGCTCAGGATGATCTTGCTTTCGTCAGCATGATCCTCGCCCTCAGCATGTTCCTCTGCAGGAGCTTCCTCAGCCGCCTCGCGCCCGCATGCCGCCAACAGCATCGTCAGCGTCAGCGTCGCTCTAAAAAAAATACCAGATTTCATCGATCAATTCCCCTGAACAGGCGCGCGAGCGGTCAGACGCTCCAACCGGGCCTTGGCATTTTGGTAGGCGGCCAGCGCATCGACGGCGGCAACACGCATCTCGGCCAGCGTGCGTTCGGCATCGAGCAGGTCGAGCTGGCCGAACTTGCCCTCGCGATAGCCGATCCGGGCAATGCGGGCGGCCTCCTGCGCGGCCGCGAGTGCGGGTCCGCTGGCGTTGCGCGCGGTCACCGCCGCATTGGCGGCTTCCGCATCGGCATCGGTGATCGCCTGCTCGACGTCCAGAGCCGTCAGCCGCCGCTGGGCATCGGCGCGGGTTCGTTCGGCCTGCGCCTGCGCGACCGCCCACCGCCCGGCATTGAAGACGGGAATAGGCATGGAGACGCTGAACACCGCCGCCATATCATTGGTCGCCTCCAGCCGCCGGACGCCGGGACCGAAGGTCAAATCCGGCGTCCGCTGCGACCGGGCGAGCCGCACCCCGGCATCAGCGACCGCCAGCTCGGCTTGCGCCGCCGCCAGCGCGAGCGTGCCCGCGGCCGCCATCGGTTCCACCGGTCCCTGAACGCCGGAGGGCAAGCGATCCAGCATGTCGCCATCAAGCACCCCCAGAGCTTCCAGCCCAATACGCCGCGCCAGATTGAGGCGCGCCGCCTGCGCGAGCCGCGCGGCCCGCTGGACCCCGGCCTCGGCATTCAGGCGCGCTACATCCGCCCGCTGCTCCTCCAGCGGGGAGGCTCGCCCCGCCTGCACCCTGATCCGTGCCGCCCGTGCCACATCGGCCGCAATTCCCGACTGGTCGCGGGCGATCGAAAGCCGCCGCTCCGCCGCGACCGCCTCGACATAAAGCTGCGTCACCTGTTGGCGGACATCAGCCTCGGCGATGGCCACGCCTAACAAGGCCCGGCTGATCTGGGCGTCGGCGACTCCCACCCGCGCCTGCCGCTTGCCGCCCAGTTCCAGCGGAATAGACAGGGCCACGGTGGTTTCCGCACTCTGGAACGCACCATAAGGTCCGCTCCCCGCGACATTCTCCAGCTCGGTCTGGACGCTGGGATTAGGCCGCAGACCCGCGATCCTGCGCACCGCCTGCGCCGCACCGACTTCCGCCTGAGACACGGCTGCGGCAGGCGCGCTGCCCCCGGCCGCCCGGATCGCCTGTTCCAACGTCAGATTCTCGCCTGGCGGCGATATCTGCGCCAAGGCAAGACACGGCGCGGCAGCCAGCATGGCTGCAATCAATTTTTGCATGAAATTCGTCCTGATCCTGTTGCATCATTCCACCCGAAAAGGAGGCGGAGCGGCAAAAGATCAGGCGATCGGCGGCCTCAGATCAGGCCCGGTCTGCCAGCGCGCCAACACCGGCGCAGCATCGAACGGCGCAGCATCGCTCAGCAGATCGGGCGGGCCGGAACCGTCGGCGACGACAGGCAGACAGGCGGAGCCGCCATGGCAGCTGCCGTGATGATGCGGCATCAGGCTGTCCCTGTCGCCGGTCGACTGGTCCGCATCGCCTTCGCTATGCACGACGCCCGAACATTCGATGGTAGGCGCATTGGGCCTTTCCTGCGCATGCACGGTTGCCGCCGCGACCAGCGACGACATCAGCAGGCATAGAAAGAGGACTCCCCGGCGCAACATTGCGCGGTGCATAGCCCATCGCGTCCGGCTTGTCACCGCTTGCCCGACAATCTTGCGCACGGCCTGCCGAAGGGTATCATCGGTGCATGACTCTCGCCATTCGTCCCGCCGCGCCAGAGGATGCAGAAGCGATCGCGGCGATTTACGCCCATCATGTTCTGCATGGCACGGCGACCTATGAGATCGTGCCGCCCGGCCCGGCCGAAACGCAGGACAAGATCCGCCACATCACCGGCCGGGGCTGGCCCTATCTCGTCGCATGCGAGGAGCACGAGCTGCTCGGCTACTGCTATGCCACCCAGTTCCGGGATCGCCCCGCTTACGCCTATGCCTGCGAGGACAGCATCTACATCGCGCAGGACAGGCGCGGACAGGGCATTGGCAAAGCCCTGCTGACCGCGCTTCTTTCGGCTGCGGAGGATGCCGGTTTCCGCCAGATGATCGCGGTCGTGGGCGGTGCGGAACCCGCGTCCATCGCCCTTCACGCCGCCTGCGGCTTCGTCGAGGCAGGACGGCTTGCCGCCATGGGTTGGAAGCATCAGCGCTGGCTGGACAATGTTTATATGCAGATTGCGCTGGGCGAGGGCGCCGCCAGTTCGCCCGATGCGGGATTTCCTTCTGGACCGTGCCCGCCCATGCGCTGGGTGGCCAGCCGTCCGGCGAGGCCCACGAACGGCGACTGATTGCAATGTTCCACAATGTCGGCAATCAGAGCGTGCCGCTGCTTGCCTCGGCACCTATGGTCTGGCGCGGAGGATTGAGCGCAGTGCTACGCCAACCGGCCACACTTCGCTCGTGCAGGACGCCCCTCGGCTATGGCGCGCCTTGATCTTTCTGCTCCCTTTTCTGGGCGGCATGCCTCCCATCGGTCACCGACATGCCCTAAAACATGGGATGATCGTTTCGCGAACTTTCCGGCAACGGCTGGAAAATGTCCCAATGCTCGACGATCTTTCCTTTCTGGAAGCGGAAAATCTCGACCACGGCCGCACCCCGATCGTCAGCCGACAGTTTGCCGCGATAATGCACTGCCGCCAGATTGCCATCGACCAGTACCCGCTGCACGTCAAAGCTTGCTCCAGGCGCCGCTCGCAACTCCCTGATCGCGGCAAGCGCCGCATCCCGGCCCTGCCCCATGCGGTTGTTATGCTGGATCAGGTCCCTCGCGACGAACCGCCGATAGGCTTCATAGGTTTTCCCCTTGCGGAACAGCAGGTCGATAAATTGCAAAAAGGCCTGCCGATTATGCGCGCTATTGTCGCCGTCTGCGCTGACCGGTGCCATCGCAAGTGGCTCGCTCCCCGGCGCTATGGGTTGCAGCACATCCCAATGCTCGACGACCTTGCCGTCCTTCAGCCGATAAAGATCGGCCACCGCACCGCCCGGCGTGCCGGGCTTACCCCGTCCGTAAAGATGCACCAGCGCCAGATTGCCATCGACCAGCAAATGCTTCAGCTCAAAGCGCGAACCCGGCGCGGCGAACATCGGCGCCAATGCTTCAACGGCGGCTTTTGGTCCGTCGGGCAAACCCGGATTATGCTGCACATAATCAGGTGCGACATGCGCCGCAAACGCCCCTGCCACGTCCCGCTTCGCGTAAAAGCGCTCGACAAAGTCGGAGACCACAGCCCGATTGTCGCAGGTCTTCGCGGAGGCAGGCGTGAGCGCGAGCATCAACGCGCAGAGCGGCCCTGCAGCCAGCCTCATAGCGCGCCTTCCTTCATCAGCGACACGGCATGATCGCAGGCCCGCGCCGTCAGCGCCATATAGGTTAGCGACGGATTCTGGCATGCCGAAGAACTCATCTGTGCGCCGTCGGTGACGAACAGATTGGCGACCTCATGCGCCTGGCTCCATTTGTTGAGCACCGATGTCGCCGGATCAAGACCCATGCGCGCCCCGCCCATCTCATGGATCGCGGAGCCGCCCGCGCCCGGTTCATCAAAGCCCATGATGACATGGCCGCCCGCCGCTTCCATCATCGCGGCGGCTTCCCGCTTGGCATCGGCCAGCGCCCTGCGCTCATTCTCGCCATGTTCGAAATGCACCTTGAGCATCGGCAATCCCTGCGGATCGAGCTTCACCCCGTCCAGCGTCAGCCGGTTGGTGGCTCTCGGCAGGCTTTCGGCAAAGCCGACGAACACCATCCGCCACGGCCCGATTTTCCGGTTCTGCTCCTTATAGGTCTTGCCGATCCCCGCCGACCGCTTGGCCGCCGTCCACCCGCTCTGGAGCGCGCCTCCCTGAAAGCTGTAGCCGCGCAGAAAGTCGCCATCCTTCCGGTCAAGATTGCGGAAGCGTGGAATGACCACGCCGGTCGGACGGTTGCCGAAGGTGGTGCGATCCTCAAAGCCGGGGATCAGCGCCATGGTCGACAGCGTCGTTGCATGGTCCATGACATGGGTTCCCAGCACGCCGCTGCCATTGGCAAGCCCGTTTGGAAACACCTCCGACCGCGACCGCAGCATGATATGCACGCTGTTGAAGGCCCCGGCGTTCAGGAAAACGATGCGTGACGTATGACGGCTCCGTTCGCCAGTCTTGACGTTGATGACCCTTACGCCCGTCACGCGCTTTGTCGCCGGATCATGGTCCACCGCTTCGACCAGGGAGTCGGTCAGGACCGTCAGCCGCCCGGTCTTTTGCGCCGCGGGCAAGGTCGAACTCTGAGTGCTGAAATAGGCGCCATAGGAACAGCCCCGAGCGCAGATGGAGCGGTTCTGGCATTTGGACCTGCCCTCCTTCTCCTCCGTCAGATTGGCGGTTCGGCCAATGGTCAGACGCCGATCCGGCCAGCGCTGGGAAATGACCTGGCGGACATGTCGTTCCACCACGTTCAGGGCCATCGGCGGCTGGAAATTCCCGTCCGGCAGCGAGGGAAGGCCCTCGGCCGCGCCAGCGACGCCAACAAAACCCTCCACATAATCATACCATGGGGCCAGATCGGCATAGCGGATCGGCCAATCCGTGCCGTAACCGTCAGCCTTGTTCGCGCCGAAATCATAGTCCGACCAGCGATAGCATTGCCGACCCCAGGTCAGCGATCGTCCGCCCAGCTGATAGCTGCGCCACCAGTTGAACTGCGTGCCTTCTGTCAGAGCGTAAGGATTGTCCTTATCGTTGACGAAGTGATTTTGCGTAAACTCGGTGAAATGGCGGTTAAGGCGCTGCACCGGATATTCGCGGGCGTAAAGCTCCGCATCGCCCTCGCCCCGGAACTCCATTTCCCAGGGCGCCTTCATCTCGGTCGGATAATCGCCGTGCTCGATCAGGCGTCCTCGCTCGATCATCAGCACTTTCAGGCCCTTTTCGGTCAGTTCCTTTGCAGCCCACCCGCCGGTGATGCCAGAACCCACAACGATCGCGTCGAAATCCATGCTCATCCGAAATCCACCGCCGTCCAATCGCTGGACCAGGACCTGTTATCCGCCGGGATCGGCAGATCGGGGTCGAAACGCCCCGGCACCAGTTCATAATGCAGTTCCCTGGCTGCCCCGATTTCCGAGGTGTAATAGCCGGTCAGGATCAGCGCCTTGATTTTGCGCCAGGGATGCGTTCCCTGATCGAGCGCGAAAGCCGCCGCATCATAGGCCGCCAGCACGCCGAACTGGCGCCCGGCGGGCAGGCCTGAGAAATCGCCCCCGGCGCGGCGGTTGAGGTCGCGTCCCACTTCGTCCAGCAGTGGCAACCCGCCCTGCCCCGCCGCCATGCGGATATGCGCCGCCGCTTCAGGCGCCGTATCCTCCAGCCCATGGCGCAACGCCAGTTCGACAAAGGCAGGCACGCCCGCGCCAAGTGCGCCGAGTGTATCGGTCGCCGGGATGACCAGATCGGAGAGCCGTTCCAGCAAGCGTTTCTGGGCTTGCGTCGCCCCGCCCTCTTCCCCTGCCCGCGCCCTGTTCCACAAGGCCAGCGGCGTGCCCGCCAGCGCGCCCAGCATCAGCGCGCCTCCCAATATCTGCCTGCGATCAGCCCTCGCAGCGCTCCAGTCCGATGCGGGCGGGCTTTGCGGCATATCAGTGCCCATCAGCGATCCTTCTCCTGCGACGCCAGGGCGTCGCTTAAATGGAATTGTCATTTTATTTCTACACAGATCATTCTTCGCCTGCAAGGGGGCCAGCGCCCCTGATCCGCAACTGCCGCGGTATGGCAAAGGCAATCACGGCCGCGATCAGCAGAATGACCGCGATGACCCCCGCAGACAGGCTGAACGCCTCGATCGCCTGCTCGCCGCTGCCGCTATCGTCCGGCTGGACCGCGAAAAACAGCGTACCGATCGCCGCAGCACCGATGGCCGACCCTAACTGCTGCGTCGCCTTGAGCAGCCCCGACGCGGACCCGGCGTGACCCACATCGACTTCCGATAAGGTGCAGGGCGGCAGCGGTCCGGCGGCCAACCCCATGCCCAAGCCCATGGTCAGCAATGGGGGTGCCAACATAAGGGGATGCCCGGCCGCCGCGCCCGGCCATTCGAGCAACATGGCCAGCGCAACCAGCGATACCGCCATTAACAGTGCGCCCCAACTGATGATTACCGGGCCCAATCGCGGCAGGGCCTTGCGCGACAGCATGCCGATCGCGAACGACGCACCAAAAGCATAGGGAACATGCGCCAGACCGACCTGGGCTGCGGTGAAGCCCATCCCCCGCTGCAAAGCCAGCGCCAGTGTGAATAGAAGGCCCCCGGTCGCCATCTGAAAGGCAAGGGTAGTGAGCAAGCCGATGGTGAACGCACGCATAAGGAACAGTTCCGGCACGATAAGCGGCGATCCATCATGCCGCATCCGCGCTTGACTGTGCCGTGCGAGGACGATGCCGAGCGGCAGGCTCATCGCCATCAGTCCGAAGCCCCATAGTGGCCAGCCGTAATCGCGCCCCTGAATCAGCGGAAAAATCAGTGAAAACAGGAGGAGCACGACCAGTCCGGTGCCTTTCATGTCCAATCGGGGTCGCCGATCGGAACGGCCTGAGGGGAGAATGCGAGCAGCGAAAAAGACAGCGATGAGGCCGACTGGCAGGTTGACCAGAAAGATTGGCCGCCATCCGAGGTCGAAGAGGTTCATGCTGATCAGCGCGCCGCCAACGACCGGGCCCAGCACCGCTGCGATACCCCCCAATATCCCGAACAATCCCAAGGCGGCCATGCGCTCATGCGGCGCATACATGATCTGGGTGAGCGACATGACTTGCGGCAACATGATCGCGGCAGCCCCGCCCTGCAACAGCCGCGCGACCACCAGTTGATCCGGTGTTGCTGCCAGGCCGCAAAGCAGGGATGTCAGCGTGAATCCGGCAACGCCAGCCAGAAAGGCTCGCTTATATCCATAAATGTCGCCCAGCCGCCCCCCGGTAATCAGCAACAGCGAAAAGATGGTGGAATAGCCCGCAACCATCCATTGAACCTGCGCGTCGCTTGCACGCAATTGGGCCTGCAGGGTTGGAACCGCGACATTGACAATAGTCATGTCAACGAGGTCAAGGACCATCGCCGTCGCCACTATGGCCAGCGCCATGCTGCGCCGTCGCCCGGACAGTGCGGCCGCAGCCGCCAAGGCGCTGTCCGACATTTCCTTCTGCATCCTTGATTGCAGCATCCTCTCCCCCAAAATGCATGACTATTCGGCGCGCCATCCTATATGCGAACCAATATTCTAGTATTGGAATAGTCGGATTCCGAGGCGGCCGTCAAGCCGTACGATACGCCATACGCGCTTTCATATTGCTATACAGAACGGCCTGCTGCATGATTATACGAATAAATATTATGATTTTATCATTGGCTACGCACAGACGGCGGCAGGAGGAGAGGGAAAATGAAACAACGACATGGAAAGCTGGTCGGCGCGGTGTTGGGCCTTGTGATTGCGGGAGCGGCAACGGCACAGGTTATCGTGCAGTCGCCCTATCGTCCTCCGGAAACCGTGCAGCCTGTTGCAGTTCCCCTATCGCCGTCACAGCAGCGGCTGAATCTGCTCATCATCAGTGGCCGCAGCAGCTATGAACATGACTGGACAGGCGTCAACAATCTGTTGCGCAAGCAATTACAGGATAGCGGGCGCTTCGATGTTCGCATCGTCGAGGATTTCGACCATGGCAGCGCGGAACTGCTGAAGTCTTACGATGTGGTGTTACTCAATTATCTCGGCCGATGGAATTATACAGACCCCCTCGAAAAGCGCTGGAGTCCCGCTGCCGAAAAGGCGCTGTTCGATTATGTCCGCAATGGCGGGGGCATTGTCGTTTATCACGCCTCTTTCAACATGGGTTCGCCCGGTTGGCCGGAATTTGAAAAACTGGCGGGCGGGGTGATGCGTCCGCAGGCCAAGAGCCGCCGCTCGCCGCCGGGAGGATTCCTGATCCATATCACCGATCGCGACCATCCAGTTACGCGGGGAATGCGCGAATATTTCTGGACCTTCAATGATGACATGTACACCAACATGCAGTTCGATCCGGACGTGAAAATTCATGTTCTGGCGACCGCGCATGACTCATCGGCGGGCTACGCTCCGGAAAAGGCCGGCCCCAAATATCCGGCCTACGCCTACACTCCTGCGAAGCTGAAACAGATGAAAGGCATGGATGCCGATCATCCTCAGGCGTGGACTGCGGATTACGGCAATGGCCGGGTTTTCGCTATCCCGCTCGGACATGGCCCTGACACGCTGCAATATCCGGGTGTACGCGGCCTGATTGCCCGAGGTGCTGAGTGGGCGGCAACAGGGAAGGTTACGATCCCCGTCGAAACCGATATCCGCGATTTTCCGATTGAACGCGATGAGCCGACAGCCAAGTGAAACGGAGGCATCGATCGGGGGGGCTTGGGTGATTCCCCTGATCGCCGACCACTTGCTTGATTGACAGGCCATGGCCCACCCAATAAAAAGAATGATAGTTCTAATTAGAGGCGCTGAATGAGTCGCCCGCAGTAGAGGAGCCGAAGGCTGGTGCGTTCCCTGATCGCTTTTTTTCGACGCCTGTCGCTGGTGCCTCAGGGTATCACCATCGTTACAGCTGGTTTCCTTCCGATTTTCGCGATCGTTTCGATGTTCCCAGCCGTCCCGGCCATCATCGATCATTTCGCTGCCGATCCCGATGCTCGATGGAAAGTGCCGATGATGGTTTCGGCCCCCGGTCTCACGATCGCCCTATTCGCGCCTTTTGCCGGCTTTTTCGTCGACCGGTTTGGGCGCCGTCCACTGCTTGTCGGGGCAACGCTGCTATACGGCGTCGTTGGCACGGCACCCTTTTTTCTGGACAGTCTGAACATGCTGATCGCCTGCCGGCTTGGGCTGGGTGTTGCGGAAGCGGCGATCCTCACCATCGTGAACACGCTGATCGCGGATTATTGGGACGATCAGGGGCGCAAGGACTGGCTGTTCCTTCAGGGCATCTGTGGCCCCTTCTTCGCATCCGGCGTGATCCTGCTGTCAGGGGTTGCCTCGGCCGTGCGCTGGAACGGCATTTTCCTGGTCTATGCGGTCGCCTTCCCGATCTTCGTTGCCATGCTCGCCTGGATGTTCGAGCCGCGCCGCGCCGATGGCGCCACTATTGCTGAAATCAGCCATGGCGAGAGGAAAACTGCGCCCTTTCCAACCGCATCGATTGCGCTGATCGGCGGGGTCACGCTGATCGCTTCCGCGCTCTATTATGTTTTTATCATCAGCGGATCGCTAGCCTGGCGAGAGGTTGGAGTCATGGACCCGGCCCGCATCGGCCAACTCACCGCTATCCCCAGCCTCTTCGTCATGCTCGGGGCGCTGATCTTCCGCCTGATGGGCGGGAGGCCGCATGCGGTGCAACTCGCAACTTTCTTCCTGCTGCTGGGTGTCGGCCTTTCAGGCATGGGGCTTGCGCCCGACTGGCGCTGGATGACTGCGGCTCTCATCATACAGCAAACGGGCGCCGGCATGGCAGTCCCCACCGTGATCGCCTGGGCGCAGACCAAGCTGCCCTTTGAACATCGCGGCCGGGGGATGGGCGTGTGGACCGCCTGCTTCTTCTTCGGTCAGTTTTCCAGCCCCTGGCTGGTGCATCAGACCGAAACGCTGGTGGGGTCCATGCAGGGCGCATTCCTCGCGGCGGGCCTCGCAGGCGTCATCGCCGCCGCCCTGGTCGCCAGCTTTGCGCGCGGTTCGCGCGCACCGGCCCCCTCTATCGCCGTTGCGGAGTAACTTATGACAAGCGATATAAAACGGGGCGTGAGCCTCTACAGTTTCCAGCACGAAACCTTTCAGGGGAAAATGACCCTGGAGGACTGTTTCAAGGTCTGCGCCGACATGGGTGCGCTGGGTATCGAAATCATCGGCGAGCAGACCTTCTGGGGATGGCCCGAAGCCACGGTCGATGACGCCCGGATCGCGGAATGGCACGCTCTCATCAGCAAATATAACGCCACCGCAGTCAGCCATGACTTCATGCTCGATTATAAGCGTTACAAGGGCCGGGCCATGCCCTTTGACGAGCAGGTCGCCAGCGTGAAGAAGGATATCGACTTCGGCGCGCGGTTGGGCATGAAATATATCCGCGCGCTTGTGTCGATCGCGCCTGAGGTTCTTGTCGCTGCCGCCCCTTATGCCGAAGAAAAGAACATCAGGATTCTGATCGAAGTGCATGCACCGTTGCATTTCGATCATCCCTGGATCATTCGCCATGCCGAAGCTTTTGAAAAGTCGGGATCAGATGCGTTGGGTTTCCTGCCCGACATGGGCATGTTCCTGTTCAAATTCCCGCCGGTCTGGAAGGAACGCTTCATCCGCAACGGGGTGCCGCAGAACATCGCGGATTATATTGAGAAGGCCTATGAGGATCGCGTCCTCAGCGAATATGTCATTCTCAATGTCCGCGAAATGGGTGGTGAAGGCCCGGCGCTGGGCATGGCAGAAACGCTCCGCCACAATGCCGCGTTCGAACCCAGGCGGATGCTGGATTACATGCACCGCATTCACAATATTCACGGCAAATTCTATCAGATGGACGAGGACCTGGTCGAACCATCCATTCCCTATGACGAGATCGTCCGGGTGCTCAAGCAGGGCGGATACAAGGGCTACATCTGCTCGGAATATGAGGGGAACCGCTGGATCGAGGATGCCCATGAAGTGGACTCGGTCGAACAGGTGCGCCGCCAGCAGAAAATGCTTGAACAAATGATCGGCGAGCCCACCCCAACTGCGCTCGCAGCCTGAGGAGAAGCAGACATGTTCGACAAGATGATGCTCTGCGACGAGGGCTTTGAGAATGTCGTGGAAAGAGGCGGGGTCGTCGGTTTCGCGCTGCTCGCCCGCCTGCCCTATTATCGGGGCCTGGGCCTGTCGATGATCGAGGATATCGGTCTTACCATCGATGGCGAGCCGATTGAACGGGGAGATATCCGCTTCTCGGTTCGTGAGCGGAGCTGGACGCTGGACGAGATGGAAAGCGTCTATGACGATCGCTGGAACTTCGGCGAAAAAGCCAAGGTTACGGTGTTGCGCTCCGGCGGCCTGACCCCCGGCGCGCATAAGGTAGAAATCGCGATCAGGATGCGCGTTTCCTACCTGCCCTTCGTGCCGACGACGAAGACCGGGCGCGAACTGCAACTCGCTGCCTGAATACTGGTTGGCATGGCGACTTTGGAGCGGCCATGCCAACCATCCGGCCCGTCAAAAGAGGCCGGAGGAACAGGATGTTAGGAGAGAAATGGCTTGCCGATCACGGCATTGCGGCCTTCCTCTGAAATATCGGACGCTGCCGACGCCAGCCGATTTCACGGTCTCGTCACCTGGCAACGAGCCACTGATCTGCTCTGATTACCGATCTCTTCATTGAGGAAAGCATAAGATGCTGCGCACGTCGCAAATGGAAGGACTTGGTGCGCCCGCAATGCCCTTCGCTTTGCCGGCTGCCGAAGGCAGGATCGTCACGCTGAACGATTTCTCTGCT
Source organism: Sphingobium sp. (assembly GCF_041987595.1). Taxonomy (GTDB): domain Bacteria; phylum Pseudomonadota; class Alphaproteobacteria; order Sphingomonadales; family Sphingomonadaceae; genus Sphingobium. The sequence continues at coordinate 4,142 of NZ_JBHIWJ010000015.1, read as the reverse complement.
TCCCCTGCCTTGCTGGTTGCCTTCATCTGCAACCATCGTCCGTTCGTCCTCCATCTCATTGATCAGTTCGCCGCGTTTGCGACGGTCTATGCGGCAAAAGGATTGGCGACCGTTGCGATCTCTTCAAACGACCCGACCGATTATCCGGAAAATGATGCCGCCCGCATGACCAGATTCGCCCTGAATCACGACCTGACTTTCCCCTATCTTCATGACGAGATGCAGGAGGTCGCTCTTGATTATGGCGCCGTATGCACACCCGTCTTCTTCCCATTCGGACCGGATCGCGCCCCGTTCTATGCCGGTCAGTTTAATTCCAGCCGTCCGAAGATCAACCGTCCTCCCGTACCGGAACTCCCGCCGCAATGCACTGATCTGCCGGTGACAGGGGATGGCATGCGGACGGCCGTGGACGCGCTGCTCTCCGGACGACCCACGCCCCTGCCCCAGCGTCCCAGCGCCGGGTGCAGCATCAAATGGCGCGCCGATCGCGAACCGACATGGGCGTGATGCACGAAATCTGGCTCGCTCCTGCCGCCGTCCAATTGCAGGAAATTGGTCCCGACTGGCTCGATATCGTGGATGAGAAGGATTGGACCACGGGCTTCGGCTTTCATCGCGGCTTTTCGTCCAGCTTCCGTGTCCGTCCAGGTCGACAGGTCTGGTTTCACTTCCCTTTCCAGCTCCAGAGCGGTATCAGGGTGGATCAGGCCTCGCTTCTCTGGGAAACGGAAGAGGCGGCCCGGATCAGTTGGGTGTGCGTGCATCATGGCGGCATGCAGCGCCAGCATCTGTGCGAACCGAACGTTCCGCTCACCGGCACACCGGCGCCCTTTGATCCGCCGGCGGAGTGGCGCCAATTCTACCCGCCCTCCAATCGACTGCGCACGGATCTGCCTGTCGAGCCAGCGATCACCACATGCTATGGCATGCAGCTCTGCGTGCTGGTCGACGGACCGGGCATCATCCGCTTTTACGGCGCAGCTCTGCGGCTCACCTAACGCGCCGGTGCACGGAGGAAAGCAGCGCACATGATCGACAGATCTTCCTTCAATTCGTCCCAGTCCCCCTGATGTGCCGCTTCGAGCGAGGATCCCAGGCCCAGCAGGCGCGCCAGCGTATTGTAGATCATCTTGAATGCATTGCCGACGAGCCGCTGATGATCGGGTCGTCCGAACTCGGCGGAAAAGCGCAGCAATTGCCGCTCCGCTTCATTGCTCAGCCGTTCTGCCGACTGACGGCCGAGCTGCGAGATATTCTGGTCGTAAATGGCGCGAAACATGATCGGACGCAGCACCGGAGCATAGGATTTGAGCAGCTCGGCATAGGCGTCGACGAAAAGCGCAGAAAAATCGTCCAGCGTCGCCGCCTTGCCAACGATCTTCGCCATCATGGCATCCTGATCCTCCTCGATCCGCGCCAGGACCCGGGCGTGCACTGCGTGGATCATATCGTCCTTGCTGTTGAAGCGCAGGTAGATGGACCCGATGGACACCTTGCCAACCTTCGCAACCTCGGTCAGCGTGAAATCGTCATTTCCATTCTTCACCATCAGCTTTTCGGCGGCCGCGAGCATCCGTTCATAAGAAGCGCGGCTGCGGCCCTGCTGCGGCACGCGGCTAGCCTCTCCCACAACAGAAATAGAATCCTTCTTCGACTTCGCAGTTGACACCGGCGGCATATTCATCCAATCAGTAATAAGAACATTGGTTCTAATTATGATTCCATTGTGACGGCTTAAAGCGTCAATGTAAATAAGCCGGCGCAAGTCGCGCTCGAGGGCGCTGTGTGGAGGGGATATGCGTTTTTCCGTTTTTCTGAATGCCCGGTCCATGGCTGCGGACGAGGATCGCAGGCTGATCGAGGACCTGACCGGCCACGCGGTGCGGGCGTCGGAGTTGGGCTTTGACGCCATCTTTCTCCCCGACCATCATTTCAACGGCTATATGCCCGTTGCGTCGGACAGCTTCATGTTCGCTTCCTATCTCGCAGCGAAGATGCCCCATATGCATTTCGGCTTTTCGGTAGTGTCCGTTCCGCTGCACCATCCGGTGCGGTTCGTCGAACGCATCAACATTCTAGATCAGCTCACCGACGGCAAGCTGCTCGTCGGCGTCGGCAGCGGAACCACACCGGAAGAAATGATCGGCTTTGGTGTGAGCTACAAGGATGCCGGGGCGGTTTCCGACAACAACCTTGCCATTGCGGAGCAGCTCTGGGCGAAGCGGATGGAAGATCCCGCGATCGACATTGACAATGGTCCGCACAAGGGCCGCGTGCTTCAGCGGATCGCGCCCGCGCCCTATTCGACGGGCCACGCCCGCCTGATGCCTGTCGCCATGAAAGAAGCAAGCGCGCGCCGCGCCGCCGAAAATGGCTGGCCCGCCTTCATCCCCGCCTTCACCCCGCCGCAGATCGGCGGCACCGAGCCGATGAAGCATGTCGCCAAATATTTCGGCGTCTATCGCCAGATGCTGGACGAAGCAGGCCATTCGCAGGAAGCCATCGCCCGAGCGCTGGATTGGACCACCCACACCTATCAGGTCGTGCATGTCGCCGAAACCGACGAGCAGGCGCGCGAGGAACTGGAAATCATCCTGCGCTCCTATCAGGATGCGATCGAGCGCGAGGCCGCTTTCAACGCCCGCGCGGAATCGGATTCGGCCAACAAGAAGACCGATCGCACCCCCAATGCGCTGACCGAGGACTGGATCGGCACATGGTGCCTCTATGGCTCGCCCGAAACCGTCATCGAGCATCTCAAACCCTATGAGGAACTGGGCATCGGCAACATCCTGTGCGGCACCACCACCGGTCCGCTGACCGAGGAGCGGCTGCGCCTGGGCAACCAGACGCTGCGCCTGCTGTCGGACAAGGTCATGCCCGCCTTCAAGGCGAAGGTCGACGCCTGAACCCCAATGCACTGATGAGCGCGGCCCGCAAGAAGGCCGCGCCATTTCGAGGAGTATGGACATGTCCGGTCATCATGGCGCCCGCCCGAAGCGGATCGTCGGCCTAGGCGGCACATTCCGCCAGGCATCTTCCAGCGAGCGGATCGTGCGTGCGATCCTGAAGGAATGCGAGCATCTGGGCGCCGAGACGACGATGTTCGACGGCCCGGCCCTCGCCCGCCTGCCCCATTTCAATCCCGAGCATCCCGACCGCACGGCCGAGGAACGCGCGCTGGTCGATGCCATCCGTTCCGCCGATGGCATCGTCATCGGCAGTCCGGGCTATCATGGTGGCTATTCCGGGCTGGTGAAGAATGCGATCGACCTGCTGGAAGATCTGCGCGGCGACAGCCGTGTCTATTTCGATGGTCGTCCGGTCGGCCTGGTCGTCACGGCGGCCGGCTGGCAGGCCTGCGGCACCACCCTGTCGGCGCTGCGCGATGTCATCCATGCGATGCGCGGCTGGCCGACGCCGGTCGGGGTTGCGGTCAACTCGGTCGAGCAGCGCCCCTTCGATGCCGACGGCGCGCTGTGTGATGAAGGCATCGCCAATGCGGTCCGCGCCCAGGCGCGACAGATCATGCACTTCGCCATGGAGGGCGCCGCATGTCCGGCCTGACGATCGACCAGCAACTGGCGATGAGCGCCGGCGCCACCATGTGGACGACGGTCGGCTATGCTGAAGCGGGCATCCCTTCGCTGGCGATGGCAGACGGGCCGATGGGCATTGCCAGCGGACGCGTGGACGAACGCGACATTGCCTTGCTCACCCCCTGCCCGACCGCGCTGGGCGCCAGCTGGGACATCGACCTCAACATGCGCGTCGGTGCGCTGGTCGGTGGCGAGGCGATCCGCATGGGCGTCGACATGGTTCTTGCCCCCAATGTCAATCTGGCGCGCAGCCCGCTCGCCGGCCGGGCGTTCGAATATTATTCGGAGGAGCCGCTGCTCGCCGGCCTGTTGGGCGCCGCCTGGGCCAGCGGCCTGCAAAGCACTGGCACCGCATCGGTCGCCAAGCATCTGGTCTGCAACGACAGCGAGACCGATCGCGACCGGATGAACGCGGTGGTCAGCGAACGCACCTTGCGCGAAATCTATCTGCTCCCCTTCGAACTGTGCGCCGAGGCGGGCGTCGGCGGCATGCTGACCGCCTATAACCGGCTGAACGGCCAATGGTGCGCCGAGCATCAT
>NZ_JBHIWJ010000014.1:35904-63647 GCF_041987595.1 Sphingobium sp. | reverse complement strand
CCCTAAGGGAAACCCCTTAGTTGGAAGGGTGAATCACATCCTGCAATGAAGGTCGCGAGTTCGGGGGACGGTCTCAATTCGGATAATCGGCAGGTTCAAAAAAGGGGGATCTGCCATCATGATCGAGAGCGTATTGAAAAGATGTTCAGTGATACGAAACCTGCCCTTGATGCAGTATCGACGCCGGGCAGGGAATTTGAGTTCACGCTGAAGTTGCGCGTTGAATGTCCGACATCCCTGTGGCGCGCGGCAGCGATGCACTGCGCGGAAGAGGCCGCCCATTCTCCAGATGAAATCACCGATCTGATCGGCCCGGTCGAAGACCCGTCGATCGAAGATTGCCTGATCGCGCTGGCGCTGCCCGGCCGATTGCCGGGCTGCACCATGCTGAACGTGTTGCTGGCCCCCGATGGCGCAGAAGCGCAACGGCCCTAGCTGCCAGCCGACACCGCGACCAGGCCGTAAAGCGGCATCCGAATACCGTTGACGCCCAGCATGATGTCGTTGCCAGAAGCCACCACATCCGTCACTTTCGCGACCGAGTTGATCGTCGCGTCCAGCTTGTCGCCGCCCGCCGTGGTCGCAGTGACCGCCAGCGTATAGGCGCCCTCCGGCGCCTTGCTGCCATCGCTCAGGGTGCCATCCCACTCGTAGCGGCCCTGACTGGCCGGATCGAGCGTCAGGGTGTTCATCACCTTGCCGGAGGAGTCCGAAATGGTGGCGGTGATTGATGCGGGCGTGCCGTCTACATGCCAGGTCCAGGTCGCGGGATCGTTGCCCAGCCCCGCAATGGCGGAATCGAACCGCGCCTCCTTGCCGATGAAGCTCGATGCCTGCGACATTTGCTGGGCGCTCAACTGGGCTATGACCTCCTGAAGCGACGCGTTCTGCTGGATTGACTGTTCCACCTGCGAATATTGTACCAGCTGCTGGGTATATTCCGACGTGTCCATAGGATCGAGCGGGTCCTGATTTTGCATCTGCGTCGTCAGCAGCTTCAGGAACATCGTATAGTCGGTGGAAAGGCCCGCAAGCTGCGAGGTGGAAGCGGCAGAGCCATAGTTCGAGTTGATCGTGGTCATTGCGCAGGTCCTTATGCCATGAGATCTACCTGACCGCTGGCGCGCAGCGGCCGGTAATGCGGATCGATAAAATCGCCGGCGCCGTCATCAGCCGGATGCGGGCGGCCGCCCTGATCTTGCTGACCGCCGGAATGGCCCCGCTGCCAGCCCTGGCCCGCGCCCTGCCCCTGATCGCCCGAGCGCGTATCAAAACGCAGCGACTGCGCGTCGGAACGGATGCCCGCATCGGCCAGCGCGCGGTTGAGGTCGCCGCTTTCGCGCCGCAGCATGTCGAGCGCGGCAGGACTGTCGGCCGACATGACGGCGCGCAAGGTGCCATCGCGGTCGAACGATAGCCGCACATTGATCCGGCCCATGTCGCGCGGATCGAGCCGGATCAGCAGGTCATCGCGCTCGCCCTTGGCGGCCCTGGCGATCTCTACGCCGATGTCCGCGCCAATGCGGCCGGGCTGCGCCTGAACCACCGGCACCGTCGCAGGAGTCTGGGCCATGGCCGGATAGGGGCTGGCGGGGGGGCGGCTGGTGACAGGCGCAAGCGTTTGCGTCAGCAATGGCGAGGACAGGCTGGTTTCAGCCCTGTCGGCCGTCTGAGGCGTAGTTTGAACCGCGTCTGCCTCCGAACTGCGCGGCATGGCGGTTTGGGTCCGGCTGCCAGTCTGAGGCGCCGTTGGGGGTGCGGTCGGCGCCTTGGCCGGCGTCGCCCGTGCGGCAAGGCGCAGCTCTGGTTCCGCAGACTCGCTTTCGCCGGGTAGGATACCGTCACTGATCGACGCAAGCTGCTCCACCGGCACGGCGGCGGCTTGCATCGGCAGTGGCACAATGGGCTGCGCGGCTGCATCGGTCTTCGGCGCCTCCGGCTTCGAAATGCGGTCCTCCTTGGGCGCTTTCGGTTTCTCGATCGGCTTTTGCAATTGCGCCGGAACCTCAGGCAAGGCGGCGGCTTCCGGTTCGAGCTGAGGAATGGATGTTGCGGCCTCGACGTTCTCCTCCGGCATTTCGGCAATCGTCGGCCTGTCGGTCGAGGGCAGAACAAGCGTGGGCGGCTCAACCATCGGACGTTCCGCGGGGAGCAGGTCGATCGGCACGGCCCCGGCTTCGCCTGTTTCGGCCGGGGACACGGCCATGACCTCCTCCACCGCATCGGGAGCGTCGGGCGCGATGGGGGCAAGAACCGACGGGGCGCTCGCCATATGGGGCGGCTGCGGCAGCGTCTGGGCAACAGGCGGGGGCGAAATGATGGACGTTTCGGCGGTCGTCGCGGTCGTCGCGGCCGTCGCCTCGATCAGCGCGCCGAAAACGGCGGCGGCCGGGAGCGCGCTATCCGCGTCCGCAAAAGGCATGGCGGGCGTAGCGGCAGCGCCGGGAACGGACAATATCATGGATGCTGCTGGCATGGTCTCTCGATCTTGTGGCGGAAGCCCGCCGTCATTTTCATTATAGAGGATTGATCGGCCGTTCGGTCGCGTCAGCCTATGGTCCCAAGACTGCGCAAGCGGGCGCGGGCGTGAACCTCATTCTGCGACAGCACGACGGTCGCCGGGCGCACCCGCTCGATGATCGACCGCACGAAGGGCCGCAGCGGCGGACTGGTCAGCAGGCAGGGTATCTCCCCCTGCGCGGCGAAGCGATCATAGGTGTCGCGAACGGCGGCGATGAAGCTCTGAAGGACGGACGGCGCCATGGCCAAATGCCGATCTTCTCCCTGCCCGACGATGCTTTCGGCGAAGGCTTCGTCCCACTGCCCGCCCAGCGTCACTACGGGAATGGTGCCATCAAACGTCTGCTGCGCGGAAATCTGGCGCGACAGGCGAGCGCGAACATGTTCCGTCACCTGCGTCAGACCGGCAGTCATGGCGGAGGCTTCGGCAATGCCTTCAAGGATGGTGGGGATGTCGCGGATCGACACGCCCTCGGCCAACAGGTTCTGGAGCACGCGCTGCACGCCGGAAATGGAGATCTTCGCCGGGATCAGATCCGCAATCAGCTTTTCGGCGTCCTTGTGAACCTCGTTCAACAGCTTCTGCGTCTCGGCATAGGAGAGCAAATCAGCGATGTTGTCCTTGACGATCTCGGTCAGGTGGGTGGTGACGACCGTGCCGCAATCGACCACGGTAAGGCCGCGGAAGCCCGCTTCCTCGCGCATGTCGCGGTCGATCCAGAGGGCGGGAAGCTGAAACACCGGCTCCTTGGTCGGTTCACCCCGGATGCTGAGGTCCTGCCCGGCCGCGTTGATGACCAGCAGCTTGCCGATGCGCAGCTCGCCGCGTGCAATCTCGGTTTCCTTGACATAGACGACATATTCATTGGCCCCCAGCGCCATATTGTCGAGAATGCGGACCGAGGGAAGGACGAAGCCGAAATCGATCGCCATCTGTCGCCGCAGCGCACGGACCTGATCGTCGAGGCGCGGTTCGGCGCTGGCATCGTTGATCATCGGCAGCAAGCCATAGCCCAGCTCGATCCGCAGCGCGTCGATTGCAAGGGTGCGGGAAATCGGTTCCTCGACCTGTGCGACCTGCTGCTGCGCGGCGGCTTCCTCCATGCGGGCCATGATGGCGGCGGCTTCGGCCTTCTTCGTCATGCTCCACGCCAGCCAGCCGCAAATTCCGCCGAACAGGGCAAAGGGCGCGAAGGGCAGGCCCGGCATCAGCGCCAGCCCCAGCATGAGCGCAGCCACGACGCCGAACGCCTTGGGATAGCGGCCCAGCTGCTCGCCCAGCGTCGCGCCGGTCTTGCCTGCGATGCCGCCCTTCGAAACGAGCAGGCCGGCGGCGGTGGAGACGATCAGCGCCGGAATCTGGCTGACGAGGCCATCGCCCACCGTCAGGATGGTGTAAGTGGTGAAAGCTTCGCCAAAGGGCACGCCATGGATGGCGACGCCGATGATCAGGCCGACGACGATGTTGATCGCCGTGATCAGCAGCGCCGCGACGGCATCGCCCTTCACGAATTTGGACGCACCGTCCATCGCGCCGTAGAAGCCGCTTTCCGCTTCGATCTCCGCGCGGCGCTCCCTGGCCTGCGCTTCGGTAATGGTGCCTGCGTTCAGATCCGCGTCGATCGCCATCTGCTTGCCCGGCATGGCGTCCAGACTGAAACGCGCGCCGACCTCGGCGATGCGTCCGGCGCCCTTGGTGATGACGACGAAGTTGATGACGATCAGGATCGCGAAGATGGTGAGACCAATCACCGTCTCCCCGCCCATGAGGAACTCGCCGAACGCCGCGATCACCCCGCCGGCGGCATGATGTCCCTCATGCCCATGGCCCAGAATCAAGCGCGTGGAGGCAAGGTTAAGGCCAAGGCGCAGCATGGTGACGATCAGCAGGATCGTCGGGAAGCTCGACAGCTGGAGCGGCTTGTCGATAAACAACGCGGTCATGAGGATCAGGACCGAAGCGGTGATCGACAGCGCAAGCCCCAGATCCAGCATCCAGCCGGGCATAGGCAGGATCAGCATCGCGATGATGCCGGTCACACCCAGCGCCAGCGCCAGATCGCGGCTGGGACCAAGGCGGGCGAGCAATTCGTCGAACCGGGCGGGGAGTTGAACTTTCATGGGATGGTTCCGGTGAGTGGAATAGGTCCCCTCCCCAAACGGGAGGGGAAACATCGTCAATGCCGCAACAACCCCGGCGGCGGCGCGAAATCTTCGGTCATGAAGCTCCGTAACTTGTTCCGGATCGTCCGCACCGAAATGCCCAGCATGGCCGCCGCGGTCGTGCGGTTCCCCCGGCAACGATCCAGCGTCTGAAGGATCAGCGCGCGCTCCACTTCGTCGACGCTCCGCCCCACCAGTTCCTCTACCGCAGCGGTCATCGCCTGGCAGGCTACCCGCTCGCCGCGCAGACGGGAGATGACGTCGGGCATGTTCACCGCCACATCCACGACGACCAGATCGCCCACCGTCCGCCGCCAGCGCTCCAGCGCTTCGCAATCGGCCGTGCCGACGGCGATGCTGGCGGCTGAGCCGCGCACCATTTCGACGGCAAGGCCCATGGTCTTGTTGAGATCGCCCAGCAGCAGCAGGCGGGTCGGGTCATGATCGGATACGGACATCAGCGCTCCTGTCGCACGATTTCGGTGAGGGTGATGCCCAGCGCGCTGTCGATCAGCACGACTTCGCCACGGGCAATCAGACGGTTGTTGACGAAGATGTCGACCGGCTCGCCCACCCGCCGATCGAGTTCGACCACCATGCCGGGCTTGAGGCGCAGCAATTCGCCAATATCCATTCGCGCACGGCCCAATATCGCCTGGACCTTGACCGGCACATCGAACACAGCCTGCAAATCATCAGGAACCGGCGGGGTGGTTTGACGGGGCGACCAGTTGGGGTCGGCATTCATCTCGACATCGTCGGTTCCGTCGGTCAAATGAGCCGGCGTCAGTTGCCGGGGTTCCATATCTTCAATCATTGCATCCCTTTCAGGCATTCATCCATTGGCGGATCACGGACGCGGATTCCGCCGGTCCGGCGGCGATGGCATCACCGATGCGCTTGAGCGCCGAGAGCTTGATCCGTCCGTCAATCTGGGCGAGCGCGATTTCCTCATCGAGCAATGGCACATCCTGTCGCATCTCCTCGAGCTGGCGCATCGCCTCCTCGTCACCATCCGCCGCGCGCTGGGCGAGCGCCGTCATTTCGTCATTTTCCGGCGTCAGCAGATGCTCGACCGGCTGGACTTCCGGCGCGGCGGGCGCGAGCTTGGGCCGCAGCATCCGGATCGCCAGCAGGATCACGCCGCCGATCAGGATATATTTGGCGAAGCCCAGCAGACCATCGGCTGTGAGACCGAAGGGCAGCCCGCCCTCCGCGCCGTCCAGATCGCCCGGCGCAGCGAAGCTCATATTTTCCACCACAACGCTGTCGCCCCGCTCGGCGTCGAAACCGACCGCATTTTCGACGAGGCGCTGGAGCCGCTGAATTTCCTGTTGCGGCAAGCCCTTGGGACCGCCATCGACCATTACCGCCACCGTCAGGCGCGACACCTTGCCGGGCGAGCGAACGCTGACCTTCTGGGTGCGGCTGTTCTGATAGGTGATGTCCTCGGAGGTTTCGTTGCGGGCGGAGCGGCGGCTGTCGCCCCCGGTGCCGTTGATCGCGGCCTGATTGTCGGGCAGTTGCGCGCCGACCGTCACACCCTGGGCGCCCGCTCCATTTTCGTCATTCTGATCATTGGATTCGACCGTAACCTGATGCGCGACGACCTGCGTGTCGGGATCGAACGTCTCGGCCTCCTCGCGCACCTGGTCGCGCTCCAGTACGGCAGCGACTTCGGCGCGGACCTTGCCGGTGCCGACGATCGGCGCCAGCATCGCCTCGATCTCGCCGCGCAGCTTGTTCTCAACAGATGCCTGCCGTTCGTCGATTTCGGCGCTTCCCGCGCCGCCGCTTTCCCCGGCCCGCGCCAGCAGCGCGCCCGACTGATCGACGATCGATACGCTTTCGGGCGACAGTTCGGGCACGGCGGCAGCAACCAGATAGCGGATCGCCTGCACCGATTCCCCCGGCAACCGGCCGCTGGTCTTGACCGTCACCGCCGCCGTCGCCTTGCGCCGCTCCGTTTCGAACATGGCGCGTTCGGGCATGACGAGATGGACCCGCGCCTTGCTCACCCGCTCCAGACTTTCGATCGAACGAGCCAGTTCGCCCTCGACAGCGCGCGTTTCATTGAGCTTGGCCCGCGAGGCCGACATGCCGAAGGGCTGTTCGGCGTCCAGCACCTCATAGCCGATCTTGCCGCCCAGTTGCTCGCCGGCCATCGCCATGCGCAGTTCCGGCAGCTTGTCGACCGGGGCCATGACAGACGTTCCGTCAGCCGAAATCTGGAAGGGAACGCCCTGCCCCTTCAGCTTCTCACTGATCGCCTGCGCGGCGCTGGGGTCAAGGTCGGTGTAGAGAAAGCCCATCTCGCTCGATGGGCTTCGCAGGGCCAGAGCGGCGATGCCCAGAAGCAGGGCGGCGCCCACGCCCCCCATCAGCATCGCGCGACGAGGGCCGATCTGCTCGATAAAATTCCGCAAAGCGTTCAAGGCTGCCTCTTTGTGAGAGAGTGGGCGGCCCCCCTGGCCGTCCCCCGATCATTATAGGAGGAGCGGCTAGGCAACTCTTGCCGGAAGCGGGAAAATTTTACGCGATCAGGCTACCCAATTCATGTTCCACGGCGGCGCGGCGCGCTGCGGCATCGACGATCAGGCCGCCGTCGGCCCAACCGATATGCGCGTCATTGGGCGCGATCGCCGCATCTGCAACGATGGTGATGGAAAGCGCCCGCCTTTCCCCGGCACGGCGCTCCGCGACCAGCCGCTCGATCTCCTCCAGACTGTCGGGATGGACGCGCACGAGCAGGGCCGTGCCCCGCGCCACCTGACGCAGCGCGCGGCCCAAAGCCTCATCGATCGCCCGGCCCGGCTCCTGTGCGATGGCGTGGCCAGCGAGCAGTTCCGCGGCGCAGAGCGCCACTTCAGCGGCGTCGTGCATGATGCGCTCGCTCTGCTGCGCCCATTGGCCGCCAAGCTCGTCCAGCGCCGCATGCAGCGCGTCGGTCGCGGACAGCATCGCCTCCGCCCGCTCGCCACGCGCCTGCGACAGTCCCTGCGCCACGCCTTCGGATCGTGCCTTGAGCAAGGCCACCTCCTGATCCTGACGCATCTGTTCGATCCGTTCCTGAAGCGCCGCGATCTGCGCGTGCAGTTCATCGACGGGCGGGGGCGGAGGCCCCTGCCCTTCCTCAGCCATGGGGCCGAAGCGGAACACCCGGTCGAAGCCGAAGGGCTTTATGGAAATGACAGCCTCCATCACCGGCTCAATAGATCATCGCATCGTCGCTCTTCGGGTCGACGAGCATGATTTCGCCCCGGTCGCCCAGCGACTTCGCCAGCCGCACCAGCGCTCCCTGCGCTTCCTCGCATTCGCGCGCCCGCACCGGCCCCATCGCAGCCATGTCGTCGCGCATCAGCTTGGCGGCGCGCTCGGTCATCGCCTTGAAGAACATCTGCTTCATCTCTTCCGGAGCGCCCTTCAGCGCCAGCGCGAGTTCGCGCTTGTTGCTGTTGCGCACGATCGTCTGAATCGCGCCCGGCAGCAGGTTGGCCAGATCCTCAAAGGTGAACATCAGCGCCCGGATCCGTTCAGCCGATTCCGGCGCTTTATCGTCCAGCGCATGCAGCATGGCTTCCTCGGTCGACCGGTCGAGCGCATTGAACAGCTCCGCCATCGTTTCATGCGGATCGCGGCGCTGGGCGCGGGACAGGTTGGTCATGAACTCGCTTTTCAGCGTCTGTTCGACCTGAAGGATCACATCCTTCTGGACCGTATCCATCTTCAGCATCCGCATAACGACGTCGGTAGCCAACTCCCGGGGCAGCTCCGCCAGAACCCGCGCCGCGTGATCGGACCGCAGCTTGTGCAGGATCACCGCGACGGTCTGCGGATATTCATTCTTGAGATAGCCCGCCAGCACCGCTTCGCTCACGTTGGAGAGCTTGTCCCACATCGTACGGCCGGAGGGACCGCGGATATCCTCCATGATTTCCTTGACCCGTTCGGAAGGCAAAATGCCCTCCAGCAGCCGCTCGGTCGTCTCGAAGGAGCCATGGAGCGAGGCCATGCTCGACACTTCGCCGGAAAACTGCACCAGCAGATGTTCGACCACGACGGAAGGCACCCGGCCCAGTTGCGCGATCGCGGAGGAAAGTTCCTTGATCTCCTCCACCGACAGCTGCTCCCATATCGGCCCGCCATGGTCGCGCCCCAGCGCCAGCATCAGCGCAGCGGCGCGCTGGAGACCTGAATATTTCTTGAGTTCCGGCGGCTCGCCGATCTGCGTGGTCATCATGTTCATCTGCGCACCAGCCCCCAATTTGGCCTGAAAATATTGCCCCTGCGGCGAACCGGATAAGGGCTGCACTCCTCTATCTTATAGGAGAGTGCCGGCAGCTTCCGGCCATGGAGGATCGCTTGACGATAAATTTATCCAACGGCCTTGTCGGCCTGTCCCTGCTGAGCGGAACGAACAGCGCCTCAACCTATTATGCGACGGCGATGGACAGTCCGGCGGTGATCGAGGCGAAAAAAGCCTTCACCATGCCGGAGACCACGCCGCCCTGGCAGGAAGAGCCGAGCGACGCGCCGATCAGTTCCCAGATCGCGGCGATCAAGCGGCTGAAGACGATCATCGACACCAACAGCGATAATGGTCTTGAGGATCTGCCCGACATCCAGACCGCCTTCACCACCTATAAGGCGCTCGACGCGCTGCGCATCCTGGCGGAAAGCGCGGCGAAGCCCACCACATCTTCGACGGAACGGGCCTCCTTGCAAAAGGTGTTTGCCCAGGGGCTTTCCGATCTCCAGACCTATTTGGGGCAGGCGGAAACGGATCTGCTGACACTGAATTACGGGCTGGTCACGCGCCGGTCGGAAAGCATTGGAATCCAGCCGGTCAGCAGTTCAGGCAAGACGGCGGCGGAGGGCGTCAGCAAGACCCGCGACGCCGCGCTGGCGGGCTTGGCCGGCAATGAGGTGTTCAGCATCGCCCTGACTCGCGGAACCTTCTCGGAAACGGTTACGGTCGATCTATCGGGAACGCCGCAGCCCCCAACCCTGGACAGCGTTGCCGAAGCGCTGAACGCAGCCATCGGCGCCACGCCCGCGCTCGACGGCGGCGGCAATCCCATATTGGACGCGCAGGGCAACCCGACCAGCCAGTGGAAGTCGCGCTTCACCGTCGAAAAGACCGGCGGCACATGGGGGCTGGTCTTCACAGCCGCGGGGATCGAAAAGGCCTCCATCGATCAGGTCAATTCCACCGATGCGCTGATGATCGCCAGCGGCCGCACCGCAACGGGCGCTGCGACCTCCGCCCAGATCTTCCGCGTCGACGATCCGGCAAGTGCCCTCGACACGCAGCGGCTCAGCACCGTCAACGCCATCGACAGCAAGGCGACAGCGCAGGCGGTTGCCGCCGCCAAGGCCAATGCCGACGCAAATGACGAGGAAACTGCCGATCCCGTCGTCTATGCCGGCACCACCGCCCGCGCCATCGCTACCGATGCGCAGGGCTTCAGCTATGTCGTCGGCACCACGGCGGGCGACCTTGGCACCTCTCTTTCGGACGGGGCCGACGACCTGTTTCTGACCAAGGTGGACAGCGAGGGGAAGGTCGTCTGGCAGCGCAGCCTGGGCGCGGCAGGCACGGGAGAGGGTGCTGCCGTCACCATCGCCGCCAACGGCGATATCGTCGTCGCGGGCACGGTCAGCGGCGCCTTCAACGGCAGCGACGACAGCCAGACCGATATGCTGGTGGCGCGCTTCACCGCAAACGGGACGCAGACATTCGCCACCGCCATCCGACAGGTCGGCAATGAAAGCGCGACCGCGGTGGCGGTGGGCGATGACGGCAGCCTTTATGTTGCCGGCCGCGCCTCCACCGGGGGCGGCGACGCGGTAATCGTGCGCCTCGACGCGGCGGGCAGGATTCAGGAAAAGCGCACCCTCGACAGTGGCGGATCGGACTCGATCACCGCGCTCGCCATCGACGGATCGGGCGAACTGCTGGCGCTCTCCAAACAGGGCGCCAATGCCACGCTGATGCGGATGGATGCGCAGGCGCTCTCGACCGATTTGGGCTCGGTCAGCCTGGGCGCCGTCGATGCGCGGGCCATCGCCGTCTCCGACGGCGGCGAGATCGCAGTGGCGGGCGCCGCCAGCGTAGCAGTAAACGGCGACCAGGCCAATGCAATGAGCGGCGGGCGCGATGCCTTCGTGACCCGCATCTCCGCCGATTTTTCGACCGTCGGCACCAGCTACATCGGCACCGCCAATGACGAGCAGGCGGACAGCGTCGCCTGGATGAACGGCGCGCTTTATGTCGGCGGGCGCACCAACGGCGCGCTCGAAGGCGCCAAAAGCGGCAAGGTGGACGGCTTCGTCGCCCGGATCGACGCAACCACCGGCGCAGTGCAGGATGTCGACCAGTGGGGCCTCGTCACCCACACGGTCGAGCCGGTGAAGATCAGCGCCGTCAGCGGCGGCGCCACGGCGCTGGGCGCACTGGGCCTCGGCCGGGGGACGCTCAACCAGAGCGTTTCCGCCACCATTTCGTCCCAGACCACGCTCAAGGAAGGCGACAGTTTCAGCCTGCGGGTCGACGGCGGCGCGGCCCGCACCATCACCATCGGCAAGGACGAGACGCTGGCCACGCTGGCGCAGAAGATCCAGCGGATCACCGGCATCAACGGCACCGCGACCAGCGCCAAGGTGGACGGCGAACAGCATTTGCGCATCGATGCCAAGACCGGGCACAGCATTGAGCTTATCGCCGGACCGGAAGGAAGCGATGCACTGGCGAAGCTGGGCATGGCGCCGGTTCGCCTGACCGCCGCGGCGCCCAAGCCCGCCGATGCGCCCAAAGTGACGCCTGGCGGCATCTACAGCCTCAACCTCAACGACCTGCTCAGCCTGACCGATGCGAAAACCGCCAGCGCGGCACTCTCCCGGATCAACGCCGCCCTGTCGATGACGCAGAGCGCCTATCGTTCGCTCTACTGGGACTCGGCCAAACAGGCGCAGGTGGACGGCACCCTGACCGGCGGCGGCTCCGCCTATCAGCAGGCCCGACTTGCTCAATATCAGGCGGCCCTCTCCCGTCTCAGCGCTTAAAGGATAAGGTTCGTCATGACATTTACGCCTCCACTTCTCGCCGGCATCGGCCAATCGATGAAGCATCTTTCCGAACGGCAGCGAGTGATCGCGCAGAATATCGCCAATGGCGAAACTCCCGGCTTCAAGGCTCAGACGGTCGAGGCGCCGGACTTCTCCTCCCTCGTACAAGTCTATGGGGGCAGCAGCGGCAAGCCGCGTGTGGGCCGTCCGCAGGTTCATCTGTCGGGCGGCATGGCGGCGCTCGGTGCCCGGATGCCGCGGGGCGGAAGTGGCGTGGTGGCGGAAACCGACATCAGCGAGACCAAGCCCGACGGCAACAACATCACGCTGGAAGACCAACTGCTCAAAATGGGCGAGGTTCAGTCGGACTTCGCTGCGATGACCAATCTTTACCGCAAGCAGATCGGTCTGCTGAAGACAGCCATAGGGCGCAACTGATCACAGCCTTTTCATTGGTCGTGAAGGGGCCGCCCTCGCCATGCGCGGGTGCGGCCTCTTTTTTTCCTGTGCGTACGTTCACCCTCCGGAAACGCACTTATGATAGGAGGACCACAGCAACAGGCACAGAATGTTCCGATGTGACGGGAAAGTTTGTGAATTTTTTTGAAATTTGCCGGAAACATACGGTGGCTAGGCGCGTTTCGCGTTCCGCCGACGCGTTCCATCAGCCGGGCTAATGATTGCGCTAACAATTTGTGTTTCCGAAAGATGAATAGATCCCGAATAAATGTGCCGGTCGCAAATTATTGACCGTGGCCGAATGCCGTGAGATGATGATGATAAAGGGAGGGCAAGGCTATTCCTGAAAATGTTCCAGGTTCAGAGGGCAGGATGACTCAAAAAATCGGCCGATCGCGTTCGAAGAAGATCACGCCAAAGGCCACATTGCAACCCCTTCCCGGCATCGACATGTTCCGCACCTTCCTGTTTCCGAATAACATTCGCAAATATAGGAAAAAAAGAAATATCGGTTCACTGTTGCAATTGGCGCAGCTCATTCCCTCGATAACCTATATTCGCCTGTCAAAGATCGAACGCGGAGAGGTCTTCGCCCGAGCGGAAGAAATCAGGGCGATCGCCGCAGCGCTGGACGTCGATGCGGCGCGACTGCTGGTAGACATCGGCGATCCCGCTTTCGACATGGCGGACTGGGCGGCGGATTTTCAGGCGGCCGGCAGTCCCGATCCGCTGGCGGACAGTTTGGCCGCCTTGGTGGCCGCTGCCGTTCGTGCGCGCCGCGCCGCTGACGCCAAGCTGACCATCGCGGCGCTGGAGATGGATTATGGCATCGCCCCGGTGATCCTTTCCCGCATCGAAAATGCCTATAAGCCCATTGACCGCTGGAGTCCGGAAATTCGCGAGGCCCTGTTCCGTCTGTTGGGCGTCAGCGATGCCGACGCCATGGAACGGCAGTTGGTGGACGCCTATTCCCGCGGAGAGCTGGATGCGACGCTGCCGCTGGTGGCCAATCCCGAGACGCGGATTGCCAAGACCCGCGCCAAGGTGCAGGCATTGCGCGAGGAACTAGCGAACATTGCTTCGCCGACCCAGCCGCGCGCCCGGCGCAAGGCGGCGCAGCCTGCGCTTTCCAAGGTCATGCTATCCGACGAGGCCCCCGTGCCGGCTTTGGATGTGCTGGATGCGATTTACGCGTCGGAAACAGCGACAATCAGGCTGGTGCCGGTATTCGGCGCGCCGTTGCCGGATGGATTGATCGCCCGCACGCCGACTGGCGAACAGGTCGAAGCGCCGCGCAACGCCGGGCCGCGCTCCTATGGCCTGCGCATCGGCCGGCCCACACTTGGATCGGGGCTGCCGGGCCGGTCGATCCTGGTCGTCGATCCGGACCGCTTTCCCTCCGCCGGTGGGCTGGCGGTGATCCGGGAGGAAGAAGGGCTGAGGCTATTGTCCGTCACTTTCGACCGGCAGGGCCGGATGCTGGGCTATAGCGAACATCCCGATCGGGAAATCGCGATCGACGATTTGGCCCCGGAAAACCTGGCGACCGTTCTGTCGGCGCAGTTCGAATAGAGCGACTCTTGGTTGGGGCTTGGTCAATACCGACCCCAACCAGCTTCGATCATCCAAAACCCTCTATAATAGGAGGAAAGGTGATCGATCATCCATGTCCATTTCCCGCAAGCTCCGTTCCGTTCTTCGGCGCAGGCCACCCGTTTCCGCCCTTCCGGGGCTGACTGGCCTATCCCTGCGTCAGCGGCTGCAACGGGCGGTCGCCGAAATCCTTGCTGTCATGGAGCCGGACGAGCGGCTGGCGCTGCTGTTGATCGACCTGGACCGGTTCAAGCTGGTCAACGATCTCTGCGGCCCGGCCAAGGGCGACGCGGTGCTCGACATGGTGCGACAGCGGCTTGGAGGGCTGAAGCACGCCCGCACGCTGCATCTGGCTGGCGATGAATTTGCCTGCCTGTTGCCCTTTTCCGATGCGGATGAAACCGCCGTCGCCTTCGCGCAGCAGGTGCAGAGCGTCATTGGCGAACCGATTCACATGGAACAGCATGTCATCTATCTGACCTGCTCCATCGGGCTGGTGATAGATGACGGCGGCAGCCGCACCGCGGACCAGCTGCTTCACGCGGCGTCCATCGCTCTGTCCCATGCGCAGCAGGCAGGCGGCGACACTTTCCGTCATTTTGCACCTGAGATGTTCATCGATCTTGGCAAGCGCGCGGAGCTGGAAAACGACCTCCGATCCAGTATCATGCGCGGCGAAATTCAGCCCTGGTATCAACCGATCGTCCAGCTCGACAGCGGTCGCCCGAAGGGGTTTGAGGCGCTGATCCGCTGGCATCATCCGCGGCAGGGGGTGGTCGGTCCCGACCGGTTCCTGCCCATTGCGGAAGAAATGGGAATGGACCGCGATCTTCTGTTCCTGCTGATGCGTCAGGTCTGCCGAGACGCGCGCAACTGGCCCCCGCATTTCACCGTATCGATCAACATGTCGCCCGCTCAATTATGCGATCCCGACAATGCGGTGACGCTGCTCCAGATATTGTTCGCTTCGGGACTGACGCCGGGGCGGCTGATCGTCGAGATCACCGAAAACGCTCTGATCCACAATCTGGCGAGCGCACAGGAAACGATCCGGTCGCTGCGCAATACCGGAATCAGCGTGGCGCTGGACGATTTCGGCACGGGTTATGCCAGTCTCAGCCGACTCTGCAATCTGGAGATTGACCAGATGAAGATCGACCGCACGCTGATCCAGTCGCTCGATCGGGAAGCGGGGCGCAAGCTCGTGAAGGCCGTAGTCGATCTCGGCCGCAGCCTGTCCATGCCGGTCACCGCCGAAGGGATCGAGACGGACGCGCAGGCGCAGTTCCTGCGCGGGCTGGATTGCGCCTTTGGACAGGGTTACCTGTTCGGGCGACCTGCGCCTGCCGATACAGCGCGCAAGGTTGCGTTCGGCTTCTCCCAATAACAGGACGCGGTTGCCGCCGCGCCCTGTCATTCTTCCGTCGGGTTCACCGAATGGCTGCAGCAGCCTTCAATATTCCGTATTGAACGAAATCGGCGTCGCGAGCTCCATCTTCGCCAGATCGCCGCGCGCGCCGTAGGTATAGGCGCGATTGCCCGAAAGACGCCGCGCTTCATTGGCGATGGCGGTCATCATTTCCATCGACAGCTCGATCTGGCGCTCCAATATTGCCGCATTGGCGGCAGAGGCCTCACGCAGATCGGCGAGGCAGCCGGCCAGCCGCTCGCGCGCCTCATCATCCATCTGGTCGGTCCATTCGGGCTGGTGGCGGTTGCGCCGCGCCAGCATCTCCTCCAGCCGGCCCACCAGCCGCGCCTTCGCCGCCGCCAGCTGGGCGAGATCGAGCGCCCGCTCCTGCCCGCGCAGGCGCTGCGTCTCCTCATGCATCAGCGCCGTCAGGGAAGTCATGATGTCGATCATTTCACTGGGCATCTTTTCCTCCTTGCATGCGGATGATCTGCGCTTCGACCGCCGAGGCCAAACCCAGGCCTCGCCCCTGCGCAATCTGGTTGCCGATCTGTTCGGCCATGATGCCGCGAAACATGGATTCGCCGGAGCCGCCGGTGAAATCGCCGTCCATTTCGGCAGATTCCATCATGATCTTTGCGACCTGCCCGGCAAAAACACCTTCGAACTGGCGCGCGACAGTGGCCGGGCTGGTGCCGGGTCGGGAAAGGACCGACATCGTCGATACAGCGTCGGCCATCCTACTGCACCGCAATCTCTGCTTGCAGCGCGCCCGCGCTGCGCAAGGCCTGAAGGATGGTAATCAGGTCGCGCGGACTGACGCCCAGCGCGTTGAGCCCCGATACCAGCGACTTCAGCGAAGCCCCCCCGCCGATCATTGCGAGCGAAGCGCCGCCGCCGTCATCCGCCGTAATTTCCGTGCGCGGCAGAGTGACCGTTTCGCCACCGGACAGCGGCCCCGGCTGCGAAGCGACCGGATTTTCGCTGACGCTGATGGTCAGCCCGCCCTGCGCGATTGCGACCGGACTGATGCGGACATCTGCGCCCATGACGACCGTGCCGGCGGCTTCGTTGATGACGATGCGGGCGGGCTGGTCGACCTCCACGGTCATATTCTCGACGCGGGTGACAAGCTCGACCACCGATCCGGTGAAGCCTCCTGCGGCGTGGATTTCGACCGTCGCCGGATCCAGCACCTCTGCGGTGCCTGGAAGCTGGCGGTTGATGGTGCCAGCGATCCGGTCCGCCGTGGTGAAGTCCGGGTTCTTCAGAGCCAGTTTGAGGCTGGTCGCGGATTTGAGCGCGAAGGGCACCTCCCGCTCGATGATCCCGCCGCCTGCGATTCGCGCCGTGGTGGTGACGCCCCGGCTGAGCCGCGCCGCGGCGCCCTGCGCCTTGAAGCCCGACACCGCCACGGGACCCTGCGCCACGGCATAAATCTCGCCGTCAAGAGCGCGCAGCGAGGACACGAGTAGCGTTCCTCCCTGAAGGCTGGTGGCGTCCCCCAGCGCCGACACCTGCACGTCGATGGTCGATCCGGCGCGGGCAAAGGGCGGCATGGTCGCCGTCACGGATACGGCAGCGACATTCTGCGTCAGCATCTGCGTGCCGCGAATATTGACGCCCATGCGCTCCAGCATCGCCTGCAATGTCTCCTCGGTGAACGGGATGTTGCGGATGCGGTCCCCCGTACCTTGCAGGCCGACCACCAGGCCATAGCCGACCAGCTGGTTGGGCCGCACATTCTGGACATCAACGATGTCCTTGATGCGCGGCGTGGGTCCGGCCAGCGCAGTGACCGGCGCCAACGCCGCCATGACAGCGGCAAGGGTCAGGATCGGCGATCTCGTGAGAGTCTTCATCTTAGTCCTTATAGGATGATGGAGCGGAGGAACGGCATCGGACTGGCAAATCACTTCCCCTGTTTGGCCAATCGCATGACGTAACCGATGATCTCGGCCACGGCGGCATAATGTTCGATCGGAATGGGCCGATCGATCTCGACCGCCGCATAGAGGGCGCGGGCCAGCGGCGGGGCTTCCACGATAGGAACATCCGCTCCTTTAGCCACTTCGCGGATACGCAGCGCCACGGCATCGACACCCTTCGCCACCACAATCGGGGCAGCCATGGCGCCATGGTCATATTTGAGCGCCACGGCATAATGGGTCGGGTTGGTGATGATGACGCTGGCTTCGGGCACGGCAGCCATCATCCGGCGGCGGGCACGCTGCATCTGGATCTGGCGAATTTTCGCCTTGATCTTGGGATCGCCCTCGCTGTCCTTATGTTCGTCCTTCAATTCCTGAAGCGTCATGCGCATCTTCTTCAGAAAAGCGCGATTCTGGTAGATGAAGTCGGCGATCGCCAGCAACGCCACCAGAAGGGTGACGGCACGGATAGCCTCGAACGCCATGCGGCCTGCCGCAAGACCTACCGCGCCGGGGGTATAGCCGACCAACTGGTCGAGACCGCCAAAACGGGGACGCAGCACCAGAAAGACCACCGTGGCGATAGCGCTGAACTTGGCAAGCGTTTTGGCGAACTCCACCAAGGCGCGTGTTCCGAGCAAGCGCTTGAAACCCGCCATGGGATTGAGCTTCGACCATTTGGGCGAAATCCGCGACCAGTTCATCGTCACCCGCCCTTGCAGCAACAGCGTGCCCAGCGCGCAGGCGAACATGACGCCCATGACCGGCGCAAGACTGAGCGCGACATGACTCATTACCCCGCCCGTCAGGTCGCGTGCGCCATGGCTGTCGAGGCGGAAATCGTCGGCGCTTCCCCAAAGCCGGGTGAGCAATGCCCCCAGTCCGGACAGGGCCGACCATCCGACCCAGCCGATCACGACGGTCGCGCCGATCATCATCGTCGCGTGGCGCATTTCCGGCGACAGAGCGACGTCGCCCTTCTTGCGGGCGTCCTCCAGACGTTTCTGGGTGGGCGCGTGGGTGCGTTGGTCCTGATCGGCCTCGGCCATGATTCAGAAGCTCCAGCCGCTTGCCATGAAATCGGTCATGGCGGCGGCAAAGCCGGTCAGCATGGTGCCCGCGACCATCGCCAGCAGCGAGAGGCCAAGCAGCAGGTTGAGCGGCTGGGTAATGAAGAAGACCTGGATCGCGGGCGCCACGCGAGCGGCAAGGCCAAGACCAAGGTTGAAGATCGCGCCATAAAGGATCAACGGCGCGGCCAGGCTGACGCCAAGCCCAGTCGCCTGCCCCAGCACGCGCACCGCGAGCGTGGCGAAATCGTGGCCTGGCGGCAGACCGCCAACCGGGAACAGGGCATAGCTGTTCACGATGGAGGCGATCCAGAGATGGTGGACCCCCACGCTCATGCACACGATCAGCGCAGAAAGGCCGATGAGCCGGGCGAGCAGCGGCGACTGGCCGCCCAGCGAAGGGTCGACCACCAGCGCTGAAGCGAGGCCGATCTGCATGGAGGCGATGGAACCCGCCATCGACGCAGCGCTGAACAGCATCTTTACGATCATGCCCATGGCAATGCCGACCAGCATTTCCGCGATGACGATCATCGGCAAGGCCGCCTCCGCATGGGCGGCGGGCGCGATTTTCGGGCCGAGCAGGCCGTAGAGGCCGATCGAGAAGCCCAGCGCCGCCACCAGCCGGATTTGTGTAGGCACGGACTCTTCGGAAAAGGCCGGGAGCAGCATCAGCACCGCCCCCACCCGCGCAAAAAGGATGAGGAAGGTCGCTGCGTCGATGGGAAGCTGATCCATGCCGCTATCCGTGAACGATGGCGTCAGCGATACGGTCCATGAAGACCGAAAGGGCCTGGCCGATCATCGGCAGGCTCAAAAGCAGGACAAGACCCAGCACCACCAGCTTGGGCACGAAGGTCAGCGTCATTTCCTGCACCTGCGTCAAAGCCTGGAGCAGGCCGATGGCGACGCCGACGATCAGCGCCGCTATCAGCATGGGACCGGCAATGGTCAGCACCAGCATCAGCGCGGCGCGGGCGATTTCGATGGCGTCCGTGGAGGCCATGATATGTTCCTTTGAGCGGGTTGAAGCAAAAGCGCAGCACCCCTGCGAAGTCAGAAGCCCAGTCGTGCCGACTGGACCGGGCTTCTGGCGTGGCAGGACCATGCAGGGGCGTCGGCAGGCGCTAAATCTGCATGCGCATGATTTCGGAATAAGCGCTCACCACCCGGTCCCGCACTGCGACGACAGTATCCAGCGCCGTTTCAGCGGCCCCGATCGCGGTGACGACATCGATCATGTCGCCCTTCCCCGCCACCTGCCTGGCGCTTTCCGCCTCGGCGATGCGCAGCGAGCCAGCGGCGTCGCTGACCATGGTTTCGATCATCGACCCGAAACTGTTGCTGCCGCCATTGGCCCGTTCGGTCGCGACGGGACTATCGCCGCCGCCAGCCCCAAGGTTTTTTAGCGAGCGACCATATGCGGCGACCGCGTCCAAGGCTCCGATTGCCATAAATTCTCCTTTTACTTCAGCAGATCGATCGTCCGCATGGTCATGCCGCGCGCGGATTCGATGGCGTTGAGGTTGGCCTCATAGGATCGTTGCGCCGCCTTCATGTCGGCGGTTTCGATGAGGCTGTTGACGTTGGGGCGCTGAACATAACCGCTGGCGTCGGCGGCTGGATTGCCCGGTTCATAGACACGCTGAAACTGGCTTTTGTCGCCTTCAATCGATTTCACGGCAACCTTTGTGGCACCGGTGACGCGGTCCACTTCGCTCGTGAAGGTGGCGACGCGCCGCCTGTAGGGGTCGCCCCCCGGCTTGGTCGCAACGGAATCCGAGTTCGCCAGGTTTTCGGCGATCACCCGCATCCGCAAAGACTGGGCTCGCAGGCCCGAGGCCGACACGCCGATGGATGAATCCAGGTCCATTTTCATAAGCTCCTGACTGCGTGAGGCAGACAGTCCTCTTATAGGCAATTTTTGCCGGGCGCCGGACCTGATCCTATAAATTTATTCCTATAACGAACCTGAAAGGAGACCCCTATGTCGGTCCTTGAAGGCATTCCTATCGATCTGTCGATCGTGCTTGGTTCCACCGATCTGCCCATCCGGCAGGTGCTGAAGATGAGCCGTGGTGCGATGATCCCGCTCGATTGCGATCATAATGATCCAACCCGCGTCTATGTTAATAATGAGCTTGTAGCCGAGGGCAAGATCTTGGTCGACGGCGAGCATATGTCGCTGGAAATCACCCGCGTCATTCAGCGAAAAAGTTGATCAGACCATGGATATTCTGTCGCTGCTGCGCATGATCGGCGCGCTGGGGGCGGTGTTGGGGCTGCTCGCGGGCGGGCTTTGGATCGTGCGCCGCTATGAAATCCGTCTGCCGCAAAAATTCCTCTCTGGTTTCGTGAGCCAGGGCGCGCCGCGCCGCATGGAACTGGTCGAGCGACTGGCGCTCGATCCGCGCCGATCGGTGGCGTTGATCCGCAAGGATGGGCGAGAACATATGCTGCTGATCGCGCCAGAGGGGCTGCTGGTGCTGGAGGGAAATCGAGATCATGCGTAAGCGTCTGCTGATCGGCGGCACCATCGCCGCGACCACATTGATGCTGGTCCTGCCGCAGACGGCGCTGGCCAAGGACCTGTTGCCCGGCAACGGCGACGGATCTCTTTCCGGCCGCGCCATACAGATGGTGCTGATGCTGACGGTGCTCAGCCTCGCGCCCGGCATCCTCATGACCATCACGTCTTTCACCCGCATCGTCGTGGCGCTCTCTCTGCTGCGTTCAGGATTGGGCGTGCAGGGCGTTCCGCCCAACCCCGTGGTGATCAGCCTGGCGCTATTCCTATCCTTCTTCGTGATGGGGCCGACCTTCGACGCCGCGTGGAAGCAGGCAATGGTTCCCTATAATGAAGGACGGATCACGGAAACCCAGGCGCTGGACGCGGCCTCCAAACCCTTCCATAAGTTTATGCTGAAACATGTGCGTGACGAGGATATCGGCCTGTTCGTGCAGCTTTCCGGCAAACCTGCCCCGAATCGCGCCCAACTGCCGATGACGACGCTGATGCCTGCCTTCATGATCTCCGAACTGCGCCGCGCTTTCGAGATCGGCTTCCTGCTGCTGCTGCCGTTCCTTGTCATCGACCTTGCCGTCGCCGCGGTGCTTATGGCCATGGGCATGATGATGCTGCCGCCCGCGACCATATCGCTGCCGATGAAAATCATCTTCTTCGTACTGGTCGACGGCTGGGCATTGATTGCGGGATCACTGGTCAAGAGTTTCGGGGTGCCGGGGTAGCGGGACTCAATCCGTAGCGCGTATCGCCCGGCGGTCAGCCAACCGCCGGGCGCTCTTCATGACTGGCAATGCTTCTCCGCCAGCCACATCCCCAACTCGTCAAAAGCCAGCGGCTCGACGAAGGACAGGCCAATGGCACCGTCGCTTGCCCAGCGCACCCCTCCCTTTCGTTCCGGCAGCCCGGGAATCGCCAGCGTCAGCAATTGATCCGGTTCGGGCAGAAAATCCGTTTCCAATCGCGCGCCGCCCTGCGACACGTTGACCAGGCGCCCTGGATGGCGGCGGCCGTCCGCACGCAGTTCCACCGGGCAGTCCACCACGAAGCGGGGCGCCCGCACCATCCCCTGCTCCGCCGTGCGCACCGTGGCCCTGGCCAGCAGCATGTCGACCTCGACCGGCTCGTCGAAGGCGATGCCCATGCGCCGCTCATGCGTCCAGCGCACCCGGCCCGACAGCCGGTCGCCCGCCTTCAGCTCGATCTGCACGGCATCATCATCGACCAGCGGCATATGCACTTCGGCCATCAGGCCGCCGTTCGACAGATTGCGGATGCGGCAAAGCGTCTCCCCATGTCGGCTTAGCAGCTTACCCATCAACAAAATGGTCGTAACACGTGCCTCACGCGGCGGGAATTGCGACATGGGCGCCTCACCGCCTTCAGGTTCGTTTACGGACTTGTCGGGCTGAGGCACCGCACTCTCCTTTCCAACGCCTAAACCGGTGAAGCCTGCGTGACGACCGCCCGGTGCACCAGACCGTCACCATAAATTTCCCGCGCCGCATCGATGACGACTTTGCGGAACGGGTCAAGCGCAGGAATCAGCCCGTCCTGGCCGCTGGCCAGCGGCGTGCGGTAGGTCCGCATATTCACCGCATTCAGCAGCAACGGCAACTTCGCCTTCACGCTTTCTCCCTCACCCGCGGGCACTTCCAACTGCACTTCAAACGACACATAGCCCGAAAGGCGTCCGTCAGGAAAGGTGAGGGGCGCCATGATTGCGCCAGTTTGGACAAATTCTGTCCTTTTTACAGGCATATGTCCAGATGGCGGATGAACAAGGGCAACGACATAGGCGCTCGCCCCGCCCACACCCACGCCCAGGGTCAGCGCCAGCATGGCGCCCAGCAGCTTTTTCATGGGATCTCCGATCAGAATTTGAAGCTGGCGTCGCGGGGCAGAGCTGAAGGCGCGGCCAGCACGACGATCGTGATGCGGCGATTTTCCGGCAGGTCGGGGCGGTCGGGATAAACCGGCTCGGTCCCTGCCTTCGCCACCACTTCGCCGAAGCGATCCGGCGTCAGTCCCGCCGCCGCCATCGCAGATCGGGCAGCCAGGGCGCGCTGGGCGGAGAGCAGCCAGTTGGCGTCGCTCTGCCCCCCGCTGCTGTCGGTATGCCCCTCGATCGCGACCTGGGCCTTGGTGCCCGCCAGCTTGCGCGCCACTCGGCCCAGCAGATCGCGGGCGAAATCATTGAGCTGGGCAGTGCTGCCCTTGAACATGGATCGCTGGGCGCTGTCCACCAGATGGATGCGCAGGCCGTCGCGGCCTTGCTCGACATCGACATGAGGCTTGGCGTCGACGGGCGTGATCGGCGGCTCGATCGACAGACGCATCTCCTCGGCCAGCACGCGCAGCGCCGCTTCGGGAACCTCGGCCGTGCCGCCGCGGGCCGCGCCCTTGACCCCAGCTTCGGCGGAGGACTGGCCTACCGGATCGCGATCCGCCGCCTGCGCATGGCGGGCATGGCCGCCCAGCCCCGGCTGACTGCCAGGCGCGCTGGTCATGGTCGTCGCCGGGCTGTCCTTCGCCGAGACCGGCGAGAAATAATCCGCCAGCCCTTTCAGTTGCGCCTTATCCGGGTTGGCGAGCAGCCAGAGCAGCATGAAGAAGGCCATCATTGCCGTCACGAAGTCGGCATAAGCTACCTTCCATGCACCGCCATGATGGGCTGCATGCTTGGCCTTCCTGACCTTCCGGATGATAATGGTGGGTTCGTCGGCCATGACCTATCTCCCTAGCCCATCGCCGCCAGCAGCCGCTGCTGCACCGCCGCCAGCCGCACACCGCCGATCGCCTCTTTCGGCTGCGCGCCATTGGCCACCCGGTCGAGCAGGGTCGCGCTTTCGTCGACATGCTGGACGATCAGGTCGAAGGCCTGAAGCTGGTCCAGATAGTCCAGCACGAACCGTTCGTCCGCTACCAGCACGCCGGCCAGTTCCTCCACCAGCCGCCGCGTTTCGCGCAATTCCTGCGCTACCGCCGCGCACAGCGCCGCTTCGCTTGCCATATAGTCCCCCGATAGTCTCAAAAAAGCTCGACATCGCCAGCGTCAGCCAGCACCGGCTTGCGCGGACGCGGCGGCAGCGCCGGCGCCTCAGCCACCAGGGTCGATCGCACCCGGCCCTCATAAGGCATATATTCGACCTTTCGCGCCTGCACGCCACCCAGCTCGCAACGGCCGATGGCGATCCCTTCCGTCTCCATGAAGGTGCGGGCGAAGGCCGCGTTGCTGCTGCCGATCCCGCCCAGCCCGGCGACGATATTGGCGCCGCCATAAAGGTGCCCGCGCAGCCGCGAGCGCACTGCCCCGCGCTGCATCATCGCGTTGATGAGAAGTTCCATCGCATGCACGCCATAGCGCTGCATATCCGCTGGGCCGACCATTTGGTCGGCTCCCGGTTCGCCCAGCAGGAAATGGTTCATGCCGCCCACCCGCGCCACCGGATCCTGCAAGCAGGCCGCGACGCAGGAGCCAAGCAGGGTCGCAATGATTACGCCCGGCTCCGATGCGACATGAAATTCGCCCTGGACGATGGACATACGGGGCATAAAGTCAGGCCAACTCGCCGAAGACGCGTTCGATCTTTTCCTTGAGCGCGGCGGGGGCGAAGGGCTTCACCACATAATTGTTGACGCCCAATGCCGCCGCCTTCTGCACCACTTCCTTATCGGCGGAGCCGGTAAGCATGATGAACACCGTCTTGCCGATCACCGGATCGGCGCGCACCGCCTCCAGAAACTGAAGGCCGTCCATGTCGGGCATATTATAATCCGAGATGATCAGATGCACGCGGTCGGCCTTGATCGCCGCCAGCGCCTCGACCGGCCCCGACTTGTCACGAATGTCCTTGAACCCCAGATCCTGAAGCGTGCGGCGGATCATCGCGCGCATGCTCGTCTGATCGTCGACCACCATTACCTTGATTGCGGACGCTGCCGGCATGACCCATTCCCCAAATTGATATTTTCAAAGCCGGCACAAGCCGAGGATCGCCTCGGGCATGGCCGACAAACTGACTTCCTTTTCGACCCCGCCAAGCTCGAAGGCGGCGCGGGGCATTCCGTAGACGACGCAGCTCTCCCGGCTTTGACCGAGCGTGCGGGCGCCCATGTCGCGCATGGCCTTCAGGCCTTTGGCGCCGTCGCTGCCCATGCCGGTCAGGATCACGCCCACGGCGCGCGATCCCAGAGGCGCGACCGATTGGAACAGCATGTCCACCGATGGGCGATGGCCCGTCACCGGATCGCCGGTAGCCAGGCGGATTCGCCCGCTGCTGCCGCCGACCAGTTCCATGTGCCGCTCGCCACCCGGCGCGATATAGACGGTGCCCCGCTGAAGGGTCATGCCATGCTCCGCCTCCAACACCTTGACCCGGCTTTCGCGGTCCATGCGGACGGCAAAACCGTTGGTGAAGGCGGCGGGCATATGCTGCACCACCAGCACGGGCGGGCAATCGGGCGGCAGCGCGCCGACCAGCGAGAACAAGGCCTCGACCCCGCCGGTGGACGCGCCGATGGCGATCACCACGTCGCGCATCCTGGCCCCCTGCGCGATCTGGGCAGGCGGCGCGGGTGCGCGGCGGACGGAGGATCGGGCGGCGCCCTTCACCAACTTGCGCAGCAGCGCGCCATTCTGCGCCATTTCCTGCGCATTGCCGGAAGGCTTGGCGATGCAGTCGACCGCGCCCAGGCGCAGCGCCTCAATCGTCGCCTCCGCCCCTCTTGCGGTGAGGGTCGAGCACATGATGACCGGCATCGGCCGCAGCCGCATGATCTTTTCGAGAAAGGACAGGCCGTCCATCCCCGGCATTTCGATGTCCAGCGTCACCACATCGGGATTCAGCGTCTTGATCATCTCCCGCGCCGCATGGGGTTCGGGCGCGGTGCCCACCACTTCGATCAGAGGATCGCTGGACAGCAATTTCGTCAGCATGGCGCGCATCGACGGGCTGTCGTCGACGATCAGGACGCGGGTGGTCTCGCTCATCGCGCGCCTCCCTTCTTGACGTAGATGGTCTGTCCGGCCGGTTCCATCTGGGCGGCGGCGGGACCGATCAGCCGTTCGGAGTGACCGATATAAAGGGTGCCGCCGGGTGCGAGCATCTCGACGAAACGCGCCTCCAGCTCCGCCTTCGCCGGATCGTCGAAATAGATCATGACGTTGCGGCAGAAGATCGCGTCATAGCGTTGCCGCATCGGCCAGGGTTCGAACAGGTTCAGCACCCGCGCCGTCACCAGCGACCGCAGCGTGTCCGTCACGACATGGCTGTCCGTCCCCTCCTGCCGCAGCCACTGGCGGCGATAGGCGGCAGGAATGGGCTGGACTGTGGACGAAGAATAGCGCGCCTGATGGACCGCCTCGACCACATGGGGCGCGATGTCGGTCGCCAGCAGGCGCACATCGCCCTGTTTCAGCCAATTGGCGCTGGTCCCGCTTTCCCCGGCGAGCGTCATGGCGATGGAATAGACTTCTTCGCCGCTGGAGCAGCCCGCCGACCAGATGCGCACCTTCTCCCCTGCCCTGGCCCGCGCCTGCAATCGGGGCAGCAACGTTTCGCGCAGATGGCCGAAATGATGGTTCTCGCGGAAGAAATGGGTGTGGTTGGTGGTCAGCGCCACTACCATCGCATCGCGTTCCTTGGCATCGTCGCGCACCAGCGCCAGATAGTCGGCAAAGCGCGTCAGCCCATGTTCGCGCAGGCGGCGGCTGAGGCGTGAATGCACCAGCGTCGCCTTCGCCTCCACCAGATGGATGCGCGCTTCCTTCTGCATGATCGCGGCGATCTCGCGGAACTGGACGGGACCAAGATCGGCCTGCCCGGTCCAGTCGCCCATGGCAGGCTGGTTCACGCCGCAAGGTCCATCAGATGTCGGGTGAGGCTGAGCGCATCGAGATCGAGCAGCAGAACCATGGTTTCGGTCTGACCGGCATCCGACGCCCGGCGCTCGATGCGGACGAGGCCTGCAATGGCGCTTTCTTCGCTCACCTCCACATCGGGCGCGGGCTGGATGTCGGCGCTGTCGATGGCGACGATGTCGGCCACTTCATCGACCAGAAAGCCCGCCTGCCGCTGGCCGATGGCGACCACCAGAATGCAGGAGCGCGAGTGCAGCACGCTCGGCTCCCAACCCAGCCGCTCGGCCAGCCCAACCACCGGCACCACCGCGCCGCGCAAATTGGTGACGCCCTTCACATAAGCCGGAACGCTGGGCAAAGGGGTGGGATCTTCCCATTCGCGAATTTCGATCAGCGCGCGCATGTCGATGCCGAACATCTGCTTGCCGAGGGTGAAGGTCACGATCTTGCGCGTTTCACCTTCGCTTTGTGTCTTGCTCATGCAGCCATTCCTTTCAGGGCAAATTTGAAGCCGGCCGGAACGACCAGCGCATCGATGTCGAGGATGAGCGCGATGGAGCCGTCCCCCAGCACGGTCGCGCCACCGAGTCCCCGGATCGGGTGGAGATTGTCCTCCAGGCTCTTGATGACGACTTCCCGCCGGTTATCGATGGTGTCGACCATCAGCCCGACCGGCCCCGCGGCCTCGCTCTCGACGATGATGACGAGCGAGTCTTCCGCCGGGCGTTCTCCCGGCAGGCCGAACAGCTCATTCACCCGGCGCACCGGCAGATATTGGCCGCGCAACTCGATCACTTCGGATGTCGGCGAGGTCTGGCGGACCTGTCCCGGCGCGGGCTGCACCGTTTCGATCACGTTGGCGAGCGGCAGAACGAAGCGCTGCCGACCCAGCCGTACGATCATGCCGTCCAAAATGGCCAGCGTCAGCGGCAGCGCCATGGAGAAGGTCGTCCCCTGCCCCGGCATCGAATTGATCTCCAATCGTCCGCCAAGCGCCTCTACATTGGATCGCACCACATCCATGCCGACGCCCCGGCCGGAAATGTTGGAAATGCTTTCCGCCGTCGAGAAACCGGGCGCGCAGATCAGCCCGTCAATCTCCTCGTCGGACAGTTGCGCATCGGCAGCGATAATGCCGCGC
>NZ_JBHIWJ010000014.1:0-35894 GCF_041987595.1 Sphingobium sp. | reverse complement strand
GCGCTCTATCGCCTTGGCGCGAACCCGTTCGCGGTTGATGCCGCGCCCGTCATCCGCGACGCGCACGATGATCCGCGCACCCTTCTGCTCGGCGGACAGGCGGATCGTTCCCTGCACGGGCTTTCCGGCGGCGATACGCTCCTCCGGCCCCTCAATGCCATGGTCGACGGCGTTGCGGATCATGTGCGTCAACGGGTCGCCGATCTTCTCGATCACGCCCTTGTCCACCTCGGTCATCTCGCCGGTGGTTTCCAGCTGCACCTGCTTGCCCGTCTCGCCCATCAGGTCGCGCAACATCCGCGGCACACGGGAGAAGGCCTGCCGGATCGGCTGGGCGCGCAGCGACATGACATTGTCCTGAATCTGGCGCGTCAGCCGCGACAGTTCGGGCAATTCCACCCGTTCCTGATCAGCGGGCGAGAGCCGGTCGGACAGGATCGACCCGCGAATGACCAGTTCGCCAACCAGGTTCAGCAACTGGTCCAGCTTGCCCAAATCGACGCGGATGGTCTGGGCAGGGGCTTCGACCTTGGGCTTGTCGGCAGGCGGCGGGACGTTATCCGCCACCAGCGCGAGAACGGGGCGGTCCGGTTCGACTGAGACCGTCTCGACAGGAGTGGGCGCGCTGGCAGGCGCAGCCACATCCGTCTCAACCCGCCCGATCTCGATCAGCGAGTCCGGCGCGACGAAATCGAAGCAATCGCGGATCGCCTGTTCCTCAACCGCGGCAGGCAGGCTGACCGTCCAGATGAAATAGCCTTCTTCCGGATCAAGATCGCGCAGGGCTGGCAGGCGGCCGGTATCGACGCCGGCAACCATGCCGCCCATATCCTCCAGTTCGCGGATTACCAGCATCGGCTCCGCACCGTTGGCCATGGCGGCGCGTGAAGGGCCAAATCGCACGGTCCAGCCCTGCGG
Source organism: Sphingobium sp. (assembly GCF_041987595.1). Classification (GTDB taxonomy): domain Bacteria; phylum Pseudomonadota; class Alphaproteobacteria; order Sphingomonadales; family Sphingomonadaceae; genus Sphingobium. The sequence continues at coordinate 34,976 of NZ_JBHIWJ010000014.1, read as the reverse complement.
TTCGCCGCCGGACAGGTCATCAAGATCGACCTTCACCGGCTCGAAGCCGAATGGATCGAATTCCTCGACGGCCGCCATAACCGGCGTGAAGCCGAACTCATCGGCCTCGGCCACCGGCGCGGGAACCGCTGCCGGAGCGCCCTTCGCCGCCAATATTGCGTCTAACTGCTCCAGCATCGCCGCGTCGTCCGGCACTGTCGCGACATTCTGCGCCGCCGCCACATGGTCGGACAGGATATCGAAGGCGCCCAGCATGATCCGCGTGACCTCAGCGGTCGCAGGGATCTGCCCGGCGCGCACCTCGTCCAGCACATTTTCGAAGCGGTGGGAGAAGGCCTGCAGGGCGCCATGACCGAAAGCGCCCGATCCACCCTTGATCGAATGGACGGCACGGAACACGCCCGCAATCACATCGGCCGACACGTCGCCCGCCGCCATGGCGGACAACCCCTGTTCTGCAACGACCAGCCCTTCGGCGCACTCCTCGAAGAAGATCGCCTGAATTTCGTCCAGCTCGTCGCTCATGGGCACACGCGGCGGATCGCCGCCCCCAGCTTTGCCGCGTCGAACGGCTTGGTGATCCAGCCGGTCGCTCCCGCCTCGCGCGCGCGGGCCTTCTTGTCGTCGGAAAATTCGGTCGACAGCACCAATATCGGCGTACCGCGGAATTCCGCCACCCCGCGCACCGCCTCGATCAGTTCAAAGCCGTCCATCCTGGGCATGTTGATATCGGTGATCAGCAGGTCGGGTTTAACCTCATGCATTCGTTCCAGGCCATGCGCGCCATCGTCAGCACTCTCGATGCGGAAGCCCTGCGCAGTCAGCGACGCCTTCAGCAACATGCGCATGGACGCGCTGTCATCGACGGTCAGGATCAATTTGCTCACGAAAGATGCTCCTTCTCGGGGAGGCCGATCGCAGCCGCCAGCCCGCAGGCGGTCACGCGGCCGACAAAGGCGGGGCTGGGGTTGGAAATCGAAAAGCTCTGGCCGTGCGTGTCGGCTTCGACTTTGGCCGCAACCAACAGTTGCAGCACTGCCTGGCCAACGCTCTCGACCGCGCTGGCGTCCACTTCCATGGCGCCATCGAAATCACTTGCCAGCACCAGCCGCACGCGCAGATCTTCGGCGGTCACGGTCGTTCCATGGGCGGGCAGGGTCAACGACCTGTCATCAGGCGGGCTGGGCATTGAGCTGGTCCTTCACATCTTCGAGCGCGCTTTCGAGCTGCGCGAATGAGGGGGCATAGGCGGACGGAGTCATGCGCCGCGCCAGTTCGATAGCGACCTGCGTGGGCTGCCCCTGCGCATGGCCGATGATCGCAGTCTTGACGATCAGATAGGGTTTGAAGTCGGCATCGATGATCTGCTGGAGCTTCGATGCGATCGGGCCGACGAGGCAGTAGGCGAGCAATACGCCCAGAAAAGTGCCGACCAGCGCGCCGCCGATCATCGCACCCAGCACTTCGGTCGGCTGGTCGATGCTGCTCATCGTCTTGATGACGCCCAGCACCGCTGCGACGATGCCCAGCGCAGGCAAACCGTCAGCCATCATCTGGATCGCATGTTGAGGCAGCAGTTCCTCGGCATGGTGGCGTTCGATGTCGCCCTCCATGGCTTCGGCCATCTGGTGAGGATCTTCGAAATTGACCGTCATCATCCGCAGATAGTCACAGATGAATTCGATCAGCCCCTTGTCGTGCAGCAGCTTGGGATAGCGGCTGAAGATGCTGCTTTCCTCCGGCTGATCCAGATGTTTTTCAATGGCATTGGCGCCATCCTTGCGAAAGGTTGATAGCAAGGTGTAGAGCAGCGCCAGCAAGTCGCGAAAGTCCGCTTCAGTCCAGCGCACGCCCTTGAAGACGCGCACGGTGCCCTTCCACGCCTTCTTCACCGTGCTGATGGAATTGCCGAGGATGAAAGCGCCCACGGCGGCGCCTGCAATGGCGATCATCTCATGCGGCAGGGCATGCAGGATGACTCCGATATTGCCGCCCGACATCAGGAAGCTGCCGAACACGCACAGCAGGATGACCACTAGGCCGATGGCATTGAGCATGGATCAGTCCAAAAGAAAGGATGTGGCCGAAGCCGATGTGCAAATTATAGGAAGGATGTCGCCGCCCCCGGCATCGCGCGCATCTTTTTCGCATCCACCCGCAATGATCCTGTCAGATGCGACCGGATCGGGATCTTACCTGCTAAAATAGGATCGTATCTTTGCCCGGGAGCCTGTTATGTCCGTCAATGCCTATCGCCGCGCGCAGGAAATCGCCGCGACACCGCGCGGCAACGAATATCGCCTGATGAGCCAGATCACCGCCGAAATGATCGCCGCGCGCGATGCGGGGATGAAGGGTGCCGCGCTGATGCCCGCACTCCATCGCAACCGGCGCGCCTGGAGCACTTTCTCGACTCTCTGCGCCGCGCCCGACAACCAGCTGCCGGAAGATCTGCGCGCCCGCATCATCTCGATCGGTCTTTGGGTCGAACGGCACACGTCCGACGTGATTCGCAGCCGCGAATCCATCGACGACCTGATCGTGGTCAACCGTGCGATTATCGAAGGACTGTCTGCGGAAAATCGCGACGCGGCGTAGCTATTTATGGTTACGACGATATAAGTAATTTTTTATCGATATTTTTCAGAGATGTGAAGCTAATCCAGCGTCCCTGGGGGGCGGATTGATCGTCGGAAAACTTTACAATCGAGATCAAAGGCAGCATTCGCCCGTGGTTGGTACGTCGCCGTGCCATGATATCGATTGCGAGTGGGGATGCAGCTTTTAACAGCGCCGCCGCGAAGCGTAAGCGGGGTTCCCTCTGTCAAATTGGCACCGGCCGTACCCCCGCTGATCGCCGTGGCCTTGATCATCTGCGTGGCCGTCCTGATGGGCTGGTTCAGCGGCAATTTGCGGATCGCGGGGTTCGGCCGCCGCGAGATATTGATGCAGCCATGGACTGCCGTGGCCTGCGTCGGTCTGGCCCTGTCGTTTTTCTGCGCCTCGACCAGCCGTGCCCAAATCGCGCGCGCGCTGGGAATCGTTCCGCTGTTCATCGCCCTTCTTGCGTTGGGACAGGAATGGACGAATGTTACACTGGCGGTCGACCGGTCGCTCTTTGCCGGCACCGTTCAGGATCAGGTCAGGCCCAATCCCGGTCGGCCCGGGCTGATGCCCGCCGTCACCATCCTGTTGCTGACGCTGGCATCGCTGGCCACCACGTCGCGTCATGTCGCCGTCCACTGGCTGATTACGGGCCTTGCCTGTCTCGCCTTCTGCCTCGCCGTCCTTTCAGGGACACTGCTGCCGCTCGGTATTTCCAGCTTCGGCCTTGCCACCAGGCACGCATTGATGTCCGTGCCCACGGCATCCACGCTGATCGCCATTTCCGCGGCGGTCATTGCCCAACGCCGCCATGTGGCCTGGCCGGGCAATCCCGATTGCGGCATCCGCGGCCGAACGCTGCAATGGCTGCTGGCGCCCTGCATCCTGCTGCCGGTCATTTCCGCCCTGTGGCAGCTCTGGACCTACCGCAACGGCCAGATTACGCGGGAAATGGCCGAAATCGTCCAGGCGGCCGGACAAGTTACCATATCCTGCGCAGTCATCGCCTGGGCGTGGATCCGCATTGGCCGTGAAAGCACGACGCGATGGGCCTTCAGCATGGCGATCGATGCCGCGCCCATCGCCATCACCGACATTGATGGGCGCATCATCCGCTGGTCCAAGGGTTGCGAGCGGCTCTATGGCTGGACGGCGGCGGAGGCGCGCGGCCTCGGCAAATACGGGCTGACCCGCGCCCTGCTGCCGCCCGGCCCGAAACGGCCCCTTCAGCATAATATGCTGCAAGAGGTCGAAATCACCGAACGGCATCGCGACGGCCGGCGACTGCGCATTCTGGAGTCGCGCCAGATTGTCCAGCCACGTTCGGATATCGCGCCGATGGTCGTGCTGTCGATGACGGACATCACCGAACGCCAGCGTGCAGAGGAAGCCAAGCTGGCGAGCGAAGCCCGACTGGCCTTCGCCGCCGATCTGCACGAATTGGGCCTGTTTGAATGGACAGCCTCCACCGACCGCGTCCTCCTTTCCCCCCATGCCGAGCGGCTGTTCGGTTTCCAGCCGGGCGCATTCAGGGGCGGCATGGACGATTGGCGTGCGCATATCCGTCAGCATTTCGGCATGGACATCCTGTCCGACGATCCGCTTTTGGCCATCGGCCCGCACCGCCACGCCTTCCGCCTGTGCGGGGGCAAAACCGACCCGACGCAAATCGTCGAAGGCTCCATCTTTTTCCACGATCCGCCGGGCGATCAAGGCTGCTCCATGCTCGGCATCATCATGGACGCCACCGAAAGGGAAAAGCGGGCCGAACTGTTGCAGGCAAAGGAGTATGAGCTCCGATCGATTCTGGAAACCGTGCCAGAAGCGATGATCACCGTGGATGAAGCCGGACTTGTGCGGTCCTTCTCCACCGCGGCGGAACGGCTCTTCGGCTATACCACGGAAGAGATTGCCGGGTACGACATCCGCACGCTGCTGCCCGACTTTGCCAGGGCAAAGGCCAACCCTGCCGCCGGCTTCGCGCTCAAGACCACGGTCGGCCACAACCGGCAGGGGGACAGAATGCCGGTCGAACTGGTCCTTGGGGAAACAACGATCGGGCGTGAACATATCTCGATCGCCTTCGTTCGGGACCTCAGCGAACAGATTGCGACACAGACGCGCCTCAACGAATTGCGCGAACAACTGCTTCACGCCTCCCGCGTCAGCGCGATGGGGGAAATGGGCGCCGGGCTTGCGCATGAATTGAACCAGCCCTTGACCGCGACCGCCAATTTCCTTGGCGCTGCACACATGCGGCTGGGCATGAGCGACGTTGACGGCGGATCACCGGATCAGGTGCGCAAACTGGTGGAACTTGCAAATCTGGAGGTGCTGCGCGCAGGCGAGATCATCCGCCGGATGCGTGCTTTTGTCGCTCGGGGAGAGCTGAACATCCGGGCCTCAGCCCTCAACGAACTGATTGGCGACGCTCTCCAACTGGCGTGGCTGGGGACCCGACATGCCGGCGTCCATCTCCACTACCAGCCCAGCCCCTCCGCGCCGCTGGTTCTGGCCGATCATGTCCAGATCCAGCAGGTGTTGGTGAACATCATCAGCAATGCGCTGGAAACCTTCGTCGTCGACCGCACGGAAAAGCCGGAAATCATGATTTTCGTCATGGAGCAGGGCGACGACAATGTGCTGATCCGCCTGTTGGACAATGGCCCCGGTTTCCCCTCCACAATCATCGGGCGGCCGTTTGAGGCGTTCGTGTCCACCAAGGCCAGAGGACTGGGCCTTGGGCTTTCCATCTGCCGCCGTATCGTCGAGGGACATGGCGGCACCCTGACACTCGCCAACAGGCCGGAGGGCGGCGCCGTCATAGAATTCACCCTCCCCGTCTATCGCGACACGGATGTGAGAGCTGCGGAGTGACGAAGCGGTATATCTATATTGTCGATGATGATGTTTCGGTGCGCGTCTCGCTGATTCACCTCCTGTCGATGTTGCCCCGGCTTGCGGTTCTGGGCTTCGCGTCGGGCGACGAGTTTCTGGCGGCGGCACGGCAGCTGGAGCCTGGCTGCCTGTTGCTCGACCTGCACATGCCCGGCACGTCGGGTCTCGGCGTGCTGAACGCGTTGGCACCCATTGCGGAACGCTTCGCAACGGTCGTGCTGACGGGCGAGGGCGACGTCAGCATGGCCGTGCAGGCGATGAAGCTGGGCGCGTTCGACTTTCTCGAAAAGCCCTGCAATCATGTGCGGCTGATCGAGGCGATCGAACTTGCCTTCACCCGTCAGTCGGAATCGATCCGGGCGGTGACGCGCCGGACGCAGGCGCTGGCCAAGATCAATTCCCTGTCGCTGCGCGAACGCGATGTGTTGATCGGGCTGATGGAGGGCCATTCGAACAAGGTCATCGCCCATGATCTGGGAATCAGCCCTCGCACGGTCGAAATTTACCGCGCCAAGCTGATGGAGAAGCTGAATGTCCGCAGCCTTTCCGAAGCGCTCGGCATCGCCTTTACGGCGGGGCTCTATCCCAAGGGCTGATCAGAACTCCAGATAGAGATCGACATAGCCATAGCGTGTGTCGCCCGTTTTCGGCGCATTGGCGGCGTCCTGGAGGAACCGCCCCTTGGCGAGATAGGCAAGGCCGGTGTCGACCCGGATCAGATCCGGAACGAGCCAGCGCCGCAGACGCACCTCGAACTGATGCCCTGCAAATCGCCCTTTGCTGCCCGTTGCATCCCTAACGCCGGTCGCCGCGAAACTGTCGGTCGCAGACTCCAGCCAGAGCGTTCGGACCATAGCCATTACGTCCGAGGATTTGCCCGGCTTTACCTCGGCGCGCAGGCCACCCGAAATCAGGTTGTAGCGATGGACCGGACCGTAAAGAGCGGTCGGCCCGAAATCGGCCCGGCGGGTGCCGAAGAGCGTGTCGAAACGGTTGTAGCTGCGCGATTCCCCTTTGTCCCCGGTCGCCAGATCGAAATCGGCCGACAGGCGCGGCTGCCATCCGCCAGCCCAGGTCCGGCCCAGTTCGGCATGAACCAGCCAGGCGGAAACGTTCAGGTCCGCAAGGTCTGTCGCCTTGGTGCTCGCTCTGGTCTTCCCGAACTGATAGGCCGCTTCCCAGTCATAATCGAACCGGTCGGGCTTCGGCTTGCGATACGCCCGCAATCCAGGGGTCCATAACCTTCTGTTCCGCGTCGTGCGGCCGGCGCTATCCCGCTCCTTCAAACCATAGCCGTAAAGTTCGAGCGTGCCGCCGAGAACGCCCGCCTTGGTCAGGCTGCCGCCGAAAAATTGCAGCGCTCCGCTTTCCTTGTCCCAATGAACGTGATTATCGAAAATGCCGTCCCGATCCTCAGGCAAACGGATTTGCGGCATGGCCCAGAACAGAATGGCCCGATCGCCACCCTTTCCGGTCAGCAGCAGATTGGCGCCGGTATAGGCATTGGTCGTGTTGCGGAAGGTCTGGCGTCCCACCAGACGCCGCGAACCGACGTCCAAGGTGAAGCGCCCTGCGGTCAGGGCGCCCTCCACCTTGCCGCCCAGACCGAAATCCACGCCGACATAAGCCTGAACCAACTCCATCGCATTCACTTCGTTCGTGCCTGCGGACGAACGTTTCCTCTCACCATAGCCGCGGGCGTCCCAAAGTTCGCCGCCCACACGGACCGGCCCGCCGTCATAGTCGACGAGCAGTGTCGTCTTCAGCGACCAGAGAAAATCGTTTTCCGCCATATTGGGACGAAACTGTCCGTCGATTCCCTCGATCCTCGACCGGACCATCCCTCTGATCGTCAGTTCCTCTGGCGCGCCCAGCGCATCGTGCAGCGCCGTACCTGCCATCGCCGCGCCTCCCTGTCCCGCCAGCAGCGCCATAAAGGTCAGGCTGCGGGCGAAAAGGCGACGGGCGCACAAGGTCGAAGCGCGGCGGCCCTTGCGGCGCGCCAGCCGGAAAAGATCAGACATTGGGAAACTCCAGGGATGATGATCCCTTATAGACCGCGGGCGAAAGTCCCGAGGAGGATCGCCAGGAAATTTTGCGGCCGATTATCCTATGATTTCTTAATGCACGGTCGGCTGCGCCGGCGGGGTTTCGCGACAGTCCGCCATGATCGCGAACCGCGGGTCCTGCGCCGCCAGTTCAGCCATCGTCTTGGCGGCGCGCTTGGCGATCTGGCGCACGCGTTCCTTGTTGACAGCCGCCTCGGCCTCGGACCCGTCTATCCTGTCCGTCGCGGCAAGATCGAACAGGCGGCGCTCCACCACTTCGCGATTATGAACGAGGCGCTCCTCCAGCTCCTCCAGTTCTCCCGCATCGATGGCAAGATTTTCCGAACGCCACACCGACTGGCGCTTTTCGACGGCATTTTTGGCGCCGCGCTTTGGCCTGGCCTGCCGGCGCATCCGGTCGAGCGCAACGTTACGCAGATGCTCAATATAGCTGTCAATCAGATCGATGGTCGCGGCCTGTGCTAGATAGGCGGATGCTCCGGATTCCGTTCGGAACAGCGCTTCCTCATCCTCGATCAAAGAGATGGCGGAAATATCCTCGCCATCCTCGCCGATGCTGATCGCGTCCAGCGACACGGTGGTTGCCTCGACCTTGCGCGCCGAAGGGCGCTGGTCAGTCATCAGGCGAAAACGCAGGCTCTGCAATTCGCCGCGGATCTGCCAGTTGACGAAGGTGGTGAACTGAGCCTTTTCCGGATCATAGGCCTCGATCGCGCGATGGACGGCGATGGAACAGACCTGCTCGGCATCCTCCCAATGAGCGACCAGCCCATATTGGCGGATAAAATGGCGGATGCGCGGGGCGATCAGGGTCAGAATGCGGGCGAAGGCCTTGTCGACGGCGGCGCGCTGCCGGGCGGTCTGCTTCTGTCCCTCATCGGGCAGATTTTCCTTCACGGTGGCGACGGCTGCTTCCAGTGCAATGGTGGTCTTCGACATGTTCGGTCCTTCCGATGACGTTACGGCATCGCGTCCTTCGCGTGCCCCCCTTTCGACAGGACCTCTTCTCGCCTCAAATAGTTAACACGGAACTAATCCTATATTTATTTTCCACCATATTCCTATATTTTTTGCCTCGTCCAAAGACGTGGGGGTCAGGCGCTAAAACGCTCCGGACGGATATTTTTTCCCATGAAATCAAGCAGCCATGCACGATGCGCGGCTTTTGCGTCCCCGCTGACGGCGATGCGATGGTTGGCGCCGACAACCCCAATCTGCGCGTTAAGAAGTGTTCGCGCCCGACTCGAATCAAGTCCTCCTTTAAGGAATCGGATCGCGTCACCCCGGCCCAGATGATGGCCGAGATAGGCTGCCTGCGCGACCGCCTGAGCGCCATCGCCGATAACGACGCCGGCGCGGGTGAGCGAATCCAGATTGGCCCGGGCATAATCGGCCGTCGCCTGGATGGAGGCTTCCGGATCATAGCGCAGCGCCAGCAGGGCGCCACGATCCTCCCCCTTCACCTTGCCATGCCCGTTCAGCCAGCCCTGCTGCCGGGCGACGCCGTTCAGCCAGGTGCCCTCCCGCTCCGCCTCGCCGCGCCAGGTACTGCTGAGGAACTGGCCCAGCCCCGCCGCGCTGGACCGGGGATTGCGCGAATAGGGCAGCCAGCGGCCGTCCGATCCCTTGGCGGCTTCGGCATGGACGATGGTGGCGAGCGCCGCGACCGGCAATCCCGTGCGCCGCGCCGCCGCGCTCAAGGCCCCGACATAGCCCGCATTGGGACCATAGCCGCGCGACCCGCCCGAAGCGCTTTCACCCAGGTCGGCTTGCCGATCCCATCGCCCCGGCGCGTCCGCCTGCTTCTGCACCGGCTGCTGCGGCACAGCTTGCGGCGGCGCCGTCTTCTTGTCCAGCAAGGACAACAGCGCATCGAGGCTCATCGGCAGTTTGGCGGCGGCGCCGGTAGTCCCAGGCCCCTCATGAACGCCGCTCTCCTCTTCGCCGCCCAGCGCGGCCCGCCAGAGGCGGTTTGTGAGGTCGCTGCGCGCCTGCGCATAGATCACTTCCGCCTTCTGGGCGGCCGTAAGCCCCGACATTCCCTGCGCAGCGATCACCGCGCGCGCCTTAAGGCACGGCGCGCATTCAGGAACGCCACCGCCGCGCTGTCATCGATGCCCGCCTGCTCCGTCCTGATGCTGCGCCGATCGGCCTCCTCCCGGAAACCTTCGGCCGCGACCTCGATCGCGCGATAGGCGCCATAGGCGGACGCCGCCTTGGCCCGCATCTGATCCAGCCGCGCACTCTGCACCGCGCCGTCACGGGTCAGGCGCAGTTGCTCGGCGCGGATGCGCTCCATATAGGCGTGGGAGGAGATATGCAGGTCCCCCGCCGCCGCATCGGCTTCGCGCAGGATGCTGCTGCGCACCTCCTCCTGCGCATTTTCGATCTGGTTCAGCACATTGACCTGCACATTGATGGCCACGCCCATGGCGTCAATCTCGCGGCGCTGCACGCGCATCGCGGTGTCAAACGGGGTCTTCATCACTCGTCTCCATCAGGGCCGCCAGGGCCGCGAAACTGTCCTGCGCATACCCACGCTCCTGCTTGCCCTGCTTCAGCAGAGCCTCGATCTTCGGGGCGAGCGCCACGGCGCGGTCGACCTCCGCGCTCGATCCGGCGCGATAGGCGCCCAACCGCACCATCTCCTCCATGTCGCGATAGGTGGAAAGTTCGCGCCGGGCCGCAAGGCGCACCGCATTCTCCGCGTCCGACAGACAATGCGGCAGAGTGCGCGAAACCGATTTCAGCACGTCGATGGCGGGATAGCGGCCGCGCTCCGCGATCTGACGGGTGATGACGACATGGCCGTCCAGGATACCGCGCACCGCATCCGCCACCGGCTCATTATGATCGTCGCCATCGACCAGCACGGTGAACAGACCAGTGATGCTGCCCTGCCCCGGCAGGCCCGGTCCCGCGCGCTCCAGCATGCGCGGCAGTTCGGCAAAGACGGTCGGCGTATAACCCTTGGTCGCGGGCGGCTCGCCGCTGGCAAGGCCGATCTCGCGCTGGGCCATGGCAAAGCGCGTCACGGAATCCATCAGGCAAAGGACGTTCAACCCCTGATCCCGGAAATATTCCGCGATGGTCAGCGTCGTCCAGGCCGCCTGCCGTCGCATCAGCGCCGGTTCGTCGGAGGTCGCGACCACCACGACGCTGCGGGCCAAGCCCTCGTCACCCAGATCGTCCTGCACGAACTCCTGCACCTCGCGGCCGCGTTCCCCGATGAGGCCGATCACCGCCACATCGCAGTCGGTCCAGCGCGCCAGCATGGAGAGCAGCACCGACTTGCCGACGCCGGACCCCGCAAACAGGCCCAGCCGCTGCCCCCGGCAGAGCGGAGCGAACAGGTCGAGCGCGCGGACGCCGGTGCCAAGCCGTTCGCCCACCCGCGCCCGCGCTGAAGCGGGCGGAGGTGAGGCCTTTATCAGCCGCATGTCAGCGCCCGGCGGCAGCGCGCCCTTGCCGTCGACCGGGCGACCAAGTCCATCAACCATGCGCCCGAGCCAGCCCGCACTGGGGCGCAGGCCGAACTGGCCGGCGGCGAGGTTCGCGCGCGTGCCGGACGCGATGCCCTGCAGCTCGCTGAAGGGCATACAATGGGCGATGCCATGGTCAAGCCCGGTGACTTCCGCCTCGACCCGGCCCGCTGGGGTATCGAGCGTAACCCGCGAGCCAATCTGCGCCGCTCCGGCCAACCCCTCCACCTCGATCAGTGCGCCGCGCACCGCCACAACATGGCCGTAACGGCGATCAGGATTGAGCAGACGCAGACCAGCCGCCGCCGCTGCCAATGTGGTCATCGGGTGGATTCCTTGATTGGGAGAGTAGCTGAATTTTCGCCCGTCATCCCGCGGAAGCTGGGATGACGGATTAATCTAGGCCGCGATCACCGTCCGTCCCAGTACCTCTGCCTCATAACCGATCAACCAGCGGCAATCTGCCAGCGCCGGATAAAATTGCCCCGTCGCCACCTTCTGCGCAAACCGGATGCACACCGCCTTGGCCTCAGGAGATTCCAGCGCGGCCATCAACCCCTCGAGCCGAGTCAGCAGCGCATCCTGATGCTTCTGCAGCTCGTCCTGGTCGATATAGGCCATCATGCAGGCAAAATAGAGCTGCCGCGCCGGGCTGTCGGCTTCCTCCGGCTTCATGACGTCGCGGCCGCGCAGGATAGTGGCGCCGTTCTCCACCACCATGTCGGTCCGCCCGACCGAGCGCAGCACCGCGCCATTCACGATCACCGGTTCTCCATTGCGAAGCGAAATGCGAAGCGTCATTCAATGTCCCCAAAAGCGATACATGTCGATTATAGGATAAATTTGCCGGGCAGCTTTTGCCGGGTGGATCATTTTTTCGGCGCCTCCCCCATCGGCCGGCCCAAATTCGTCCTACAATGAAGTCGTAACCGGGTCGGGCCTGCCCAGCACGCCGCCCACGCATGGGAGAATGATATGAGCCTCTATTCCGCCCTTTATGCCGGCGTCTCCGGCCTTGGGGCACAGGCGAGCGCCATGGCGACCGTCGCGGACAATATCACCAATGTGAACACCGTGGGCTATAAGGGCGTGTCGGCCCAGTTCCAGACGCTCGTGACCGACGGCCGCGCGAGCAGCAGTTATTCCGCGGGCGGCGTGTCGGCCGCGCCCATGGCGCTGATTTCCAAGCAGGGCCTGTTGCAGGCATCCAGCAGCCTGACCGACATCGGAATCGACGGCGCAGGCTTCTTCGTGGTGCGGTCGGGAACCGACGCCAATGCCGAAGTCGCCTTCACCCGCGCCGGGTCGTTCGTGCCGGATTCGCAGGGCTATCTGCGCAATGCGGCTGGCTATTACCTGCAAGGCTGGCCGCTCGACGCCGACGGCAAATATGTCGACAACGGCAATTTGAATACACTCGAACCCATCCGCCCGAGCGCGCTGACCGGATCGGCCCAGCCGACCACCAAGGTCGCGCTGCGCGCCAATCTCCAGTCCACCGCCGAACCGATCACTGGCGCCTACGTCACCGGCGCGATGGCGTCGGGGGCGCTGTCGCCGCAATTTTCCCGCTCGGTGGAGGTCTATGACGCGCAGGGCACGTCGCACACGCTGACCTTCAACTTCGTCAAAACCGCCGCCAATGAATGGGTCGCGGAAATCTCCGGCGATCCGGCCGACATCACCAGCGTTGGGGGCACCGCCATCACCGACGGCGTGCTGGCGAGCGGCACGGTCAAGTTCAACGCCGATGGCAGTCTGGACCTCGCCGGCTCCGACCCGGCCCTGTTCGCCGATCTCGACATTGGCTGGGCCAATGGCGCCGGATCCAGCCCGATCCGCCTGAGCCTGGGCAGCGACGACGGTCTGGACGGGCTGACCCAGTTCGGCAGCGATTCGGCGCTTCTTTCTTCGACCGTCGACGGCGGCATGCTGGGCACGGTCGCCTCGGTCGAAATCAGTGACACCGGCATCGTCAGCGCCATATTCGAGGACGGCACCTCGCGCGCCATCTACCAACTGCCGATCGCCACTTTCCAAAATCCCGACGGACTGACCCGGATCAGCGGCAATGCCTATCAGATGTCGCAGGATTCCGGCAATTTCGCGATCAACAAGCCGGGTTCGCTGGGGGCGGGCAATATTGCGGCAGGCGCCCTGGAAGCCTCCAACGTCGATCTGGCGCAGGAGTTTTCCAACATGATCCTGTTCCAGCGCGCTTACAGCGCATCGTCGAAGATCATCACGACCGTCGACGACATGCTGCAGGAAGTCAGCAACCTGAAGCGCTGATCCGAATAGCGCCCGCCCTGCCCCACTATTAAGGACCACCAGCCTTGTCCCTGAACGAGATCTTGAATTCCGCCATGTCGGGTCTTTCCGCCTCGCAGGCGGGGCTGCGTTCGGTATCCAACAATATCGCCAATGTGGGAACCCCCGGCTATGCCCGCGAGCGCGTCTCGCTCAGCACCGGTGTTACGGGCGGGCGCGTGTCCGGCGTCATCGTCGGCGAGCCGTCGCGGGTGGCGGACAAATTCCTTGAGAACGCCGTCTATCAGCGCGGCGGCGCGGCGGGCCGGTCGGAGGCGGCGGCTTCCTATCTCGACCGGCTCCAGTCGCTGCTCGGCGCGCCCGATTCCAGTGCGGGCCTCGCAGCGCGTCTCAGCGCTCTCTCCTCCTCGGCGGCCGAGATCACCAGTCTTCAGGGTTCAACCCAGTCAGTCGCGCTGTTCACCGGCAACGTATCCGACACGATCAACACGCTGAACCAATTACAAAAGGATGTGTCAGGCCTGCGCGCCGATGTGGAGACTGAGGTCGGCTACACTGTCGACCGGGTCAACACGCTGCTGCAACAGATTCATGACCTGAATAGCGAAGTGGCGCGACTCGATGGACTTGGCCGAAGCTCTTCCGGCCCCGCTGACCAGCGGATGAGCGCGCTGGAGGAATTGAGCGGCCTGATAGATGTCACAGTGCGCGAACAGCCGGACGGACGCGTCACCATCGACAGCGCGTCGGGTCAGGTCCTGCTCGACAAAAGGCTGCGCCAGCTCAGCTACCCATCCGGGGCGGGCGCGTCGCAGAACAGCTATCCGCCGATCGACATCCGCTTCGCCTCCGACGATGGCGTGATGGGCGCATCCACCGGCGAACAGATCGATTCCGCTGCGATCGGCGGCAAGCTGGGCGGCCTGCTAGACATGCGCGACCGGGCGCTGCCCCATTTCTCCGAACAGCTCGGCACCCTCTTCTCCGGCCTCGCCCAGAGCCTCAACGCCGTGTCCAACGGAGGCACCACTTTGCCCCCGCCCAACAGCCTGACCGGGGAGGCCAACGGCCTGATCGGATCGGACCGGCTGGGCTTCACCGGCAAGGCGGTGTTCGCGGTCGCCGCTGCCGACGGCACGCTGGTCCAGAAAGTGACGGTCGATTTCGACGCGCTGGGCGCCGGGGCGACGGTGGATGACGCCGTCGCCGCGATCAATGCCGGTCTGTCCCCGGCCGCCACCGCCAGCTTCATCGACGGCGTGCTGTCGATCAAGGCGACCGACGCCAGCCAGGGCATCGCCATCGCGCAGGACCCGGATGCGCCGAGCGACCGGGCCGGCGTCGGCTTCTCGCAATTTTTCGGTCTCAACAATCTCATCCGGTCGGACAGCAGTTCGCTGGTCCCCTCCGGCTTCACGGCGTCCGACCCGCACGGCTTCGGCGCGGGCGAAACGACCGAAATCGCGCTCCGGGATTCGACCGGCAAGCTGCTCGCCAGCTACAGCATGACCGGCTCGGTCGGCCCGACCTTCGGCGATCTGATAACGGAGCTGAACGGCAGCCCACTCGCCGGCTATGGCAGTTTCGCCCTCGACGCCAAGGGTCGGGTCCAGTTCACGCCGAACAGCATGAGCGCTGGATCGACCATCTCCATCCCATCGGATTCGACCAACCGCAATGGCACGGGCCTCTCCTTCTCCGCGCTTTCAGGCCTCAGCGGCGCGGCAAGCGGCCTCAGCAGCGCAGAGGTGCGGAGCGACATCGCCGCAAAGGCAGGCAACCTGCCGCTTGCGCGGCTGCAACTGGACGTGCCGGTAGGGTCGAAGGCGATCGGCGCAGGCGACCTGTCGGGCGCTACCGCCTTCATCGATCAACTCGCCGCGACGTTCGACTTCGGCAAGGACGGGTCGGCCTCCATCGAAACCTTCGCCAGCCGTCTGCTTGGCGGCGCCGGGACGGAAGCCTCGCTTGCCCAGACCAATTATGCGGGCGCCGCAGCCCGTTATGACGACGCGGTAAACCGGCGCGACAGCTATGCCGGGGTCAATGTCGACGAGGAACTGGCGCAGATGGTGGTGTTGCAGAACAGCTATTCCGCCTCCGCCCGCGTCATGACCACCGCATCGGAAATGTACGACACCCTCCTCCAGATGCTCAGATAAGGAGTCCCGAGCGATGACCCGCGTAGCGACGATCCCCCTGCAACGAACCCTGTCAGGCGCGATGCAGCGGTCCCAGCAGAATCTGGCCGCCAGCCAATTGCAGCTGACCACCACCAAGAAGGCGCATGACTATGCCGGCCTGGGCATCGACGCGGTGCGCACCCTGTCCGCCCGATCGATGCTGGCGCAGCAGCAAAGCTATCAATCGGTGGCAAGCCGGGTCAGCACCACCCTGTCCCTTTACGACGCCAACATCAATCAGATCGACGACAGCCTCTCCAACCTGCGCACCGAATTGATGACGGCGCTGGGCACCGGGGACTCGCCGGGGCTTCAGGGGCTGGTCGAGGGCAGCTATGTCGATGTTCGGGGCGCGCTCAACGCGACCGAGGCGGGAATGCCGATCTTTGCCGGATCGCAGACCAACGACATGCCGATGGTGCCGGAAACGCTGGCTGACCTCGCTGCCACGCTGCCCGCCGATGTGTTCGTGAACGATCAGGTGAGGCAGTCGGGCCGCATGGGCGACGGCGTGGACGTCGAATATGGCATCACCGCCAGCGAAGTCGGCGCGAACCTGATCCCCGCCTTCCAGACGCTGGCGGCCGCCGGTCCGTTCGGCGATAGGCTGACCGACGCGCAGAAGGATGCGATCCGTCAGGCCCTGGATGAGCTTGACGTCGGCCTGACTGACGTGCGCGCGGTAAATGCGGAAAATGGCCGCAAGCAGAAGCAGGTTGAGATGCTCGAAACCCGCGCCAAGGACCGCGAAGTGCTGCTGACCGACGTGATCGGTCAGGTGGAGGATGCGGATCTTGGCCAGGTTGCGCTGGACATATCGCAGCGGCAGACGATCCTGGAAGCCTCTTACTCGGTCTTTTCCCAGCTCTCCAGCCTGTCGTTGACGCGGTTTTTGGATTGAGTCCCGGCGCGGCGGCTGGCCACCCCGCCAGGCGCCGTTACCGGAATATGCAGACCGGAAGCTCCCCCCTCTTCCGGTCTGCATATTCTGCCACGTTCCGTCAGGCTGCCACGCAGCCTACAGTCCCCACTGTTGCGTGGCAGCAGGCGGAACGGAGGAGGCGATCCCTTTCTTGGGATCGCCTCCTCATTTTTTGGGGAAGGATCAGGTGATTTGGGTGGTTTTCTGCCGTTCAATCACCCCTCCCGCAAGGGAGAGGGCCGCGCAGATTTGGCAGCTTGCCGCCCAGGCGAAGTTGGCTGAAGGGGTTGCGCTGCCAGGGGTCGCGCGGACCTCTGTCCTCCAGCAGCCTCTGCGCGTCAGCCTTGTCTCGTTGAAATTTAACGCAACAGACTGAGTCAAACCCGGAAATGACGCTTTCCAGGCCTCCACCGGATCACTTATGTCACCCGGCTCCAACAAACAGAAACGGGAAAAGGGCGCGCCCACCGGACACCCCTTCGTCACCCCCTTGTCTTGGCCGACCCCTGATCCAGCAAGGCGGCGAAATCCCCAGCCGGGCTGGAAGCGGGCATCGCGGCCATGGCGCGGGCCAGCCTGTCAGGGTCGGCCGTACCCGGCGAAGCAGTCAGCATATCGAACACCGGCGCGGTCTTGAGTCCGTGAAACCGCTCCGCATAACGACCGCGCAAAGCCGCCAGCGCATCCTCGCGTCCCAGCATGGCGAGCGCAATGGCATGGCGCAACACCATCGCCTGATCGACTTCGCTGAGCGCGCCGCTCACGGCCCTGCTCACGGGCAGGCCACCCGCAGTCTCCGCCGCCAGCTGCTTCCAGTCGCGTTGCTTCCAAAGGATCTCCGCCCGCAGCGTCGACGCTCCGGGCACGTCCTGCAACACGGCGAGCGCTTCGGGAACCCGACCGGTCAGGGACAGGGCCGCCGCCTCCACCCGCTTGCGGGCAAAGATCATCGCATCAGGATAGCTCGCATCAAGTGAACGCTTCAGCAGATCAAGCGCCCGATCCGGCCGCCCGGCAAGGATATGCAATCCCGCCACACGGGCCGAAAGCGGTCCACGCGCCAGATCCCCGGCCCGGTTGAACAGCTGATATTCCAGCAGATCCGCTGCGCGGCCGTATATGCCCGCCGATTGCAGGCGTTCGGCAAGACGGCTGACCAGCAGATCGCCTTCCGCACCGCTGGGAGAAAGATCGCGATAGTCCCAATATAGCCCGGCCGCTTGTTCCAGCGGCAGCTTGCGCGCCGGGTCGAGCGCCTCGGCCAGCTTCGCCTGAAGCGCGGGGAGGAAATCCTCCCCCTGTTTCGCGCTGTCGAAAAAGCGGAACAGCGTCGCCCCCGCCGACAATGCGCCGCGCAGATCGTTCTGCCGAGCGCTTAAACGGTAGGAGAGTTGAAGGGCGCGTTCCTCGATCGCGTCGCCACGCCAGACATAGCGAAAGGCGGTGAGGCGTTTCAGCGCGGCATCCCCGTCAAGCGAACCATTGGCGACCTCTGCCTCGATCTCGCTCAGCCGCGCGTCCATGCGCAGCGCCATCGGGCCGGATCGCTCGACGCGGGCAAAGCGGAGCCGCGCCTGATCGGGATGACCGAGCGCCAGTTCGGCGCGGCCGCGATAAAGATTGGCGGCAGGATCGCGATCAGGCACGCCGTTCAAATAGCGCAGGGCCTCGGCAGGTTTGCCGCCCTCGACCGCGGCGCGTGCAGCCGCCAATGCAAAGGCCTTGCGCCGGGGACCGGCAAAGGCGGGGGCCGCGCAGCGCATCTGTTGCAAGGCCTGTTCGGCGAAACCGCTGAGCGCCAGCGCGCGCATCCGCCAGATGCATGCTTCGGCATTATCCGCAAGGGACGAAGCGGACAGTTGCTCCGACGCCTCCTCGAAGCGTTCCAGCTGAATGAATGCCGCGCCGCGGGCCAACCGATAGGCGTCGACCATGGCAAGGTCGGGGTCGTCCTGCCGCATCACATCCAGCACGCCCAACGCTTCCGCACCGCGCTCCAGCGCGATCAGGCTACGCGCATAATCCCAGCGGGCCTGCTGTCGATCCGATGACCGCGCCGTGGCCAAAGTGCTCCAGGCCTGATCCGGCGGGATCACGCGCCAGGCAGCGGCCCCGGCGATGGCGGGCTGTTGCGCCAGCGCGGCAGCAAAGCCCGGCAAGCGAGCGACAGGCAGGCTGGGCCGCGGCGGCAGGTCCGCTCCCACGAGCAGCGCGGCTGAAGTGAGGAGAAAGAACCGCTTCATCCTTTGGGTCCCATCAGGCCGGACCAGGCAAGCAAGGCGCCGCCGATCGCGCATCCCAGCAGGAAAAGGCCCGCCAACAGGAGGAAACGGCCCTTTAGCGCCGGTCCCACGACGGGCGTCGGCGGCACGGACGAAGGCGCTTCTTCTATCCGATCGCCCCGGCGGCGGGCCGATGGCGAAGCGGGAACGGTCGCCTTCATGCCGGAGGAAAAGACCCGGACCTTGCCGGGCCGCTGATCGCTGCTCATCTGCACCTGCCTCAAGATATTTCCCTCTATTATAGAGAGAGAAGCGCGTTGAGGCGGCGGGATGACCGTTCAAATCTGGCGCGGCGCCCTGTCCGGAGAATTTGCATGCCTCGTTCCGCCCTGTTTCCGAGCGCCATCGTGGCGGCATCTCTGCTGAGCGCCACGCCGAGCCGTGCCGAAGAAGGGCAGGCCGGTTCTTTCATCACCATGGAAGAGATCAGCGTCCCGATAATCGACGCCAGCCGGATCGAGGGAGCGCTGCGCGTCTCCGTCGTGTTGCAGGCCCGCGACGCCGATGGTGCAGCGGAGCTGGCGCGGCGCATGCCCGAATTGCGGATGGCGGGACTAAGTGCGGCAATCGAATTTGCGCGCCTTCATGCCTCGCCCTTTTCGGCGGTGGATGCGGCACGGCTTTCCTCCGCGCTGACTCATGCGCTTAAGGGCATGGACAAGAGGATTGCCGAGGTGCTGATCGTGAAAGTGTCGGCGATGCCAGAATGATTGTCTTCTAGCCGGATATCCAAAAAAGGCCGCCCTCCCTGACGAAGAGCGGCCTTTTTTGCGAGCTGGAGCAGCTTTCCAACTGCTGCAAGCTCTATCGCCCCCCGGCGGGCGGGGCCCCTGTCGATAAACCGCGGCTCCGCGCGACCTGTTTCTGCTGTATCACCTTCCGTCCTGCCAGCGACATCGTTAGTTCCGCCGCCGAATTGGGACTCATCGCAGCCATCAGCAGAGCGGCAGACCGTTCCCGCATCCGGCGCGCAACCTGCGTTTGCACCTCCAGATCCAGCTTCTCAAAGATGGGTGCGGCACGCCCCGGCTTCATGGTCTGGTAAATGCGAGCCAGATCGTCATAGGGCTGGTTCGGCTCAGGCGACACGCCCGGCGCCGGATTGGACGCAGCGGGCCCGCCCTGCCGGGCACGCATTTCAGCGGCAAGCCGCGCCTCCCCAGCTTTCGCCGCCTGCTCGCGCATGTCGAGCTTGCGCTTTTCCGCTGCGAGAGCACGGTCATGCTGGGCCATGCTGTCCTGCAAGGACACGCCCAACCGCGTCACCATGCCGTCGGAACCGGACGGCGCGGCCAGCGCCAGCGCGTTTGCGATGACGCCCACACCAGCGGCACCGATCAACAGGGTCGACGGGCGGCGCGCAAAGGGCAGCAGTCCGCTGCCGCCCCCTTTTGCCAACGCCTTCATGCGTGTCCCGCGACCGGCACATCAGCCAGCGCGCTCGCGGAGGAGGATTTGCGGCGGCCAGCAGCAGTCCGCGAGCGGGTCTTGCGCGCGCCCTGACGGCGGTCGCCGCCTGCTTTTTTCGTCGCATCGACCCTCGTTGCGTCCTTTTGCATCGCGGCGGCTTCCAATATGCGTTCGGCCACGGCATTGCCGATGCCGACCATCACCGACAGTTCATCGCGCAACGCTTCGCTTGCCGCAACGGCGCGGCCCTGCGCCACGACTTCGGTTGCGAGCAGGCTCTTCATCTGGCCCAGCACCAGTTTCGCCTGATCCGCGGCATGCTCCAGCCGTGCGACGCTATCATTCAGCGCCGAGCCGCGGATTTCGCGCATATTCCGGGCCATGCGCATCGTTTGGAGGATCACAGCCGCACTCAGCAATATCATGATCATGTTGACAAGGGTTACGAACGTCATCGGGAAAATCCTTTCGAGATGTCGGTTGCCATGCGAATGGCGATATTCTGGGAACGCTGGCCGATATGCGCCTGACCGAGAGGCATTCCGCCGCACTGGACCTGCAGAGCATCATCGGGACTGCGATTGAGCGCGATCGTCTGCCCCACCTTCAGGCTCGTGACTTCGCGCAAGGGCATCTGCTTTTCGCCCAGCACGACATCGACGGTAACAGCCGTGTCCATTAACTCGCTGGCCATATGCGTTTCCCACATGCGGTCGCGGCCAAGCTTTTCACCCATGAACCGTTGCAGCAGCTTGGCGCGAACCGGTTCCAGCGTGGCGTAGGGCAGCAGCACGCTGAACTTACCGCCTCGCCCTTCCATGTCGACGCGGAAAGTGGCGACGGCAGTGATGTTGCTCGGCCCAGCAATAGCGGCAAAGCGGGGGCTGGCCTCGATCCGCTCCAACTCCATCGTCACAGGCTCGACCGCCTCGAAGGAAGCGGACAGTTCCTCCAGCGCCAGTTCGATCATCTTCCAGACCAGTTGCGTCTCGATCGTGGTGAAGGCGCGGCCTTCGACCCGCATGGGCGCATTGCCTCGCCGGCCGCCCAGCAACGCGTCGACCACGGCATAGATAAGGCCGCTATCTACGGTGATGACCCCGAAATTCTCCCATTCGCGCACCTTGAACACGCCAAACATGGCGGGTAAGGCGACATGGTTCATGAACTCGCCAAAGCGGGTCGAGGTGATTTCCTCAAGGCTCACGTCGATCGCGTCGGAGGTGAGGTTGCGCATGCTGGTCGCAAAGGTCCGGACCATGCGTTCGCATACCACCTCCAGCATCGGCAGCCGTTCATAGCTGATGACGTTGGATTCGATGACGGCCTTCAGGCCGCTTTTGGGCTGTTGCGGACCCGCATCGGCGAAGCCGAACAGCGCATCGATGCCGGCCTGATCGAACGTGTCGCCATCGCCGGGCGTCATCTTCGGCGGGTCGGGAAGAACGAAATCGTCGAAATCGTCGCTCATTGCTGCACCAGATCCTGGATAAGCACATCACGCACGCTCCCCGTGCCCAGAGCCTGCGTCGCCCGCGCCATCATCTCTTCCTTGATGCGGAAGACGGCAGCGGATCCAGCCAGGTCATCGGGCCGCAGTTCGCGCAAAAAGGGTTGCAGCGCGTCAAGCACCACCGGCAGGCGATCCTTGATCCCCTCGACCTTGCCCGCATCTGCCGCAACCAGAATGAACCGCAGTTTGAGGAAACGCGCCTGCCCATCGCCGCTGCGCAAATTCACGATGACGGGTGGCACTTCAATATAGGATGAACTGTCAGTGCCGGCAGAAGCCGCTACAGGCGCAGCCTCATGCTCACCGCCCCGGTCGCGCAGTATCCACCAGGCGCCGCCCCCGGCCATAGCCATCAACAGTATCGCGCCCCCCGCCACTGCAACCAGTTTCTTGCGGTTTTTCGGCCCGTTCCTGCGCACCTCAATCGGTGTCACGTCAATGATCGCGTCACTCGCCACTTTCGTTCCCCTTGAAGCATGGACCGGAGCGCCGATTATCGTCGTCCGCGTCCGCTTTGGCGTTCATGCCTCTATTATAGGAGGGAAGCGCGGCAATTTCTGCCTAGCGGCATTTATCATCATCTTTTTCAGCAAGGTGCCCGGAATGGACGTTTCCTCCTTCGTTCTGCTGAGCCATGAGCAGGCCCTGCGCCGGCAAATGGACATTACGGCGAACAACATCGCCAACGCCAATACGGCTGGTTTCAAGCGCGAACAGGCACTGTTTCACGAATATGTAGAGGAGGTGAAACAGGCTCCGGTCGAGGACGCGCGCAAGACCAGCTTCGTGCTCGATTTCGGCGCGATCCACGACGCGCGGCAGGGATCGTTTCAGTCGACCGGCAATCCGCTGGACGTGATGATCGAGGGACCGGGTTATCTGAACGTCGAAAGCGGCGACGGATCGACCGCCTACACCCGCGCAGGCTTCGTCAAGATATTGGAAAATGGCGATCTGGCGACTTCCGGCGGCCAAAGGCTGCTTGATGAGAATGGGCGCCCGATCAACATTCCGGCCGATCAGATGCGCAACGTCACCATCGCGCAGGACGGATCGGTGATGGCCGGCGACACCGCTGTCGGGCGGCTGGCCGTCACCAGCTTTGCCGACGAAAACATGCTCGACGTGCGCGGAGACGGGATGCTGACCGGCGCCGGCGGTCGCCTGATGCCCGCCGCCCAGACGAAACTCCGCAGCGGTGGCGTCGAAGCTTCCAACGTCGAGCCGATCGTCGAGACGACTAACATGGTCGGCATCATGCGTGCCTATCAGACGAGTCAGCGCATGACGGAGGATATGGCCGACATGCGTCAGCAGGCGATCAACCGTCTCGGCCGGATCAACTGACGACCAACTTTCTCCCGCACTTTCAATCCCACGCAAAGGAGCATCCATGCGTTCGCTATCCATCGCTTCTACCGGCATGCTTGCCCAGCAAACCAATGTCGACGTCATCTCCAACAATATCGCCAATATGAACACCACCGCCTTCAAGAGGCAACGGGCGGAGTTCCAGGACCTGCTCTACCAGCAGGTGTCGCGCCCCGGTGCTGCGACCAGCGCGGATGGGACGAAAGTGCCGTCGGGCATCCAGATCGGCGCGGGCGTGCGCACGGGCGGCGTCTATCGCATCACCGAACAGGGCGCGCTCACCAATACCGGCAACCGTTACGACATGGCGATCGACGGGCCGGGCTATTTCCAGATCATGCTGCCCTCCGGCGATCTTGCCTATACCCGCGCAGGCTCCTTCCAGCTGTCCGATCAGGGCGAACTGGTGACCAGCGACGGCTATCGCGTGCAGCCCGACATCACCATCCCGCAGGGCGCACTGGATGTGGTCGTTTCCAAAACGGGCGAAGTGCAGGTCAAGATCGACGGTCAGGCCGAGTTGCAGACGGTGGGTCAGCTCGAACTGGCGACCTTCGTCAATGAAGCGGGACTGGAGGCGGTGGGTTCCAACCTGTTCCTTGAAACCGGCGCGTCGGGTCAGCCCACCGTATCGACGCCAGGTGAGCCTTCCTTCGGCACGCTGACGCAGGGGTTCGTCGAAGCCTCCAACGTCAATCCGGTGTCCGAAATCACTTCGCTCATCACTGCGCAGCGCGCCTATGAGATGAACAGCCGCGTGGTGAAGGCCGCCGACGAAATGCTCGCCACCTCGACGCAGTTGCGCTGATGATGATCGCCCTTGCCCTGCTCGCCGCAGCCGCGCCAACCGCCGATGCCCCCGTCCTCAGCCGCACGGTGGAGAAGGGCGAAATGCTGAGCGCGTCGGATTTCACCAGCGCGCCACTGCCATTCGCCCTGGCACGCAGCGCAACGGCGCCGCGCGAGGCAGCGGGGCAGGAGGCGCTCCGCCGCCTGAGCGCCGGCAATCCGGTACGTGTCAACGACATCGCCGCCCCGCGGGTAATCCGGCGGGGTGAGGCCGTGACGATCGCGCTGATATCGGGGGCGCTGCGCATCACCGCCAGCGGCCGGTCGCTTGGCGACGCGGCCAGGGGACAGCCGGTGCGCGTCCTCAATCTCAGCACCAACCGCACGCTCGACGCCGTGGCCGACCGGCCCGGACAGGTCCGCATGATCGGCCAGTGAGGGAAACCATGAAATATATCCTGCCCACCATGATCGCCGCATCCCTGCTGTCGGGCTGTGGCGCCGTCGGACGGCTCGGCCAGATAGGCAAGCCGCCGAAGATGAGCGAGGCCGAAACGCCGGTTGCCCCCCGCATCGAACCCTCGATCGGCAATCAGTCGACGTTGGGCCGCGGCGGTTCCGATAATTCAGCCGAAGGCGACTCCCGCGGCGCATCCCTGTTTCGCACAGGCGCGGGCGCCTTCTTTCGCGATCAGCGCGCATCGCGGGTGGGCGACATCGTCACCATCCGGATCAACATCGCCGATAGCGCCAGTGTCGACAACAGCACCTCCCGCACCCGGTCGGGCAGCGAAAGCGGCGGCATCGCGGCGCTGCTGGGGCTGGAGAGCAAGATCGGCAAGATCCTGCCCGGCAATCCCGATCCGGCCAGTCTGGTCGATACCAGTTCTTCTTCGAGCGCCGTTGGCGCAGGCAAGACATCGCGCAACGAGCAGATCAACATGACAATGGCGGCGTCCGTGGTCGGGGTTTTGCCCAACGGCAATCTTCTGATCCGTGGACGGCAGGAGGTTCGCGTCAATTATGAACTGCGTGAACTGGTGGTGACTGGTACTATCAGGCCGGAAGACATCTCTCGCGACAACAGCATCCGGCATAGCCAGATTGCTGATGCCCGAATCAGCTATGGCGGGCGCGGCCAGCTGACCGACGCTCAGCAGGCGCGATGGGGCCAGCAGATTTACGATGCGCTGTTTCCCTTTTAGGGGATGAAATCAGAACGCGTCCGCTCTTCGCAGGACCGTGCGGATCATCTCGACGCAGCCCGCCTCCGCCATATCTCCGGTGGAGGCGGGCTGTTTTCTTTCCCGTCTATCCAAATTGTCGCAAATAAAAATCTTCGGATTGCGTCAGGTCGTTCCAAAACATTCCTAGAATAAAGCATGACCCGCAGAACTTGGGCCATGCGCGTGGCGGCGCTCTCCCGTCACAGACCGCAGAAGTCGGTCTCAATATTCTGGAAGGAATGAAAAATGGCGTTTTCGGTTAACACCAATGCTGGTGCCATGGCGGCTCTCCAGAGCCTGAACGCGACCAACAGCAAGATGGATGTCACGCAGAGCCGCATCAACACTGGTCTGGCTGTCAGCTCGACCAAGGATGATTCGGCCAAATACACGATCGCGCAGACTCTCCGGGGCGACCTGGGCGGCCTGAACGCGGTCACCTCCTCGCTCAACAACGCGAAGAGCGTGACCGACACCGCGATCGCTGGTGCGGAGCAGGTTTCCGACATTCTGAACCAGATGAAGTCGAAGGCCTATGAAGCCGCCGACGCGGGTCTCGACACCGACAGCCGCGCGGCGATCGACAAGGACTTCACCGCTCTGAAGGAACAGATCACCACGATCATCGAATCGTCGGAATTCAACAACACCAACCTGCTCGATTCGACCTTCACCGGCACGACTTCGGTCGCCGCTCTCCAGTCGCTGAAGGTCGCCACCGGCACCGACACGCTGGACGTTGCGAACCAGGCGTTCGACACGTCGGTGGACACCGCAATCGGCACCGGCGGCATCAACACGCAGGCCACCGCTGAAACGATGGTCGGCACGCTGGACACCGTAATCACCGCCGTGAACACCAGCCTCAGCGACCTGGGCGCCGCTTCGCGCAAGATCGAGGGTCAGCTGAGCTTCACCAGCAAGCTGTCCGACGTGGTAACCACCGGCATCGGTAACCTCGTCGACGCAGACCTGGCGAAGGAATCGGCGAATCTTCAGGCCCTTCAGGTCCAGCAGCAGCTGGGCGTCCAGGCCCTGTCGATCGCCAACCAGGCGCCGCAGACGATCCTGTCGCTGTTCCGTTAAGCCATTCTGAAGTCGGCTGAAAGCGGTCGACGGCGGCTCGCATCATGCGGCCAACAGAAAACTGACGGTTCGGCCGGTCCTTCAGCCCCCCATCAGAAGGGCCGATCGTCCGGGAAAGGCCGGGATGGTTCGCCATTCCGGCCTTTTTCGTGTCCAAAGCGCGCAGCATTACAACGGCTTCCTCTTTTGGCGCGGAATGCTCCAGCAATAGCCGGCCGCTTTTTAGCGGGCCTTCGCCCCGTCGGGCCCCTTTGTCGTTCTAAAATGATTCAGGACCGATCACTCATCTGGAAATGGAATCACCATGTTGGCTTTTCTCGACAATTGGCGGCTGCCCAAAAAGCTGCTTGCCGCATTCTCCATTCTTGCCGTCTTGCTCTGCATCGTCGGCTTCAACGGCTATTACTCGACGCGGGAACTGGATTCGATCGCCCAGCGCCACGTAAACCGTGGCCTGGCAAGCATGTCGGGCCTTGCCGACATCATGAGCGGCATCAAGGAACAGCGCATCATCGTCTACAGCTACTATAACGCGGTCAATGCAAAGGAAGAAGCCAGCCTGCGCGGACGGCTGGAAAAGGGAGCGGACATGTTGTCGAAGCTGATCGACGACTATGAGCAGGTCGCGGGCGAGGACTTCCGGAGCGATGTAGACGCGCTGCGTCAGAAGGTCGCCGATCTCAACGAGACCAACGAACGCATCTTCGCCCTGCGCGGTGCAGGCAACCTGCCCGCCGCGATGGCGATGATCAAGGAAGAAGGCAAAATCCGCTCCCGCGCGGTGATCGATCAGGCCGGCAAGCTGATCGACATGTCGCGCGAACGCTCCAGAATATCGGCAAAGGCCGGGTCCGAGACGGCGAAAACCGCCATCATCCTGTCGATCCTTCTCGCCATTGCGGGTGTTGCGGGCATTGCGGCGATCTGGTTCATCATCAATCGCTCTGTCGCCCTGCCGATGTCGCGCATTGCCACTGTCACCTCCACTCTGGCGGACGGCGGCAAGGCAGACATCCCTTATCGGGAGCGTCAGGACGAAATCGGCCAGATCGCCGTCGCTCTCGACCATTTCCGCGTCGCCGGCGAAAAGCGCGCTGAAGCCGATGCCCGCATCGCAGCCGAGCAACAGGCCGTCACCGCCTCCCTGCGCGACAGCCTGGCCGCGATGACGGAAGGTGACCTCAGCCGCACCATCGACGCCGACTTCCCGCCAGCCTATGCGGAACTGAAGACCAATTTCAACGCCGCCCTTGCTTCTCTGCGCGAACTGATCGGCGCGGTGGCCGACAGCGCCGTCGCCATCCGGACCGGATCGGGCGAAATCGCCCAGGCCTCTGAGGATCTGGCCCGCCGGACCGAAAGCAACGCGGCGAGCCTGGAGGAAACGTCCGCCGCGATCACCCAGATGGACGACCGCCTGCGTGCTACCGCCGCCGCAGCCGGCCGCACCGTGCAGCGCGCCGACGGGGCAATGGTCGTGGTCGATTCCGGCCGCAGCATCGCTGACGAAGCCGTGCAGGCTATGGGCCGCGTCAGCGAAAGCGCCAAGGGCATCGACAGCGTGATCGAAGGTCTGGACAAGATCGCCTTCCAGACCCGCGTGCTTGCAATGAACGCCGCCGTGGAAGCTGGGCGCGCGGGCGATGCAGGCCGTGGCTTTGCGGTGGTCGCAGACCTCGTCTCCGCTCTCGCCATGCGATCGGAGGAAGAGGCCAAGCGCGCTCGCGAACAGTTGACCGCAACGCAAGCCGATATCGGCACCGCAGTCGAGGCAGTGCAGAAGGTGGACGGCGCGCTACAGAATATTTCGTCCGACGTTACCGAAGTTCACACGCTGTTGAGTGAAATAGCGACCGACAATCAGGCGCAGTCCTCCACCATAACCCAGATCAGCGCTGCGATCGGCACGATGGATCAGGCTACGCAGCAAAATGCCGCAATGGTAGAAGAGACTTCCGCCGCTGCGCGCAACCTCAGCAGCGAAGTGACGGCGCTGGCGGATCGCGCCTCCATGTTCAGCATCGGGAACCGGCCTGCCCTCGCCCCGGCGCGCAACACGCCGGTGAGCTTCACGCCCGCCGCGGCATCAGCGCCCAAGGCGATGAGCAAAATGACCTCCGCCGACGACTGGCTCGATTTCTAAAGCGCTGGGCAGAGGCGGGAGGGAACGGCCATCCCCTCTCCGCCCCTTCGCCGAACGGTCAGCTTGCTGGCGCTCCGCTCTTCCCCGGGAGGAGCGGAGCGTCTTTGTTTCGAGCCCCTTGGGCGCGCAGCTTTTCGCAACGAAACCGGGGCCTTTCCCCCATTTCCGGTGCCCCGCCTCTATAATGGTAAGGAAAGCCCATATCGCGGAATTGCAACGATGACCGATGCTGTCGATTTCCTGTTACATGCGCCACCATCCATAACGGTAAGAACGATCGCCGGTTTCGTCGAAACGTTGCGCAGAGCCTGTGCAGAGCATCCGGCGCTGACGCTCGACATCGGCATGGTGACGGATGCCGATCTCAGTTTCATTCAGGCCGTGCAGGCAGCCCGCGCCTATTTGCCGGGGGGTGTGAAACTAGCATGCCCGGCAGGTGGCGCAATTGCCGCCCTGCTGATCCGCGCCGGTTTCGCCCACGACCCCGCCGATCTCGATTTCTGGTTCCATGGAGAATTGCCGCAATGACCGCCTCGATCCTGACAGTGGACGATTCCCCTAGCCTGCGCATGGCGATCCGCATCGCGCTGTCGGGCGCAG
Organism: Sphingobium sp.; assembly: GCF_041987595.1. Taxonomy (GTDB): domain Bacteria; phylum Pseudomonadota; class Alphaproteobacteria; order Sphingomonadales; family Sphingomonadaceae; genus Sphingobium. Next base: position 6,127 of record NZ_JBHIWJ010000014.1, on the reverse strand, counting down.
GCTATGCCGTGACAGAGGCTGGCGACGGTGTGGAAGGGTTGCAAAGAGCCGACGCCGCTCAGTTCGACATGGTCGTCACTGACCTCAACATGCCCAATATGGACGGGCTGACCATGATCCGCGAACTGCGCCAGCGCCCGGCCTATTGCGGCACGCCGATCATCTTCCTGACCACCGAATCCGATGATACCATAAAAGCGCAGGCAAGGGCTGCCGGGGCCACCGGCTGGCTGGTCAAGCCATTCGTCCCCGACCAGCTGATCCGCGTGGCGCGCAAGGTTCTGGGCCGGTGAGCGGGCAGGACCCGATCGCCGCCTTTCGCGTGGAGGCAGGCGATCTGCTTGACCAGATCGAACACGGCCTGCTGGACCTTACCGGAAGGCTGGATGACCGCGCGCTGGTGGACGAGGTGTTTCGCGGCCTGCACACGCTCAAAGGCTCGGGCGCGATGTTCGGTTTCGACGCGCTGGCTACCTTCACCCACCATTGCGAGAGCGCCTTCGACCGCGTGCGTAAAGGGCTGGCTCCCGCAACGCAGGAACTGGTCGCGGTGATCCTGTCCGCCAAAGACCATATGCGCGCGCTGGTCGACGGGGCAGAGGATCGGGCAGCGGGCGACGCGATATTGGCCCGGCTCCAGGCCGCGATCCGGACCGCGGGCGCGGTGGTGGAGGCCGGCTCGGTTTCTGTCGCGGCTGTCCCTTCGGATCGGGGCAGCGCGTCGGGCTGGCGGCTTCGCTTCCGGCTGCCGCCCGATGCCATGGCGAACGGGACAAATCCGCTGATGCTGCTCGACGAGTTGCGCGAACTTGGCCCTTGCGCCGTCCGCGCGCTGACAGACCGAATTCCGTCGTTGGCCGATCTGGTTCCGACCGAAAACCACATCGGTTGGGAAGTGGAACTGCGCGGCGACGTTCCGATGAGCGCCATCGAGGATATTTTCATCTTCGTGATGGACGACATGGAACTGGACTGCCAGCCGCTTGCGGTCGAGGCCAGTCCTCCCCCTGCAGCCCGCGCCGAAACAACCACCCGTCCCGCCAGCGCTCCCAAGGGCGACGAAAGCGTCCGCGTTCCCGCCGAGCGGCTGGACGAGTTGATGGACCGGGTCGGCGAACTGGTGATCGCGCAAAGCCGTCTGTCGCAGCTCGCGCAGGGCAGCGGCCATGACATGGTGCTGCGGTCCGTATCGGAAGAGATCGAGCGGCTGGCCGGCGAATTGCGGGACACGATGATGGTCTTGCGCATGATGCCGGTGGCGTCGCTCTTCAATCGCTTTCGCCGTCTCGTTCACGACCTGTCGCGGGAAACGGGCAAGAGCATCGACCTCATTACCGAGGGCGAGACGACCGAGGTCGACAAGACCGTGATTGAGCGGCTGGCGGACCCGATGGTTCACCTGATCCGCAACGCCTGCGACCATGGCCTTGAAACGCCCGAAGGCCGCGCCGCAGCGGGCAAGCACGCCACCGGCACCGTCACCCTGTCCGCCCATCAGGCTGGCGGCGAAGTGCTCATCACCATCCGTGACGATGGGCGTGGGATCGACCGCGACCGCGTTCGCGCCAAGGCGGAAGCGCAGGGTCTGATCCAACCGGGCCAGACGCTGGCGGATCAGGACCTGCTCCAGATGATCTTCCATCCGGGCTTCTCCACCGCCGCGCAAGTAACGAACCTGTCCGGGCGCGGGGTCGGCATGGATGTGGTCAAGCGCACGATCGAAAGCCTTCGCGGCGCGATCGACATCGCCAGCACGCCCGGCAAAGGGTCGGTCATCACCCTGCGCATCCCGCTGACGCTGGCGATCATCGAGGGCCTGCTCGTGCGGGTCGGATCGGGCCGCTATGTCATACCGCTGGCAACCGTCGAGGAATGTCTCGAACTCTCGCTGGAGGAGGATATGCGGACGCGCGGGCGCAGCTTCATCACGCTGCGCGACAGTCTGGTGCCCTTCCTGCGGCTGCGCGAAATGTTCGCCACGGGAAGCAAGCCTGACGCGTTCCAGAAGATCGTCGTAATTGCGACGGGCTCGGAACGGGTCGGTCTGGTGGTCGATCAGATCATCGGCAGCCACCAGACCGTTATCAAGTCTATGTCCTCGCTGCACGACAATGTCGCGACCTTTGCCGGTGCGACCATATTGGGAGACGGCGGCATCGCCCTCATCCTCGACGTTGCGCAGCTTGTCGACCTAAGCCGCAATCAGGAGGAGCGGCTGCGCGCCGCTGGCTGACCATAATGACCGATAGCATCAAGACGCCGACGCCCTGGGACGAACAGGGTGAACTGGAAGTGCTGACCTTCGATCTTGCAGGCGAAACGTTCGCGCTGGAAGCCGTGCTGGTGCAGGAAATCGTTGACCTGCTGCCCGAAACCGCCGTGCCGGGGGCAACGCCTATGGTTGGCAGCGTCGTCAACTTCCGTGGCAAGATCATCCCCCTCGCCGACCTGCGCCTTGCCTTCGGCATGCCCGCCGCGCCAAAGGACAGGGAAGCAACCGTCGACAGCCGGATCGTGGTCATTGAACTCGACCTCGATGGCGAGGCGCTTCTGGTCGGTCTGCGTACCGACCGCGTGCATGAGGTGACGACCCTTTGCCGCCGGTCCAGCGAGGAACCGCCCATGCTCGGCATGCGCTGGCGCCGCGATTTCGTCCGGGAACTGGTGCGCCGCGAAGAAAGCGTCGTCCTGCTGCCCGACCTGCCCGCAATTTTCCGGTCGCCCGACGCGCCCGGCCGGCCGTCGGACCCGCATCTGACCCTGGTTCCCTGATCTGAACTCCACGCTTACGAAGGATTGCTCCCCATGCGTGCCACCATTAAAATGAAGTTGGGGGCGACTTTCGCCCTCGTTATCGTGATGCTGCTGGCGGTCAGTCTGATCGCCGTTTCCCGTATGTCGATCCTGAACTCCGCGATCACCGACCTCATCAACGGACCTGCCGCCCGCCTTGAAACGGCGCTGGGGGTGCGCGCTGCCTTTGGCGACCTTGCCCGCAACGAGCGCAGCATGGCGCTGACCAATGACAAGACGCTGGTCCGCACCTTCGACGAAAAGGCAACCAAGGCGCGCGCGAGCTTTGAGGAACTGGCCGCAAAGGGCGAGAATATCTCATCCGAAAAGGGCAAGGCCGGCTGGCGCGCCATTCGTGCCAGCTTCGAGGAGTTCAAGCCGCTGGACGACCGGATCCGCGAATTTGCCCGCAACGACGACAATCAGGCGTCTTCCGCGCTCTCCCTTGGCGAAGGGCGCCTCATCAACGACCGCATTTCCAAGCAAACCGAGGAGTTGGTCGAACTTGCGCAGGCCGACATGCAGCAGGTCGACCGCGACACCAACGAGCTTTACGCCAATGCCCGCATGATGGTCATTACCGTCGCCGCTCTTGCACTGCTGGTTGCCGCCGCCGGCGCTGTCTGGGTATCGATGATCGTGTCGCGCGGTCTCAGGAATATCGGCACAGTGGTCAGCGCCGTCGCGATCGGCGATCTGGAACAGGACGTCAAGGTCAGCAGCAATGACGAGATCAAGGATCTGGTCGACACGGTGAACGGCATGACCGCCAATCTGCGCGTCAGCGCCAATCTGGCCGACAAGATCGCGAGCGGCGACCTGACCGTCGATCACAGGCCGCTGTCGGACAAGGACATGCTCGGCCATGCGTTGGTCCGCATGGTCGATCGCTTGCGCGGCGTCGTGGGCGACGCAGGCGCGGCGGCGGAAAATGTCTCCGCAGGAAGCCAGGAACTGTCCGCCAACAGCGAACAGGTTTCGCAGGGCGCGACCGAACAGGCTGCTGCGGCCGAAGAAGCCTCCGCCTCGATGGAGCAGATGGCGGCCAACATCAAGCAGAATGCCGACAATGCCGCGCAGACCGAAAAGATTGCGCGCCAGTCGTCCAGGGATGCCGAAGCCAGCGGCGTCGCCGTCGACCGGGCCGTGGGCGCCATGCGCACCATCGCGGAAAAGATAGGCATCGTGCAGGAAATCGCGCGCCAGACCGACCTGCTCGCGCTAAACGCCGCTGTCGAAGCCGCCCGTGCGGGCGAACATGGCAAGGGCTTTGCCGTCGTCGCCTCCGAAGTGCGCAAGCTGGCCGAGCGCAGCCAGACCGCAGCTGCCGAGATCGGCGCAGTGTCGACCGACACGGTCCGGGCCGCCACCGAAGCAGGCGAGATGCTGACCAAACTTGTCCCCGACATCCGCCGCACCGCCGAGCTGGTATCCGAGATCAGCGCTGCCTGCCGCGAACAGGATATTGGCGCCGCCCAGATCAACGAGGCGATCCAGCAGCTCGACAAGGTGACGCAGCAGAATGCGGGCGCGTCGGAGCAGATTTCGACCACATCGGAGGAACTGGCCGCGCAGGCCGAGGAACTGCAGGCCAGCATCGCCTATTTCCGGATCGACGACCGCTCTGCCGCCGGCAAGCGCCGGCCAGCTTCCGCAGCCATCGCCCGGCACTCCCGTCCGGCAGTGGCCAAAGTAAAGCCGGGGTCGATCGCCGACCAGAAGGCGCGCGTCGCAGGCTTCGCGCTGGACCTAAACCTTGGCGGTCCCGATGCGGAAGATGCCGATTTCGGAGCGCAGGCAGCATGAGCGAGGTCGAGGAAATCCAGGCCGTGACCTTCGGCCTCGGTGTGGAAGTCTTCGCCGTGCCGGTGGGTTTCGTGAAGGAGATCCTCGACTATCGCGACACTTTCCAAATTCCCGGTGGCCCGGACTATCTGCTGGGCCTGACGGATCTGCGGGGACAGGGAGTCACGACCATCGATTTCCGGCTGCGCCTGGGTCTTGCACGCGCCGAACCGACGGCGGCCACCCGCATCCTCGTCATAGAGGTGCCGCTGGTCGACCGTCAGTTGCTGCTGGGACTGGTGGTCGACCGGGTGATCGAGGTCGGCAGCTTCCGCTCCGACCAGATCGAGGGGGCGCCGGACATCGGCGCCGCCTGGCCGTCGGACTATATCGCCGGTGTCGTGCGCCGGCACGATGGCTTTGTCGTGCTGGTCGATGTGAAGGCCATCTTCACCGACGAAAGTGAGGCCGCGCTGATCGCAGCCTGAACGATCCTTCCCCATCGCAAGATGGGGGAGGAACCGACACTCCCACGCCGGAACCTTTCCATGCCCCAAGCCGCAGCCAGCAAAGCCGCATCCAGCGACCATCTCAGCAAGCGCGATTTCACGCGGCTTGCCGGGTTTATCCATGACTATTCCGGCATCAAGATGCCCGAAGGCAAGCTCACCATGCTGGAGGGGCGGCTGCGCCGCCGGGTGCGCGCCGTCGGCCGACCGAATATCGAAAGCTACTGCGCCTATCTGTTCGACGAAGGCCATCTGGCTGGCGAAGCGCTCCACCTCATCAACGCGGTGACGACGAACAAGACCGATTTCTTCCGCGAACCAGCCCATTTCGACTTTCTGGAGCGTACCGCCCTGCCCGCTCTGGCGAGCGAAGGCGTGGCCACGATCCGCGCATGGAGTTCGGCCTGCTCCACCGGGCCGGAAGCCTATACGCTCGCCATGATGCTGGATGACTTCGCCACTCGAACCCGCGCCTTCTCCTACGGCATATTGGCCACCGACCTCGACACCGAAGTCCTCGAAACGGCGCGCCGAGGCATTTACCCAGCCGATCAGATTCACCCGGTGCCACCTGCCCTTGCCCAAAAATACGTGATGCGCCCGGTCGACCGGACGCGCCGCGACATCCGCATGGCCCCGGTTCTGCGCAGCGCGATCGGCTTTGCCCGGCTCAACCTGATGGACGTTTCCTATCCGGTCGGCAGTCCCATGCACCTCATCTTCTGCCGCAACGTCCTCATCTATTTCGACAAACCGACGCAGAAGGCCGTCGTCGCCCGCCTGGCGGAGAGGCTTGCCCCCAACGGCTATCTGTTCCTGGGCCATTCGGAATCGATCCAGGGCTTCAACCTGCCGCTCACGCAGGTTGCCAACACCATCTTTCAGCGGAGCAAGGCATGATGACCCGCAAACGCACCCGCGTCCTTGTCATCGACGACAGCGCCAGCGTTCGGCAGACCATGACCGCGATCCTCAGCGAAGATCCGGAACTGGACGTTATCGGCGCCGCATCCGACCCCTTCAGCGCGGCCCGCTATATT